>CASEBK010000049.1 GCA_949286115.1 uncultured Veillonellaceae bacterium | reverse complement strand
TGGAAGTCCGGCCGGTCGCTACCTTCGCTTAACTCGCTCGCTGCGCTCGCTCAGACAAGCGCTCCGGCTTAACGTCACCGGCCGGACTTCCTCCCTTCGGGCACCGGGCTCCGTTCAAACGGGCGGGGAAGCTGCACCAGTTCTTTTCTGTGTCGCGCATTTTCAATTCGCATCCCTCTTGCTTACGTACTTACTCACGGGGGTGCGGACCCACATCACAATACAAAACGATATCGAAGCTGTCAGTGCAGGGCCCATTCGCGATGCGCGGCCAATACGGCGGGCGGAGCGGGGCCGTCCCGTGGGGCCTTCTCTCCGCGAAGCGGCCCTCCCCGGAGACCGCCGCTTTCCTCCGCGCGCTCCGCGCCCGGCTGGCTGCGCGGGAAATCGGCTGAAGGCGCGGGCATAAAAAAGGCGTTTTCCTTGTATCAGGAAAACGCCTTTTTATTTTATGTCTGGGAAACGCCGTTACAGGTCTTCCTGCGCTGCGGCGATCTGTCCTTCCAGCACGCGCGCTTCGTCCCGGCCGGAGAGGAGGAGCGCCGAGAGCGGCACGGCGAGACCGTCGGCGATGTCCAGGAGCGTGGCGATGGAGAGACCGCTGTTGTACCGGCCCCGCTCGATCTTGCTGAGCGTGCTCTTGCTGATGGCGATCTTGCGGGAGAGGTCCTCCTGCGAGAGCCCTTCCAGCGTGCGGAAATAGGCGATCTTCGCGCCGATCTGCCGATAGATCAGCCTGTGCCGGATGTCCAATGCGCTCCCTCCTTTTCATGTTCTTACAGTATCTCACATTTCCCGCCGCCCCATCTCGCCCGGATAGCTCATCTATGCGCCCGCACCGTGCGCTTCATAGGCACCATAGGAAACACGGCGGTCGGCTGCGGAAATAGTCCGTTTTTAGTTTCTTTTATACCTTATATCTATTCTATAGAAATGAACGGACTTTGTAAAGGCCATGAAAAAAGAGCCTCTTCCGAGGCTCCTGTCAGCGGGCGAGCGTTTCCAGCCGACGCAGGTCTCGCTCCACGTCCGCCAGCGCTTCCAGCGCGAGGGTCTCCGTCTCGCGGAGCTGCTCTGCCGCCTGATGGAGCGCTGCCGAGTCCGCGCTGCGCTCCGCTTCGCCGGCGATGCGCACGAACGCCTGCTCCGCTGTCTTTTCTGCGCTGATGGCGAGCGGCACGTCTTCGTAGAGCACGCGGAGGAGCGCCTTCGTTTCCTCCGTCTCGTCAAAGGCGCGCCCGCTGAGCGCTTCCGCCAGCGCCGCCGCCGTGCCGGCCGCCCGTCTGCCCCGGGCGACGAGTGCTTCCAGTGCTTCCAGATCCATATCCATCGTTCCTCCCTGTGTGACCGCGGATGGCCCGCGGGGATGCTTCATTGTACCATGGGGGCCGCGGCCCGTCGATCACAGGCGCTGCTGCTGCAGGAGACGCCCTTCTTTCCCGGTGATGTGCTCCGCGGTGATCTCCACCACCGCCACGCCGGCGATGTACTTTTCGATGTAGACCCGCCGCGCTTCCGGGCCGTCTTTCACGAAATGGACGGCGATCTCGTCCAGCCGCCGCAGCAGTTCTGCCCGGTCCTCGATGATGCGCGCCCGGCCGAAGACGATGACGCTCCGGTAGGCGGTGGAATATTCTTCCGGTACGACGGTGTCTTCATCGATGACGCAGAAGGACACTTTGTCGCACCGGCGGAGGGCGTCCATTTTGTGCCCTGCCTTCGCTGAATGGAGGAGGATCTTCCCGTCCTCGTAAGCGTAATTCACCGGCACCGCGTAGGGGTAGCCTTCGTCACCGGAGACGGCGAGCACCCCTTCGCCCCGGCGGCGCAGCACCGCCTCACATTCTTCTTTCGGCAGCGCCTGCGCGCTCCGTCTCATCGCACGAAACATGGTCTTCATCCTTTCTTTCCTTTTATTTTCTGATTATAACACGGGAAACTGGCCGGCCGTATCACCACAGCGATCGGCTGAAAGCTTCGACCTCGTTAAAATCGTAATGTGGGTCCGCACTCCCATGAGGAATGACGAAATCAAAGGGAATGGGCATTCAAAGAATGCACGACACAGAAGAGAACTGGTGCATCTCCCCGCCCGCTCCCACGGAGGCCGACCCGCAGGGGAAGATTTTGGGGGCGATGCCGTAAAGCAAAGGCGACTGTTTGAGCGCAGCGAGTTTCGCTTTTGCAGGCAGCGGCCCCAAAATCTTAGGCCGGAGTGACCGTGGCGGCGCCCTTCCTTCTTTGCTTCGTTTCTTCCTCCGGCGGCGAAGGAAGAAATGAAGCGACTATGGAGCTCGTATGCCCCTGACGGGAACAGTCGAAAATAAGAGAAACGAAATCTCCGTGAGGTGGGTCCGCTCCCCCATGAAGAAGACCATCTTCTTCGAAATGGAGACCCGCCCTGACAGCTTCCATGCCCTTCGCGTCGTAATAGGGGCCCGCTCCCTCATGCGGCAGACCAATATTCTCTCCCATTTGTGCAGAGCGCCTGCGCATTTCTGTATATTTGCGCGTAAGAAAAACGCAGCGCTGTATATTTCCGCGGAAAGAAAACGCATTTTTATCTATTTGCGGCGAAAGAAAAGGTGTTTCCGCGGCGGTGGGGAGGAACGGGTACTTTGCCGGCTGGGCGGACGTTCGGTTTTGTGATAAAATCAATTTTTATGTAGGGCGCGCGGGCCTTGTATGTTATAATGAAAAATATGATTTTTACAGGATGCGAGGAGAAACCGCCGATGAAAAAAGGGTCTGTGGTTTCTATTGTCTTGCTCGAAAGGGGCTGGCGGATATGGCCGTGACGGGCGCGCGGGATGTGATGCTCCGCATCACGAGCCGGCAGCAGGATGAGCGCGGGGAGACGGAGACGATCTCTCTGGAGACGCCGGGGCGCTTCGGTGTGCGCGGGCGGGTGCCGTTCCTCTCGTATGAGGAGTCGTCGCTCACGGGCATGGAGGGGACGCGGACGACGCTCTTTCTCTACCCGGAGTCGGTGTCGCTCGTCCGCACGGGGACGTTCATGCAGAAGCAGGAGTACCGCGTGGGGGAGGAGACGTGCTCGGTGTGCGAGACGCCCATGGGGATGCTCGATCTCTGCGTGAGGACGGAGCGCATCGAAAATACGGTCGAAGACGGCGCGGGACGCCTGGCCATCGCCTATGCGGTGGAGCTTCGCGGTTTGTTTGAGCATAGAAATGAAATTATCGTAGATGTATGGGAGGAACAGGGAGTCCATGGAAGTCAGAGAGGAACTGCAGCAGATCATTGAGGCGGCGAAGGACGCAGCCGTCGCGGCCGGGGACCTGCCCGCCGGGGAGTACGCTCCGGTGCAGCGGCTGGAGGTGCCGCCGCAGAAGGAGTTCGGCGATTATTCTTCGAACGCGGCCATGCAGTGGGCCCGTACGGCGCGCCGCGCGCCGCGGATGATCGCCGAGGCGGTGGTGCGGCATATCTCTTCTCCGTTGGTGGAGCGTATGGAGATCGCAGGGGCCGGGTTCATCAATTTCTACCTCACGAAGGACACGGTGTATACGGAGCTCCGGCATATCCTCGAGGCGGGGCCGTCGTACGGGGATCTGCCGCTTCGCGAGGAGGACACGGTGCTGGTGGAGTATGTGTCGGCGAATCCCACGGGGCCGCTCCACATCGGTCACGCCCGGGGCGCGGCGTACGGGGACGCCATGGTGCGGCTCTACCGCGCGGCGGGGTACAATGTGCGCTCGGAATACTATATCAATGACGCGGGGAGCCAGATCCTCCACCTGGCGGAGTCGGTGAACGCGCGGTATCTCCAGCTCCTCGGCAAGGATGCGGAGGTGCCGGAGAACGGCTACCACGGTCAGGATATCGTGGAGACGGCCCGCGCCATCATCGCAAAGGACGGGGACAAGTATCTCGCCATGACGGAGGCGGAGCGCCTCGAAGCGTTCAAGACGATCGCCCTCGAGGAGAAGCTCGCCGCCCTCAAGAAAGACCTCGCCGATTTCCATGTGACCTTCGACAACTGGTACAGCGAGAAGACGCTCTACCCGGCCAAGGTGGATGCGGCGCTGGCTGAACTGAAAGAAAAGGGCCTCCTCTATGAGAAGGAGGGCGCGTGGTGGCTCCGCACGACGGACAACGGGGATGACAAGGACCGCGTGGTCATCCGTGCGAACGGCGAGCCCACCTATTTCTGCTCGGACATCGCCTATGCGAAGGATAAATTTGAACGGGGGTTCAAGACTCTCGTAGATATCTGGGGCGCGGATCATCACGGCTACATCCTGCGCCTGAAGACGGCCATCAAGTATCTCGGCTACGATCCGGAGGCGTTCCAGGTGGACCTGCTCCAGATGGTGACCCTCCTGCGGAACGGCAAGCCCGTGCGCATGTCCAAACGCACCGGCGAGGCAGTGACGCTGGCGGAGCTCACCGAAGAAGTGGGCGCCGATGCGGCGCGGTACTTCTTCACCAGCCGGACGCTGGACAGCCAGATGGAGTTCGACATCGACCTGGCGAAGAAGGAGTCCAGCGAGAACCCGGTGTACTACATCCAGTATGCGAATGCGCGCATCCACAGTCTCCTCGCGCAGGCGAAAGAAGCGGGCGTCACCTGGGGCGGTGTGGAAAACGCGGACTTCACGCTCCTTCGGGAGGAGTCCGAGATCGATCTCATCAAGAAGATGGATGCCTATCATGACCTCATCGTCAACGCCGCCAGAGAGCGGGCGCCGCACCGCATCGCGCGCTACGCCCACGAGCTGGCCGGCCTGTTCCACCATTTCTACCGGGAGTGCCGCTGCCTCTGCGACGATCCCGCACTCTCGCAGGCGCGGCTCGGTCTCATCCTGGCCGTGCAGTACGTACTTGTCCACGCTATGACCATTTTGGGCGTATCCGCACCGGAGCGCATGTAAAGGAGGAGCCATGAGCAAATACATTTTCGTCACCGGCGGCGTCGTTTCTTCTCTGGGCAAAGGCATCACCGCAGCCTCCCTGGGCCGTCTCCTGAAAAACCGCGGCTACCAGGTCACCATCCAGAAATTCGATCCCTACATCAATATCGACCCCGGCACGATGAGCCCATACCAGCACGGCGAAGTCTTCGTCACCGACGACGGCGCGGAGACCGACCTCGATCTGGGCCACTACGAAAGGTTCATCGACATGAACCTCTCCAAAGCGTCGAACGTGACCACCGGCAAGATCTACCAGTCCGTCATCAATAAAGAACGCAAAGGGGAATACCTCGGCTCCACCATCCAGGTCATCCCGCACATCACGAACGAGATCAAAGACCGGGTGCTCCGCGTGGGCCGCGAAGACAATGCGGACATCGTCATCACCGAGATCGGCGGCACCGTGGGCGACATCGAATCTCAGCCCTTCCTCGAAGCGATCCGCCAGGTCAAAAAGGACGTGCCGAACCGCAACGACGTGCTCTACATCCACGTGACGCTCATCCCCTACATCTCCGCCGCAGGCGAGCTCAAGACGAAGCCCACCCAGCACAGCGTGAAAGAGCTCCGCAGCATCGGCATCCAGCCCGACATCATCGTCTGCCGCACGGAAAAGGAGATCTCCAGCGACATGAAGCGGAAGATCGCCCTCTTCTGCGATGTGGACGCCGACGCCGTCATTTCCAACATGACCTGCAGCACCATCTACGAAGTGCCGCTCCTCCTCCAGCAGGAAGGACTCGACCGCATCGTCCTCCAGAAACTCGGCCTCGAAGACAAACCCTGCGACATGACCGAATGGAAAGACATGGTGGGCCGCATCCTCTCCGCGGAGAAGACCGTGGACATTGCCCTCGTCGGGAAATACGTAGAGCTCCACGACGCCTACCTCTCCGTGGCGGAAGCCCTCTCCCACGCGGGATTCGCCTTCGGCACGAAGATCCGCATCCACTGGGTGAACTCCGAAGAGCTCGAAGACCATCTGGACAGCCTGGACGAAGTCTTCGGCGGCGTAGGCGGCATCGTCGTCCCGGGCGGCTTCGGCTCCCGCGGCATCGAAGGGAAGATCGCCTCCATCCAGTGGGCGCGGGAACACAACGCGCCCTTCCTTGGCCTCTGCCTTGGCATGCAGTGCGCCGTCATCGAATTTGCCCGCCACGTGTGCGGCATGGAAGGCGCCAACTCCAGCGAGATCGCTCCCGACTGTCAGTACCCCGTGATCGACCTCATGCCCGATCAGGAAGACGTCACCGAAAAAGGCGGCACCATGCGCCTGGGCCTCTACCCGTGCAAGCTCGCCCCCGGCACGAAAGCGCGCGAACTCTACGGCGGCCGGGAGATCGTCTACGAACGGCACCGCCACAGATACGAAGTGAACAACGAATTCCGCAAAGCCATGACCGACAAAGGCCTTGTCATCGCCGGCACCAGCCCCGACGACCGCCTCGTGGAAATGATCGAACTGCCCGATCATCCCTTCTTCGAAGCCACCCAGGCCCACCCGGAATTCAAATCCCGCCCCACCCGCCCGCATCCCCTCTTCAAAGGATTCGTCGAAGCGGCCATCAAACACGAAGCGGAACAGAAATGAAATAAGACCACAGACAGCGCTCCCCGCGGGCGCTGTTTTTCTGTGCCTGGAAAAATAGAAACAGGAAGAGACCGCCTGTCCAAATTATTTCATGTGAAACAATTTTCAAAAGGAAATAAACCAACTCACACAGAAAGAAGAGCCACCTGCCATGGCAGAGCCCATCGTGGGAAAGAAAGCATTGAAAACTTCGACCCCGTTCGCGGTGTGATGTGCTGTGCCGCTTACGAACCCAGAGCAAAGCAGGCTCCGCGCGGCGGGGAGATCGCTCCGCCTGCCGCATTTGTTGTGCTTCGTGATGAAGTCCGCACGGACAGCTTCGATATCATTCTCGTCGTGATGTAGGTCCGCCCCTTCATGAGGAGATACGTCAGCAAAGGGAATGTGCGTTCAAAGAATGCACGACCCAAGCCAAGCATTGGTACAGCTCCCCGCTCGTTTGAACGGAGCCCGGTGCCCGAAGGGAGAAAAATTGGCCGGTGGCGTCAGCCGCAGCGACTGTTTGAGCGAGCGCAGCGAGCGAGTTTCGCGAAGGGTAGTGACCGGCCAATGTTTCAGGGCGGAGTGACCGTGGAGCTCGTGCTCCAAAAACGGGAACAGTCGTAAATAAGAGAAACGAAGTCATCGTGATGTAGGTCCGCACCTTCATGAAGAGGGACCGTCCTTTTCGAAAATGTGCCCCGCACCGACAGCTTCGATGGCGGCAGCATCGCGATGAAGTTCGCCCCGACAGCTCCGCCCTCGCTCACGTCGCAATAACTCCCCGCATGGTACAATAAAGAAAAAAAGAAGACCCCTCGTTTCCAGAAAGGAGCCCGCCATGAAAACACTGCTTCTCGCCGCCCTCTGCGCCTGCGCCGCGCCCAGCGCCCTCGCCATGGATCAAGCCACCCTCCTCGCCTCGCCGGAGCGCTACCTCGTCGTCTATGCGGACGAAGCCGAGCGGGTCTACGCCGACCGGGAGACCCTCACGCGGCGGCCATTCCAAGGCGGCGAGGCGGTCGCCTTCACCATGTACGCCGAGACCTACAAATACCGCCCCGGCACGGCAGACTACCGGGAAGACACCCTCGTGGCGAACATCCAGCGCTACGACGCCCTCCTCACGGCCGACACCGACGGCAAAACGTACCGGCTGGAAAAACGCCTGCGCGACGTGTGGGACCGGGACGGCCACCGCATCGGCGGCTCCGCGTGGTGCGGCCCCCTCTCTATGGCAAAGGGAGAAGAGATCTACATCAACCTTCACCGCACCACAGAAGCCGCAGCCAGGCAGCGCGGCGCGACATGAGCTCCACACAAAAAAGGCCGCTCCTCACAGAGAAGAGCGGTCCTTTTTCGTTTTCCTCAGATCATCGGCGTGATGGCGAAGACCCGCGCAGGGAGGCCCGTCGCGCCTTCGATGCGGGGCCATGCGGCGAAGAGCACCGCTCCTGCCGGCGCCACCTCGTCCAGATGGCACAGCACCTCGATCTGCACCTTGCCCTTGGCGAGCACATACCGTTCGCACGCCAGATCGCCCGCCTTTGCCGCCTCCGCCGAGGCGTCCGTATCCAGCGTCTCGTGACCGTTCGCCGCGGCGTGACGCTCCTCGTAGATGTAGCGCAGCGCCGAGAGCGACCAGCCGGGGAAATTCTCGCTCCCGTCGGCAGCGATGCCCGACATCTTATCCATGTCCGGCCAGTTTTTGCTCCAATCCGTGCGGAGCGCCACGAACGCCCCGTCCGGGATGGGCCCGTACTGCGCCTCGTACGCGCGGATGTCGTCCGCCGTGGCCGCGTAGTGCACATCCTCCGCCACCTTCGCCGTCACGTCGATCACGCAGAGCGGGTACGCCATGTGCGCCGTGCCGAACGCCTCCGAGAGCGCCGCTCCCTTCACGAAATGACCGGGGAAATCGATGTGCGTGCCGAACTGGCCGGGGAAACGGAACGTCTGGATGAGACACTCCAGCATGGGGTTCCCCCAGTCGAAGACCGTCTTTCCAAGCTCCACCGACCCGGCGGGAATGCCCGACCACACCGGCGTCTCATGATTCAGCGAATGGGACAGCTCCACCCATTTGTAATCGGCGCGGAGCGCCCCCAACAGATCCCAAAGCGTATACGTCATATGCATCCTCCTCCCAGCGGCCCTGCCGCGTTTCTTTTCTACTCTACCGGAGAAAAGTCCCGCCGTCCATACGCATTTTTCTATACCGCCCCAGAAGATCCGCATGGCGGCACGAAAACACCGGCGTTTCCTTTTTCTGAGGAAGGGAGACGTCGGTGTTTTGGCTGCGGCACGCTGCCGGGGCCTGTTTCTGGCAGGGAAAAAGCAGCTCTTTTGAGGGCTGCTTTTGTGTTTATCCGATGTGGGCGGCGAGGATGCTGCCGATCTCACGGATGTCTATGGTGCCGCGGATGAATTCAAATTCCACTTTGCCGATGCCGGAGCTCCATACGGTGAGTTCGGCTTCTACGTCGAAGGCGCCGCTGGATTCGGTGGAGAAGGCGGTCATCTTCGAGAAGGGGAGGACGAGGAGCTCTTTTTTCCGTCCGGTGAGGCCCTGGACGTTCAGGGCGATGATCTTGCGGTCGGTGATGACGCAGAGGTCGCGGATGGATTTGAATTCGAGGAGCACTTCTTCGCCGGGGACGAGGACGTAGTCGTATTTGTCGCGGTTCGCGCCGGGGTCGGTGGCGGCGAGGTTCTTCAGTTCGAGGGCGCTGTCTGCCATGATGGGTCTCCTTTCGCGGGCTTAGTGGGAGTAGATGATGAGGGCCATGAGGACGAGGTCGCCGGAGCCGATGTTTTCGATGCCGTGGCTTGCGCCGTCGGGGCAGAATGTGGCATCGCCGGGGCCGACTTCGCGGGTCTCTCCGTCCTGGGTGTAGCGGCCGCGTCCGGCGAGGATGTAGTAAGATTCACCGTCGCCGCTGTGGGTGTGGATGCCCATGGAGCTGCCTTCGGGGATGATGACGCGGGCGTAGAGGCGGCATTTCCCGCCCATCTCTTCTTCGGTGAGGATGGGGTAGAGGATGAGGCGGCCTTTGCCGCCGTTGGCGTGTTCTTTGATGATGGGCTCTGTCATGGGAGGTCTCCTTTCTTTCGTTTCTCTTTTCATTATAGCATCGGCAGCATGAAAAAAGCGTCCCTGAAGGGAACTCTCCCCTAGCGGCCGGACGATAAAAATAGCCTCGTTCCTTCTGCTTAACGGCTTGCTTTTGCGCCGCCGATCGCTGCCATGCGCCAGATGCTCTTTCCGGCTTTCCTCCATGGTCTTAGGATCATTCCGACAGAACGCTCCGCTCTTCCCGTGGCCGAAAAAATTCTCTGTCACCGCATCTTCCCAACCGCTCCCTTGCCGGCTCAGACACGGCCGTGGAAGAGGCCCGGTCTTCCTTGTGCATGGCCTTCAGATAAGGCGTTGGAAGGCGGGGACATAGCGCCGACGTTTTCGCTTCGTTGGCATAGTAAAACGCCCCGCTTGCTGTCTGTATTTATGGCGCAGCAAAGTGGGGCGCAGTTTCCTGTCGGTTCCTATTCGTTGGCGTATTTTCAGAAATTGTGGGCGTACATGAGGGAGAAGCCTACGCCGTTGTAGCCTGGGTTGTGGGAGGAGAAGCCGTTCGAGCAGTGCATGAAGGAGTAGCCCAGGCGGATGGCGCTGTCTTTGTCCGGGTAGTAGGAGACGCGGGGGCCGATGCGCCACATGAAGCCGAAGGCGCGGCCGCCTGCGGGGAAGGCGTGGTTGTACGCCAGGAGCGAGCCTGTGCCGTCGATGCCTACGGACCATTTCTCGCTGACGGGCTTTTCCCAGCGGATCATGAAGGACGGGCCGAGGCCCCAGGCGTCACTGTCGCGGTGGCGGTTGTCGTCATTGAGCCAGCCCTGCGCGCGGGTCATGGTGAGGCCTCGCCAGAAGGAGACGGTGCCGTTTCGCTTCATCTCTTGATAAAGGTGGACAGTGTAGTTGTTGATGTGGCCGTCGTTGGTGAAGCGGTGCTCGATCACTTCCATCTGCACTTCCACGGGATGGGACCGGGCCGCTTCGGCGACGGCGGGGGCGTCAGCGGCTGCGGCGTCTTCCGCGGCGTCGGTCCCGGCTGCGGTGACGGAGGCGGAGGGCGCGGGCGATCCCGCTGTTTCGCCGGTGCGGTCCATCACGAGGATGGCGGTGGGGCCGTCTGCTTCTCCGATGAGGGCGGTCTCTGCAGGAGCTTCGGCCGTCGGGGCGGTTTCTGCGGCGGGGGCCGCTTCTTCTGCGCCTGCGGCGGGCGCGATGGGACCATTCTGCGGAGCAGGTTCCTCGGCGGAGGCGCATGCCGGGAGGGCGAGGCACGCCGCGAGGAGCAGGGCACGTTTCATTTGCATGGGGGACACTTCCTTTGTCATTTTTTTGATGCTTACATTATAACACTGCATAAGGAAACTTTTATATAAAATTTATGGATAGTATGCGATGAAAGGGGGAGAGCCAAACGTTTTCACCGGGATGTGACGCTTCGCGGAGGGACATGGGAGGCAGGTGGCTGCGGGCGGAGGGACGGCTTTTGGCGCAGCGGAGCCGGACGGGGCGGAAGAGGACTTTGCCGGGAGAGAGGGCAGAGGGCGCGCCTCTCGGTCTTAGGAGCAAAGAGGGCGGAAACCGTGAATGACGGTCTTACCGGCAAAGAGGGCGGAAGGGAGGAAGGTCGGCTTGGCCCACAGGGACATGCTTTGCCGGCAGCGGGGCCTTTCGGGGCGTCTGCCGCATCCGGTGGGTCTTCTGAGGGCAGGAACGTCATCTTTGCCGCCGCAGGGGCCTTTCACCGGCAGCGGGGACTTTCACGGCTGCTGCGGCGGCAGGCGGGTCTTCGGTGGGCGCGGGAAACGATCTCGAGGCGAAAAAGAAGACCGCAGCCGGGCAGCAGGGGCCGTTTTGTGCGGATAGCGGGGTGGTGCGGCGCGGGTCATGCGCGGAGCGCGGGGGATGGATGCATCGGGCTTATGCACAGTGCGCGGGGCCGCATGGGGCGTTCTGCCCGCTGCCGCCGGGGCTCTCCCCACATTTTCACAGAGTTATTCACAGTTATTCACCGGGTTATGAACAAATTTGTTCGCTCCCTGCAAAGATTTCGTAAAATCCGTGCTTCCCGCCGCTGTGCACTGGAGATGTACACAGGAAAATGTGAGTAACTGTTCATAACTTTTTTCACCCCCTCCGCAGGAAGCGGCACGTTTTCTCCGATAGGAGCGGGCGCGGCGGGCTCTTTTTCCGCGGTGTGGATTTTGTGAAAAAGAGGCGGGGCCGCAGTGGATAAATGGCGGCGGCCCAATTTTTGATGGATTTTGGCCCGTTTCGTGCATGGCGAAGGCGGAAAATGGCGATAGTATCGGGGAAAAGTGGGCGGCGGGCTGTCTCTTCGGAGTGCACAGGCGGGGCGGTGCGTTTCGGCGGCTCCTGCCTTTTCCTCGTATGGTACAATACAGATAAAGCAGATTGAAAAATTTAGAAGGAGAGTGGACATCATAGACTTCAAGCCGTTTCGCATCGAGGAGAAGGACTATATCAATTCATTTTTCGGAGAGCATCACTACGAGCGGGCGGACTGCTCGTTCGACACGCTCTTCCTGTGGCAGCACGCGTACCACACGATGTGGGCGGTGGAGGACGGGGTGCTCTTCATCCGCGCGGGCACGGGGGAGGGGACGTTCTTCATGCCGCCTTTCGCCGGCGACGGGGCGTCTTTCACTCACGGCCTGGCGCTCATCCGGGATCATCTGGCGGAGATGGGCCGGCCTTTCATGGTGAAAGCGGCGTCGCCCTGGGTGGTGGAACAGATCCAGGCGTTTCTGCCGGGGACGTTCCGCTTCATCGAGGACCGGGACAACTGGGAGTATATCTATAAGACGAGCGATCTCATCTCGCTGCCGGGGAAGAAGTTCCGCATGAAGAAGAATCATCTGAACAGTTTCCTCCGCCAGTACGGGGACTATGTGTACGAGCCCATCACGGAGGCGAACATGGCGGAGACCCGGGCGGCGCTCGCTGAATGGTTCGCCCGCCACGGGGACATCGAGGAGGAGGAGCGCGCCATCGGGCTGGCGATGGATAACTGGGAGGCCATCGGCATGCGGGGCGCAGTGATCCGCATCTACGGGCGCATCGAGGCGCTCACCATGGGGAGCTTCCTCAATGAGCGGGTGGCGCACATCCATTTCGAGAAGGCGAATCCGGAGATCCGCGGGCTGTATCAGGCGATCAACCGGGATTTCCTGGCGCGGGAGTTCGCGCAGACGGAGTATGTGAACCGCGAGGAGGACCTGGGGCTGCCGGGGCTGCGTCAGGCGAAGATGGAGTACAATCCCGACCATTTCGCCGAGAAGTACGACGTGGTGCTCGCGGAGTAAGGAGGCATCATGGAGATCCGGAGAGGCCGGGCGGCGGACGAAGGGGCGCTGCGCGCGCTGTGGGGGTACTGCTTCGAGCGGCCGGGGGACCCTTTTTTCGAATGGTATTTCAGCCAGGTGTACCGGCCGGAGGAGACGCTCCTGGGCTTCGAAGGGGGCCGGGCGGCGTGCGCGCTCCATCTGCGGCCGTATGGGCTCTCCGTGCGGGGGAAGGAAATGCGGGCGGACTACATCGTGGGCGTGGCGACCCATCCGGCGGCGCGGGGCCGGGGGCTGGCGCGGCAGCTCCTCGCCGGGGCGTTCCGCGCGTCCCGCGGCGCGGGGAAAGCGGTGGACATCCTCATGCCGTCGGACGCTTCATTTTATTTCCCCCTGGGCTTTTCCTTCTATGCGCACCAGTGGGAGCGGGAGGCGGAGCCGGTGCGGCTGGCAGCGCTCGGGCGGCGAGCGGCGCGGGCGCAGACGCTCGAAGGACCGGACGACTGGGCGCTCCCCGCGGGGATCTACCGGGCGCACACCGCCCGGCGCAGCGGCTATACGCTTCGGGACGAGGCGTCCTGGCGGCGGCACATCGAGGGCCAGCTCCGGGAAGGGTGGATCGCCGTGGTCTATGACGAAGGCGGTCCGGCGGGGTACCTCTTCTACAGCATCGAGGACCGCACGCTCACCGCGTCGGAGATGGCCTGGGCATCGGAAGCGGGGCGGCGCGGCCTCTACGCCTACATGGCGGGGCACCTGGGCTCGGTGGACCGCTGCCGGTGGTACGAGCCGCTGGACGACCGGTCGTACCTCTTCTGGGCGGACGGCGCGGAGCACACCTACATCCGGAACCGCACCTTCCCCTATATGATGGCCCGCGTGACCGATGCGGCGGCGGCCTTCACGGGCCTTCCTGCGGCGGGGGACGGGGAGGTCTCCTTCCAGCTGGACGACGGGGCGCTTCCGGAGATGAGCGGCCCCTATACGCTCCGCGCGGAAGCGGGGCGCATGACCGCGGTGCGGGGCGGCACGCCCGCCTTCTCCCTTGCGCCCTCCGGCGCGGCGCACCTCCTCTTCGGCGCGCTCTCCCCGGAGGCCCTCTTCGCGGCCGGCGAGGCGTCGTGGCTCACGGAAGACGAGGCGGCCAGAGCGGTGGCGAAGGCTTTCCTCCGGTCGAACTTCCCCGAGGAGAAGAACTGGGTGAGCGAATGGTACTGAAAGCGGCTCCGCATCAGGCGGGGCCCTTTTTCGTTTCCTGAGGAGACATGTCCTGCCGTGACGGGGCGGGATTTTTCTTTTGTGTGGGAAATGCGTATAATACAGGCATGACGGCGGGCGGGGCCCGGGGAGGCAGGATGGACGGAAAAGCGCGGCGGTGGTACACGTACATGGTGCGGTGCAGCGACGGTTCGCTCTATACGGGCTATGCGGCGGATTCGGCAAAGCGGCGCGCGGCGGCGCACAATGCGGGCCGCGGGGCGAAGTACACTCGCTCGCGGCGGCCGGTGGTGCTCGTGTGGCAGCGGGAGTGGGACAACGCCCACGACGCGCGGTCCATGGAGGCCCGCATCAAGCATTGGAAGAAAGAGGAGAAGGAAGCGCTGGTGCGCGCAGAGGGAAAGGAACTATGACGGAATCCATACGAAAGACGAAACGGCTCACCGAGGCGGCGGCCGCGGCGGCCATCGCGGCGATGTTCGTGCTGCTGAAGCTCATCGCGCCTTTCCTCGTCTTCGTGACGATGATCGTGGCGGCGTCGCCGCTGGCGGCGGTGGCGTATTTCCACGGCATGCGTTGGGGGCTGGGGGCCTCGGCGGCGGTCATCCTCCTCGTGACGATGATCGGCGGGCCCGAGATCGGCCTCACTACGGCGGTGTATGCCGGCGCGCTCGGCATGGCCATGGGTTACGGCTTCCGCCGGGGCTGGGGCGCGGGCCGCACCATTGCGCTCACCGCGGCGGCCTACGTGGTGGAGATGTCCTACAAGGTGATCTTCTCCATCTATGTGCTGGGCATCGCGGATGCGCTCACGTCCATCCTCTCGCGGATGATCTCCTTCCTTCAGTGGGTGTGGCAGCCGCTGGCGGGGCTCCTCGGCTACGACCCTGACCCGGGGCGGGCGGTCTTCACCACCTCCGGCGCGGCCATGGCGGCGGTGATCTTCCTTTTCAACAGTTGGTGCTACGCCTATCTCAATGTGGAGCTCTTCGATGAGCTTTTGAAACGCCTCCGCGCGGTGCGGCGGTGACATAAGGAGGGATACAGATGAAGAAGAAACTGTGGTCTGTGATGCTGGCGGCGGCGCTCCTCTCTGGCGGGGCGGCCATGGCGGAGGAGTACGTCCCGCCGGAGATCCCTGGCGCGTGGCAGGAGATCTCCGTAGAGGATATGGATACGCTCTTCTTCGACGCCTCCCGCTGCACCTACGATCCCGCCACGGACACCGCCGAAGTGTGGATGCGGACGGACACGAAACATCTGAAAGAGACTTACGTCACGGTGTACACCATCGACTTTGCCGCCGGGAAGATCCACGTCGCCCCTGCGGGCTGGCTCTATAAGAACCAGAAGGTGCGCCAGCTCAAAAACGCGGTGATCCTCATGGACATCAAGCCGAACACCTACGGCGAAAAGCTCGCGAAAGCGGTAGCGGCCTATGTGGACCGGGATGCGAAGCTTGCGGCCTACCGCGCCGCGCAGAACAAAGCCTGACAGAAAGCGCTGCGGTAGCGGCATCTCCCTGTGACGAATAAAAATAAAACGGCGTTTCCTTTTTCGGAGAGAAGGGAGACGCCCTTTTTTATGCGCCGCAGCCATCGGCTTCGGCGGAGCTTCGCTGGTGGCGCCGTGGAGCCCTTCGCCGCCGCGCTCCCGAAGGAAGAGGCGGCGCCCGGACCGGCGCGGGACCTGCCATTTCCCCGGAGGCATGATATAATGAAGGGGAAGCCATGTCCCATGCATTTTTCAAGGAGGCAGCACCATGAAGAAATACGTATGCACCATCTGCGGCTACATCTACGACGAAGCGAAAGGCGATCCGGACGGCGGCATCGCTCCGGGCACGAAGTTCGAAGACATTCCGGACGACTGGGTCTGCCCGATCTGTGGCGCGTCAAAAGCGGCGTTCGAACCGCAGGAAGACTGAAACGGGAAAAGAAGCGCTCACCCCGCGGGGACGGGCGCTTTTTTCGTGTCCGAAAGGGCGGCCGCAGGAGAAACGGCCGGCCGCGGCACGCTCATCGGTCAGACCGGAAGGCGCTGTGACCGAGGCTCTTTGGATGTATTTCTTTCATAAAATAGAAAATTTGTTCTATTTTCCTATTGACAGATCTCCTAGAGAGGACTATACTACAAACATCAAAAAAACAAATGTTCTGATATAGAAAGAAGAAAGGAGGCCCTATGGAGACAGTCCAAAAACGCTCCGCTTCGGCGGAGACCATCCGATTCTCCGTGTACTGGCGAAGGCACGAGCCCTTCGGGGCAGACCGCGAAGTGCGGCTCTTCGACATTCTCCGCACACCGGAGAAGACGCTCCTCGAATTCAAGCAGGGGCGCGACCTGTGCCGCATGGGAAAGCGGCAGTTCCTCTGGCTGCTCGATGCAGCGGGGGCGAAACACTGATGCGACCGAGTACGGCCCGGGAGACCGAGGCACGCGCCGGAGCCGGCAGATGACGCTGTGGGCTCCGGATTTTTTTCGCCCGGAAAGGGGGTGATCATCAAAGGCGTCTGACGATCCATCAAGAAAAAATGCAAAGAAAGGAGGGATACCATGACCAAAAAGCTCAAGCTGACTTTCTCTCTCGAAGGAAACGGCACCCTGTCCGTGACGCTCTCCTCCCCGAAAGAAGGCCTCGACGCGGAAGCGCTCGAGACCGCAGCGGCCTCCATCGTGCCCGTGCTGGAGAGCACCTCCGGCGCGGCGGCGACGGCGCTTGCCGGGGCGGTGTACATCACCACCACCGAAGATGTCGTCCTGTGAGGACAGGACCGATCTTCTGAGATATCTATGGAAAGGAGGTGAAAACATATGGCAGCTGAAAAAGCAAAAGTATCCACGAAGCTCCAGGTCGTGATGACCACCGGCGCTGCGGCAGCGGGCGAGTCCGCTACGAAGACTTACACCTTCGGCCGCATCAGAGGGGACGCTTCCGACGACGAACTTCTCGCCGCGGGCCAGTCTCTGGGGAGCCTTCTGGCAAACGATCTGGACGGCGTGAAGGTCCAGGAGACCTATTCTCTCACCGAAGGGCTCTGACGGTGAGATCGTGAGCACAAGCTCGGAAAGAAGACCGGCTCCGCAGGGAAAGGGAGCCGGCTTTCTCATGGAGGGACCATGGACAAACACTGGTGGACCGCCCTCTGCGGAGCTCTCGCCCCGCCCCTCATCCGGTGGCTCATCCGCCGCCTGAGAGCCCTTCTCTTTCGCGGAAAAGGGAAGTGACGGCCAAAACGAAAGCGCCTCTCAGGAGGCGCTTTTCCCATGCCGCGTTCTTCAAAAAAGAAGAGCGCGGCTTTTTGCGTGTCAGGAAGGGCTCGTTTGACAAAGGCCGGAGGGGCTGGAAATTTCGGCCCGTCTGCGGCAGATGCGAATGACGTCGCCCCGCATCTGCTTCGGAAGGCATGGCAGAGGCATTTCACCGCCGGCAAGGCGGCGGGCTTTCGGAAACGGGCATAAAAAAACAGCCCCGGAGGGCTGCTTTTGGGCGTTATCTCTGTGCGAGCTGTGCGTCGAACATGTGGCGGAGACCTTTGCAGTCGCCGGCGGCTTCGAAGCCCTGCTTGACTTCGGTGGCGCTGGCTTCTTCTTCCACCTGTTCGGTGATGAACCACTGGAGGAAGAGCTCGGTCTCGATGTCACCTTCTTCGCGGGCGGCTTTGAAGATGGTGCGGATGGATTCGCTCACGTACTGTTCATGGCCGAGGGCGGCTTCCGCGACTTTGAGCGGGCAGTCGAAGTGGGCGGATACGGCGTCGATCTGGCCAAAGTCTACGGTGCCGTCGCGGTCTTCGATGTAGGCGACGATCTTTTCACCGTGCTCGATCTCTTCGGCATACTGCTTCATGAGCCAGTGCGCGTAGCCCTTGTAGCCGGCGGCTTTCATGTCGGCGGACATGGAGCGATAGAGGTAGGCGGAGTAGAATTCTTTGACGACCTGGTCATTCAGTGCTTTGCGGATGCTTTCGCTGAGTTTCATGATACTTTCCTCCTTTGGAAAATTTATATATCGAAGTTTTTCTATGTCTTAATTATACAGGATGAACGGGGAAAAGGGAAGGGGGAATATCGAGAAATGTAGAAATATTTCCCGAGCCATGCATATAGAAAACGCATGGGAAGCAAGATGTATGTGGATATCGCAAACGGTTTGACAAATGGGAAAGGCCGTGGCTAAAATAAAGCAACTCACCGGACGTTCGGTGGGATCTTAGGAAACGAGGCATCCATCATGAATCGCAGAGACGCAGAGCGGATGACAAGTGCATATGTTGCGTATTTCTTTAGCCGGGGCTATTTTTACGCCGGCTTTTTTGGCTACGCAAAATATGATTTGGCCGCTGTGGACAGTCTTCACGAGAGGAGCCCCGTATAGCCTGGGGACATGGATCGGAAGGAAGCAGACTCCATCGCGGGTCTGCTTTTTTTAGTACACAAAGAGGGGAGCATGGATCATGATCATCGTAATGAAACCGACGGCGTCGAAGGAAAGTGTGGAGCGCGTCATTCACTGCCTCACCGCAAGAGGCATCCAGGTGGATGAGATCGTAGGGACGCAGAAGACGGTATTGGGTCTGGTGGGCGACACGTCCGCCGTGGATGAGGAGCTGCTGCAGAGCTACGACTGCATCGAGAAAGTGATGCGCGTGCAGGAGCCGTACAAACGGGCGAGCCGGGCGTTCCACCCGGACGACAGTGTGATCGATGTGTCGGGGGTGCCCATCGGCGGCAGGAAGCTGGCGGTGATCGCCGGGCCGTGCTCTATCGAGACGCCGGAGCAGATCACGGGGGTGGCGAAGGCGGTGGCCGCTGCAGGGGCGTCGCTCCTTCGGGGCGGAGCGTTCAAGCCGCGCACGTCGCCGTACTCGTTCCAGGGGCTGGGCGAGAAGGGGCTGGACCTTTTGGTAGACGCGGCGGAGGCGGCCCATCTGCCGGTGGTGACGGAGCTCATGAGCATGGACAAGATCCCGCTCTTCTTGGAGAAGGGAGTGGACCTCATTCAGATCGGCGCGCGGAACATGCAGAATTTTGACCTGCTGAAGGCGGTGGGGCGGCTCAATGTGCCGGTGCTGCTGAAGCGGGGCATGTCGGCGACGCTCGAGGAGTGGCTCATGAGCGCGGAGTACATCATGTCGGAGGGGAATCACAATGTCATCCTCTGCGAGCGGGGCATCCGCACCTTCGAGACGGCCACGAGAAATACGCTGGATCTGTCGGCGATCCCGGCGATCAAGCGAATGAGCCACCTGCCGATCATCGTGGACCCGAGCCACGCCACGGGGAAACGGTGGATGGTGGAGTCCATGGCGATGGCGGCGGTGGCGGCCGGCGCGGACGGCATCATGGTGGAGGTGCACAACGATCCGGAGCACGCCTGGTGCGACGGGGCGCAGTCCATCACGCCGGCGATGTTCGAAGCGCTGATGGCAAAGCTCCGGACGCTCGCGCCGATCGTCGGCCGGGAGCTCTGAGAGCGTGACGATCGATAGAAGAATGGAAGCATAGCAGGAAACGTCACGGAGGACATACAAATGGAGAAGGGAAGCGTGGAAGGATTTCGCCGCGTCCATACGGCGGCGGTAGTGGGGCTGGGCCTCATGGGCGGCTCCTTTGCAAAGGGGCTCACGGCGCTCGGGCTCCGGGTGGTCGGTATAGACTGCGATGGGCGCGCGGAAGAGGCGGCGCTCGCCGACGGGGCCATCGCGGCAGCGGGGACCGCGCACCTGGGAGAGGCGGAGCTGGTGGTGTTCGCCGCGCCGGCGGAAGCGATAGAGCCGTTCGTGCGGGCGCATCGGGAAGCGTTTCGCGAGGGCGCGGTGCTGACGGACATCTCCGGGGTGAAGGGCCGCGGCGCGGAGTCGGTCACGCGGTGGCTCCGGGCGGACGTGGACTTCGTCTCGGCGCACCCCATGGCGGGCCGGGAGGGCGCAGGCTATGGCCGGTCTTCGGCGTCGATCTTTGCGGAGGCGAATTACCTCCTCGTACCGTCGGAGCGGAACCGCCCCTCTTCGCTCCGGCTGGTGGAGGACATGGCGCGGGCGCTCGGCGCTTCGCACATCGAGCGGGTGTCGCCTGGCGAGCACGACCGGCGGATCGCCTACACGAGCGGACTGCCCCATGCGGCGGCCGCCGCGCTGATGGCGAGCGCGTCCTTCGACGAGCGGGCGAAATATTTCATGGCCGGAGGATTCCGGGACGTGACGCGCATCGCGGACCTGAACGGCGCGCTCTGGGCAGCGCTCTTTCTGGAGAATCGGGAGAACATGCTCCGCGAGCTGGACCGGTACGAAGAGGCCCTCAGGCGGCTGCGGGCGGCGCTCGCAGCGGAAGACGGCGCGGCGCTCCGGGCGTTTCTGGACGGCGCGGGCGCGCGGAAGAGGAGCATGGCGTGAGGCCTTTCGCAGCGCGGGCGTATCAGTGCATGGCTGTGTGGGTCCACATCATAAGGAGAGCGACCTCGAAGCTGGCTGTGCGGGGCGCACTCTCGGCGCGGCCGTATCTCTCATTTACGACTGTTCCCGTCATGGGCATACGGACCCCATGGTCGCTTCATTCTTTCCTTTGACCGCTCAAAGGAAGGAACGAAGCAAGGAAGGGAAACCGCCGCCACGGTCACTCCGGCCTAAGGTTTTGGGACCGCCGCCTGCAAAGGCGAAACTCGCTTCGCTCAAACAGTCGCCTTTGCCACACGGCGTCGGCCCCAAAACCTTCCCCTTCGGGTCGGCCAGCGTTCAAACGGGCGGGGAAGCTGCACCAGTGCTTGGCTTGGGTCGTGCATTTTTCAAATGCCCATCCCCTTTGATTTCGTATCAACTCATGAGGGGGGGGCGAGCCTACATCACGGCGCGAATGATATGTATGCTTTGGAAGCAGACTTCATCACGAAGCACATCAAATGCGGCAGGCGGAGCGGTGGCCACTGGGCAGAGCCTGCTTTGGCGGCGCCAGCTGCGGGATGCATCATCTGATCTCTCATCCGCTTCTGATCCATGGGAAGCGGTGTATATTTCTATTTCATTTATATAAGGAGGCGCAGGATGGAGAAGATCGACATCGATCTGGGCGCGGATTCGTATACGATTTCCATAGAGCGGGGGCTCTTGGACCGGATGGGGCCGCTGGTGCGGGCGGCGCTGCCGCAGGCGGAGAAGATCGCCGTGGTGACGGATGATGTGGTGGACGGGCTCTACGGGGCGCGTTTCGAGGCGGTGCTCCGCGGCGCGGGGTACGACGTGCGGCGCATCGCGGTGCCTCACGGGGAGAGGAGCAAGAATCTCTCCGTGCTCGGAGAGGTGCTGGAGGCGATGAGCGCGTTCGGCATGACGCGGACGGACGGGGTGGTGACGCTCTCGGGCGGCGTGCCGGGGGACCTCGGAGGATTCGCGGCGGCGGTGTACCTCCGGGGCGTGCCGTTCGTGCAGGTGCCCACGACGATCCTCGCGCAGATCGACAGCAGCGTGGGCGGCAAGGTGGCGGTGGACCTGCCCAGCGGGAAGAATCTGGCGGGCAGTTTCTATCAGCCGCGGGCGGTCCTCATCGACCCGGAGCTGGTGCGGACGCTCGCGCCGCGGTACATTCACGACGGCATGGCGGAGGCGGTGAAATACGGCTGCATCCGGAGCGAAGCGCTTTTCCGCCTCTATGAGGGGCTCAGGTCGGACGAGGATATCTTCCGCGCCCTGCCGGAGATCATCGGGACGTGCTGCCGTATCAAGGCGGCGCTCGTGGAGGAGGACGTGCGGGACGAGGGCGCGCGGATGCTCCTCAATTTCGGCCACACCCTCGGGCACGCCATCGAGCGGGAGTACCATTATGAAACGTACACCCACGGCGAGGCGGTGGCCGCGGGGATGGCGCTCCTCACGCGGCGCACGGAGACGCTGGGCCTCACGGAGGCGGGCACGGCGGACCGCATCGAGCGGGTGCTTCGGGCGCTGGGCCTGCCGGTCTCGGTACCGGCGCCGATGGAGGCGCTCCTTCCGCATCTGGCGCACGACAAGAAGAAGCGCGGGAAAGATATCACCTTCGTGGTGCTCCGCCGCATCGGAGAGAGCCGGCTCCTTCCGGTCCGCGGCGGGGATATTGCCGATTTTCTCGGGACAGGAGGCTGCTGAAATGAAACTGTGCATCACGCCGAGGGCGCTCCGGGGGACGGTGCAGATCCCGTCGTCGAAGAGCATGACCCACCGGGAGCTCATCTGCGCGGCGCTCGCCCGCGGGGAGAGTCTGGTGGACAATGTGAGCCCCTCGAAGGACATCGAGGCGACGATCCGGTGCATGCGGGCCCTGGGGGCGTCCATCGAGAGCGCGCCGTCGGCGTACCAGGGGCGGCAGGCGTACCGCATCGAGGGGGGCCTGCGGAAAATGGCGGGGCCGGTCACGTGCCCCTGCGGGGAGTCAGGCTCGACGCTGCGCTTTCTCATCCCCATCGGGCTCCTGTCGGGCAGCGAGGTGACGTATACCGGAGAAGGACGGCTCGGGGAGCGGCCGCTTTCTCCCTATTTCCGCCTCTTCCGGGAGAAAGGCGTGGACTGGGCCGCGGCGGACGGGCTGCCGCTCACGGCGGAGGGGACGCTCCCGCCGGGGCGCTATGCGCTGCCCGGGGACGTGAGCTCCCAGTTTTTCTCGGGGCTGCTCTTCGTGCTGCCGCTCCTTCCCGGGGATTCGGAGCTCATCGCGGAGACGCCCATCGAGTCGGAGAGCTACATCCGCATGACCACGGAGGCCATGGTGCGGCACGGCGTGCAGGTGGAGAATCCGGACCGGGGCCGGTGGGTCATCCCCGGCGGGCAGGCGTACCGGCCGGGGCGCTTCACCGTGGAGGGCGACTGGTCGCAGGGGGCCTTCTGGCTGGCAGCGGGCCTCCTCGGCGGGGCGGTGACGGCGGCGGGCCTGCCGGAAGGCTCTCCGCAGGGCGACCGGGTCATCCGGGACATCCTCGTCCGCATGGGCGGTCGGCTCGCGGACGGGCCGGAGGGCCTCACTGCGTCAGCCTCGGAGACGGCGGGCACGGTGATCGACGCGGAGGACTGCCCGGACCTCGTGCCGGTGCTGGCGGCGCTCGCGGCGGTGTCCCGCGGGCGGACGGAGATCGTCCATGCGGCGCGGGTGCGGCTCAAGGAATGCGACCGGCTCCACGCCATGGCGGCGGAGCTCGCAAAGCTCGGCGCGCGCATCACGGAGAAGCCGGACGGCCTCGTCATCGATGGTGTGGAGCGCCTTGCCGGCGGCGTGGTGGACGCCTGGAACGATCACCGCGTGGCCATGGCGCTTGCGGCGGTGTCGGCGCGCTGCACGGGGGCGCTCACGATCTGCGGCGCGGAGTGCGTGGCCAAATCGTATCCCGCTTTCTGGGCGGATTTCCGGAGCCTCGGCGGGCTCGCGGAGGAAAGGAACTGACATGAATACCATCGGAAGACTGTGCACGCTCACCATTTACGGCGAATCCCACGGGCCGTCCATCGGGGCGGTGCTGGACGGGCTCCCCGCGGGGGCAGCGATCGACTGGGATGAGGTGCGCCGGGAGATGGCGCGGCGCGCGCCCGGGCGGAGCGCTCTCTCGACGGCGCGGAAGGAGGCGGACGCCTTCACGGTGGAGAGCGGCTGGTTCGACGGGCACACCACGGGGACGCCGCTCGCCGTGCGCATCGCCAATGGGGACCAGCACTCGAAAGATTACGAGATGCTCCGGCGGCTCATGCGGCCGGGCCATGCGGACTACGCGGGGCGCGTGCGCTACGGCGGGTGGAACGACTGGCGCGGCGGCGGCCATTTCTCCGGGCGGCTCACCGCGCCGCTCGTCTTCGCCATCTGCAT
>CASEBK010000048.1 GCA_949286115.1 uncultured Veillonellaceae bacterium | reverse complement strand
TGGAAGTCCGGCCGGTCGCTACCTTCGCTTAACTCGCTCGCTGCGCTCGCTCAGACAAGCGCTCCGGCTTAACGTCACCGGCCGGACTTCCTCCCTTCGGGCACCGGGCTCCGTTCAAACGGGCGGGGAAGCTGCACCAGTGCTTATCTGTGTTGCGCATTTTTCAAATGCGCATTTTGAATGATTTCGTACAGGCTCAAGAAGGGGCGGACGCAGGCTTCATGAACGCGGATGTACGCAGGCGGTGCGGCCACCATCCGTCGCTCGCCCTCACCGCATGGCGGTGGAAGTTTTGCGTCGCGCCTTTGGCGCTCCCTTATGCTGGAGGCATTCTCATATAGGTGCGGACCCACATCGCGATGCGAATGGGTTCGAAGCATTTAGCGCAGATTTCAGCGTGATACACACCAGACGTAGCAGATGGAGCGGGCTCGCTGCGCGGAGCCCGCTTTGGAGAGCTCTTGTGCGCGGGGACCATCGCAGCGGCAATGGGCGGCAGGCGGCAGCGGCTTATTTGTGGTTCGTGAGGGTAAGTGCGATCGATGGGCGGGGGCGTGTCGGCCGGGGCGTGTGGCTGGGATGGAGCGAGACGGATCACTGGAAATTTTAGGAAGGTTTATAGAAGCGTTCATGCGCGGGGCGGGGGATGGGGATAAGATAGAGGCATGTGAGGGACTTTGCGACATTGCGTACGAAAGACTTTTGGGAGGACGTATGTGGCTGGCGTTTGCGTTGGGTTCGATGGTTTTTTCTGGGGTGACGTCTATCCTTGCCAAGTGCGGGCTGCGGACGATGGATTCGACGGTGGCGACGGCGATCCGCACGACGGTGGTGGTGGCGTATTCCTGGCTGGCCGTGGCGGCGGTGGGGTCTGCAGGGGAAATGGGAGACATCCGCGGGGAGACGTGGCTCTTTCTGCTGCTCTCGGGCTGTGCGACCGGGGCTTCGTGGCTGTGTCATTTCAAGGCGCTGCAGACGGGGCCGGTGAATCAGGTGGAGCCCATCGACAAGTCGAGCGTGGTGCTCACGATCGTGCTGGCATTCCTGCTGCTTGGCGAGGCGGTGAGCGTGCTGAAAGGCGCAGCGGTGGTGCTCATCGGCGCGGGGACGCTCCTCATGGTGGAGAAGAAGAAGGAGACACATGGGGCGCATCGCCGGAGCTGGATCTTCTACGCGGTGGGCTCGGCAGTGTTCGCCAGTCTCACGGCGATCTTCGGCAAGATCGGCATTCAGGGTGTGGACTCCACGCTGGGCACGGCGATCCGCACGGTGGCGGTGCTGGTCATGGCCTGGGGCATGGTGGCGGTGACGGGGAAGTGTCGGCTGGTGCGGGGCGCGTCGAGGCGGGAGGTGCTCTTCCTCATCCTGTCGGCGGCGGCCACGGGCACGTCGTGGCTGTGCTATTATCGGGCGCTGCAGGAGGGCCCGGCGAGCGCGGTGGTGCCCATCGACAAGATGAGCATCTGGGTGACGATCCTTTTTTCATACTTCGTCTTCGGCGAGCGGCTGACGAAGCGCTCCGGCACGGGGCTGTGTCTCATCACGGCGGGCACATTGATGATGCTCTGGTAAAAATGGTTTGAGACAGAAGAAACGTCCGATATGGCGTTTTCCTTTTATTCAGGCGGTTTTCCGTTGTCAGACCTCATCGGGGAGGAGCGTCTTCTTTATTTTCTCCGCAGTCGGAGGGGAGGGAAGTCCTCTAAGAAATGAAAAGGGTCCGCCGCAGCCAAGTGGGCGGAGAGACCCGAGAGGAGCGCGGGTCCCCTTTTGGCATGAGAAAAGCCGCCCTGTGATGAACTGCACCCCATTTACGGGACTGTATAATAAAAACACAGTAAGTGGGGTGTTTTACTATGCGGTCAAAGAAAAGTGGATCGCTGTATTTGAAGGGCTTTGATACGATGGAACAATTTAGGGAGGAGCGGGAGGAATATCTGGATGACTGCAACAATCAGAGGATCAAAAGCAAACTAAAAGGGCTGCCCCTGCCAAATACAGGGAGCAAGCCCTTAAAGGAAAACCGTGAGTGCTTTTTTACTGTCCAACTTTTCGGGGTCAGTTCAAGAAAAGAACTGGTGCAGCTTCCTCGCCCGTTTGAACGGAGCCCGGTGTCCGAAGGGAGAATGTCTGGCCGGTGGCGTTGAAGCGGTCGGCTTGTCTGAGCGAGCGTAGCGAGCGAGTTAAGCGAAGGTAGCTCCCGGCCAGACTTTCAGGGCGGAGTGATCGGGCGGCGTCCTTCCTTCTTTGATTCGTTTCTTCCTTCGGCGGCGAAGGAAGAAATGAAGTGACAATGGGGCTCGTGCTCCTATGACGGGCACAGTCGTACATAAAAGGAACGCAGTCTCCGCGATGTGGGCCCGCACCCTCATGAAAAGAAACGTTTTCTCCGAAAATGCGCCCCGCCCTGACAGCTTCGGCATCGTTCGTGCCATTGCCATGATTTCCCCGCGCATTTCCCCGTAATAAGGAAAAAGATTTTATAAAAAGAAAAGATTTCTTTGTAGGAAAGGGGCGGGCCTCCGGGCGAGGCGGAGCGCACAAAAATCTTTTCCCCTCTCCGCGGGAACGGGCCGGATATGATATAATACATGACAGCGACCATTGAACGGCTTTTATTTTTTTGTCTGCCGCGGCTCCCTCTGGTACGGACGTGAGGCGGCGCGGGGCAGATCACAAGGGAGGTTTATTTTGGCAAAAGAAAAATTACAGATCATTCCTCTGGGCGGTCTCGGCGAGATCGGCAAGAACATGACGGTCATCCGCTACGGCGAAGACATGATCATCCTCGACTCGGGCATGGCGTTCCCGGAGGAAAACATGCTGGGCATCGACATCGTCATCCCCGATTTCAGCTATGTCATCGAAAATAAGGACAAGGTGCGGGCCATCGTCATCACCCACGGCCACGAAGACCACATCGGCTCGCTGGCGTACCTCATGAAGGAGGTCTCCGCGCCGATCTATGCGTCGCGCCTCACCTGCGGCCTCATCGAAGGGAAGTTCCGGGAAGCGCGCATCGGCCGCTACGAGCTGAACGTCATCGAGACGGGCACGGAGTACAAGGCGGGGTGCTTCAAGTTCGGTTTCTTCCACGTGTGCCACTCTATCCCCGATTCGTGCGGCATCTATTTCCGCACGCCGGTGGGCGTGGTGGTCCACACGGGGGATTTCAAGTTCGACCACACGCCGGTGGACGGTCAGCTCATGGATGTGCATAAGCTGGCGGAGCTGGGCCACCGGGGCGTGCTGGTGCTCCTGGCAGACTCGACGAATGCCGAGCGGCCGGGGTACACGCCGTCGGAGGCAGTGGTGTCCGATTCGCTCATGAAGGCGTACTCCGGCGCGCGGGGCCGCATCATCTTGGCGACGTTCGCTTCGAACGTGTCCCGCATCCAGATGGCGGTGGACGCGGCGGTGGCGTTCAAGCGGAAGGTGTGCGTCTTCGGCCGGTCTATGGTGAACGTGTCGGAGATCGCCCGCGAGATGGGGTATCTCAAGGCGCCGGCGGGGACCTTCATCGAGCCGGAGGAAATGAACCGCTACCGCGACGATCAGCTGTGCATCCTCACTACGGGGAGCCAGGGCGAACCGATGGCGGGGCTCTCCCGCATGGCGGAGGGCAATCATCGGCAGGTGCAGGTGCACGCCGGCGACACGGTCATCATTTCCGCCTCTCCCATTCCGGGGAATGAGACGAGCGTGGGCCGCACCATCGACAAGCTGATGCGTCTCGGCGCGCACGTCATCTCCACCACGTCTATGCGGGTGCATGTGTCGGGCCATGGCTCGCAGGAGGAGCTGAAGACGATGCACGCGCTCATCCAGCCGAAGTTCTTCATCCCGGTGCACGGGGAGTACCGCATGCTCTGCCGTCACGCGGAGCTGGCGGAGAGCATGGGCGTGAAGAAGCAGAACATCTTCATCGGCGAGAACGGCATGGTCTTCGAATTCACCTCCCGTTCGGGCCGCGTGGCGGGGCGCGTCCCCGCAGGGCCGGTCTATGTGGACGGCCTGGGCGTGGGCGACGTGGGCAATATCGTCATCCGCGACCGGCAGCAGCTCTCCAATGACGGCGTGGTCATCGTGGTGATCGCCCTCGAAAAGGGCTCGAACCACGTGGTGGCCGGACCGGACATCGTGTCCCGGGGCTTCGTGTATGTCCGGGACAGCGAGGCGCTCATCGCGGAGGCGAAGAACCGCATCGAGTCGGCGCTGGACCGGTGCGAGGCGGGGGATGTGACGGAGTGGAACGCCATCAAGACGCAGATCCGCGACACCCTCGGCAAATATTTCTACGACAAGACGAAGCGGCGTCCGATGATCCTGCCGATCATTCAGGAGATCCGCTGAGGCGGAGGGCAGGCTTCCCGCGGGAGGCCTGTCTTTCCTTTTGCGCGGCTTTCTGCTATATTTGAAAAAAACGGTACATAAGAGAGGCATTTCATGAAACCATTCCGTCCGGGCGATACGAATTCTGTGGTCGCCGCCGGCATGGGCACGGCCGTGGCGGTCGTTCTGTCTATGCTGGGGCTGTACGTGCCCATTTTCTCCACCATCCTCTTTCTGCTGATCCCGCTGCCGATCGCCTACATCGGTCTGGTGCACGGCCCGCGGTGGGCGGTGATCGTCACGGCGGGGACGCTCATTCTGGACTCCGTCTTCTTCGGCGTCTTCTCCGGCGCTTTCGTGTGCGCCATCTTCGCCATCCTCGGGGCGGTGCTGGGGTGGTGCTACCGGCGGCGCGTGCGGCCTGTGGCGACGCTCTTTGCCGGGGCGGCGGCGGTGCTCGTCTCCTTCGCTCTGCAGATCCTCTTCGGCGTCTTCGTGCTCGGCGTGGACACGTCTCTCCTGGACGGGAGCTTCTTTGAGACCATCCGACAGACCACGGAGGAGATGCTCACCCAGTTCTACAGCGGGGACACGCTCGCAGAGGCGCAGGAGAGCATGAATCTCACCTACGAGATGCTGAAGAAGTCGCTCCTCTTCATCGGGGCCTCGGTGTGCGTCATCTACTCCTGGGCGGCGATGGCCCTCTCGAAGCACATCTTCACCCGCCTCGGCCTGAAGGACATCCCCGGCCTGCCGCCCCTTTCCCGGTGGGAGTTCCCGGTGCTCTTCGTGTACCTTTACCTCGTCTTCTTCGGTCTCGGCATGGTGATCACCGAAGCGGAGGACGCGGCGATCTCCATGGTGCTGTACAATCTCCAGCTGGGGTGCAACTTCGTCTTCTGGCTGCAGGGGATGTCGCTGGCGTGGTGGCTCCCGGTGCGCTTTCCCATCTTCGGCGGCCTCCGGTGGTTCCTCGTGGTGGGCTCCTTCTTCCTGCCCTTCATGCAGTCCATCCTCGTGGTGATGGGCCTCTTCGACATGCTCTTCCACTACCGGCAGAGGAGGAATTACCAATGAATGGCGGCGCTTCGGCGCCGTTTTTTCGTGTCTAGTGGGAGAGATTTCCTATTTCCCGGCGGTTTTAGTATAATAGAGGGAAATCGAAGGTTGAGCCCCGCCGGGAGCGGGGAAGGAGGCCCTATGCTGGAGAAAGTGTGGGTGCAGAAGAGAAATGAGAAGCTCTTCTGCGTGCTGGTCATGGTGACGCTGGTGGCGCTCGTCAGTCAGAACTGGGTGCTCGGCGTGCTCCTGGCCATCATCGACATGGCCTGCGTCATCTTCATCAAGAAAAACGACCTGGAGCAGGAAAAGATCCTCATGCAGTACCTGGACGACCTGTCCGCCGGCGTGGAGGCCGGCACGGTGTACGCCGTGAAGAACCTGCCTCTGGGCATCGCCATGGTGAACGACAAGCGCCGCGTGGTGTGGGCGAACGACGTCTTCCGCACGTGGGTGAAGGCCGAAGGGGAAGAGGGCGCGGAGATCGACCGGCTCCTCCCGGGCACGCACGCCGCGCGCCTCTGGGGGAAATCGGGCTGGTTCGACTGCCGGGTGAAAGACAGCGATTTCCGCGTTTTCCATAAATACATCGAAGCAGGCGAGGACGGCCACGCGGCGTACCAGCTCTTCTACCTCATGGACCGCACGGAGATGGCCAAAGCCATCCAGGCCAGCGAAGAGGCCATGCCCGTCTTCTGTCTCATCCGCATCGACAATATCTCCGAGGTGTCCGCGGACATGACGGACGTGGAGAAATCGAATCTCCTCTCCGAAGTGGACGAATGCATCCTCGGCGAATTTTCCCAGTTGGATGGATTCATCAAGCAGTACGCTTCGGCGGACTTCGTGGCGTGCATCTCGAGGGCGTCTCTCGAGACGCTCATGGCCAATCATTTCGAGATCCTTGACAAGGTGCGGGAGATCAAGACGGTGAACCGCATCCCTGTGACGGTGTCCATCGGCATCGTCCAGAGCGAGGATACCTTCGCCCGGCAGGCGGAGGAAGCGCAGGTGTCGCTGGACCTGGCCCTCGGCCGCGGCGGCGACCAGGCGGTGGTGCGCATCGGCGAGGACGTGAAGGTCTTCGGCGGCAAGACCCCCGCCACTGGCAGCATGACCCGCGTGCGCGTCCGCGTGGTGGCCCAGGCCCTCCGGGAGACCATCGGCGATTCCGACCGGGTGCTCGTCATGGGGCATGCGAACGAAGACTACGACGCCCTGGGCGGCGCCATGGGCGTGGCGCACCTGGCCCGCGCCTCCGGCAAGGAAGTGTACGTGGTGCTCTCGAAATACGGCGAGACCACGAAGAAGATGCGCCGCGCCATCGAAGAAGACAAAGAGCTGGCGCCGCTCCTCATCGACGAGAGCGAGGCGAAAGACCTCGTCACCGACCGCACCCTCGTCTTCGTGGTGGACACCCACGTGCCCGAGATGGTCGCCGCGCCGGAAGTACTGAAGCGCGCCTCCCGCCGAGTCATCATCGACCATCACCGCCGGTCCAGCTCCATCATCCCCAATACGCTCCTCACCTACATGGAGCCGTCCGCCTCGTCCACCGCCGAGCTCGTGGCTGAACTCGTGCAGTACTACGGCGCCGACGAAGACCTGCCGCAGCTCATCGCCTCCTGCCTCTATGCGGGCATCGTGGTGGACACGAAGAATTTCGCCGTCCAGACCGGCATCCGCACCTTCGACGCGGCGAGCTTCCTTCGCCGGAGCGGCGCGGACACGAAACTCGTGCGCGAGCTCTTCGCCGTCGATATCGAGACGACGAAAGTGAAATCCGCCATCATGGCGAAGATGAAGATCATCGACAAATGTGTCGCCGTGGCCGAGTGCCCCGCCGGCATCGCGCAGGCCCAGGTCATCGCCGCGCAGGTGGCCGATTTCCTCGTGAACGTGGAAGGCATCCGGTGCAGCATCCTCTTCTATCCCATGGATAAGAAGATCGGCGTCTCCGCCCGGAGCGACGGCACCATCAACGTGCAGCTCGTCATGGAAGCCATCGGCGGCGGCGGCCACATGACCGTCTCCGGCGCGCAGATCAAAGAGCAGGACAGAGAGAGCGCAGAAAAGAAGATCATTGCTGCCATTCGCGAGCAGCTGAAGGAGGAATCATAAATGAAAGTAGTGCTTTTGCAGGACGTGAAGAAAATGGGCAAACGGGGCGACGTGATCGAAGTCGCCGACGGCTACGGCCGCAACGTGCTCATCAAGAGAGGACTGGCCCAGGAAGGGACCAAAGCGAACCTCAACACCGCCGCCCAGCGGAAAGAATCCAAAGAATTCAAATCCAAAGTCGCCGCCGACGAAGCGGTCGTCATGGCGTCCCAGCTGAAAAAAGTCCACGTAGAGATCAAAGTCAAAGTGGGCGACGACGGCCGCATCTTCGGCAGCGTCACCGCCAAAGACGTGAGCGACGCTCTCGAAAAACAGTATGGCTTCAAATTCGACAAGAAGAACATCAAGATCAAAGAGCCCATCAAGCAGACCGGTGACTACGAGATCGAAGTGTGGGTCCACCCGCAGGTGACCAGCACCATCCAGCTCTCCGTCGTAGCAGGCTGAACGAAGCGCATCCTAAGGGGTGCGTTTTTTCATGCGCTGCGCGCGGGAAACGAGGAAACGCCGCCGCATGGGGCGCCTTCCGCAAACGTGAGACCGGCACTGGCCGTTTCGACGGCTTCCTGTCGCAGCGAGGGGCCGCGCCGCGGGATAGACGCTCCTTGTTGGCGCAAAATCGCCCACACAAAAAAAGCCCCGCAGGGCTTTATTTTTTGGCGGCCATGCGGGCTTCCACGTCTTCTTCCGTCCACACGGGGATGCCGCGGGCTTTGAGGGCACGGGCGAGGAGGCCGTCTCCGGCCGTGCGGGTATGGGTGAAGGTGCCGTCGTAGATCGCGCCGGAGCCGCAGGTGGGGCTGCGGGCCTTGAGGATGGCGAGCGCCGCCGGGCCCGCTTCGTCAATGTGCCGGAGGGTCTCGCGGACGCCGCGCTCGAAGAGGGCGGTGCGGTCTTCGCCTTCGGCGGTCACCACGCGGCCTTCGCGGATCTCCACGGGCGGCCGGGGCGCGGGGAGGACGATGATCTCCGGGCACACGGCCAGGTACCGCTTCCCCGCGAGAAAGGCGAGGACCGCTTCGCTCCGGTTGTGACCGCCGTCGTACTTGCACCGCGTGCCGAGGAGGCAGGCGCTCACGATGACGAGGCCCTTCATGACCGCACCTCCACGATATCTTCAAGGGGCTTTCTGGGAAGCGACCGGAGCGTCTTGGGCTGGGCGCTGTAGCCGAGAGAGAGGGCGAGCGCCATTTCCCCCGCCTCGCCCAGCCACCGGGTGAGCTCGTCGTAGGCGAAGAAGATATTTCCGTTCCACAGACTGCCGATGCCCAGGTCCGCCGCGGCGAGGGCCATGTTCTCCGCCGCCGCGCCGATGGCCTGCATGTGGCTCAGCTCGTTCACCTTCTCCGCCGCCGTCCAGTCCGCGCGGAGGGGGCGGCCGTAGGGATTCATCACGAAGACGGTCACCGGGGCCTCGCTCATGGCGCGGAGGGTGAAGCGGGCGTTCTCGATGTACCCCGGCTCCGCCGTGAGGAGCCCTTCGCCGCGGGCGCTTTGCTCGATGCCCCGGCGCATGGCGGCGAGCATCTCCTCCTTCGCCGCGCCCTGGACCACCACGAAGCGCCAGGGCTGGCGGTTCTTCGGCGAGGGCGCCTGCCGGCCCGCCCGGAGGATCTCCTCGAGGGCATCGCCGGGGATGGGGCGGTCCTGGAAAAAACGGATGCTGCGGCGCGTGTAGATGGCTTCGATCATGGGGACTCCTTTCCGGTGCGGTTTTTCTCCATTGTACCACGGCGGCTCCCGCAGGCGGCGCGCCCATGATATAATAAGGAAAATATTTCGGCGGGCGCAGGCCCGCAAAAGGAGGCGGGCCATATGGCATTGAAAGAATTTCAGTTTGGTTTCGGCATGGGCACCCAGTCCGTCATGCTCCCGGAGGAGCACATTTCCGACGTGATCGAAGGCAATCCCACGCCCGCGGTGGACGTGGAGGCGGCGACGCTTGAATGCATGCGCCATCCCATCGGCTCCGCACCCCTCGTCGAAGTGGTGCATCCCGGCGACAAAGTGTGCATCGTCTGCGCCGACGTGACCCGCATCTGGAATCACTCCGACCAGTTCGTCATCCACATCGTGAACGAGCTGAACCGCGGCGGCGTGCCCGACGAAGACATCTCCATCGTCTTCGCCCAGGGCACCCACCGCGCCCAGACCCACGAAGAAGACATCCGCGTGGTAGGCGAAGAGGTGGCGCGCCGCATCCGTCTCTACCAGCACGACAGCCGCAATAAAGAGGGGCTCACCCTCGTGGGCACCACGAAGATCGGCACTCCCGTGTGGATCGACAAGCACGTGGCGGAGGCGGACAAGGTCATCCTCGTAAACGGCATCACAACCCATCTCTTCGCCGGATACGGCGGCGGCCGCAAGCTTATCCTCCCCGGCGTGGCCGGCTGGGACACCATCCAGACGAACCACTGCCATGCCCTGGCGGACCGTTTCGGCGAAGGCATCAATCCGAAGACCCGCTCCACGAAGCTGGAGGACAATCCCGTGAGCGACGACATGCAGGAAGCGTGCGACATGATCGGGCCGTGCTTCCTCGTCCACTCCATCGTCAATTCCGCCGGCGCCATCTGCCGCATGGTGGGCGGCGATCCCTACGAAGCGTGGCTCGCGGGGACGAAAGTCGTGTACGATATCCAGAAAGTGCCCTTCAAACAGAAAGCAGACGTCACCTTCGCCTGCGCCGGCGGCTATCCGAAAGACGTCTCCCTCTATCAGGGGTGCAAATGCTACGACCCGGCGGAAGTGGCCACGAAAGACGGCGGCATCATCATCGCCATCATGGAAGCCTCGGACATCATGGAACCGCCGGAATACATGGGCAGCTTCCGCTTCGACACGGAAGAAGCCATGGAAAAAGCCCTCCGGGAGCAGTTCACCATCCCCTTCTTCGTGGCGTTCAATCTCTTCTGCATGGCCCACAAGTACACCATCTACCTGGTGACGAAGAAAGAAAACATCGAAATGACCAAAAAGACCGGCCAGATCCCCGTGGCGACCGTAGAAGAAGCGTGGGAGCTCGCCCAGAAGCAGCTCGCCGCCGAAGGCAAGACCGACTACACCATCAACATCATGCCCCACTGCGCCTCCATCGTCCCGACGCTGGCGGAGTAAGCAAAACATCAGAAAAGGCTCTCTTTCGAGGGCCTTTTTTGCGTGGGACATGGGCGGCCGGGGAGGTGCTCCTTCGGCCCCATCGGCTCCGTGGTGTGACACATTCGCATCGTGATGAAGCCCACTTACGGAGGAAGTAACAAAGCAGGTTCCGCGCGGCTGGGGGAGGCCGCTCCGCCTGTCGCATTTGTTGTTCTTTGTGATGAACATCCACTTCAAATGCTTCGACCACATTCACGTCGTGATGTGGGTCCGCTCCCTCATGAGCTGATACTTCAGCATGAGGGATGCCCATTTGAAAATGGGCGACACAGATAAGAACTGGTGCAGCTCCCCGCCCGTTTGAACGGAGGCCGACCCGCAGGGGAAGATTTGGCGGCCCGGAGCGCCCGGACGGAATGACTGTCTGAGCGAGCGCAGCGAGCGAGTTTCATTCCGTCAGCGGAGGGCGGGCAAATCTTAGGCCGGAGTGATCGGGCGGCGCCCTTCCTTCTTTGCTTCGTTTCTTCCTTCGGCGGCGAAGGAAGAAATGAAGAGACCATGGAGCACGTGCTCCTAAGGCGGAAACAGTCGTACATGAGAGAAACGCTCACGATGAAAGTGAGCCCCGCACTGACAGCTTCCTGTATCATTCGCGTCCCGATGTGGGGCCGCATCGGAATGAGCGACAGGCCGTCTCCGCATTTGTGCCACACCGCCAGTTTCAACGCGGCTCCTCCGCGGGAACATCTCCTGCGGCAGCATGCGAAAAAGGAGCGTTTCCTGTGCTATAATGGAAAAAATTTTTTACTGCACCGAGGAGGACATATGGGAGAAAGAACGATCACCTTTGGTTTCGGCCGGGGCACGCAGACCGTGCGCCTGCCGGAAGAACAGATCCTGGACATCATCGAGAGCCGCCCCGCGCCGGCGGTGGACGTGGAGGCAGCGGCGCGGGCGTGCCTGCGCCATCCCACGGGGACGAAGCCCCTCGCCGACCTCGTAGCGCGCGGCGACAAAGTGTGCATCGTCTGCGCCGACGTCACCCGCATCTGGAACCGGTCCGACCAGTTCGTCATCCACATCGTGAACGAGCTGAACCGCGGCGGCGTGCCTGACGAAGATATCTCCATCGTCTTCGCCCAGGGCACCCACCGCGCCCAGACCTACGAAGAAGACGTGGCCGTCGTGGGCGCGGAAGTCGCCCGCCGCATCCGCCTCTACCAGCACGACTGCCGGGACAAAGAGAACCTCATCCTGGTGGGCACCACGAAGCTCGGCACTCCGGTGGAGATCAACCGCCGCGTCGCCGAGGCGGATAAAGTCATCCTCGTGGACGGCATCACCACCCACCTCTTCGCAGGGTACAGCGCGGGCCGGAAGATGATCCTCCCCGGCGTCGCCAGCTGGGATTCCATCCAGAAGAACCACTGCCGGGCGCTGGCCGATCATTTCGGCGGCGGCGTCAATCCCGCCACCCGCGCGGCCGTCCTGGCGGACAATCCCGTCAGCGACGACATGCAGGAAGCGTGCGACATGGTGAAGCCCTGCTTCATCGTCCACTCCGTCGTGAACGACGACGGCGCCATCTGCCGTCTCGTGGGCGGCGACCCCGTGGAAGCGTGGAAAGAAGGCGTGGCCGAAGTGGCGCGCCTCCAGAAAGTCACCTACCGCGCCCGGACGGATGTCACCTTCGGCTGCGCCGGGGGCTACCCGAAAGACATCTCCCTCTATCAGGGATGCAAATTCTACGACGCCGCCGTAGAGACCACGAAGAAAGGGGGCGTCATCATCGCCATCGTCGAAGCCGCCGACATCGGCGACCCGCCCGCCTTCATGGAGAGCTTCCGCTTCGACCGCGAAGCCGACATGGAGCGCGCCCTCCGGGCCGACTTCTCCATCCCCTTCTTCGCGGCGTTCAACCTCTTCTGCCACGCCCACCGCTACTCCATCTACATGGTGACGAAGCGGGAAAACTTCGACGCCGTCCGCCGCACCGGCCAGATCCCCGCCGAGACCGTGGAAGACGCCTGGGCCATGGCCTGTGAAGAGCTCGCCGCCCGGGGCATCAAAAAGCCCACCGTGAACATCCTCCCCCACGGCGGCAGCGTCATCCCGATGCTGGCGAAATGAATGAAAACGCATGCGGTGTGCCGTGCTCATTGAACCATCAAAAGAAGCTCCCTCTGGGGAGCTTTTTTCGTGGGGACGAAGTCAGGAGCGGATATTTCTACTCGAAGACGTCGGCGCTTCTTTTGGCGTATCTTTTTCCGCTGGAGCCAAAATGGAGAAAGTTTGTGAATATCTGTGAATGACCGTGAAAAAATTTGTGAATAACTAATGAAAATGTTTGATGGATCCCTGCTCATGCGGAAAAAATATCTCCGTCCGCCCGCTATCTGGAATTTTTATGGCGCCGTTCCGGGACGAAGAGGGAGAAAAACGCCGCAGGCTCGTCTATTTTCAAAAGGAAATTTCTTTTGGAGTGGATTTTTCCGCTGATGACGCCTGGCGGAGGATGCTGAACGGCTCTTGCCCGACTCCTTCCCCGCTCGTACAATGAGAAAATCCCGATCGGCGTCCTTCCGACGGCAGTCTTTTAGAAGCAGTTAACGGCCTATTTCTATAAAACAGGACGGACGCTTCCATATATTTCTCCGTATATCCCGTATATATGGTATATCAGGCGAAACCAACGGCGCGGCGGGCGCTCCCGGACGCTTTTCCAGTAAGGATATCCGCTTCGCATGGGCAAAAATCCGCTTTTACCGTATGTTTTTCCGTTTTTTCCCGCAGAGATATCCGTTTTGGCGGGGCTTTCCCCGTATGTTTTTCCGCTCCGCACCGTTGGCGCGGGCTGTTTCGCAGGAAAGGAGATGCCTATGGGCGATACTTCCATCAAAAAAGAGCGGGCCAATCTCGTGAAATACTCGAATCGTCTGAATCTGAATCCTTTGGGGAGCCTGTCCAGCAATGAACAGGATGTGTTCATCAATATCATGGCGATCTTTCACGGGCAGAATGCCCGGCGGGTGGAGATCCGGCTCGCCGACCTGAAAGACATGGCGGGCATGTCCGGCGAAAAATATTCGTATTTCCTTCAGAAGCTCACCGGCATCAATGAGCATCTCATCTCCAATCTGGTCTACACCATCGAGACCGAGAAGGGGCTGTACACGGCGCCGCTCTTTCAGTCCTTCCTCGTCACGAAAGACGGCCGCCTCATCGCCGAGCTGAACGAGCTCATGGCATCAGCCCTCTTTGATATCGAAGGCAGCTTCACCAGGTACAAGCGGCTGACCTTCATGAAATTCCGCAGCAAGTACACGAAGAGCCTTTTCCGTCTCTTTGCAAAGAACCATAAGGGGCACTTCCAGATCGGCCTGACGGAATTCAAGGAGGCCATGGCGCTGCCGCCGAAGTACAGCCAGTCGAATCTGCGGAAGGTGATTCACGCCTCCGTGGCGGAGCTGGAAGAGAAATATTACGGGAAAGGGACCGTCACCGTGACAGATCACTACGGGCGGACCCGCGGCCAGCCGCTGGAATCGCTGGAATTTACCTACCCTCTCATGGGGCGCGAGCCGGACATGCGCTGCGATATCTGTCCCGACGGGGACGGATTTCCCGTGAAGATGGTCGCTCGGGAAGTGGCGCAGGAAGAGCAGTACCTTCGATCAGACGGCCTGCCGGGCCTGCGCCGGGTGACCGCCCTCCGTACGGAAGCCCTGCGCTGTCCCCTGTGCGGCGCGCCGGTAGGCGAATTTCTCGCCGAAGACGGGCGGCGCTATGAGATCTGCAAGAACAACCGCCTGCAGCGGCAGTTCGGCGGCAGCGGTGCCTGCACCTACTTCCGATGGATGCCGGAGAGCGAGACCTTTCCGCCCTTTCCCGACGAAAAGAAATGAAATGAAGCCCCTTTGAGGGCTTTTTTCGTGGTCGGACTTGCCTCCTTCCGCGGCACGGGGGACAATGGGCTTTCTCTGGAGCGTATTTTTGAGGAAAGGAAGGATACGATGGGACAGACATATGGCTACATCCGGGTGAGCACGAGAGAGCAGCGGGAGGACCGGCAGCGCGACGCCCTCCTCGCGCGGGGCGTGGCAGAGCGGCACATCTACATAGACCGGCAGTCCGGCAAAGATTTCGCCCGCCCCCAGTATCAGGTCCTCGTGCGGCGCATGAAAAAAGACGACCTGCTCCTCGTGAAGAGCATCGATCGTCTGGGCAGAAACTATGGAGAAATACTGGAAGAATGGCGGCGGCTCACGAAAGAGAAAGGCGTGGATATCGCAGTCCTTGACATGCCGATCCTCGATACGCGGCGGGGGAGGGACCTCATGGGCACATTTCTGGCGGACATCGTCCTCCAGATCCTCTCCTTCGTCGCGGAGAACGAGCGACTCGCCATTCATCAGCGGCAGGCAGAGGGCATCGCCGCGGCCCGCCGAAGAGGCGTCGCCTTCGGCCGCCCCCCGCAGCCCCTCCCGGATAATTTCCCCGCGGTGTACGCCTGCTGGAAAGCGGGCGATCTCACCGGCCGCGCAGCCGCCGCCCTCTGCGCCATGCCCCTCTCCACCTTCCGCTACCGGGCGAAGAACTACGAAAAAAACAGGAAATGACAATATGGTGTACTTTTTGGCTACGCTCCGCCGCGGGCCAGAAAAATATAAAATATTCTGTTTAACTGTTGACCTTCTCTATTTTGATATCTTTCGTGCTATAATGAGCATAGTTGCAGGAAAGTACACATTTTGGCAAGGAAAAAAGATTTTCATTTGCATGTCCTGAAGCAAGGAGGATTTTTATGATTAGCAATTATCAGCAGACAAAAAAAGATATTTTAAAGATCTATCGGGATTTTTTACCTTTAGCAGATCGTGCTAAAAATGGGAAGGAGACGTCTTATGATCCATCCCTGCAGAGTTTGGCAAAGCAGGCAAAGAATATCGAGCAGGATAAGTTTTTGCTGATGGTCGTAGGAGAGGCTAAGAGCGGCAAGTCCACTTTTATCAATGCTTATCTTGGCGAAGAAATCCTTCCCATGGATGTTAAACAGTGCACTTCGTCCATCGTCGAGATTCGTTATGGAGAAAAATTTATCCTGAAGGCAACATACGCAGATGACAGGACAAAAACGCTGACCGATGAGCAGAAGATCAAAGAATTTCTTACGCGCAATGCTGCAATGAATGACGAGTATCGCGATATTCCCGTCGCCGTCATCAATATGGAGATCCTGATGCATAAAAAGGATAAAAAGATCCTTGAAGCGGATATTGCCGATCTGATGAAGGGCATCAAAGACGAGAATCTTTATCATTTGTCGGATAAAGAATATGAAAACAAAGTTCGTCAATACATCAAGGCCAAACAGCCGGTCTGGCGGGATATTGTTAAGAAAATCGAGATCGAGTATCCCTTTGACGATAAGGAACTCAGAAACATTGAGATCATCGATACCCCCGGGGTCAATGCGGATGGCCGCGTAGGCGATATCACCGATCAGTATATCGAGGATGCCAATGCGGTCATGTTCCTCAAGCCTATCACGGGAGCAGCTTTGGAGGCGACATCCTTCAAAAAATTCCTCAATTCCAAGAGCGCGGACCGAAATAAAAATGCCATGTTCCTGCTTCTTACCCGAGCGGCCAATGAAACGCCGGACAATATTTCCCGCATTCAGGAAGAGGCCCTTCGGCAATTCCCTGTGATCAATCCGAAACAGATTATTCCGGTAGATAGCAAGGCGGAGCTGTTTTATAACAAGGTGAAACATCTTACTGCCGAAGAATTGAAAGGTTATCTTTCGCAACTGAGAAAGGCAAGACAGCTGGATGGATTCATCAAGGGCGCATGGTTTGATGCGGACGGCGATCGGGAGGAGTTTTTGAAAGTACTGAAAGAACTTTCTCGTTTTAACGATATTGATGACGCGCTGAATCAGTTTGCCCATAAGGCGCAATATATACTTTTCGGGGATTTCTTAGGGCGCATGGATGCTGTTATGACGACGATTACTGATCAGCTGGATGAGACCAGAGGATTTTATAAAGAAAAAGCGGAAGATCCCATTGAGCTGGGAAACCGAATCAACGAACTGAAACGCGATCTGGAAGGGATCACACTGAAGATCAATCGCACGGTGGACGATGTCGTGGATAAGTATGCTGGAACGAACGGCATTATTGATCAACGTGCCGATGTAGTCATTAAAGAATACAAACGAGAGATCGCGGCCCTTGATCCGGATGGGGATTCAAGCTTGGATGAGTTGGAAAAGATATCCTTTCGTAAGATTGATATCTTCAAACAGTACGAGGAAAAACTCCAAAAAAACATCGTCGCTGAGTGCGACCAGGCATTGATCGCACTCAGTGATAAAAGTGCCATTAAATATACCACGATTAAACCGGACCTGACGAAAGAGTCTTTTGAAAAGATTAAAGAAGATCTGAAAAACAGCGATGAGGCGCAGGAGTCTTATTCGTACACGACCGGTACGACATTTACAGAAACACACTATGCCAGTCGGTTCTCCCGAAAAAAGTATTACAAACTGGTGAAAAAAAGCATCAGTTCGCGGATCGATAAGATAAAAAAAGAGGCAGTGACGGATCTGAAACGGTTTACAGGAAAAGTCACAAATGAATACAGCAAAGAACTGGCTAAGAACGCGAAGATCAAACGGGATGAACTCAACGAGATCGTCCAAAAGAGACAGTCAGCGGAAGAAATTCAGGCGAAGATCCGGGAATTGAGCGTGCTGCTCAATGACTTTCAGCCGATGCTTGAGCGGGTCAAAAAGATGAAAGGCGGGATTGATAAAAATGTGGGATGACAAAGTAAAGGCACTGATTTCTGAACTTTTTGCGGAAATGAACGAAGATGTCGATGAGATCATTCAAAATGCTCCGACGACTGAAGCCGCTACGGCAGAAGTGATGCATTATGTGTCAAGCACCCTCACTGCGGCTGCAGAGAGTTATCTGGTTGACCTGTATTCTGCGTTGTCGAAGCAGACTTTAAAAGAAGATCTATTCAAAGATCCGGCCAATGCGAATCGATTTTATGAGCTGAATTTGCGGCAGCAGATCTCTGAATCTTATCAATTGGATATTCAGGGTCTTGAGGCGTATAGGAAAGGGGTCGATTTTACAGCAATCAAAGACGGATATACTACGGCGGCAGCAGCAGCCGGTTCTGCCGCTGTGGGAGGTATTCTGCTGAAAATGCTTTCAGGGATCATTCATGTGCCGCTGGTCGTTGTCATCGCCGGCGCCCTTCTCTGTGGCGTGGTCGGTGGCGGTATCGCTCATTGCAAAGTGGTCCCTGAAAAAAACAAAGAAGAGTTCTCTCGGGCTGTTCATGCGTTTATGAGAGATCTTGAGCAGGATATGCTGCGGTGGGTCGATGCGATCGGCACGTTTTATAATGAAAAGGTCGAGGCATTGAAGAAAACTTTGTGAGGATAGCATGATGGTAGCTAAGGATGCGAAAGCACTGCAGAATACTTTTGATAAAGATACGGCGATCTTGGAACAGCAGGTGCAGACTTTTGTCGGTACGATATCCCCTTATCTGGGGGTATCGGGCCAGTCGGTCATGAATCATCTGGATCCGGATTCCATCCAGACCCTGGAAGGCATGCGTTTTTTCCGGTTGGCCAGTTGCACGACGGAAGATGTGGAGGATCTGGCAGGCTATCTTCATGAAAAAATGGATAAGCTGTTTACGGCGATCCATTCGTTTGAAGAACCGGTTGCCTATGGTGTCGTAAGTTATCATGGCACGACGAATCTGGTGATTGGCATCCGAAGCAGACAGTCGCAGGATATGTTGGAGACTCTGATTAAGGGGCAGATGATGGGAATCGGTCTGGAGACTTATCTGCCCTATTTTTCAGATCAAACGACATCGGCAAGTCATGGAGGAATTCTTTCTGCAGTACCGATCATAAAAGTCGATGATGACAAGCAGAATTTTGATATCTCTACTCTTATGCGAAGTCTGAATGGAGAGGATTACACGGTCCTTTTTGTGGCAGTGCCCTATTCCCGCAAATGGGTACAGGATCGATATGCAGCAATCGTGAATGTTAGAGACAATTGTTTCGCCATAAGTAAGCACAATCTTGCCAATCAGGTAAGTGAGACAAATAGTGAGACAAATACTGATACTCTTACCAAGGGGACTTCTACCAGTAATACTCTGAGTGTAATGGCAGGAGGCTTGCTTGGACCGGTTATGGGCGGTGTCTCATATGGCATGACCACAACAGAAAGTTTTTCAAAATCAATTTCCAAAGCGATTTCTAAATCAATCGGCCAAAGTGCAACTGTGTCTCATGATGTTCAGAATGGCATTGCTTTGGAATTGATGGCTTACTGTGATAAAGCCATTGAGAGACTGAAACAGGGACAGCATATCGGCATGTGGGGGACGGCAATTGCCTATTCCGCCGAAAAAAAGATCACGGCGGAGATCATTCGCGCCTGCCTGTGTGGTGAGGTGGCACGGTCCTGTGCCGATGTTCTGCCCATGCAGCAATTTCCATTGCGCATCGAAGCGCATAAGCAGATTTATATTCCGTTTTTGGAAGAGGATAATCCCCTGCTCGCGCCCGTGACTTCTGCAGAACTGGGCATGATCTGCACGCCGCCGTTCCATGCCGTGCCGGACTTTGAACTGAAACAGGGAAAGGTATACCCATTGATCGCTTCTCCAGCTAAAGGCGTAGTCATTGGGAAGATCTCTGATGGGAACAGGCCGCTGGCGAATATGGAATTTTCTTTGAGCGAAAGGGATCTCAATAAACACACGTTTATCTGTGGGATTACCGGCAGCGGGAAAACAACGACGGTGAAAGGTATTTTGAGAAACTGTGACAAGCCGTTCATGGTCATAGAGTCTGCAAAAAAAGAATACCGCAACATGGATCTATCGGGAGATCGCGCGCTTACCGTTTATACTTTGGGTAAGCCGGAATTGAATTGTCTGCAGTTTAATCCTTTTTATATCCAGCGCGGGATCAATTTGCAGGCCCACATTGATTTCTTAAAGGATCTGTTCAATGCGTCATTCTCCTTTTATGGTCCCATGCCGTATATTTTGGAGAAGTGTCTCCAAAATATTTATCGCAAAAAGGGATGGAATTTGACACTGGGCTATCATCCATTTCTTGTGAATATGGAAAACAGAGCCAGGGTCTTTGATTCCGATTACATGAGCGAACAATATGCTTTGGAAGCTCATAAATTCCTGTTTCCTACGATGAAGGACCTGAAAAACGAAGTCAAGCATTATATCAAGCAGGAAATGCAATATGACAGCGAAGTAGGGGGCAATATCCAGACGGCTATTCTGGCTCGTTTGGAAAGTCTTTGCGGCGGTGCCAAAGGCTTTATGTTCAATACCAGCAAGCCTATCGATATGAACAGGTTGATGAATACCGATGTCGTTTTTGAGCTGGAAGGAATCGCTGATGATGCTGATAAAGCGTTCTGCGTAGGATTAGTGATCGTTTTTATCAACGAATATCGGCAGATATTCAAAGATGAGCATCCCAACGAAGATTTTGGCCTTCAGCACCTTCTTGTCATCGAAGAGGCCCATCGTCTGCTGAAGAATGTGGCAACCGAGAGAGTTTCTGAGGTAATGGGAAATCCCCAGGGCAAGGCGGTAGAACATTTTACGAATATGATTGCGGAGATGCGGGCCTATGGGCAGGGCGTCATTATCGCAGAACAGATTCCGAGCAAGCTAGCGCCCGATGTCATCAAAAATTCTTCCAATAAGATCATTCAGCGTGTAGTTTCTTCCGACGATCAGAGCCTTGTGGCAAATACCATCGGAATGAAATCGGAAGATGCCATTTATTTGGGAAGTCTGGAGACCGGAGTAGCGCTATGTCATAAAGAAGGTATGAACCTTCCTGTATACGTGAAGATTAATCCGGTCAGGGATATAGCGGTGACTGATGAGGCAATCCTTACAAGTCGCGAAGGTGCCATGTTTGAAGAGATCAATTACAGTTTGATCAGGGAGAACACACAGGAAATGATGGCGGATCTGTCGCTCAAACTACTCAATACGGCCATGGCGGAAAAAGAGCGGGTCATTGAGGGGATCAAACTCTGCAGAAAGAAAATGAGAAATGTGCTTTCTCAAAAAGGGGTATCGCTTGTGTTTTGCCGCAATCGGGATGAATTGCTGGGAACGATTCTGGCAGAAAATGTGATGCAGTTCTTTATCAATGGCGTATATAGCGGCCATGGTTTGATTCGTGATGATATTTATGATGCATTCGTTTATCTGTTTACCCGGAACAGGGAAGAAGCTGCAGAAAAGCTGCAGGCGCTTTTGACTGATTTTTACAAACAGGATTGCAGAAATCGGTGTATCAGCATCATCTCTGAGCTGATCAAAATGAAATATAATAAACAGGTTGATCTTCGGGGAACTGTTAAACAGTATTTCCTTTTTGAAGACGAAAAACTGTTTTCTGAGATCGAGAAAGCAGTAGGGAAGGAGGAGGCTTATGTTTCATGAGGCAGCGCTCCAAAATATCGAGGCAGCCAAAGAAGCCGCAGAGGTCAAAGAAACAGCTCTGAAAGAGATGCCGTCAGGGTCGGAGATACTTCCTCCTGATATGGAAACAATCACGACCCGTTCGTTAGAATCAATCAGGAAGAGCAATTTGGAGGCTCACGATGTCAATGAGACAGCCAATGTGGGCATTGAGGAGAAGAAAAACAGTAACTTGGAAGAGGGGCGTCCGCTGACGGAGCAGGAGAAGATCGAGTTAGCAAAGGACACTGGCATGAACGAAAATGCATTGGAAAAGTGTACGATAAAAGATAACGGCGAAATTCAGCTCAAATGTGTCAACGAAGATAAAGAAGATGTTCCTTCGGAAGTTCCCTATATAAGGAAAACGATAGAAGTCAATGGGCGAAAGGTCACCGTGGTCGTACCGGAATTTCCCGATGCAGTCTACGAAACGATACTGCCCAAGGATCTGTGGCGGGAAGACGATTACACTGTATTTAAGCATTGTACTGAAGAGCTTAAAAAGGCGATTCAGGCTGATCCGGAATTGGGAAAGCAGTTTACTTCAGAGCAGCTGGAGCAGATTAAGAACGGGGAACCGCGAATCAAGGGACTGACTTGGCATCATGATGCGGAATGCGGCCATATGCAGCTGCTTCCTTCAGACATTCACTCGCAGTATCGGCACACTGGGGGCAAGATGATTTGGGGCGGGGGCCGGCCATAAGGAGGGGCAGGAATGAGTAAGATGGAATGGAAATATGTAATTCCTTTAAAGGATGAAGAAATATTGGAAGACCTTGAAATTAAGCTGTGTTTTCCAATCCCTTCAGATCTGATGGCTTGCATCAAAAAGGACAATGGCGGTATGCCGTCAAAGGCTAAATTGGTCTTAAGGGAAGGAAAAACGTTGATCTTTGGCGGTTTGCTTTCCTTTAATGAAGGAGATGAAGACAGCTTTTTTAATTATATTAATATGTTCAAAGATACACAGTCGGGGAAATTGTTGATGTTTCCGTTTGGATTAGACCCTTTTGGCAATTTCTATTGCATTCAAAAAGGGAAAGTGATTTTCTTCGACTGTGAAAGCAACACAACAATATCGCTCGCAGAAAGCTTTACAGAATTTCTTGATATGCTTCAATGATTTTGAGAAGGTATTACGACATGATTGAATCGGGAATATTGGTTATAGCCAGTATTCCCGATTTTTATGCCGTTTGCGAGGCTTTAGCTGACTTGTAGCAAGTGAATCCCTTTGAAGAACGACTTGTCGGTCAAATGGCACGAAGGCTTTGTTTTAGGACTTTGTAATTGACTATAAATGCTAAATAAGATAGAATATAGTTATCAAAAGGAGCCTGAAGAAGGGGACGAGTCGTTTGAGAGAGGGCTGCTTCTAAGCTTTATATGAAAGGGAGGAATCATTATGCTGCCGGTTCTGATCGGAGGAGCTGCGGCTGTGCTTGGGGTGTTGGGACTGGCGATCGGGCTGGATAATGCCATGTCAGTGAGTGATTACAAGGATATCGTGGATTACGATAAGGAGATGCATGCAGAAGACCTGAAGCGTTTCAGAAAGATCAGAGCCGACGCGCAGCGGCAGCTAGATTCGCTGGGGGTGCTGGAACTGCAGGTGCTGCAGGAGTTTGGCCCCACGCTGGATCTGCTCGAAGGGATCAAGGGGCGGCCGGACAGGCAGAAGTGCGCTGAAGACGGGACGCAGGCGTATCGCCCGGCAGAGCTTCGGGAAGCCTCGCTGGGGGCGAGGGCCATTCTGGCGGAGGCGGACGGCGCGGCGCCGGGGATGTTGGGGCTACTGGCGCTCGGTGGGGCTGCCTGTGCGGCGGGCGCTGCCTGCTATCGCCGGCCCGGGGCATCTGCGGAGGCAGCCGCGCTGGCTGCCTCCGGGAAGACCGGTGACTGTCTGGCTGGCAACGGCGCAGGAGCATTGGAAGTGTCCGATGCTCCCGATGTGGGAGATCTTCTGCTGGATGTCTGTCTTACGGATTTTACGGTGAGGGACATCGGTGAACGGGTATCGGAGTATGATCAGGAGGTCGAGGAGGCCAGAGAAAAAATGAAGCAGGCTGGCGAGGCGCTGCAGGCACTTCTGGTGTCACTGGCTGATTTTCGCAAGATCATCGAGCGGTTTGCCGATATCTATCACAGAGATAGGAACCGGCTGCATATGATGATCTATGAGGGCCGGAAAACGGATTGGCTGTCGTTTACAGAAGAAGAACGGGCGATGGTCGAAGAACTGGAGGAAATCATGCAGGCGATTTTCCGCATCATGCGGGGCCGGCTGCTCCTGCCCGCGACGGAAGAGGAACCGTGGCCCCGTGTGGATGGAACGGTCATGTCCGCGGTGCGCAGAGAGTCGGTACGCCTGCTGGTCAAAGCGTGAACGAGCTTTGCTTGCTTCATAGGGCATGCAGAAAAACGCCTGCATCTCCCAAAGGGGGATGCAGGCGTTTTTCGTTATGGCATCGCTTCCATGCCGAGGGCAGAAAGGAGGGAGGCTTTGTCCCGGATGGGGGCAGGGAAGGTCTCGCCGTAGCGGTTCTCGGGGAGGTCGTCCCGGAAGGCGATCTGGAGGTGGGTCTTTGCGCGGGAGCTGCCCACGTAGAGGAGTCGCTTCATAAGGGGCTGGGCGAGGGCGCTCGTTTCGGCGTCGATGAGGAGGATCGCCGCCGCTTCGAGACCTTTGAATTTCCGCACGGAGGTGAAGCACACTGCGCCGGGACGAGGCTCGGGAGCAAGGGGGATGCCGGCGAGGATGGCCGTGTCCCGGAGGTCGCTGTGCGGGCGGGAGTGCACGGTGAGGATGGCCATGTCTTCCGGGCGGAGGCCTTCGGCGCGCATGGCGGCGACGAAGCGTTCTGCTGCGGCGCGGAGCTCATCCGCCGTGCGGTAGAAGAGGGCCTGCGGCGGGCGGCCGCGGAGGGGATTGCAGGCGTATTCCCCGCGGAGGCCCGTGAGGCGGCCGATGGAGGCGGCGATCTCCCGGGTGTTTCGGCAGTTCTTGTACAGCACGAGGCGGCAGTCCATGTGGGTCTCGATCCATTGGGGGCGGCGGGGCTGCATGATATATTGATTTCGGTCGTAGAAAATATAGAAGACACCGTCCAAAGCGCGCACGAGACCGTGGAGCCGGGCGAGGAGCCCGTCAGAGAGGTCTTGCCCTTCGTCAATGACTATATTGGGATAGGGCCAGTGGTCGTCCGGGAACTCGTCCGTGAGGAAGGCTTCGAAGGCGGGGACGACGCGGTCAATGGGCAGGGGCGGCCCGGGCATGAGTTCTTCCGCAAGGGTCCGCACGTTGTGGAAGCTTATGAGAGGATCGCTGTCTTCGGCGCGGAGCCGAGCGAGGAGGAGCTCATTGTAGCAGAGGAAGAGCACCACCTGTCCTTCTTCGGCGAGCATGCGCGCCTTTCCCAGTGCGAGCACGGTCTTGCCCGTCCCGGCGGGGCCGTGGATGGCGGCGTCTGGGGCTTCGCCGAGGAAATGCAGCACGGCAGACTGCTGGCGGGTGAGCCGGAGGCACTGCTTCTCATTTTCGCAGGCGCTGCTGGCGATGGTCTCCGTGAGCCGGAAGGAGGGCATGAGGAGACGCACGAGGGCGCGGTACTGCTCTTCGTCCAGCGGCTGGCCGTGCCAGTCGAGCTGCCAGCGCCAGTAATCGTAGGCCCGGGCGAGGCCTGCTTCGGGGTCGTCCAGATCGGCCTGGGTGAGGAGGATGTCCGGCACGGCTTCGAGGGGGAGGTGCACGTCCGGCGGGAGGAGGATGGAGGGAAACCATGCGGCGCGGCCCACCATGGGGCAGGGACCGCGGAAATGACGGCGCAGCTCCCAGTAGAGGCGGTATTGGCTCTCGGCGGCCTGGCCGAGGGGATCGATGGGGCGTTCTTCCCCGGTGAGGCGATTCTGCTGCAGCCAGCGGCCGCACTCGTAGGAAATGGCGCCCGCTTTCACTTCCACAGAGAGGATGCCTTTTTCCGGGTGGAGGATGATGAAGTCTGCTTCGCCTTCACTGCGCTGCTGTCCTTCGTTGCCGAGCCAGCGGAAGGAGTGGAAAATGACGTAATCGTCGGGGAGGCGGCGCAGCGCTTCGTACACGCGGGCTTCGCCGCCGCTGTCCCGGTATATATCTGGTCCGTCGGGATACCATCTGGCCATGAGATCGCCTCGTTTCTTTTCTTTCCTCCATTATACGGCAGCGGGCCGGACCGGCATAATGAAAAGAGCAGAAAAAACTTCCCCCGAAGGAGAAGCGGTGAAGGACGTTATTTTTCTTCCGGCGGAGAGTGCTTTGCTGCAATTGCCGCAGCTGGTATGAGGCGGCGGGGAGGCGGCACGTCGTTTCGCCGGAGGCGGCGCATGAGGGCCCGGTAGCGGGGCCGCTCGAAGTCTTTGCCGGACTGCCTGTCGATGTAGATGTGGTCCTGCGGCAGGTCGAGTGCCGCGAGTGCGGCGAGCTGCCGGTCTTCTCTCTGCTCCCGGGTGCTCACCCGGACGTATCCATAGTGTGCCATGGTCCTCCCTCTCGGCGGGGAATGCCGCCTCTTTTATCCTACCGGGGGCCGTGGGCATAAGAAAAACGCTCTGTCTTTTCTGACAGGGCGTTTCCTTTTTATGGTTCAGTGGGCCGCGTGGGACTGGGCTTCGATGAGGGCGTAGACGAGGCGGGCGGAGCCGATGAGGTCTTTCACGGCGAGCGTCTCGGCGGGGGTGTGGAAGTCGGTCATGCCGACGCCTAAGAGGACGGCGGGGAAGGCGTTCTTATTGAACCAGTTGGCGTCGCTGCCGCCGCCGGTGGCGGTGAGGCGCACGGGGAATCCGAGGCCGGCGCAGGCGGCGCGGACGAGGCGGATGGCGGGGTGGTCTTCGCCGATGGCAAAGCCGCGGTAGAGCTCTTCGGTGTCGATCTCGGCGGTGCCGCCGGGGAAGTCTTCTTCGGCGCTCTTCATGGCGGCGGTCATCTTCGCCACGACGGCGGCGAGCTTGGCGGGGTCGCGGCTGCGCGCTTCGGCGAAGATGGTGCAGGTCTCGGGGACGATGTTCGTGGCCAGGCCTCCTTCGATGCAGCCGATGTTGCAGGTGGTCTCTTCGTCGATGCGGCCGCTCTGGATGCGGGAGAGGGCGCAGGCGGCCATCTGGATGGCGTTGATGCCTTTTTCGGGGGCGATGCCGGCGTGGGCGGCGCGGCCGTGCATGGTGCAGGTGATCTTGTATTCGCCGGGCCCTGCGCTGGCGACGGTGCCGGGCACCCCGTCGGCGTCGAGGACGTAGCCGAAGTCGATGCCTTCGGCGTGTTTGCCGTCGAAGTGGCGGGAGCCGCCGAGGGAGGATTCTTCCTGCACGGTGAAGACGGCGAGGATCTTCCCGTGGGGGAGGAAGGTCTCTTTCATGACGGTGAGGGCTTCCACGATGGCGGCGACGCCTGCTTTGTCGTCTCCGCCGAGGATGGTGTCGCCGGCGCTGTGGTAGACGCCGTCTTCGAGGATGGGCTCGATGCCTTCGCATTTTTCCACGCAGTCCATGTGGGCGGTGAAGGCGACGCCGGGGAGCCCTTCGGCGGTGGCGGGGAAGGTGGCCACGAGGTTGCCGCACTTCATGCCGGTCTCACGGCCCGCGTCGTCTTCGATGACTTTCGCGCCGAGGCGGGTCATGGCGCGGGAGAGGTAGTCGAATACGGCCCGTTCGTCGCCGCTGGGGGCGTAGAGGCGGACGAGGTCGCAGAATGTCTGTTTCAGCCGTTCTTCATTGATCATGAGAATGCCTCCTTATGTGTTTTTCTTCATCTTACCCGCATCGGGGCCGCTTTTCAATGGACGGGCGGCTTCTTCTTCCATGTAGAAGCCTTTGCGGATGGCGTCTTTGCCGTAGCGGGCCTGGATGGCGTCTACGGCGCGGGCGGCGCGGCGGAGGGCGGCTTTGCGGTCGGGGAAGAGGGAGGGGCTCTCGAGGGCGGGGGCGAGGTTCGAGCAGGTGACGCCGGTGAGGCGGACGGGCTCGTCCCGGGGGATGCGGGAGAGGAGGGAGAGGGCCGCCGCTTCGATGTCTTCCTGCAGGTCGGTCCCTTCTTCGAAGGAGGTGGACCGCATGACGGTGCGGAAGGAGGCGAATCGCACTTTGAGGGAGACGGTGCGCGCGGCGAGGCCGTGTTTCCGGAGGCGGGCGGCCACCACGTCGCTGTGAATGGCGATGCGCCGGCGGATGGCCGCTTCATCGGTGAGGTCTGTCTCGTAGGTCTCTTCGTCGCCGATGGATTTGATCTCCCGCTCGGCGCGGACGGGGCGGTCGTCGATGCCGCAGGCGAGCTGTCGGAGGAGGGCTGCCTGATTGCCCACGGCCGCTTCCACGGTGCCCGGGGCGGCGCGCTGCACGTCGCCGATGGTGTGAAATCCTGCGAGCTGGAGCCTACGCTCGGTGGCGGCGCCCACGCCCCAGAGGCGGCGGATGGGCAGCGGCGCGAGGATGGCCGCTTCTTTTCCGTAGGGGATGATGGTGAGGCCGTCGGGCTTGTCCATGTCGCTGGCCATCTTGGCGAGGAATTTGTTCGGCGCGATGCCCGCAGAGGCCACGAGCCCGGTCTTTTCTTTGATCTCCGCTTTGATGGCCCGGCCGATGGCGCCGAGCGTCGGGTACTGCGCGCCCATGCCTGTGATGTCCATGAAGGCTTCGTCGAGAGAGATGGGCTCGATCTCCACGGCGTAGTGGAGCATGATGCGGTGGATCTCGTCGGAGACGCTCTTGTAGAGCGCGAAGCGGGGCTTCACGTAGATGCCCTCGGGGCAGAGAGCGCGGGCGCGGCTCATGGGCATGGCGGAGTGCACCCCGTAGGCCCGCGCTTCGTAGGAGGCGGTGGCCACCACGCCCCGGCCGGAAAGGCCCCCCACGATGACGGGCCGTCCCCGCCACTGCGGGTGGTCTCTCTGTTCGATGGAGGCGAAGAAGGCGTCCATATCTACGTGCATGATCCAGCGGCGGGGCATGGGGGTCACTCCTTTCTTTTCCTTTTCTTCTATTGTAAAGGCTCTGGCGCGGATGGGAAATACGGGGGCTTCTGCCATAAGGAAAAACTATGCGTGGCCCCTCTTTCCTGCTTTTATTCTGTATTGTGCAAAAGTAGTTTGCATGGTATAGTAATCACAACCCGCGGGACGGTCCCTGCCCGCAGGACAGGTCCGGCAGCGCATGCAGAGGAAACAAGGCCACTCGCGCGCCGCGCTCCGGGGCTCACTGGAGGGGCAAAGAAAGGAGCGAGACTATGAAGAGACTTCTCGCATTGGCAGCCATCGCTGCCCTCGCCGCCGGCGCATCCGCTCAGGCGGCCAATCCGTTTTCCGATGTGTCTTCGTCCGACTGGGCGTATCAGGCCGTAGCGGACCTCTCCGATCAGGGCATCGTGGAGGGCTACCCGGACGGCACGTTCAGAGGAGAGACGTCCATCACCCGCTACGAGATGGCACAGATCACCGCCCGCCTCATGGCGAAGGAAGACCAGTACAGCGCGGAGCAGCGCGCCGCCATCGACAAGCTCGCTGCGGAGTACGCAGACGAACTGGACACCCTCGGCGTGCGCGTGTCCAATCTCGAAAAGAAAGTGGGCAACATTTCCTGGAGCGGCGACGCCCGCATGCGCTACCAGAGCGGTGACAACAGTAAGGATGAGGCATGGAACGGCCGCATCCACATCATGATGCAGGGCCAGGTGAACGAAGACACCACGGTGAACGCCCGCTTCTCCACGGACAATGTCCAGTTCAAAGGTGACAGCGACGCGGACGTGGGCATGGAGTCCATGAACGTGCAGCACGACTTCGGCGCGGCGAAGATCACCCTCGGCCGGTATGACATGGCGGTGGGCAACCAGACCGGCTGGTCCTATGGCAACGGCTGGGGCTTCGACGGCGCGGAAGCGGCGTTCCGGCTGGGCGACAGAGTGGACCTCAAGGTAGGCTACGGCCAGTTCAACATCAGCTCTTACGACGCAGGCGTAGAGGGGGCCAAAGGAGAACACTCCTGGGCGGACAAAGACCTCTTCTACGCGCAGGCCACGGGCGACCTCGGCTTCGCGGTGCTCGGCCTGGGCTACTACTCCTGGCAGGATAAAGTGGAATCGGCGGCCAATATCGGCTACGATCCGGAACTGGTGGACGTGCAGCTCACCATTCCCGTGAGCGATTTCCGCATCTTCGGCGAATACATGAAGAACACCACCGCTCCCGACGGCTATGACACCGCGTGGAACGCAGGCGTGGGCTACGGCGTGATGGACTACAAAAAGCCCGGCACGTGGAACCTCGACCTCTCCTACAACGACGTGGACTATGGCACCTACATCGGCGGCACCACCTACGAGACGGATATCCTCGAGACGCTCACCAATTACAGCGACAGCACCGTGAAGAATCAGCGCAACATCAACTACTGGCTGCTCATGGGCAACGTGGCCGTCGCGAAGAACGTCTTCATCCACGGCGAATACGCTTTCGCTGCGGAAGGCACCACCGAAGACCCGAACGACACGTGGACCCTCTCCCTCAATTACCGCTATTGAGAGCAACAAAAGAAGGACCTTTCGAGGTCCTTTTTCTGTGCGTATTTTTTTTGAAACGGGCAGGGGCTCAGCCGAAGAAGATGAAATAGAGCACCACGAGGACGAAGAAGCCGAGGCACCCGGAGGCGCAGCCGTGCTCCATGTCCTGCTCCTCCGGCGCGGCACCCGTCTCGCGCGCATCCTGCGGGAGGGCGGCTCCGGGGCTGGAGGGAGCGGGCGCAGCGGAGGGGACCGGCGCCGCGTCTGCCGCCGGAGACGTCTCCTGCGGGGTCTGCCCCTCCGCATGTTCGGGCGGGGCCTCCACCACGAGAAGGCGGCCGCACTCGGGGCAGCGGTCCCAGCGCTTCCGCATGCGGTGCCCGCAGAAAGGACACTGGGTCATGCGGCCCTTGCCGACGGACACATCCAACCGCGTCTGCCACGAGAGCCCCGTGCCGGGGATGCCGATGGTGGCGCGCTTCTCTCCTTTGCGGTTGATGTTGAGGGTCGCGCCCCGGCGGCCGATGGACACGCTGGAGAAGCCTTTCTTGGAAAAATTCAGGCGGATGCCCGGGAGGATCTTGATCGATTTGCGAAATCGGAAGCCCATGGTGGATCGCTCTCCTATATATGAAATGTTTTTTTATGGGTGGGATGTGAGGCGGGGGACGGGGGCGGCGCATGGGGATGCGGGGCCCTGTGGCGGCGCGGGGGACTGGGGAAGTTTCAGTGCGGGGCACGCTCTTGAAGGCGGTCTGTCGTTCATTACGGTGCGGGCTCACATCACGAAGAGAGCGTGTTTCTCATGTACGACTGTTCCCGCTTTAGGAGCATGAGCTCCATGGTCACTTCATTTCTTCCTTCGCCGCCGAAGGAAGAAACGAAGCAAAGAAGGAAGGGCGCCGCCACGGTCACTCCGGCCTGAGATTTGCCCGCCCTCCGCTGACGGAATGAAACTCGCTCGCTGCGCTCGCTCAGACAGTCATTCCGTCCGGGCGCTCCGGGCCGTCAAATCTCACCCCTGCGGGGTCGGCCTCCGTTCCAACGGGCGGGGAGCTGCACCAGTGCTTTTCTGTGTCGTGCATTTTTCAAATGCACATCCCCTTTGCTGGCGTATCGGTTCATGGGGGTGCGGGCCCACATCGCGATTTTGATGAGGGCGAAGCTTTAGAAGTGGACGTTCGTCACGGCGCTCATCAAATGCGGCAGGCGGAGCGGTTCCTCTGCGCGGAGCCTGCATCGGGGCGGCTACGGTGGGCACGGCGGTCCTGTGCGCAGCGCGGTATTTCGTTTCTATTATACGGCGGGAGGTGCGAAAGGGATCGTGGTGTTGACATTTGAATTTTATATATATAGAAAACTTCGATAAGAAGGAAAAATATTTTTATTAATAGATATTTTCTATTTCGCGAAAAAGAAAAATTGAATGTCGGCAAAAAGGGAGGGAAATGGGGCGGATTTGTTGCGGTCTTTTCCTTCTTATGGTAAAATTTAAATTCACAACAGGTTTATTTTCTGGTACATGAGGGCTCCGAAGCGGGGATTTCACCGCGAGGAACCAGTTTTGGCAAGGTTGTCAAGTATGGCCTTGCTTCATTTTGTGCCCGCCATCCGGCAGGCTATTGACAGATCATGTTGTTCACTATGAAAGGGTGAGGCGCAGGATGTTCAGACCCGAACAGGCAGGGACGAGAAAAAGATACACGTATGCGAGAGCGGCCGAAGTGCTGAAGATGCCGCATCTGCTCGACCTCCAGACGAAATCCTATGAATGGTTCCAGAAGGAGGGGCTTCGGGACGTATTTGACGATATCTCTCCGATCGAGGACAGCGGCCACAAGTGGGCGCTCTTCTTCAAGGATTACTATTTCGGCACCGAGGAGAACTCCATCGACGACTGCCGCGCGAAGGCGATGACCTACTGCGCGCCGCTCAAGGTGAAGGTGCAGCTGGTGAACCGTGAGACCGGCGAGATCAAGGAGAATGACGACCTTTTCATGGGCGATTTCCCCATCATGACCTCCACGGGCACGTTCGTCATCAACGGGGCGGAGCGTGTCATCGTCTCTCAGCTGGTCCGTTCGCCGGGCGTGTATTTCTCCCGCGAGCAGGATAATCTCGGTAAATATATCTACAGCGGTCAGGTGATCCCGAACCGCGGCGCGTGGATCGAGCTGGAATCCGACGCGAACGGCGCGGTGGCGGTCCGCATCGATCGGAACCGCAAGATGCCCGCCACGGTCCTCGTGCGGGCGCTCGGCTGGTCTTCGAACGACGACATCCTGGAGCTCTTCGCGCAGGATGTGCACATCCAGAGAACGCTCGAAAAGGACCCGACGCACAATACGAACGAAGCGCTCATTGAGATCTATAAAAAGCTCCGCCCGGGCGAACCGCCCACGGTAGAGAGCGCGACGACTCTTCTGCACAATCTCTTCTACGATCCGCACAGATACGATCTGGCGAAGGTGGGCCGCTACAAGGCGGGCAAGAAGCTCGGCTGGAAGACCCGCCTCAAAGGCCTCACCACGGCGGAGCCCATCGTGAACCCGGAGACGGGCGAAGTGGTCATCGAGGCGCACACGGTCCTCGACGACGAGGCGATGAAGAAGATCGACGAGAGCGGCGTCTACGGCGGCGAGGGGCTCGTGGAGCTCATGACGGAGAAGGAAGACGGCACGGAAGTGAAGGTCATCTGCAACAACTGCAACCTGCCGGACAACCACCGCACACTCACCGCGGAAGACATGATCGCCAACATCGACTATCTGCTGAACCTCATGCAGGGCTACGGCACGACGGACGACATCGACCATCTGGGCAACCGCCGCGTGCGCTGCGTGGGCGAGCTGCTGCAGAACCAGTTCCGCATCGGCCTCTCCCGCATGGAGCGCGTGGTGCGCGAGCGCATGACCACGCAGGATCAGGACAAGATGACCCCGCAGGCGCTCATCAATATCCGCCCTGTGGTGGCGGCCATCCGCGAATTTTTCGGCTCCTCTCAGCTGTCTCAGTTCATGGACCAGACGAATCCGCTCGCCGAGCTCACGCACAAGCGCCGTCTCTCCGCACTCGGCCCGGGCGGCCTCTCCCGCGAGCGCGCCGGGTTCGAAGTCCGCGACGTGCATTATTCTCATTACGGCCGCATGTGCCCGGTAGAAACGCCGGAAGGTCCGAACATCGGCCTCATCTCTTCGCTGGCGAACTACGGGATCATCAATAAATACGGCCTCATCGAGACGCCGTACCGCCTCATCGACAAGACGGACCCGGAGAATCCCATCGTCACGAACACCTGCAAGTATGTCACCGCAGACATCGAAGAAGACAAGATCATCGCGCAGGCCAGTGAACCGCTGGATGAAAACAACCATTTCGTGAACCGGAACGTCACGGCCCGCCGCGGCGCGGACCCCCTCGAAGCGGACGCCTCCGAAGTCGACCTGATGGACGTATCGCCGAAGCAGGTCGTCTCTATCGGTACGTCTCTCATCCCCTTCCTGGAACACGACGACACGAACCGCGCGCTCATGGGCGCGAACATGCAGCGCCAGGCAGTGCCGCTCCTCCGGCCGGAAGCGCCGCTCGTCGGCACGGGCATGGAGTTCGTCGCCGCGCAGGACTCGGGCGTGTGCATCCTCGCGAAGCGTTCCGGCACCGTCATCAGCGTGGACGGACGGAACATCGTGGTCCGCGCGGACAACGGCGAGATCGACACGTATCCCATGATCAAATTCATGCGTTCCAACCAGAGCACCTGCATCAACCAGCGGCCTCTCGTCTATGACGGCGACCGCGTGGAAGCGGGACAGACTCTCGCCGACGGCATGGCCACCGACGGCGGCGAGCTCGCCCTCGGCCACAATGTGCTCGTCGCCTTCGTTTCTTGGGAAGGGTACAACCACGAAGACGCCGTGCTCATCTCCGAACGGCTCTGCAAGGAAGACCTCTATACCTCCATCCACATCGAGGAATACGAATGCGACGCCCGCGACACGAAGCTCGGCGATGAAGAGATCACCCGCCAGCTCCCCTCCGTCGGCGAAGACGCCATCCGCTACCTCGACGAGAACGGCATCATCTCCATCGGCGCCGACGTCCGCCCCGGCGACATCCTCGTGGGCAAAGTCACCCCGAAGGGCGAGACGGAGCTCACGCCGGAAGAGCGGCTCCTTCGGGCCATCTTCGGCGACAAGGAGCGGGAAGTGCGCGACACCTCCCTCCGCGTGCCCCACGGCGAATTCGGCAAGGTCGTAGACGTGAAGGTCTTCACCCGCGAAGACGGCGACGAGCTCGCACCGGGCGTCAATAAGAGCGTCCGCGTGTACATCGCGCAGAAGAGAAAGATCCACGAAGGCGACAAGATGGCAGGGCGCCACGGCAACAAGTGCGTGTGCTCCCGGGTGCTCCCCGTGGAAGACATGCCCTTCACCCCCGACGGCCGTCCGGTCGATCTGGTGCTGAACCCGCTGGGCGTACCGTCCCGAATGAACATCGGCCAGATCCTGGAGATCCACCTCGGCTGGGCCTGCCACGCTCTCGGCGAAGAGATCAAAAACGGCGATCCCGACGTAGAGCGCCGCCTCCGCGAAGCAGGCTACGATTTCGATACATACGGCATGCCCGAACCGGACGAAGCGGGCATCCACATCGCGACCCCGGTCTTCGACGGCTGCCGCGATGAAGACCTCGCAAAGACGCTCAAAGCGGCGAACCTCCCGGCAAGCGCGAAGAGCACCCTCTACGACGGCCGCACCGGCGAGAAGCTGGACAACGCGGTCACCATCGGGTGGAAATACATGCTGAAGCTCCACCACCTCGTCGACGACAAGATCCACGCCCGCTCCACCGGCCCGTACTCCCTCGTCACCCAGCAGCCTCTGGGCGGCAAGGCGCAGTTCGGCGGCCAGCGCTTCGGCGAAATGGAAGTGTGGGCCCTCGAAGCGTACGGCGCGGCCTACACCCTGCAGGAGATCCTCACCGTGAAGTCCGACGACGTCATCGGCCGCGTGAAGGCCTATGAGAAGATCGTCAAGGGCGAGAACATCCCCGCCCCGGGCGTGCCGGAATCCTTCAAGGTCCTCATGAAGGAGCTCCAGAGCATCGGCCTCGACGTGCGCATCCTGAACGAAGACGGCGAAGAAGTGGTGCTGAAAGAGCTCGACGACGACGATCTCGAGCAGGGCTACGGCAGCGGCGACCGCTGGTATGGCAAGGACGGCGGCGACAGAGCGGCCCGCGATAAGGAACTGAAAGAAGTCATGGAAGGCGACGACAGCACCACCGTTTCCAGAAACGACATGGAAGCGGGCGGAGCCTCCGGCGCGGCTTCCGATATGGACGCCGACGTGCCGGACGCTCTCGAAGCGCAGGATATGGACGACGGCGGCGCGTCCGTGGATTTCACCATCACTGACGACCCGAACGGCGGGTCCGACGACTGACATTCCCGGAAAGGAGCGGTATCCAATTGTTAGATGTAAACGAATTTGACTCCATGAAGATCGGCATCGCCTCCCCGGAAAAGATCCTTGAGTGGTCCCACGGCGAGGTGACGAAGCCCGAGACCATCAACTATCGCACCCTGAAGGCGGAGACCGACGGCCTTTTCTGTGAAAAGATCTTCGGACCGACGAAAGACTGGGAATGCAAGTGCGGCAAATATAAAAGGATGCGCTACAAAGGCACCATCTGCGACAAGTGCGGCGTGGAAGTGACCAGCGCGAAGGTCCGCCGCGAGCGCATGGGCCACATCAGCCTGGCCTGCCCGGTGTCCCACATCTGGTACTTCAAGGGCATCCCTTCCCGCATTGGCCTCATCCTCTCCATCTCCCCCCGGGCTCTCGAGCGTGTGCTCTACTTCGCGGCGTACATCGTCCTCGATCCGGGCACGACGAACCTCACGAAGCAGCAGCTCCTCACGGAAGCGGAATATCAGGAGACCGTGCAGAAGTACGGCCCGGGCTCCTTCAAGGCGGCCATGGGCGCCGAAGCCATCCAGACGCTCCTCAAAGAGCTCGACCTCAAAAAGCTCGAAGCTGAGCTGAAGGAAGACCTCCAGACCTCCACCGGCCAGCGCCGCGTGCGCAGCATCCGTCGTCTGGAAGAAGTGGAATCCTTCATCCAGTCCGGAAACAAGCCGGAATGGATGATCATGACGGTCATCCCGGTCATCCCGCCGGACCTGCGCCCGATGGTGCAGCTCGACGGGGGACGCTTTGCCACGAGCGACCTGAACGATCTCTATCGCCGGGTCATCAATAGAAACAACCGTCTGAAACGCCTCCTCGAGCTGGGCGCGCCGGAGATCATCATCCGCAATGAAAAGCGCATGCTCCAGGAAGCGGTGGATGCGCTCATCGACAACGGCCGCCGGGGCCGCGCGGTCACCGGCCCGGGCAACCGGCCTCTGAAGTCCCTCTCGGACATGCTGAAAGGCAAGCAGGGCCGTTTCCGTCAGAACCTCCTCGGCAAGCGCGTGGACTACTCCGGCCGTTCCGTTATCGTCGTCGGCCCTGAGCTCAAGATGTACCAGTGCGGCCTGCCGAAGGAAATGGCAGTGGAGCTCTTCAAGCCCTTCATCATGCACGAGCTCATCGCCCGCGGCATGGCGAACAACCTCAAAGTGGCCCGCAAGAAAGTGGACAAGCTCGCCCCCGAAGTATGGGACGTGCTCTCCGACGTCATCAAAGAGCATCCGGTGCTCCTGAACCGCGCGCCGACGCTGCACCGTCTTGGCATCCAGGCCTTCGAACCCATCCTGTGGGAAGGCCGCGCCATCAAGCTGCATCCGCTGGTGTGCCCGGGCTACAACGCCGACTTCGACGGCGACCAGATGGCGTGCCACCTGCCGCTCTCCGTAGAAGCGCAGGCAGAGGCGCGCACCCTCATGCTCTCCATCAACAACATCCTCTCTACGAAGGACGGCAAACCGGTCGCCATTCCTTCGCAGGATATGATCCTCGGCAGCTACTACCTCACCATCACGCCGGAAGACGAAGAGACCGTCGATTTCGACAAGCTCCCCGCCTACACCGGCTATGACGAGATCATGCTCGCCTATGACCTGGCGAAAGACGAAAAACGGGGCGGCGATTTCCTCCAGCACTTCATCCGCATGGATATCCCCGGCCACGGCCTCGTCATCACCACGCCGGGCCGCGTCATCTTCAACTACGCCATCCCCGAAGTGCTCCGCTACTTCCATAAGAGAGGCGACGGCCGCGAATGCCTGGGCGTCGTCATCGACAAGAAGCAGATGGGCAAGCTCGTCAACAACTGCTTCCGCAAGCTCGGCTTCAAGGCGACGGGGGACCTGCTGGACAGCATCAAGGCCCTCGGCTTCCATTACGCCCTCGTTTCCGGCATCTCCATCGGCATCAACGACGTGGCCGTGCCGGAGAACAAGAACGAGATCATCGCGGAAAAAGATAAAGAAGTAGAGCGCGTGAAGAACTTCTTCCGCCGCGGCCTCATCACAAACGCGGAACGGTACAAGAAGGTCGTCGAGATCTGGACGAAGGCCACCGACGAAGTAGGCGAAGCCATGAAGGAGAGCATGAAGAAATTCAACCCGCTCACCATGATGGCCCAGTCCGGCGCCCGCGGTAACGACAGCCAGATGCGCCAGCTCGCCGGCATGCGCGGCCTCATCGCCGACACCTCCGGCCGCCCGGTCGAACTGCCTGTCAAGGCGAACTACCGCGAAGGCCTCACCGTGCTGGATTACTTCACCTCCTCCCACGGCGCGCGCAAGGGTCTCGCCGACACGGCTCTCCGTACGGCAGACTCCGGTTACCTCACCCGCCGCCTCGTAGACGTCTCTCAGGACGTCATCGTCCGCGAAGAAGACTGCGACATCGTCGTGCTCGACTTCGATCGGGAGCGCGTGCGCATGGCGGCTACCATCCGCCGCACCATCAACGGCCTGAAGCCGAAGCTCATCGGCGCGATGCTCGACGAAGACGTGATCGATCCCAAGAGCGGCGACGTGCTCCTCGTGAAGGGCCGCGTGCTCACCGCCGACGATCTGACCGTCCTCAATCATCACCTCATCCACGAAGTGACCATCCTTCCGGCGTATCAGGAAGGCGCGGAGAGCCCCGAAGCGGAGACCCTCGATCTCGGCGCGAAGGGGGCCGACGAAGAGCTCGCGCAGACCCTCCACCACTACATGACCACCCGCCTCAAGGGCAAGCACCTCGACGAAGCGGCGGTCGACCGGAGCGGCCGGGAGCTCTTCCCCGCCGGCACGGAGATCACCGAAGTGGTGGCCGACGCCATCCTCGCTGCCGACGTGCCCGCCATCCGCATCCACATGGATGAAGTGGAAGGCGTGGAAGTCACCCCGATCATCCAGTCCGGCGGCGTCATCGAGACGCTGGCAGACCGCATCACCGGACGCTGCCCTGTAGACGACGTGGTGAATCCGGAAACGGGCGAGCTCATCGCGAAGAAGAACGAAGAGATCACCGAAGAGCAGGCCGAAGAGATCCAGAAGCACTACCAGAGCCTCAAGATCCGCTCCATCCTCACCTGCCACTCCGCGCACGGCATCTGCGCGAAGTGCTACGGCAGAAACCTCGCCACCGGCCGTCACGTGGAGATCGGCGAAGCGGTCGGCATCATCGCGGCCCAGTCCATCGGCGAGCCGGGCACCCAGCTCACCATGCGTACGTTCCACACCGGCGGCACCGTATCGAACGAAGACATCACCCAGGGTCTTCCCCGTGTCGAAGAACTGTTTGAAGCGCGCAAGCCGAAAGGCCACGCCATCATCAGTGAGATCGGCGGTACCGTCACGGTAGGCGAGTCCGAAGAAAATAAGGGCGTGCCCATCGTCACCGTCACGAACGGCGAGACCAGCGAGCAGTACAAGCTCCCCTTCGGCAAGCGCGCCATCGTGAAAGACGGCGACGTCATCGAGCCGGGGACGAAGCTCATGGACGGCTCCATCAACCCGCACGACATCCTCCGCGTAAAAGGCGTGCAGGCCACCCAGCAGTACATCGTCTCCGAAGTCCAGAGCGTCTACCGTTCTCAGGGCGTCGAGATCAACGACAAGCATATCGAGATCATCGTCCGCCAGATGCTCCGCAAGATCAAGATCGAAGAGCCCGGCGACTCCGGCTGGCTCCCCGGCGAGACCGTGGACATGGTGACCTACCGGCAGGAGAACCAGCGCCTCGAAGACGAAGGCAAGGAAAAGGCCGTGGGCCGCAACATGCTCCTCGGCACGACGAAGGCGGCTCTTGCCACCGACTCCTTCCTCTCCGCCGCCTCCTTCCAGGAGACCACGAGAGTCCTCACCGAAGCGGCCATCAAAGGCAAGTCCGACCCGCTCATCGGTCTGAAGGAAAACGTCATCATCGGCAAACTGATCCCCGCAGGCACCGGCATGTCCCGGTACCGCCGCATCAAAGTCGTCCACGAAGGCGACGCACCGGAAGCGGACGCGCAGTGATCCTATAAAAGAGAAGAGGCAGGAAGAAACGAAGATTCCTGCCTTTTCTGTCGGAAGGGCCCCTCGGGGCCTTTTCGCATGGAGCGGCGCCCCCTCCGGCTCCCTTCCCGGCCGGTGACGGGCCCGGGCGCTCTGAAGCGCGGAGAAATTTCACGCCCCTCCCACCGACGGCGCCGGGCCGTGCTAAAATAGGGGTAGATTTTCCACCAAGGAGGCCCCATGCTCATTTCCTACACCGCGCCGGAGCGGCTCTGCCGCACGGAGACAGAGATCCAGAAGTCCCGTTTCATCGCCGACCTCGGGCCGGTCTCATCCATGGAAGAGGCCGCCGCCTTCTGGGACGCCAGGCGGAAAGAATTTCGCGACGCCACCCACCACTGCTTCGCCTGCCGCATCGGCACCGGGCAGGTGCAGGAGAGATCCAGCGACGACGGCGAGCCCCAGGGTACGGCGGGGCACCCCATGCTGCGGGTGCTGCAGATGCAGGGCCTCACGAACACCGCCCTCGTGGTGACCCGCTACTTCGGAGGCATCAAGCTCGGCGCGGGCGGGCTCACCCGGGCGTACAGCGGCGCGGCGGCCTCCGTCTGCCAGGAAGCCCCGCTCGTGACGTATACGCCCCACCTCGCGGTGCGCCTCGTCATTCCCTACGACGCGGTGGGCCTCTTTGAGAAATACGCCGAAGGGACGACCCTCCGCGTGACAGACCGGGCCTTCACCGACGTGGTGACCCTCTCCCTCCACGCGCTCCCCGCGGACTGGCCGCAGCAGGAGCGGGATCTGGTGAACCTCACTGCGGGCCGGGCCCGGGCGGAAACGCTGGGCGAAGTCTACGTGCCCCTTCCGGCGGAAAGGAAGTGACTTGCCATGGGGGAGTATGAACGGAAAGACTGCGATCAGTTCCTCTGGCAGAACAAAGACAGAGAAATGGTGAAGGTCCTCATGGGCCTGCGCGGCGCCGGGAAGACCACGTGCCTGGCGCGGTACGTGCGCCGTCTGGAAGAGGCGGGCGTGCCGGAAGAGCGCATCCTCTACATGGACCTGTCGGACCCGGACATGCAGCGCTTCTTCCCGCAGGAAGCGCTCTACCGGCGCATCCTCGCGCACCTTTCCGGCGGGCGGCGGGCCTACCTCTTTCTGGACGAAGTGCAGGCGCTCCCCGATTTCTCGCGCCTCGCGGACGGGCTCTTCCGCATCCGCCACTTCGACGTGTACCTGGCGGGCTCCGGCCTGCGGGCGGCTCTCCCGGCGCTCCGGGCGGCCCTTCCCGGGCGGTGCCTCGTGAAAGAAGTGTACCCCCTCTCCTTCGCAGAGACCGCCTCGGCCCTCCCCCGTCCGCCGGAAGAAGCGGACCTCCTGCGCTACACCGAAGGGAGCACCCTCCCCGGGGCGTACGGCCGACCGGACGGACGGAGCGCCCTCGACGGAGCCGTCTCGGCGGCGCTCTTCCACGAAGTGCTGGGGAGCTCCGCTATCCGCCCGGGCCTCCTCACGCGGCTCCTCCGCATCCTCTCGCCCCGGCTGGGCGACCGGGTGACGGAAAAAGACCTCGCCGCTGCCGCGGGCCGGGCGGGACGTCCCCTCCTCGAAAAGACCCTCCGCACCTATTTCGGCCAGCTCGAAGAAGCGGGCCTCCTCCTGCCCGCGCCGCTCGTCTCCATCGGCGAAGACGGAGAGGCTGCGGAAACGGCCGGCGAAGGGCGCTTCTTCTTCCCTGACGGAGCCATGACCGAGCTCTGGGGCAAAGGGGAAGACCTGCCGTACCGGCTCCTGCGGAATGCCCTCGCCGTCGAGCTCTGCCGCCGCCACGGGACGATAGAAACGGCGGAGACTCTCCGCGGCCCCGTGGACTTCCTCACCGGCCGGGAGACCATCCCCACCCTGTGGCAGCTCATCCCCCGCGGAAACGGCGCGGAAGCAAAAGAAAAATGGGAGATCCTCCAAAGTGCGCCGGAGATCTATCGGAAATGCGTGCTCACCTTCACGCCGGAAGCCTTTCCCGAAGGCGAAGGGGTGATCGTGAAGCCCCTCCTTTCCTGGTTCCTGCGTCCCTGAAAACGCCCCGCAGCCGAAAAAAGATCGCGTTCCTGCTTCGCGCAGGGCGCGTTTTTTCATGCCCGGCGGCAGGCGCGCGTCTCCTCGTCCGGGGCGGCAGCCCTCTTTCGGGAGAACTCCTTTTTGTCGGCTTCGGCCTCTTTGGCGGCGGGAGGGGACTTTCGTTTCTTCGGCGGCTTTCGCCCTCTCCGGCCTTTTTGGGGATGGACCGGAGTTTCGCCGCGAAAGGGGTCTTTCCTTTCTCCGGGGACTTTCGCGGCGAAAGGGGCGGCGGACGCCTCTGCGGCGGGGCTTTGATAAAAGGGGATGTGACAAAATAAAAGGGGCAATATATAATGGCAATATGAATCATTCTGATTGGGAGGTGTTACGGTGTTCGCTTATGCGTACACGTTCCTCGCGGCTCTGGTGGTGACGTTCGTCCTGACGCCGCTGGTGAAGCGGCTCGCCGTGGCGGTGGGGGCGGTGGACCATCCGGACGCGCGCAAGGTCCATCACGGGCTCATCCCGCGGCTGGGAGGCCTTGCGATCTACGCGGGCTTTATCGCGTCCATCGCGCTCACGGTGGGTTTCGAAGACCGGCAGCTCCTGGGTCTGGCCTCGGGGGCGACGTTCCTCATCGTCGTGGGGGTGCTGGACGACCGGTATTCGCTCCCGCCGAAGGTGAAGCTCTGCGGGCAGATCATCGCCGCGGCGATCTTCGTGGTCATTTTCGGCGTGCGCATCGATTGGCTGAAGCTTCCTTTCGTGGGGTATCTCTATTTCCCAGCGCTCATCTCCATCCCGCTCACGATCTTCTGGATCATCGGCTTCGTGAATACGGTGAATCTCATCGACGGGCTGGACGGCCTGGCGGCGGGCATCGCCGCCATCGCTTCGGTGACGATCTCGTTCCTCGCCTTCCAGATGGGGCAGTGGGTGTGCGCCGCCGCCATGGTGGCCATGGCAGGGTCTGCCATCGCGTTCCTTCAGTATAATTTCAATCCCGCGAAGATCTTCATGGGCGACACGGGCTCCATGTTTCTCGGCTACGTCATCGCCGCGGTGTCCGTCATGGGCTCCATGAAGACGGCGGCCATCGCGGTGCTCATCGTGCCGCTGGTGGCGCTCTTCGTGCCCATCATGGACACGCTCATGGCCATCGTGCGGCGGAAGCACTCCGGCGTGCCGGTCTTCTCGCCGGACAAGCGCCATCTCCATCATCGGCTCCTCGCGCGGGGGCTCACGCAGAAACAGGTGGTTCTCATCATGTACGCGCTGACGGCGTTCTTCTCGTGCGTGGCGCTCCTGGTCATCCATCTGCGGCTCCTGGCGGGCCTCGGCCTGCTGCTGGTCATCCTGGCGGCGTACCTCCTCTGGGCGAAGCGCCTCGGCGTGCTCACCGAGGACAGCCGGCCGGAGGAAGCGGCGCAGAAATAAAGCATTTCCCGAAAGGAAGGATCTATCGTGAAAATCATGACGGTCTTCGGGACACGCCCCGAAGCGATCAAAATGGCCCCGGTCATCAGGGAGCTGCGGAAGCACCCCGACATCGAGACGCGGGTGTGCATCACCGCGCAGCACCGGGAAATGCTGGATCAGGTGATGCAGCTCTTCCACATCCATGCGGACTATGACCTCAATATCATGGCGCAGGGGCAGACGCTCTACGACATCACCGCCCGGGTGCTCCGGGGCCTGCAGGAGGTCTTCGCGAAGGAGCGGCCCGACTGCGTGCTCGTCCACGGCGACACCACCACCACGTTCACTGCGGCGCTCGCCGCATTCTACGCGCAGATCCCCGTGGGCCACGTGGAGGCGGGGCTTCGCACGTACGATCTGCATTCCCCTTTCCCGGAGGAGGCGAACCGGCAGCTCACGGGGGTGCTCGCCGATTACCATTTCGCCCCCACGGAGACGGCGAAGGACCATCTTCTCCGGGAGCATAAGAAGGAAGCGGATATCTTCGTCACGGGGAACACGGTGATCGACGCGCTCCTTGCCACGGTGAAGTCGGACTATACTTTCGCGGATAAGGAGATCGAAGCCATCGAGGAGCACAAGCGGGTGATCCTCGTGACGACGCACCGCCGGGAGAATCTCGGCGCGCCCATGCACCATGTGTACCGGGCGCTGCGCCGCCTGGTGGACGACATCCCGGATACGGAGATCGTCTTCCCGGTGCATCGGAATCCTCTCGTGCGGGAAGCCGTGGCGGAGGAGCTCGAAGGGCACGACCGCATCCATCTGGTGGAGCCCATGGAGTACGAACCTTTCACGAATCTCATGGCCCGCTCGGCCATCGTGCTGACCGACAGCGGCGGCATTCAGGAAGAAGCGCCCAGCCTCGGCAAGCCCGTGCTCGTCCTGCGGGACACCACGGAGCGGCCGGAAGCGGTGGCGGCCGGCACCGTCGCCCTGGTGGGCACGTCCGAAGAGGCGGTGTACGAGACGGCGCACCGGCTCCTCACGGACGAGGCGGCCTACCGGAAGATGGCCGAAGCGGTGAATCCCTACGGCGACGGCCATGCGGCGGAGCGCATCGTGGCATGGCTGCGGCATCGCGCGGGGCTTGCAGCGGACGTTCCGGCGCCGTTCCGGGCGGAATGAAATTAGTTTTCAGATGGACCATCTGCCAGAAGAAAGGCGCGGCTTTGCGAAAGCGGCCGCGCTTTTGACGTGGCAGGCAGAGAATGGCGGAGAGCGGCGGAAATCGTCCCGTGGCGGCGAAAACGGGACGCCCGGCGCCGTTTTCTTCGCCATGTTTGGAAAATCATGAAGGATGGACGGGGAAAAACCGCGGAATTTCCGGCGAAACTGCCCGATTTCCGCGGTTTTTGAGTGGCGCCCGCATGATTCATATGTTACAATGAAAACGTATGATTTTCAGTTGACAGATGTATAACCACGCGCTGTCATTTTTTTGCTGAATAGAAAACTGAGCATCCAGGAAGGAGAACCTGCCGCGGCCCATGGAGAAACGCGATCCCACAGGGGACAAGCAAAGAGAGCGCAGTCTGCTGCAGAGCGCAGCGGTGGCCTCCGGAGCGGGACTCACCATGCTGACCTGCATCGGACTGTGCGTCTATGCAGGTCTTCGTTGTGACGAATATTTCGGCACATCTCCCTGGGGGCTCATGGCGTTTTCCCTGCTGGGGGCCGCCAGCGGCCTCTGGTCCGTGATCAGGCAGATCCTGAGGAAATGATATGACCTACGATGAGACCTTTCCCGTCTACGCGGCGCACGTCCGGAAGGTGACAGGCGGCATCGCGGCGCTTCTTGCAGCCGTCTCCGCCGTCTTCTTCGGCGCGGCCTACGGCGCGGGCGTCCTCCTGGGCGCGGCCTTCCAGATCGCGTTCCTGTCCTTCCTCCGGGCGAAGTACATCAAATGGTCCGAGGAGGGGAAAAAGCCCGAAGACATCGGACATAAACTCATCGCCTACACCGGCGCCCGGCTCTTCTTCGAGATCGGCGCCTGCGTCCTCGTGACGCTGGCGATGGGCCTTGCCGTATTCGGATTTCTCGCCGGCTTACTTTCATTGACGGCCGCCACGGTCGTGGACAAAGTCGTCAGTGTAATTAAGGAATAAATCTTCTTGACATCCTTGTAAGAGAGAGGGGGTGAGACTATGCATCTTCATACAGGTACACACGTAGTGACAGAGCTATTTGGAATGCAGGTCAATCTGGATACCATCTTCACCACATGGCTGGCAGCCTTCCTCGTCATCCTCGTGACGCTTGCGGCGACCCGCGGGCGGGCGATGGTGCCGAGCGGCGTGCAGAATGTGATGGAAATGCTCGTGGAGGCGCTGTGCAATCAGTTCCAGGACAATATCGGGCACAAGTACCGTCAGGTCGCGACCTGGCTTTTGACCCTCTTCCTCTTCATCTTCACGTCCAACCAGATCGGGCTTTTGCCGACGAACCATCTCACGGCTTCCCCCACAAACGACGTCAATACGACGCTGGGGCTTGCCATCGCGTCCTCGCTGGCCATCCACTTCTATTTCCTCAAAAATAAAGGGTTCGGCCACTGGATCGGGCATTTCTTCAAGCCGTTTTCACTCTTCGTCGTCATGAACCTCGTCGAAGAGGTGGCGCGGCCCATCACGCTGGCCATGCGTCTATTCGGCAACATCCTGGCAGGGGAGATCCTGCTGGAAGTCCTCTACGCTCTGGCGCCGTGGCTCGTACCTATCATCTGGATCGCCTTCAGTTTGTTCGTGGGCGCGGTCCAGGCGTACATCTTCACGACTCTCGTGTCTATCTACCTGAAAGAGAGCGTGGAATGACCCGCGGACAAGTATCATCATCCAAAACGGCGCCGTCCGTATAAACGGCATGTATACCGGCAAAGACCGGGAATAGTTCATTCTCAGGAGGAATCATCACCATGGATCAGACTATTGTTGCACAGTATTCCGTTCTCGCAGCAGCGATCATCGCAGGCCTTGCTTCTATCGCAGCAGCCTTCTCCGACTCCAACGCAGCCGCTCATGCTCTCGACGGCATGACCCGTCAGCCGGAAATGGCAGGCAAGCTCTTCACGAACATGCTCGTCGCTATCGGCCTTATCGAATCCATTCCGATCATCGCTATCGTCATCGCTATCGTTCTCGTATTCGCGAACCCGTTCCTCGGCTAATTTCACACATTCCATTAGCCTAAGGAGGGGAGTTCATTGGTAGAATTAAATGGTACACTGCTGATTCAGATCATAAACTTCGTCATCCTTTGTGCTATTCTGGGCCATTTTGCCTACAAGCCGATGCTGAAAGTTCTGGACGACCGCAAGGCCCGCATCCAGAACGACCTTGACTCCGCGGCCTCCGCAAACGCCGACGCGCAGAAGCTGAAAGAAAGCTACGAAGCGCAGCTCCGCGACGCGCAGGTGAAAGCGCAGGAAGTCGTCAATAAGGCGGTGAAGGAAGCTCAGATCCAGGCACAGGCACAGATCGATGCAGCGCGTGAAGCCATCGCGAAAGAAAAAGACGCCGCGTCCAAGCAGATCGAAAGAGAGCGCGCAGAAGCCCTCGAAGATCTCAAGGCGCAGGTGGCCGTTCTTTCCTGCGACATCGCTTCCAAGATCATCAGCAAAAATATGACGCCGGACACCAACGATCGTCTGATCGCTGAGACCATCGCGAAACTTGGCGCCCGCAACGCAGGTAAATGATCATGGATAAGAACGTAATCGTTGCTAAAAAGTACGGACGTGCTATCTATGAGATTGCTCTCGAGCAGAAAAGCCTGGAAAAAACAGAAGAGGAACTCAAGCTCATCCGCGATTCCATCGTGGAGCATGACGAGCTGAAATCCTTCCTTAATCATCCTTTCCTTACGAAGGATGCCAAGAAAGATACCATACAGAAATTGTTTGCAGATAAGGTGCAGCCCGTCGTGCTGCAGTTCTGCTGCGTCGTGATCGACCGGGACCGCTTCGAGCTCTTCCCGGAGATGGTCGACGTGTACACGGTGCTCGCTCACGAAGGGATGGGCATCGAGGAAGCGCTCGTCACGTCGGCGTTCCCCATGACCGGGGCGCAGGCGGACGCTCTCAAGGCCAAACTTGAAGAGATGACCGGCAAGAAGATCATCATGAAGCAGAAAGTGGACGCCGCTCTCCTGGGCGGGTTCACGGTGCAGATCGGCGACCAGTTGATCGACGGTTCCGTAGCGAGACAGCTGCAAACCCTGAAAGCAAGAATCATGCAAAAAGATTGAGGTGACTTATAGGAAATGAAAATCAGTTCAGATGAAATTACATCTGTCATCAAAAAACAGATCGAAAACTACAAAGTAGACCTCAATGTCGATGAAGTAGGCAGGGTCCTTGAAGTCGGCGACGGCATCGCTCACGTATACGGCCTGGAGAACTGCATGTCCGGCGAGCTCCTCGAGCTGCCGAACGGCGTGTACGGCATGGCGCTCAACCTGGAAGAGAGCAACGTCGGCGTCGTACTGCTCGGCAAGTACGAGACCATCAAGGAAGGCGACGTGGTGAAGCGCACCGGCCGCCTCATGCAGGTGCCGGTAGGCGACGCGGTCATCGGCCGCGTAGTCAACTCCCTCGGACAGCCGATCGACGGCAAAGGCGAGATCAAGACTGACGAATACCGCGACATTGAGATCAAAGCCCCGGGCATCGCAGACCGCCAGCCGGTCAACGTACCGCTCCAGACGGGCCTCAAAGCTATCGACTCCATGGTCCCGATCGGACGGGGCCAGCGTGAGCTCATCATCGGCGACCGCGGCACCGGCAAGACGGCGGTCGCGATCGACACCATCCTGAACCAGAAGGGCAATGGCGTCATCTGCATCTATGTCTCCATCGGCCAGAAGAACGCGAACGCCGTCCGCGTCTATGAAACGCTCAAAAAAGCGGGTGCCATGGATTACTCCATCATCGTCCATGCCGGCGCATCCGAAGGCTCCCCGATGCAGTATCTGGCGCCGTACTCCGGCGTATCCATCGCGGAATACTTCATGCACAAAGGCAAAGACGTCCTCATCATCTATGATGACCTGTCCAAGCAGGCTGTCGCTTACCGTGCGATGTCCCTGCTGCTCCGCCGTCCGCCGGGACGTGAAGCATACCCGGGCGACGTCTTCTATCTGCACTCCCGCCTGCTGGAACGTGCGGCCCGTCTCTCCGACGAGCTGGGCGGCGGCTCCATCACGGCCCTGCCGATCATCGAGACGCTCGCAGGCGACGTAGGCGCATACATCCCGACGAACGTCATTTCCATCACCGACGGCCAGATCTACCTCGAGACGAACCTCTTCTACGCAGGCATCCGTCCGGCTATCAACGTCGGCCTCTCCGTATCCCGCGTAGGCGGCTCGGCACAGATCAAAGCGATGAAGCAGGTCGCAGGGACGCTGCGCCTCGATCTGGCACAGTACCGGGAGCTCGCGGCGTTCGCACAGTTCGGCTCCGACCTCGATCCGGCCACCAAGGCGCAGATCGACCGCGGCCAGAGAACGACCGAAGTCCTGAAGCAGCCGCAGTACAGCCCGTACCCGGTCGAAGACCAGGTCATGGCCATCTACACGTCCGTCAAGGGCTTCCTGGATGATCTCGAAGTCGAAGAAGTCGTCGATTTCGAACATCAGCTGATCGCATTCCTCCACAGCAGCCATCCGGAGATCGGCGCTTCCATCCGTGAAACGAAGAAGCTCACCGATGAAAACGAAGCAGCGCTGCGTGCGGCCATCGATGAATTCAAGACTCGTTACAAGGCGGCAAAGAATACTGAAACGGCAGCGGGGTGATCTGAATGGAGAGTACTCGCGATATTAAAGGGCGCATCAAATCTGTTACGAATATCCAGCAGATCACCAAAGCGATGAAGATGGTCGCCGCCGCGCGTCTCCGCAAAGCGGAAGAAAAAGCGCACGGCGCCCGTCCTTATGCAGACAAGGTCGAAGAGCTCCTGCGCCGTGCCTCTTCGGCAGCGCCGGGCTACTCCAATCCGCTCCTGGCGGAGCGCGAGACGAAAGTCACAGGCTACCTCGTCATCTGCGGCGACAAAGGCCTGGCCGGCGCGTACAACTCCAATGTCATGAAGCAGACGCTGGCGGAGATCGCTGGAAAGGATCCTGAATCCTACAGACTCTACGTCTGCGGGAAGCAGGCCCGGAACTACCTCAAGTTCCGCGGCTACCGCATGGATTCTTACCACTTCGGATTTTCCGACAAGCCTTCCGCCGATGACTCCATCGCTCTTGCCAAAGAGGTGATCAGCCTCTTTGACAAAGGAGAAATCGACGAAGTCAAAATCATCTACACGAAATTTTATACCGCTCTCCGCCAGCAGGTCACCGTGACCCGCCTGCTTCCCATCGAAGCGCCGGAAGCGGAAGAAGCAGCGGAAGAAACGACCACCGCAGACGGCCTTAAGGTGACGAAGGGCGAAGTCCCGTACATCTTCATGCCCGACGCGGCGGCAGTCCTCGACAATCTGCTTCCCGAATATGTACAGGTGCAGATCTACAGCGCGATGCTCCAGTCTGCGGCGTCCGAGCTCGGAAGCCGTATGGCCGCCATGTCCGCTGCGACCGACAATGCGACGGAACGTATCGCCGACCTCAACCTCAGCTACAACAAAGCCCGTCAGGCTCAGGTCACGAACGAGATTTCCGAGATCGTCGGCGGCGCGAACGCCCTTGAATGATCTGTACGAAGGTTAAGGAGGAATGCTTCTTCATGAGCAAGGAACAGGTAGGAAAAGTTATACAGGTAATCGGCGCTGTCGTCGATATCGCCTTTGATGATGATTCCAACTTGCCTGCCATTTACAACGCCATCCACGTCAAAGACGACAATGGAAGCGTGCCGGTCGATGTTGTGTGCGAGACCATGCAGCATCTCGGCGACGGCGTTGTCCGCGCGGTAGCCATGAGCTCCACGGACGGCATGGTAAGAGGGATGAAAGCTGTCGACACGGGCCGCGCCATCGCGGTGCCGGTAGGCGACGGCTGCCTCGGACGCATCTTCAACGTCCTGGGCAACACCGTGGACAACGATCCCAAGAAAGTCGATGCTTCGGACTACTGGCCGATCCATCGTCAGGCTCCGGCCTTCAAGGATCAGTCCCCGGCCACTGAGATCTTCGAGACCGGCATCAAGGTCGTCGACCTGATCGCTCCGTACGCCAAAGGCGGCAAGATCGGCCTCTTCGGCGGCGCAGGCGTCGGCAAGACGGTCCTGATCCAGGAACTCATCCACAACGTAGCGACGGCTCACTCCGGCTGCTCCGTATTCTGCGGCGTAGGCGAACGCACCCGTGAGGGCAACGACCTCTGGGGCGAAATGAAAGAGTCCGGCGTTATCAACAAAGTAGCCCTGATCTACGGGCAGATGAACGAACCTCCGGGAGCTCGTATGCGCGTAGGCCTCACCGGCCTCACCATGGCGGAATACTTCCGTGACGTACAGCACCAGGACGTGCTGCTCTTCA
>CASEBK010000047.1 GCA_949286115.1 uncultured Veillonellaceae bacterium | reverse complement strand
CTGTGGAAACGGGCGGCGTGCGCGGCGGCGCTTCTGGCGTGCTGCTTCGGCGGCGGGGCGCTGGGCAGTGAGGCGGACTTCGCCGCCAGGGTCGCGCCGGAGCTCGTGCCGGCGTACCAGCGGCTCCGGCCGATGAAATTTGCCGAGACCGGCTCGGAGTATGCGAGGGTGAGCACGCGCCGGCTCATCGGTTCTGCGCGAGTGCCGCGGGATGAGGCGGTCGTCGTGCGCAATGTGTACATCCCGAATGGAGACGGCACGAATCTCCTGCGGGTCCGCGTGTATGCCCCGCGCGGCGGGGAGGGGCCGCTGCCCGCCATCCTGTGGATGCACGGCGGGGGATTCCTTTTCGGGACGCCTGAGCAGGACGAGGCGCAGAGCATCCGCTTCGTGAAGGAAGTGGGGGCCGTGGTGGCCTCCGTGGACTACCGCCTCGGGCCGGAGCATCCCTACCCGGCGGCGCTTCGGGACTGCTATGCGGCTCTGGCGTGGCTCTTCCGGGAGGCGGAGGCGCTCGGCGTGGACGCGCGCCGCATCGCCATCGCAGGGGGCAGCGCCGGGGGCAATCTCTGCGCCGCGCTGGCGCTCCTTGCCAGAGACCGGGGCGAATTTGCGCCCGCCTTCCAGATGCCGCTCTATCCCATGCTGGACGACCGCATGGAGACGCCCTCCAGCCGGGAGGAGACGGACCTGCGCGTGTGGAGCCCGCAGTCGAATCGCTACGTGTGGGATGTGTACAGCCGCGGAACGGACGGGACGGACGCGGTGCCGCCCTACATGGCGCCCGCCCGCGCCGAGGACCTCTCCGGCCTGCCGCCGGCCTATCTCTGCGTGAGCACCCTTGACCCCTTCCGGGACGAAGTGCTTGCCTACGCGGCGCGCCTGGCAGCGGCGGGCGTCCCCGTGGAGTGCCATCTCTACCCGAGGGCGTACCATGCGTTCGAGACGCTCGCGCCGGAGACAGACTACAGCCGCCGGGTGGTGGACGAATATGTGGAGGTCCTCCGCCGGGCGCTCCACGCTGAATGACAATGAGAGAGACGCCGCTGCCTGCGGCGTTTTTCGTGGGGAAATGCCCCGGCTGCATACAGCGCGATGAAAAGCAGGCATTGGAAGCGCGGCGGGCCTGTTTCGTATAATGAAGAAAACGGAAACGGATCACGGCCCGTGAGACGCCCTGCGGGGCGGAAGGAGGAACCCAGATGAAACGACTGAAACGATCCATTTGCGCCCTGCTGGCCGGGGTGCTGCTCAGCGCGCCGTTCGCAGGATGGGCGGCCGGTGATTACGCGTCGAAGCTCGATCCGGAGCTGGTGCCCGCATTCGAGGCGAGCTATGCCATGGACCTTGACCGGACGGGGCCGGATCTCCTGAGAGAGCGCTCGGCTTCGCTCGTGGGATCGCCGAATCTGCCGAAGGACGAGGCGGTCTCCGTGCGCGATGTGTATGTGCCGAACGGGGACGGCACGGGCAAGCTGCGGCTCCGCATCTATGAGCCGGTCCATGCGGAGGGGACGCTTCCCGGCATTTACTGGATCCACGGGGGCGGATTCCTCTTCGGCGTGCCGGAGCAGAATGAAGCGCAGAGCATCCGCTTTGCGAAAGACGTGGGGGCCGTGGTGGTCTCCGTAGATTACCGCCTCGCGCCGGAGCATCCCTATCCGGCGCCGCTTCGGGACTGCTATGCGGGCCTTGCGTGGTTCTTCCGCCATGCAGAGGAGCTCGGCGTGGATGCGGGCCGCATCGCCGTGGCCGGCGCGTCCGCCGGGGGCAATCTCTGCGCGGCGGTGACGCTTCTGGCCAGAGAACGGGGCGAATTCATGCCCGCCTTCCAGATGCCGCTCTATCCCATGCTGGACGACCGCATGGAGACGCCTTCCAGCCGGGAGGCGACCGATCCCCGCGTGTGGAATCCCGACGCGAACCGCTACGGCTGGCAGGCCTACATCGGGGACATCGCTGGAACGGACGCGGTGACGCCGTACATGGCTCCCGCCCGTGCGGAGGACCTCTCCGGTCTGCCGCCGGCGTACTCCATGATCGGCACGCTGGAGCCCTTCCGTGATGAAGTCATCGACTACATGCAGCGCCTTGCTCAGGCTGGCGTGCCTGTGGAGCTCCACGTCTACCCGCGGACATTCCACGCCTTCGAGGCCGTGGCCCGCGGCACGGCGTACAGCCGGCTCGTGGAGGACGAATACGTGCGCGTCCTTAAAAAAGCGCTGCACGGAGAATGAATGTCTGACGAAAGACGCCGCCCAGCGCGGCGTTTTTTGCGTGCCCGGCCTTCGGCGGCGGTGCGTTATAATAAAGGAAAAGAAAAGGAGGGATGCGGTATGGATCGATATGCGGCGGCGCTGCCCGGTATGCCCGGCCTGGGGGCGCGGCGGATACGGGCGCTCATGGAAACGTTTGGAACGGCGGAAGCGGTGTGGAAAGCGTCCGCAGAGGACATCCGAAAGGCGGGCATCCTCTCGGACGATCTTTTGAGCGAGCTCGTCTCCTTTCGGAAAGAGACGGACCCGGACCGCGTGGCCCGGGCGCTTGCAGCGCGGGACATCCGCGTGACCACCTGGCGGGACGAAGACTACCCGCCGCTCCTCAAAGAGACGGCGAATCCGCCGGCGGTGCTCTTCTATAAAGGGAGCGCTCCCGTGTGGACGCGGGCTGTGGCCATCGTGGGTGCGCGGAAGGCCACGGCGTACGGCGTGAACGCCGCCAGACACATCGCCGAGGGCCTCGCGAAGGAAGGCGTCGTCATCGTCTCCGGCGGAGCGCGGGGCGTGGACACCGTCTCTCACGAAGGGGCGCTCGCCGGCGGCGCGCCTACAGCGGTGGTGCTCGCCTGCGGTCTCGACGTGACCTACCCGCCGGAGAACCGCAATCTCTTTCAGAAAGTCTGCGAGGCCGGCGGGACGATCCTCTCGGAGTATCCGCTGGGAACGCGCCCGCTGGGCCGCCAGTTTCCTGCGCGGAACCGCATCATCGCCGGCATGAGCCGCGCTGTGGTGGTGACGGAGGCCGCCGAGCGGAGCGGCTCGCTCATCACGGCAGACTTTGCCCTCGAAGAAGGACGGGACGTCTTCGCTGTGCCGGGGAGCATCTGGTCCGCCATGAGCCGCGGTACGAACCATCTCATCCGGAGCGGCGCGGTGTGCTGCACCGGCGCGGAGGACATCCTCTCCGAGTACGGCTGGGGGCAGAAGGCGGAGACGGCGAAGGCGAAAAGTCCGCCCCGGCAGTTGACACTGGAAGAAGAAATGGTGTATCGTTTCTGCTGTATGGGGGAGACCGTCTCGGCAGAGACCCTGCTCGAGCAGAGCGGCCTCTCCATGGCAAAGCTCACCATGATCCTGCTCTCGCTCACTATGAAAGGGTGCCTCACCGAAGAGGGGCCCGGGCTCTACGCAGCCAGAGGCGGGAGCGAATGATGATATAAGGAGAACCTATGTCGATCAAGAGAACGATCACCATCGGCGACCGCCGGCGCAAAGCGGCCCCGCCGCCGGCAGAGCCCGCGTTTCACCGCACGCCAAATCCGAAGGGCAAGCGTCTCGTGGTGGTGGAATCCCCGGCGAAGGCGCGCACCATCGAGCGCATCCTCGGCCCGGACTACAAAGTGATGGCCTCCATGGGCCATCTGAGAGACCTGCCGAAGCGCACCCTGGGCGTCGATATCGACCACGGCTTCTTGCCGCAGTACGTCAATGCGGACGGCCGCGAGGCGGTCATCCGGGACCTGCAGAAAGAAGCGAACCAGGCGCGGGACGTGCTCCTCGCAACGGACCCCGACCGCGAAGGCGAAGCCATTTCCTGGCACCTCTCGAAGCTCCTTGACGTCGATCCCGAAGACAACGTGCGCATCGCGTTTCACGAGATCACCCCGCCGGCCATCCGGGAGGCGGTGGAGCACCCCGGCCCCATCGACGAGAACCGCGTGGACGCCCAGCAGGCGCGGCGCGTGCTGGACCGCCTCGTGGGGTACAAGCTCTCCCCGTGGCTGTGGAAGCAGGTCTACCGGGGCCTCTCCGCCGGGCGCGTGCAGTCGGTGGCGGTGCGCCTCATCTGCGAGCGCGAGGAGGAGATCAAAGCCTTTAAGCCCGAAGAATACTGGACCGTCGAGGGCAAGTACAGGACCGAGGGCAAGGAGACCTTCAAAGCGCGCCTCACTCACATCCGCGGTGAAGAGGCGAAGCTCCACACGGAAGAAGAGACGAACGCGGTCCTGGACGCGCTCCGCAAGGAAGACGCGCTCATCACCGCCGTGACGAAGCAGAAGAAGCAGCGCCGGCCGAAGCCGCCGTTCACCACGTCCACCATGCAGCAGGAAGCGGTGAACAAGCTCTCCTTCGGCTCGAAGAAGACGATGATGATCGCCCAGACGCTCTACGAAGGCGTAGAGATCGCCGGACACGGCCACGTAGGGCTCATCACGTACATGCGTACCGACTCCGTGCGCATCTCCGAGGAGATGGCAAAGCCGACGCTCGCCTACATCGGCGAAGTCTACGGCCCTGAATACGTCCCGGCGAAGCCGAACGTGTACGCGAAGTCGAAAGAAGCCCAGGACGCGCACGAAGCCATCCGCCCCACGTCCCTCAAATTTCCGCCGGAAGCGCTGGAAGGATCCCTCTCTCGGGATCAGATGAAGCTCTACACCCTCATCTGGAATCGCTACATGGCCAGTCAGATGGCCCCGCAGGTGACGGAGAACACCGCCGCCGTCCTCCAGTGCGGCGACTATACCCTCCGCGCCACGGGCATGCATGTTCTCTTCGACGGCTTCACCGTGCTCCAGTCCGCAAAGGAAAAGGCGAAGGAGAACGAAAAGGAGAACACCCTGCCGGCGCTCCACAAGGGCGATACGGTGAAGAACGTCTCCATCGACGGCGAGCAGCATTTCACCGCGCCGCCGCCGCGCTACACCGAGGCGAGCCTCATCAAGACCCTCGAAGAGAAGGGCATCGGCCGCCCCTCCACGTACGCCCCCATTCTGGACACCATCCAGCGGAGGAAATACGTGGAGAAGGAAAACAAGCAGTTCGTCCCCACCGATCTGGGATTCACCATCGTGGACCTGCTCAAGAAATATTTCGGCGGCATCATCAACGTGGACTTCACCGCCGAGATGGAAGACGAGCTGGATAAGATCGCCGCGGGGAAAGCGAGCTACGCTCACGTGATGGACGAATTTTACAAAGTCTTCTCTTCCGAGCTCAAGGAGGCCGATGCGAAAGCCTCCGAGGACCGGGAGAAGAATCAGGAAGTGTCCGACGTCATCTGCGAGAAATGCGGCGCTCATATGATCGTGAAGATGGGCCGCTACGGGAAATACCTCGCCTGCCCGAACTATCCGAAGTGCAGCAACATCAAGCCCTACCGTCAGGAGCGGGAGCCCGACGAAGAGTCAGACGTGGTGTGCGACAAGTGCGGCGCGAAGATGGTGTACCGCACGGGGCCTTTCGGCAGGTACCTCGCGTGCCCCGCGTGTAAAGCCACGAAGTCCATCGTGGTGGACACGGGCATCGAGTGCCCGAAGTGCCACAAAGGGCACCTCATCCGCCGCCGCTCCCGCCGGGGCCGGTATTTCTACGGATGCAGCGAGTACCCGAAGTGCGACATGGCTCTGTGGAACGAGCCGGTGGATCAGTTCTGCCCCACCTGCGGACACATCATGGTGAAGAAAGTGGGGCGGGACAAGACAGAGCACATCGTCTGCTCCAATCCGGACTGCCCCACCCAGCCGAAGCGCCGCACCCGTGCGAAGAAAGCGGAGACGGCGGAGGAAACGAAGGAATAAAGGAGACCTTATGGAACAAGTGACCGTCATCGGAGCGGGCCTGGCGGGAAGCGAAGCGGCCTGGCAGCTCGCGCAGAAGGGAATCCCCGTGCGCCTCATCGAGATGCGCCCGGCGGATACCACCCCCGCGCACCACACGGCGTACTTTGCCGAGCTCGTGTGCAGCAATTCCCTCCGTGCCGCCGCACTGACGAACGCGGTGGGCCTTCTGAAGGAAGAGATGCGTCGTCTGGGCTCGGTCATCATGGCCGCCGCGGACAGCCACAGTGTGCCTGCAGGCGGCGCGCTCGCCGTGGACCGCATGGGCTATGCCGCCGCCGTGACGGACGTGGTGAAGGGCCATCCTCTCATCGAAGTCGCGGAAGAGCGGGTGGACCGCATCCCCGAGGAGGGCATCGTCATCATCGCTACGGGACCTTTGACCGATGGAGCGCTCGCCGCGGATATCGAGCGCTTCTGCGGCGGCGAGGGGCTCCATTTCTACGACGCCGCCGCGCCCATCGTGACGAAAGAGTCCCTCGACATGTCTGTGGTGTACCGCGCCTCCCGCTACGGCAAGGGAGAGGCGGCGTACCTGAACTGCCCCATGTCAGAAGAGGAATATAAAAATTTTCAGCAGTCGCTCGCCGGGGCGGAGACCGCGGAAGTGCACGGCTTTGAAAACAAAAAGGTCTTCGAAGGCTGCATGCCCATCGAAGTGATGGCCCAGCGGGGCGAAGACACGATGCGCTTCGGCCCCATGAAGCCCGTGGGCCTGCCGGACCCGCGCACCGGCCGCGACCCCTACGCGGTAGTGCAGCTCCGTCAGGACAACGAAGAAGGCACTCTTTACAACATCGTCGGCTTTCAGACCCATCTCAAATGGGGGGAGCAGCGCCGCGTCTTCGGCATGATCCCCGGTCTTGGGAAGGCAGAGTTCATCCGCTACGGCGTGATGCACCGCAATACCTACATCGACTCGCCGGACCTTCTGACCGCGGCCATGGAGTCGCGCACCCGGCCGGGGCTCTTCTTCGCGGGGCAGATGACCGGCGTCGAGGGCTATGTGGAATCCGCCGCCTCCGGCATTGCCGCAGCCTGGGGCGCCGTCGCGCGGGCGAGGGGCGAGGAGCCCGTGCCTTTTCCGAGAGAGACGGCTCTCGGGTCTCTCACGCACTACATCTCGCACTATGAGGGCAAAAATTTCCAGCCCATGAACGTCAACTTCGGGCTCATGCCGCCGCTGGCGCATCGCGTGCCAAAGAAGGAAAAAAATCAGAAGATCGCCGAGCGGGCGCTCGCTGCGCTGGAGGCGTTCCTCGCGGAGAAAACTGAAAGATAAAATGAAAAGACAGGTGATGAGCCTGTCTTTTTGCGTGCGCGGAAAGGGAGAGCCGCACTGGGTCATGCGCCGCCTCCGATCCTTTTGCCGGTGAAGTCTCTGCACGAGGCGGCAAGGGGGCGCGTCTCTAGGAGGCGCAGTGGGGCAGCGGGGTCCTTGCTGCCTTCGAGCCTTTGGCAGGTAAAGTCCCCGTACGGAGCAAAGACGTCCTGCGCCTCGCAGAGGGCGGAAAGGAGCGATGAGGACTTTGCCTGTGTCCGCGCCGGAGGCGGACCCTTTCGCGGCGCATTTTTTCGGCGGGGGCCGCTGCGGACTTTATGAAAAAATTTTTTTGATGGGCTGGCGGAGAATTGACACGGCGCGGGGGCGCGTCTTACAATAATGTCATTAAGGAAATCCCGGCGCATATCTGTTTCAGGAATGACTGCGGGCACGCCCGCTGCCATCGGCAGAACGGAAGGTGTTCCAAGGTTTCCAAAACTTGGAATAAAGGAGAGATGTCTTATGGCAATTCGTTTTTCCAGCACCCTGGAAGCAATCAAAGGCTCTGATCTTGGTCCGCTGCTCGCGCTCACGGCAAGACCGGAGGTCATTTCTTTTGCAGGCGGCCTTCCCGCACCGGCCACATTCCCGCTGAAGGAACTGACGGAATGCGCCATCAAGGTTCGTGAGGAAGACGGCGCAGGCGCCATGCAGTACGGCCCGTCCATGGGGTTCCTGGGACTCCGCCAGGCCATCGCGGACCGCATGAACCGCATGTACGGCCCGATGGGCATGGACAAGGTGGACCCGCAGCACATTATGATCACCACCGGTTCTCAGCAGGGCCTCGATATGGTGGGTCGGGTATTCCTCGACAAGGATGACGTGGTCCTCATCGAAAGCCCGTCCTATCTGGGTGCGATCGGCGCATTCGAGCTGAACCAGCCGAAATTTGTGGAAGTCCCGACAGACAGCGAGGGCATGATTCCGGAAGAACTGGAAAAGATCCTCGAGACGACGGAACGCGTGAAGTTCATCTACGTCATCCCGAACTACCAGAACCCGACCGGCATTTGCTGGTCTCTGGAGCGGCGCAAAGCGCTGATGGACCTCGTGACGAAGTATGAGATCCCCGTATTTGAAGATAATCCGTACGGCGATCTTCGCTTCGAAGGCGAGGAGATCCCGCCGCTGGTGTCCATGGACCCGAAGCATCTCGTGATGTATTCCGGCACGTTCTCCAAGACGCTCGCTCCGGGCATGCGCCTTGCATGGATTGTGGCGAATGACGAGATCATGGCGAAGCTCGACCTCGTGAAGGGCTCTACGGACCTGTCCACGCCGTGCGTCACCCAGCGGGAATGCGCGATGTACATGGAAAACTACGACTTCGAAGGACACATCAAAGAAAACTGCGCGCTCTATGCGAAGCGCCGCGACGCGATGTGTGAAGCGATCAAGAAGTACTTCCCGGAAAACGTGAAGTGCACCTATCCGCACGGCGGCCTCTTCCTGTGGGTGGAGCTGCCGGAAGCAATCGATGCGCGGGAGCTCTTCAAGTCCTGCATCGCCAACAACGTGGCCTATGTCCCCGGCGACAGCTTCTTCCCGGCTTCGAAGAAGAAGAATTATTTCCGCCTGAACTTCTCCTACAATGACGAAGCCGTCATCGAAGAAGGCATCAAGCGTCTGGGCGACGCGATCAAAGCGTACAAAGCCTGATCTATAAAAAAGGTCCTCTTCCTGTATGGAAGGGGACCTTTTTTCGTGCTGCTGCGCGGGAAAAGCAGGGGCAGCCCTGCTCTTTTCCTCAGTAGCCTTTTTTCTTGTCGATGACGTTCATCATGGGCGCGCCGAGGCTCCATGCGGTGAAGTTCTCTTTGAGGAGATGGAGGAGGCGGTCCCAGAAGTCGGGCGTCATGGAGGCGATGTGCGGTGTCATGATGACGTTCTTCATGTCCCAGAAGGGATGATCTGCGGGAAGAGGCTCTTTGCTGAATACGTCCAGCGCCGCGCCGGCGATGTGTCCGCTCCGGAGGGCGGCGATGAGGGCGTCCTCATCCACCACGGACGCGCGGGCGATATTGATGAAGAGCGCCCCTCCTTTCATGGCGGCGAATTTCTCCGCGTCGAAGAAGTTTTCCGTCTCCGCCGTGGCGGGGAGCGCGGCGATCACCACGTCCGCCGAGGGGAGGGCCGTCATGATATCTTCGGTGCTGTACACTTCGTCGGCGAAGAGCTCGTCCGTGCGGCTCCGCTTCACGGCGATGACGGTCATGCCGAAGACTTTCGCTTTCTCTGCGACGGCGCGGCCGATGCCGCCGAAGCCGGCGAGGAGAAGGCGCTTGTGCTGGAGGATGTCTCCCTTCGGGCGCTTCCACGCGTGGGCGTCCTGATTGCGCACCGCTTCGGGGAGGCGGTGGAACCATCCGAGGAGGAGGGCCATGGTGTGCTCCGACACGGATTTGTCATGCACGCCGTGGGAGTTCGTGAGGACGATATCCCGCGCCATCATGGACGGGGTGAGGAGCTTCTCCACACCGTCAGAGAGGGAGTGCACCCACCGCACGCGGGGCGCGGCGGCAAGGACGGGCTCGGCGTCCTGGAATCCCCACATGGCGACGGCGTCGGCGTCTGCCAGATGAGGCAACGCTTCCTTCACGGATGGATACGCTTCGACGACAGAACCGGGGACGGCGCTCTGCAGCGCGGCGACGCGCTCGGCGGAGAGCTTATTGATGACCACAAGTTTCATGGACATGAGAATCACCTGCTTTGTTAAATCTTTTTGAAATCTTCTTTTGGTCTCATTATAGCACAGCGGCGGGGCGCTCTTCCGCGGGGAGAAAACTTTGCTATAATAGGAGAAATATATGCCGCGCCGTGCGGCAGAAGGAGCAGACATGGCAGAGAGAAGACGGAAGACTACAGGGCGGAGGCCGCAGCGTCGCACGCGGAAGAAGAAAGGCGGCGGAGGGCGCTTCCTCTTTTCTCTGCTCTTTTTTATTGCCGCAGCGGCGCTTGCGGTGTACTTCACTTCGAGCGACCCTTCCGAGCGGCGGGGACCGGCCCCGGCAGAACCCCGCGGCGCGCTGGAAGAAGTGATCGATACGGTGCGGGAGACGGCGGAAGAAGCGGTCTCGCCCGCGCCGGAAGAAAAGACGGAGCGCCGCGCCGCGCCTTCGAAGACGGAACGGTCCGAATGGGCGGAAGAAGAGACACGCCGGAAAGAACCGGCAGCCCCTGCGAAGGAAGAGCGCGCCGAAGAAGCGTCGGCGCCAGAGGAGCCGCTCTCCGGCCGTCTCGCGGTGGTCATCGACGACGGCGGGCGGGACCTCGCTTCGCAGCGGGTCTATGAAAAGATGGGCATCCCTCTGACGCTTGCGGTGATGCCGAACCAGCCCCACACCGGCGAGGCAGCGGCAGAGTGGGCTGCAGCGGGCCTGCCGGTCATCATCCACCAGCCTATGGAGTCCGTATCGGGCGCGGCGGCGGAGCCGGTGTACCTCTCCACGGCGATGACCGCCGACGAGCAGGCGAAAGTCCTCGCGGATTCCTTCGCCCAGATCCCGCAAGCAGTGGGGATGAACAACCATCAGGGATCGAAGGCGACGATCCACCGCACCACCATGAACAACGTGATGAAAGCGCTCGCCGCGCGGGGGATGTTCTTCGTGGACAGCGCCACGAACAGCACCACGGCGGCGGACGCGGCGGCGGCGGCCTACGGCGTCCCCTATGTGCGGAACGAGCTCTTCGTGGACAACTCCACCGACGTGGAGGAGATCAAGGCGATGATCCGCCGAGGCGCGCGCATGGCGGCGGCGAATGGAAGCGCGGTCATCATTGGCCACTGCCGGCCTCACACGGCGGAGGCCTTCCGGCAGATCGCGCCGGAACTTCAGCGGGCGGGCATCCGCTTCGTGTACGTGTCATCTCTGACGCACTGAAAGGAGGGCCCATGGAAAGACCTTTGGCAGTGATCTCCGGAGGCACGTCGGGCATCGGCCTGGCGGCGGCGCGGTGCCTTGCCCGGGACGGCTGGCGCACGGCGCTCCTCGGGCGCGATAGAGAAAAGGGCCTCGCGGCGGAGCAGGCAGTCCCGGAGAGCCGGTTCTTTGCGTGCGACGTGGGGGACAGCCGGTCCGTGGCGCAGGCGGTGGGAGAGGCGGCGGAGCGCGGTCCCCTCCGAGGGGCCGTGGCGGCGGCGGGCCTCTACACGGAAGGGCTCCTGGAAAATACGACAGACGAAGAGATCGAAGCGTGTCTCCGGACGAACGTGTGCGGCATGCTCTATTTTCTCCGGGCGTGCATCCCCCATATGAAATCGGGCGGCGGGAGCATCGTCACCGTAGGGAGCGATGCGGCGCTGCAGGGAAACGTGCAGACCGCGCTCTACGGCGCGTCGAAAGGAGCGGCGGCGGCGCTGTCCCGTTCGCTCGCCCTCGAGATGGCTGTGTACGGCGTGCGCGTGAACTGCGTCTGCCCCGGCGATATCGAGACGCCGCTCCTTGCCGCGCAGCTTGACCGCTACGGCGGGAGCCGGGAGGAGATGGACGCCCAGTACCCGCTGGGGCGCATCGGGCGGCCGGAAGAAGTGGGCGAAGTCATTGCGTTCCTCCTCTCGGAGAGAGCCTCCTTCATGACGGGAAGCGTCCTCCCTGTGGACGGCGGCCTTACGGACTGGTGAGGCTGTCTATTTTTTCGATTTCCGGTATAATACAGACAGAAGGGCGAAAGCCCCGGACATCAAGGAAAATGCATCGCAAGTCTGGAGGGATAGACATGAGCGAAGAAAAGAAGATAGAGAACGCGCCGATGGAGCGGCCCGCGGCGGAAGTAGCGGAACGGCCTGCGGCAGCGGTGGCGGAGCGTCCCGCAGCGGCAGTGGCAGAACGTCCGGCAGCGCCAGTGGCAGAGCGGCCCGCGGCCGATGTGGCGGAACGCCCGGCAGCGGCCGCCGCGGAGACGGAAGCACCTGAAGCGGAAGCGGTGCCGGAAGAGAAGACCCCGGCGGAAGCCTTTGAAGAAGAAGCGGCGGAGAGCCGCGCCGCCATGGACGAGCCCTACGACATGCCCGATGCGGAGATGGAAGTGGACATCCGCGACGAGCGGGACGAACAGGCGGAGAGCCTCATCGGCTGGGCGGCGGCCCGGGCAGGACTCATCGTGGTCGCACCGGTGCTGGGGACGGCGGCGCTCATGGCGAACGAAGTGTACATGATCGCCCGCCTCGGCGAGACCTATGGGGCAAAGCTCTCCCACAAGGTGGCGCTCTCTTTCCTGGGGTCTCTCGGCGGGACGGCCGTGGGGAGCTTGGCGGCGACGCTCATCCCCATCGCGGTCATGCAGGTGCCCATCGCCGTGGGCGTGACCTATGGCATCGGCAAGGCCGCGCAGAAGTGGATCAAAGACGGCATGCCCGACGACGTGCGGCCCTATCGCGAAGTGTTTGAAAAGGAAAAAGAAACGGGAGAAGCACACGTGGACGAACTGAAAGATAATCCCAAGAAAGATCAGCCCCTCGGCGACGAGACGGTGGATTTCACCGGCGAAGAAAAGAAGAAGCTCTACCCCGACCAGGCGCACGAAGCCTTCGGGAAGCTCACCGATAAGCTCACCGAAGCGGCGGATCTCGCGTCGGCCCGGTTCATCGAGGCGCTGAAGAAGGCCGGCGTCACGGACGAGCAGATCGAAGAGGCGAAATATATGGCTATCGGCGTCTCGGAAGTGGCGAAGGAAACAGCGCGGGACGCGGCGAAAGACCTCCCCGCGCAGGCGAGAGAACGGGCCGGCGAGTGGGCAGAGCAGGCAAAGGCCCGCTCGAAAGAGCTCGCCGAAGAAGCGAAGGCCCGGTCGAAGACTCTCTCTGCGCAGGCGAAAGAGCAGATGGAAGCGGTGAAGGAAACAAGCCGTCGGCTTCGCCGGGAGGCGGACATTCGCGCTGCTGAAGCCCGCGTGAAAGCGGAGCAGGCAAAGGCAGAAGCGCGCATCCGCATGGCCCAGGCCCGGGTGAAGGCGGCGTACATGCGCGCTGCGGCCGAGGAGCAGGCCGAAGAGGCGAAAGCCCGCGCGGAAGAACAGGCCGAAAAGGTGCAGACGAAGGCAAAAGAATATAAAGAGGCGGCAAAGACCGCGGCGGGAGACGCGAAGGAAAATCTCCGCGCTGCAGCGGAAGAGTTCAAAGCCCGGGCGAAAGAGCGGGCTGAAGAACGCCGCGCCGCCGACTATGCCAGGCGTGAAGCGAGCGCGCCCGCCGAGAGCGCCGCGGAGGATGAAAAGCCTGTGGGGGGCTCGTCGGTGGATCCGAAGGAATGAGCCCCGCTCCTGCCGCATCGTGCGTCCGTAGAAGGCAGTGAAAAACGCCCTCTCCCATGTGGGAGAGAGCGTTTTTTGTGTGTTTATTTTCCGAAGAGCCGCAGGAAGAACGCGCGGAGACGGGCGAGAGGACCAACGGTGCGAAGGGGCGCGCGGGCCGCAGGGCGCACGGCGCGGATGGTTTCGCGGGAGACTGCATGCTGCGGCGCGGGCCCTTTTCGTGCAGGGCGGGCTTCCCGGCGGGGAAGCGTGCGCGGCGCCTGTTTTTTCGCGGGCTTTGCCGCTTCACCGCCGGGCATGACGGGGACGCTCTGCGAAAGGGGCGACGGTCCCTCCAGTACGCGTCCCGTCTTCCTGTCAAACTTCTGGAAGGCGTTCTGCGAGCGGTCGAAGGCGGGCGGCACGCGGGGCGTATCCGGCGAGGCCGGCCCTTCCCGGAGGCGGCGGGCGTCGCTCTCGGCAAGAGGCCGGAGCTGGAAGTCGGGATTCTTCTGCCGCGCTTTGGCGAGAGAGAGGAACTTTTTCTGCGCTCCCGGCTTGAAGGGCACTTCGGTCTCCGGCCAGAAGCCCGTGCGCTGCGGCCGGGGCTGCGATAGGTCGTAGGGGATGCGGCAGCCGCAGCGGGTGCACCGCACCGCGCCCTTTCGCTGCTTCACCTGGCTGTCGAAGAGGCGGAGCCTGGCGCCGCAGTTCGGGCAGATGATGGTGAAATCCATGAGAGCCTCCTTTTTGTGTTTCCTATCCAGTATAGCGTGCCCGCGCGGGCGGGGCAACGGGCGTTTTTGACATTTCCAGGCGGTGTAGTACAATGAATGGGTAACGGAGGTGAATCCTATGTATGAACTGAAGCGGAGAGTGCGCTTCTACGAGACGGACGGCATGAACGTGGTGTATCACGGCAACTACCTGAACTGGCTCGAAGAGGCGCGCGTGGAATATCTGCGCACGGCCCATCTCACGCTGAACGACTGGATGGCCATGGGCATCGTCTTTCCCATCGTGGAGCTCCACATCAAGTACCTCCAGTCGGCCCGCTACGACGACGACGTGACGGTCCGCACGTGGCTCACCCACGCTGACCGAGCCAAGCTCGTTTTTCGGTATGAGATCGTGCGGGACGCGACGGGCGAAGTGCTCGTGAAGGCGGAGACTACCGGGACCTTCACCCGCATGGACAATGGGCGCATCGCCCGCGTGCCGAAGGAGCAGATCGCAGAGCTCCTCGCCATGTCTGCGGAGGATAAGGAAAACTATCATGGATGACCGTCCTGTGGGCGTGATGGATTCCGGCGTGGGGGGCCTCACCGTGGCCTCCGTGCTGCGGAGAAAATATTCCGCCGAATCCATCGTCTATATCGGGGACTCCGCCCGGAATCCCTATGGGGAGCGCCCCGCCGAAGAGATCGCCCGGTTCGCCGGAGAGATGAAGGAGTTCCTACTCGAAAAACATGTGAAAGCCATCGTGGTGGCGTGCAATACGATCACTTTCAATACGCCGCCGTCGTTCTACGAAGGGCCCGTGCCGGTGGTGGGGATGAGCGCCGATTTCTCCGCCCTGCCGAAGGCGCGGAAAGTGGCCATCTTCGCTACGCCCGCGTCCATCGCGGCCCATTCGCACCGCCGGGGCGTGGCGCGGGCGCTCCCCGAAGCGGAGATCAGAGAGGTCCCCTGCGACGGGCTGGCCAATGCCATCGAGATGGGCGCGCCGGATGAAACGGTCGCGGCGATCCTCCGCCGGTGCATCGAAGCGTATCACACGGAAGGGGCGGAAGCGGCGGTCCTCGGCTGTACCCATTATCCGCTGAAGCGGCAGCTCTTCGAAGCGCTCATGCCGGGGACGTATTTCCTCGACCCGGCAGAGGCGACTGTGGACGAGGCGATGAAGCGCCTTGCCGCGGAAGACGCGCTCTCCGCCCGCCGCGAAGAGGACGCATTCTATTTCACCGCCGGGGCGGAAGAGGCGTCCCGCCTTGTTTCGGAAGTCTTTGGAGAAAAGAGACCGGTCCTGCCGGCAAGCTTATAAGGAGTCTTCTATGTTTCTTTTACTGACAAAAATCATCGCTGGGCTCATCCTGCTGGTGTGCCTGGGATTTCTCGCCTACTGGTTCATCGCGTGGAAGCAGGGCAACTGCGCCTTCGTCCTTCAGAAAGGGAAGCGCTCGCCCTATGCGGTGGATTTCATGGATCTCACCCATGCAGTGCTCACGTGCACCGTGCCCATCAGAAATGAAGGCAAACAGAACGGCACCATCATGGACGCCTTCGTCCGGCCGTACATGCCGGAGGAGCAGTACGACAAAGTGAGCGTGCGGGCGCTCCTCATGGACACGGCCCGCCCCCGGGAGGACGACTACTGGGAAGCGCTTATCGTCGAGCCGAAGAGGACCGTGGAGCTTCGCGTGAAGATCTTCCTCACCGCGAAGGGCGGCAGCATCCTGCAGGATCTGGAACATTTTCCGGACATGGCCATGGACGTCATCTATCAGGTGGTGGGCCGGAGCGACTGGGCCTACGAAAAAGGGCGCATCTATCTCACGCAGGACGAGCTGCGGGACGCGCTGTACGATTACACTGCGGGGGGAAGGGAACATGGCAGAGCTTGAACTGGTGCCGGTGCACACGCGCATCCTGACGCATAAAGACAACATCGTGGATGCCATCAAAGAGTACGCCGGAAAAGACATCACGGACCGGGACATCGTGTGCGCCGCCGAGTCGGTGGTGGCTATCACGCAGAACCGCTACGTCCGGCCGGAGGAGCTCTCTCCGTGCTGGCAGGCGCGGCTCATGAACCGCTTCGTCCCGGCGGAGGGCTCTATGGCGAGCATCTACGGCATGCAGGCGGCCATGGAGGAAGAAGGGCGCTGGCGCATGCTCTTCTGGTTCATCGCCGCGGCCTTCGCGAAGATCGCCGGAAAGAACGGCCTCTTCTATGCGAAATGCCGGCAGGCCTCTCTCTGCGACGACGTGACGGGCACTATGCCGCCCTTTGACAAGTGCATCGTCTATGGCCCGGCGGACACGGACCACGTGTGCGAAGAGATCGTCAAGGCCACCGGCGCGTATGGCGCGGTCATCGCCGACGTGAACGATCTGAAGCGCGCCGCCGTCCTGGGAAAGAGCCGGGGCCTCGACCCGCAGCGCATCGCGAAGATCCTCATCGACAATCCCTTTGGCAATGCGAGCCAGAAGACGCCCATCGTCATCATCAAAAATTTCAGAGACCTCATCGAGGCCTGAGCAAAGAAAAAGCAGGGATCAGTTCCCTGCTTTTCCTTTGCCTTTTTTCTGAAAAATGAGCAGCAAAAAAGCCGGCGCGGGCCGGCCCTTAGAATGCGGTCTTAAGCACGAGTGACTTTGCCGGAACGAAGGCAGCGGGTGCAGACATTCATTCTCTTGACCTCGCCGTCGACGACCACGCGGACTCTCTGAACGTTCGGCTTCCAGGTTCTCTTCGTTTTCAGGTGGGAGTGGGATACGTTCATGCCGGTGGCGGTCTTCTTTCCGCATACTTCGCAATAATTCGCCATGTGCTACACCTCCTTGCACTTCCGTGATTGCAACATTCATAATATATCATAAAATATTTTTCGAGGCAAGCGCTTTATGGGGTAAAATAGTAGAAACGCCGCGGCGGGCGGAGGGGCTCTCGGGGCCTCCTGACGCGGCACGGAAAGGGGACGAAGATCATGGAGCTCACGGACAGCGTGACGAAACTCAAAGGCGTCGGGCCGAAGATGGCGGAGAAACTGGCGCGGCTCGGCATCGGAACGGTGGGGGACCTCCTCGACTTCTACCCTCGGCGCTATCAGGACTGGACGAAGATCACCCCCATGGATGAGCTCGTCTTCGATGAAGAGGCGGCGGTGTACGGCACGGTGGTGGACATGAAGGAGGCCCGTCCCCGGCCGCGCATGTCCATCCTCACGGTGGTCGTCGCCGACGGCACGGGCGCGGTGAATCTCGTCTATTTCAATCAGCCCTGGAAGCGGAACGAATTTACGCGTGGCCAGCACATCCTCGCCTACGGGCGGGCGGAGTACAGTTATCGGAAGATCCAGATGCAGAACGCCGACACGGAGGCGGTGGAGCCGGAGCGCCTCAGAGGCTTTCAGAAGCTCGTGCCGGTGTATCCGCTGACAGAAGGGCTGAAGCTCTCCCGCATGCAGGAGCTCATCCGCCAGGCTCTCGAAAACGCGGAAGGGCTGGACGAGGACCTGCCGCCGCAGGTGGTGCGGGAGGCGCGTCTCATGGGACGGCGGGAAGCGGTCGAGGCCATCCATTTTCCTCCGTCGTGGGCGGCGCAGAAGGCGGCTCGGCGGCGTCTCGCTTTCGAAGAGCTCTTCTTCATGCAGGCGGGGATCGCCCTCCTTCGGGAGAAGCGGCGGCAGGGGAGGAGCGGCATCAAGTGCGCTCCCTCGGGTCGGCTCGTGGCAGCGGTGCGGGCGCGTTTCCCCTTCACGCTCACCGCGGGGCAGCGGCAGGCTTTCGCAGACATCGAAGACGACATGGAAGGGCTCGTGCCGATGCAGCGGCTCGTGCAGGGCGATGTGGGCAGCGGAAAGACCGCCGTGGCGGCGCTGGCCATCGCGAAGATGACGGAGAACGGCTACCAGAGCGCCCTCATGGTGCCTACGGAAGTGCTGGCGCAGCAGCATTTCGCCACGCTCTCAGAGTGGTTCGAGGGCCTTCCCATCCGCACGGCGCTCCTCACCGGGCAGACGAAAGCGTCGGAGAAGCGGGATATCCTGGAGGCGCTCGCCGCAGGAGACATCGACGTCCTCATCGGGACACACGCCCTCATCGAGGCGAGCGTCGTCTTCGGACGGCTCGGCCTCGTCATCACCGATGAGCAGCACCGCTTTGGCGTGCGGCAGCGGGAAGCGCTCGAAACGAAGGGCGAGTCGCCGCATACGCTCATCATGACGGCCACGCCCATCCCGCGGACGATGGCCCTCTCCGTCTACGGCGATCTGGACGTGTCGTCCATCCGGGGCATGCCGCCGGGCCGCCACCCCGTGAAGACCTACGCCGTGGGGCAGGATATGCTCGTGCGGGTGTACCGCTTCATGGCGCGGGAGATGGATGCGGGCCATCAGGTGTACGTGGTGTGCCCTCTCGTGGCGGAGAGCGAGAAGCAGGACCTCGCCGCGGCGGAGAAAGTGTACCGCGAGCTTGCGGAGAAAGAGTTTCCCTCCTACCGCTGCGGCATGGTGCATGGCCGTATGAAGGAAAAGGAGAAAGAAGAGGCGATGGACGCTTTTCGCGACGGGCAGGTGCAGCTCCTCGTGGCGACGAGCGTCATTGAAGTAGGGGTGAACGTGCCGAACGCGACGATCATGTTCGTGTACGGCGCGGATCGCTTCGGTCTCTCGCAGCTCCACCAGCTCCGGGGCCGCGTGGGCCGGGGCAGCGCCCAGGCGTACTGCATCCTCTACACGGACAGCACCGGCGAGACGGCCCGGCTCCGCATGCAGCTCATGACGCAGATCCAGGACGGCTTCCTCCTGGCGGAGAAAGATCTCCTCCTCCGCGGGTCGGGCGAATTTTTCGGCTACCAGCAGCACGGTCTGCCGGATCTTCACGCGGCGGATATCCTGCGGGACCTGCCGCTGCTCGAAGAAGCGCGGCGCGCGGCGCGGAAGGCGGTCGCCGCGGGATGGGACTTCCGGGACGAGCTCGCCCGGCGCTTCGGCGGCAAATTCTTCGAGCGCATCTATCATTAATACGAATGGAAATATAAAAGGAGAGCAGTCTGAAAAGGGCTGCTCTTTTTGCGTGCCCCCGGAAGAGCGCGCCATATTTTATTCGGCGGAGGAAAAGGAAGGGACGGTGAGCGGGGGACCCGCCGCGGCTTTATGGGGCGCGCGGCGCGGAGGAAATGAAAACAGGGAGAGGAGGTGTCGGACCTCTTCCGCTTTGCGCGGTGAGGAAGGGATGAAAAGGGAGATGCGGCACGCCCGCGGACTTTCACGGGAAAGACGGCGGAGGCCGCGAAAAGGGGGAGAGGACTCGTCCGCTCCGAAGGGCTCCTGCGGAGACAGAAGAGGCAGCCGTCCCACTTGGCCCTGAAACTGTTTTCCTCGGCGGCAGCGGGAGAGGCCGGAGCGCGCGGGGCATGCCGAAGAGCGCATGGCGTTGGCAGTTGTATAATCGTCAGCATATGCTATAATATGATAATTACAACGGCGGCAGGCGGAGAGGGCCATGGCTCCGGAGCCGCTATTTCTCGCAGAGCTCTTGCTTGCGGGGAAGTTTTTTTTGCATTACAATTAAAATAAATAAGTATGTATGTGGTGTCCTGTGATTTCAAAGGAGATGGAGGTACAAGATGAGAGAAGACAAATTTGGCAAACAGGGGTTGACCTTTGACGACGTCCTGCTGATTCCGGCCCATTCGAACGTGCTGCCGCGGGAAGTCGATGTGTCGACGTATCTCACGAAAGACATCAAGCTGAATATCCCGATCATGAGCGCCGGCATGGATACGGTCACCGAGTCCGCCATGGCCATCGCGATGGCTCGCGAAGGCGGCATCGGCGTCATCCACAAGAACATGAGCATCGATGAGCAGTGCAAAGAAGTGGACAAAGTGAAGCGCTCCGAGCACGGCGTCATCGTCGATCCAATCTTCCTCAGTCCGGACAATACGCTCTCCGATGCGGACGATCTGATGAACAAGTACCATATCTCCGGCGTACCGGTCACGGAGGAAGGCAAGCTCGTGGGCATCATCACGAACCGCGACATGCGCTTCGAGACCGACCTGGCCAAGCCGATCAGCGAAGTGATGACCAGCGAAGGGCTCATCACGGCGCCGGAAAATACCTCGCTGGAAGACGCGAAGAAGATCCTGCAGGCACACCGCATCGAGAAACTGCCGCTGGTGGACGCAGCGGGCAATTTGAAAGGCCTCATCACGATCAAAGATATCGAGAAGATGAGAAAATATCCGAATTCTGCCAAGGATGGCGACGGACGGCTCCTGGCAGCGGCGGCTATCGGCGTCACCGCTGACGTGTGCGACCGCGTGGAAGCCCTGCTGGCTGCGAAAGTGGATGTCTTCGTCATCGACACCGCCCATGGCCACAGTGAAGGCGTGCTGAAGACCATCCGCATGCTCCGCGAGACCTTCCCGAGCCTTCAGCTCATCGCCGGCAACGTTGCCACCGGCGCTGCGACGGAAGCCCTCATCGAAGCGGGCGCTTCTGCCGTCAAAGTCGGCATCGGCCCGGGCTCCATCTGCACCACCCGTGTCATCGCAGGCATCGGCGTACCGCAGATCACCGCGGTCTATGACTGCGCGAAAGCGGCGCAGAAATATGGCGTGCCGATCATCGCCGACGGCGGCATCCAGTATTCCGGCGACATCGCCAAGGCCATCGGCGCCGGCGCGAACTGCGTCATGCTGGGCAATCTCCTGGCCGGCACGGAGGAGAGCCCCGGCGAGACCATCATCTATCAGGGCAAGAACTACAAGTCCTACCGCGGCATGGGGTCCCTCGGCGCCATGCAGGCGGGCAGCAAGGACCGCTATTTCCAGGAAGGGGCGAAGAAGCTCGTGCCGGAAGGCATCGAAGGCCAGATCCCCTACCGCGGACATGTGTCCGACGTCATTTTCCAGCTCATCGGCGGCCTGCGGGCCAGCATGGGCTACTGCGGTGCGCCGAACATCAAAGCGATGATCGAAAACACGCAGTTCATCCAGATCACCAATGCAGGCCTGCGCGAAAGCCACCCGCATGATGTGAGCATCACGAAAGAAGCACCGAACTACAGCGCGAAATGATAGACCTTGTCAAGTCTTCTCATGAAGTGCTGGATGTAGAGATCGCCGCGGTCACCATGGAGGAGACCGTGGCTCTCTGCGCATCCATGGTCGAAAGCGGTCGGCCCCATTTCATCGCCACTGCCAATGCGGAGATGCTCATGATGGCCCAGAAGGACGGCGAGCTCCGGCGCATCCTTGGGGAATGCGATCTCGTCGTTCCAGACGGGGCGGGCATCCTCTGGGCGGGGGAGGCGCTCGGCGTTGAATTCCCCGAGCGGGTCGCCGGGGCGGACCTGGCGGAAAGGCTCCTGTTCCTCGCGGAGGAGCGGGACTGGCCGGTGTACTTCCTCGGCGGAGCGCCGGGAGTCGCGGCCGATGCAGCGGCGCATTTCAGAAAAGAGAAGAAAAATTTCCCCCTCGCCGGCGTCCATGACGGATACTTCGATGAGGAGGAAGAGAAGAAGATCCTGGCAGAGATCCGGAGAAGCGGCGCGCGGCTCCTCTTCGTCGGCATGGGCGTGCCGAAGCAGGAGAAGTGGCTCTGCCGTCACCGGGACGAGCTGGGGCCCGTCCTCGGCATGGGCATCGGCGGCGTCTTTGACATCATGGCGGGGCGGCTCACCAGGGCGCCTCTATGGATGCAGAAGCACCGCCTGGAGTGGGCGTACCGTCTCTTCCTCCAGCCCAGCCGCATCGGGCGGATGATGGCGCTGCCGAAGTACATGCTCGCCGTGAAGCGGTGGAAGCGGAAGCGGAGCGCCCAATAGGAAAGGAGAAGGACCGTTGAACGATATGATCGAGAAGCCGCTCATCCTACATGAGGGCTATCCCTTCATCGGCGCTGCGGCGGCGGTGACGGTTCTTTTCGCGTGGCTCGGTTGGATGCATGCGGCGGCCGTGCCATTCGTCCTCATGCTCTACTTCGCCTATTTCTTCCGCTGCCCGAAGCGGACCATCCCCGAGGGGGACGACATCCTCGTCTCGCCGGCGGACGGCACCGTCATGGCCGTGGAAGACGGCGTCATGGAAGAACTCTTTCTCGGCGAAAAATGCCATAAGATCACTATATTTCTTTCCGTATTCAACGTACATACGAACCGCGCGCCCATGGCGGGGCGAATCTCCCTCATGTCCTATACGCAGGGACGCTTCCGCCCGGCCTATACGGACGGTGTCGGCTATGAGAATGAGCGCGGGGCCATCGGCATCACCGGGGCAAAGCGCTCCATCCTCGTCGTGCAGATCGCAGGGATACTGGCCCGCCGGGTCGTCCTGTGGAGCGAGCTCGGCCAGACCATCCGGAAAGGCGAGCTCTACGGCATGATCAAGTTCGGCTCCTGCACGGAGCTATATGTGCCGGGCGACGTGGAGATCCTCGTGAAAAAAGGCGACAAAGTCAGCGGGGGCAGCACAATCGTAGGGAGGCTGAAGTAATTGAATAAATCGTGGATCGCCAACGCCGTGACCGCGACGAATGGATTCTGCGGCGCATTGTCCATTTTCATGTCGGTCGAAGGCTATTTTGACATCGCGGCCATACTCATCCTTGTGTCCATGGTGGCGGACTTTTTCGATGGGCGCACCGCCCGCGCGCTCCATACCACCGGTCCTCTGGGGGTGGAGCTCGACTCCATGTGCGACGATATCTCCTTCGGCATCGCGCCGGCGACGCTCCTCTATGCGTCCCAGCTCCGGGAGTACGGCGTCATCGCCCTCGTGCCCTGCGCGCTCCTGGCGGTGTCGTGCGCGTTCCGCCTGGCGCGGTTCAACGTGAAGAGCAGCGAAGTGCATGGATACTTTGAAGGGCTCCCCTGCCCGATGACGGGCATGATCACCGCCGGTTACATCCTTTCCGGCGTCGTGCTCTGGCAGCCTCTCACTATCGCGCTCATCCTTCTCGTGGCGTACCTCATGGTGAGCGAGGTCCACTATCCGGACAATAAGGGCGCCAGCGCCGATCAGCTCCACTGGCAGTCCCTCGTGGTGTGCCTGGCGCTCCTGGCGGGACTCACCTTCCTTGCGCCGTCCGCGTGGTTCGCTGCGCTGTGCCTGTCCTTCATCCTCTTCGGTATCCTCAATACGTGGCAGAACCGCCGCAAAGCGCAGAGAAAGCGCAGAAGAAACAGAAGAAAACAAGCGGGAGATCATACGGGATTATGAATTACGCACTGGATTTCATCATGCTCCCCGTGCAGTGGATCGTCATTTTTTTCACGGCGTATTACATTGTACTGGCCATTTTCGGGACGTGGCATCCGAAGGAGAAGAAGATCCTCACTCCGAAGAACAAATTTGCCATGGTCATCCCGGCTCACAATGAGGAAATGGTGCTTGGTGATCTTCTGGACAACTTAAAAATGCTGAAGTACCCGAAGGAGCTCTACGACGTGTACGTCATCGCGGACAACTGCACCGACGGTACCGCAGAGCTCGCTCGGGCGCACGGCGCCTACGTCTTCGAGCGGTTCAACAAAGAGCTCGTGGGCAAGGGCTACGCCATGGACTGGGTCTTTCCCAAGATCTTCGCGCTGAACAAAGGGTATGACGCGTTCTGCGTGTTCGACGCGGACAATCTGGTCCATCTCGATTTCCTTCTGGAGATGAACAGCCGCCTCCTCCGGGGGCAGAAGGTCCTCCAGGGGTACCTATCGGCGAAGAACCCCACCGACTCCTGGGTGTCCGGCACCTTTGCCATCGCCTTCTGGACTGTGAACCACCTGTGGCATCTGGGGAAGTACAACATCGGCCTCTCCACGGCTCTCGGCGGCACGGGCATGTGCATCGCTGCCGACGTCATCAAAAAATACGGCTGGGGCTGCGAGTGCCTCACGGAAGACATGGAATTTTCCATGAAGTGCCTCTCCCACGGCATTCGTACCTGCTGGGTGCACGACGCCATCATCTACGACGAGAAGCCTATCAGATTCATGGCCTCGTGGCGGCAGCGGAAGCGCTGGGCGCAGGGACAGTTCGACTGCGCTGAGCGTTACATCCCCATTCTCCTGAAAGAGGGCATCCGCCGCAGGAGCATTCGTGTGCTGGACGGCATCATGCAGCTCCTCCAGAACTACTTCCTGCTCCTCTCCACGTTCTACGCCGTCATGACGTACATCAACATTTTCCATCCCTGCTTCACCGTCATCCTCTATAACGACAAGCTCCTGCCGTCGCAGTTCTGGACCGCGGTGACCTTCCTCCAGTACATCCTGCCCTTCATCGTGCTCCTGCAGATCAAGGTGCCGAAGAAGATCTGGTTCTACTGGCTGCTCTATCCGGTCTTCATGTACTCGTGGATCCCCGTGACCTTCCTCGGGTTCCTCGACCGGCATAAGAAGGGATGGGTGCATACCATCCATACGCGGAGCATCCATTTCCAGGACGCTTCGCTCACGCGAAAGAAAGAGATCGACGAGTAATGCATATCTATCTCACCAATGACGATGGAGTGGAAGCCCCGGGCATCAAAGCGATGGCCCGGGCCCTTTCATCCGTAGCGCGGGTCACCGTGCTCGCGCCTCATCACGGGCGGAGCTCCTGCTCGAGCTCGCTCACGCTGCACCAGTATCTCCGCGTGTGGCCGAAACCTTCTTACGGCGAGAACATCTCTGTCTTCGCCTGCAACGGCACCACCGCGGACTGCTGCAAAGTGGCTCTCGAATACTGGCTCCGGGACGACCGGCCGGATCTCATCGTCTCCGGTATCAACAACGGCTATAATACCGGCAGCGACTGCCTCTACAGCGGCACCGTCGCCGGCGCGATGGAAGGGACCTTCTTCGGCATCCCAGCGCTTGCCGTCTCCGCGGAGACCACGAAAGAGCCGGAATTTCTCGAAGCGGCGGCGGCCTTTGCTGTCCGCGTGATGAAGCGCTACTATGTAGAACACCATTACCCGGGCATCCTCAATCTCAATATTCCCAAAGGGGCGGCGATGACCTGGGAAGAGCTCAAGGTGACAAGGCTCGGGCTCCAGCGCTATGAGAACGCCATCCGCGCCCTCGAAGATCCCTCCGGCCGCATCGGTTACTGGCTCGCAGGAAAGCCCGTGGGGAGCCCCGCGCCGGACGAAGACGTCTACTGGGTCCACCGCGGCTACGCGACCCTCTCGCCCATCCACTGGGACCAGACCGACACGGCCCGCCTCCTCGAGACCGTGCACCTTGCGGAGGAAAAAGAAACGGCGATTGACTGATTCGCCGCGGGCATGGTAAAATAATGGCTGTCAACGCACAGGCCGGAGTGGCGGAATGGCAGACGCATCAGACTCAAAATCTGACGGGGGCAACTTCGTGCGGGTTCAAGTCCCGCCTCCGGCACCACCAAAAAGCACCATCGGAATTTTCACCGATGGTGTCTTTTTTCGTTGCAGAACGCGCCGCGCACATGACGACCATTTGACGACCCGTGTATTTCAGGCTGCGCCTCAGATCGTTTTTCCTATCGTATTGACGACCTCTTTCTCTATGGACTTCGTTACGCGGGCGCGAGATCCATGAAGGCGGCGGAAGTGCTGTGGATGCGGCCGCTTCGTATGGATATGAACGGGCATGCTTTTAGAGGAGCGTCGGCTTTTCAGAGCAGGGCCTTCGCCAGTCCTTTGAGGGCCGTGCGCGAGGTCATCGGGCATTCTTTGAGAAATACTCCATTGCTTCCTCGGCAGGCACGTCCCATTTCTCTACGCCCACAGTGAGCTCTTTGCCGCGCACCGTCCACGTCTGACGGCCCCAGGTGCGCTCTATGCCGGATACCGCGTCGCCTGTGCGAAGTCCGCCCGGCAGAAAAGGATACATCCGCGCGCCGGTGTAGCGATGCAGGTAGGACGGATCGAGCCGCACCACCACATAGTAATCGCTGGCCATCGCGACTGTGCCCGTCGCCGCTTCGGCGGAGGAGCCGGCAGAGAACAAGCGCTGCTGCCAGAAGAAACAAAATTTTTTTCATGAAGAACGCCTCCTTATGGATGAGCGTCTGTGCCTCCTGGGAGGCCGTTCACAAAAGTGCGCTGACCACTGTGTTTTGCCCACGGGCATTGCTCTCAGCATCCTATGCCGGGCACGAGTCTATCTTCCGTATTGCATTGGCAGAACGAATCATAGCGGCGGCAAGAAAGTATCGGGCGATGAAAAGACCACTCAACGATCGCTGGGCGGTCTTGTGTCGGTGAGAGCATTTTTCTTTTCTAATTGGGCGAAGTCCGCAGTCGTACAAGTCTGTTTTACTGGAGGCCGGCGCAGAGGGTCTCGAGGTCAGCCTGCATGCCTTCGATATAGGAGGCGGCGTGGCCCTTGCTTTCGAGGGTGGAGAGAGTCGCAAGGGAGGCGCCGGTCTCGCGGGAGAGGGTCCGGGCGATCTCGGGGCTTGCGAGGTGTTCGGTGAAGATGGTGTGCACGCCCCAGGTGCGGCAGAGCGCAGCCAGGCGGGCGAGCTGCTGGGGGCTGGGCTCACCGGCGGCGAAGACGGGGGCGACGCTCTCCTGCACGAGGCCGAGATCGCGGCAGAGGTAGGCGAAAGCGGCGTGGCTGGTGACGAGCCGCCGCTGGGGGAGGGCGGCGGTCTTCGTCCGGTATTCGTCCAGAAGAGACTGGAGGCGGCCGTTGTATGAGGCGGCGTTCCGCCGGTAGAAGTCAGCGTTCGGCGGATCGGAGGCGGCGAAGGCTTCGGCGATGTTCATCACCTCAGTCTGCGCGGCGGAGAGGCTGAGCCAGCAGTGGGGATCGAAGCGGTCCCGGCTTCCGGTGGGGATGGGCTCGATGCCCTGCGACGCGTCGATGAGAGTGAGCTTAGGATTGCCCACGGCTTCGACGATCTCTTCGGCCCATGGCTCCATGCCGAGGCCGTTGATGAGGAAGAGGCGCGCGTGAAGGAGGCCTTTCAGATGCTTCGGCGCGGGCTGGAAATCGTGGGGCTCCACGCCGTCCGGGATGAGCGTCGTTACGTACACTTTGTCGCCGCCTACAGCTTCGGCAAATTCCTTTATGGGATAGAAGGAGGCGACCACGGGGAGCTTTCCTTCCGGGATGGGCGGGGCGTCTTCGGCGCAGCCCGTAAGGACGAGCGCCGCGCAGAGAAACGCCGCGAGGGCGGCGAGCCATTTCTTCATTGGGGGTCTCCTTTCTTTTCTGTCTGGGGCCAGTATACGCGGCGCAGACGGCCGCTGTCAATGAATGCGAATCATTTGCATTTGGAGAACGCTGCAGATATAATGAGGGCGCATCTTACAGTAAGGAAGGGATCGTATGATTTCTCTGGAAAATGTGTCGTTTGCCTACGAGAATGGACCGTACCTCCTGCGTCATCTTTCCATGAAAGTGGAGGACGGGGAGTACCTCTCTATCGTAGGAGAGAACGGAAGCGGAAAGTCGACGCTGGTGCGGCTCATGCTGGGATTGCTTGCGCCGACGGAGGGGCGCATCGTCAATACGTTCCGCCGGGCGGGCTACGTGCCGCAGCGGTTCGATACGCTGAACCGGGCGTTTCCCATCACTGTGAACGAAGTGCTGAACTGCCAGCGCCGGGTGCTCCGCATCCCGGATAAGGGGGCAGTGCGCCGCGTGCTGGAGCAGATGCATGTGTACGATCTGAAGGACCGGCTCATGGGAGGCCTCTCCGGCGGGCAGTGCCAGAAGGTGCTCATCGCGCGGGCGCTCCTCGGCGAGCCGGATCTGCTCATTTTTGACGAGCCGTCCACGGGCATCGACGTGAAGAGCCAGCTCGAGCTCTACCCGTTCATCAAGGCGCTCAACGAAGAGCGGGGCGTCACCATCATCACGGTGGAGCACAATCTGCGGTTCGCCGTGAAAAATTCGACGGCCATGTACCATGTCACCGGCGGGCACGGCCATTTCTGCTCGCCTGAGGAATATATCCGGGAGTATGTGTCGGACAATATGGGGAGGAACGGCCATGTTTGAATATGCGTTCATGCAGAATGCGCTGGCCGTGTCGGTGCTCATCTCGCTGGTGTGCCCCCTCATCGGCATCTTTCTCGTGCTGCGGCGCTACTCCATGATCGGGGATGCCCTGTCTCACGCATCGCTGGCGGGCGTGGCGGTTGGGCTTCTGCTGGACGTGAATCCTATCCTGAGCGCTTTTGCACTGACGACGCTCTTCGGCGTGCTCATCGAAGCGCTGCGCCGCCGCTTCCGCCAGTACGGCGAGCTTATTCTGGTCATTATTCTCGCGCTCTCCGTGGGCATCGCCATCACCATCATGAGCGCCGGGCTGGTCCATGCGAATGTGGAGTCCTTCCTCTTCGGGAGCCTTCTTACAGTGAGCCGGAGCGACGTGTGGGCGGTGCTCGCGCTCTGCGTAGTATCGCTCCTCATGGTGGTCCTCCTCTACCCGCAGCTCGTGCTGCTCATCTTCGATGAGGACGGCGCGCGCATCGCCGGCGTGCCCAGCCGTCTCATCAATTACGCCTTCGCGGTCCTCGTGGCGGCGATGATCTCCGTGGCCATTCGCATCGTGGGCATCCTCGTCATCAGCTCCCTCATCGCCCTTCCCGTGGCAGCGGCGCTCCAGTGCCGACAGGGCTTTCGCCGCACCATGGCCCTCTCCGTCCTCTTCAGCTTCATCGACCTCATCGGCGGCCTCTTCCTCTCCTACTGGATCGACGCGGCCCCCGGCGGCGTGACAGCCATTCTGTCCGTCGTCGTGCTCCTCGCGGTCATCTGGCTTCAGGACCGGCGCGGGCGGCCCGCGGAAAGGCGGTGAGCCCCGTGGAAGAAGAACATCTGCGGGACCTGCTGCACCGGAGCGGCCTCAAGAGCACGGGCCCCCGGCTGGGCGTGCTGCGCCTCTTGGAAGAAGAGCCTGCGGTGCGCACCGCTGAAGAGATCCATCAGGCGCTTCTCGCGGCGGGGAAGAAAGCCGACGTTTCCACCGTCTACCGCATCCTCGAGCTCTTCAGCGCGCGGGGTCTCGCGGAGAAACAATACCTGCCGGAAGAGAGACGGTACGGCTTCCTCCTCCGCGCCGCCGGCCACGTGCACCGCCTCATCTGCGTGCGCTGCCGCCGCGTGGTGGAGATCGACCATTGCCCCCTGGAAGCCTTCGAAAAGGCCATCGAAGCGGAGACCCACTTCGCCATTCGCGGCCACGATCTCGAATGGTACGGCCTCTGCCCCGCCTGCCGCGCCGCAGAGAAAAAAGACAAATAAAAAGAGCGGCTGCCAGCCGCCTCGATTACAAGAGAAACGCCCTCTGTGAAACCAGAGAGCGCTCTTTTTATTTCTGCCGTTTGCGGATCTCCGTGATCGGCACGCCGCCGATGCCCCAGTTGTCCGTGTCTACCTCGTCGATGGTGACCACCGTGGTGGCTTTGTTTTTCCCGAGCACATCGTGCAGCAGATCCGTCGCGCCCTCGATGAGCCGCCGCTTCTGCTCCGGCGTGACGTTCCCTTCCTTCATGATCTTGATGTTGACGTAAGGCATGACAAGGCTCCTTTCTTCGAGAAAAATTCTTTTCCCTATCATACAGCCAAAGGAGGAAAAAGAAAAGAGCAGGCGACAGGCTGCCCCCTGAGGCATGGGCCCGGCAGACGACCGAGCCATACAGGGAAGAACATCCGCATGGCTCTGTGAAAGGCAGCCCCGTGCGGCAGCGGTGAGGGCGGCGGGCATGATATAATATGGACATCAGAACATACAGTGCACAGGAGGGGCTATGTTTACAGCGACTACGATCCTGGCCGTCCGGAAGGACGGGCATACGGCGGTGGCCGGCGACGGGCAGGTCACCATGGGGAATGCGGTCATCATGAAGAATACCGCGCGGAAGGTGCGCCGCCTGTATCATGGGCGGATCATCGCAGGCTTTGCGGGCTCCGTGGCGGATGCTTTCGCTCTGTTTGATAAATTTGAAGCGCGTCTCACGGACTGCAATGGCAATCTGGTGCGCGCTGCGGTGGAGTTCGCGAAGGAGTGGCGGCGGGACCGGGTGCTCCAGAAGCTCGAGGCGCTTCTCATTATGACGGACGGGGAGCACCTTTTCCTCGTCTCCGGCAGCGGGGAAGTGATCGAGCCGGACGACGGCATCCTTGCCATCGGCAGCGGCGGCAATTATGCGCTCGCAGCGGCCCGGGCGCTGGCGGCGAATACGGACCTTCCCGCTCGGGAGGTGGCTGAGCGGTCGCTCCATATCGCCGCCGATATCTGCGTCTATACGAATCACAATGTCATCGTGGAGGAGATCTGATGGACAATATGCTCACGCCGCGGAAGATCGCGGCTTATCTGGATGAATACATCGTGGGCCAGCAGGCCGCGAAAAAGGCGGTGGCCGTGGCTCTCAGGAACCGTTGGCGAGCAGCCCAGCTTTCGCCGGAGATCGCCCGGGAGATCATCCCGAAGAACATCCTTCTGATCGGCCCCACCGGCGTGGGCAAGACGGAGATCGCCCGGCGCATCGCGCTCCTCACGGACGCGCCCTTCGTGAAGGTGGAGGCCACGAAGTATACCGAAGTGGGGTACGTCGGCCGTGACGTGGAGTCCATGGTGCGGGACCTCGTGGAAGAGGCGGTGCGCCTCGAAAAGAAGAAGGACGCCGCCGCTCACGGGCAGGACGCGGAGGAAGCGGCCATCCAGAAGATCGGCGAGATCATGTGGCCCACGAAGAAGGCGGAAACGCGGAACCCCATGGAGATCATCTTCGGCGGCAAGGCCCAGGAGCCGCAGAAGGAGGAGGACCCGGGGAAAGCGGAGCGCCGCGCCTATTTCCTGGACCGCATCCGCCGGGGCGAACTGGACGGCCGCACCATCGAGATCGAAGTGCGCGACCGGAGCCGTGTGCCCGGCATGGGGGACAATGAGAACGTGAACCAGATCTCTCAGATGCTCTCCGCCATGATGCCGAAGCAGACGAAGAAGAAAAAGGTGACCGTCCGCGCGGCGAAAAAAATCCTCACCGAAGAAGCCGCCGAGGACATGGTGGACATGGAGCTCGTCTCCGACCGGGCGGTGCAGAACGCGGAAGAGCACGGCATCATCTTCATCGATGAGATCGACAAGGTAGCCGGCCGCCGGGGCGCGCAGGGGCCGGACGTCTCCCGTGAAGGCGTGCAGCGGGACATCCTGCCCATCGTGGAGGGCGCGTCCGTGAAGACCCGCTACGGCATGGTGAAGACCGACCACATCCTCTTCATCGCCGCAGGGGCCTTCCACGTGTCGAAGCCCAGCGACCTCATCCCCGAGCTGCAGGGGCGCTTCCCCATCCGCGTGGAGCTCCAGAGCCTCGGCCGCGAAGAGTTCCGCCGCATCCTGACGGAGCCGCGGCAGGCCCTCATCCGCCAGTATCAGGCGCTCCTCTCCGCCGAGGGCGTGGACCTTACCTTCACGGAAGACGCGCTGGACGCTGTGGCAGACATCGCCGCCCGGGTGAACCGCGAGACCGAAGACATCGGTGCGCGCCGCCTTTACACCATTCTGGAGCGCGTCCTCGAAGACATCTCCTACGAGGCGTCTGACCTTGCGGAGAAGCACGTCGTCATCGACGCAGCCTGTGTGCGGGAGAAACTTGGTCCCGTCACGAATGACCTCGATGCTTCGAATTACATTCTTTGAGACGGCAGGCGCCCTTCGGGGCGCTTTTCTGTTTGTCAATACAGCCGCTGCATCAGGTTGACGGAGGGCAGACGGTTGACTATAATAAAGAAAAATTGCAGGAAAAGATGACGAGCGAAAGGCAGGAGGGCATCTATGAGGAATGAGATTCTGGACTATTTCCGCAAAGCCAATGGCAAATTCGTCTCCGGCGAGCAGATCTCGCAGGACCTGGGCGTATCCCGCACCGCCGTGTGGAAACAGATCAACGTGCTGAAGTCGCGGGGCTACATCTTCGAATCGAGCACGCGGAAGGGCTACCGCCTCATCTATGCGCCGGACCTTCTTACTCCGCTGGAGATCGAAGGCGTCCTTCGCACGAAGACCTTCGGCCGCCGCGTGCACTATCTGGAGAGCACCACCTCTACGAACGAAGAGGCGAAGAAGCTCGCCCGGGAAGGAGCCGAAGAGGGGACCATCGTCGTCGCCGAAGAGCAGACCTCCGGTCACGGCCGCCTCACGCGGAATTTCTTCTCTCCCTTCGCGAAGGGCATCTGGTTCTCCATCATCCTCCGGCCGCACTTCCTCCCCATGGAAGCGGCGAAGTGCACTCTCATGGCGGGCGTCGCCGTGTGCCGCGCCATCCGCCGGATGGGCCTGCCCGAGTGCGGCATCAAGTGGCCGAACGACATTCTCTGCCACGGGAAAAAGATGGTGGGCATGATCACTGAGATGTCCGCCTCCATGGAAAAGATCGACTACATTATCTTGGGCATCGGCATCAATACGGGCGCGAAGAAGGAAGAGTTCCCCGAAGCTTTCCGGGAGAGCGCTGCCTCCTTTGCAAGCGAAGGGGTGGAAGTCTCTCGGAAGGAGCTCCTCGCCGCTGTCCTCTCCGAACTCGAAGGGGAGTACCAGATCGCCGAGACCGAAGGCTTCGATCAAGTTCTCGAAGACTGGAAATCTCTCTCCGTCACCATCGGGCAGGACGTGCGGGTCATCTTCAATGAGGACAGCTTCACCGGCCGCGCCGTGGACATCGACAAAGACGGCTGTCTCCTCGTGGACACCGGGGACCATGTGGAGCGCGTCATCGCCGGTGACGTCTCTATCCGCCCCGCCGAAGGTCCGGTCTCCCTCGGACGCTGAGAGCAAGCTGCGCATCGCAGAAAGGTGCGCGGCTTTTTTCGTGCCCGTTTTGCGGTGCCTCTTCGAAGCGGGAGGGGCAGCGGCGACCTTTTTGCGCCTGTCGGAGAGGCAGCGGCCATCTCAAAATGGAAAATGAAAACGCGCGTCCCCAGCGGAGGGGAGCAGAGAGGTCAGAGGGGAGCAAGGTCGGTTTTCAGGGCGCGGTGATTGACAGGGGCGTAGGCGTTTTTTATAATATTAAAAATAATAACCAGTATGACTGGAAAAGGAGTGACTCATATGTTGGATATAAAAAAGCTGGCGGAAGCGGAGGCGGAGCGTCTCACCGCGCTGCGCCGCCATTTCCATGCCCATCCGGAGCTGTCGCAGCAGGAGTTTGCCACGATGGACTTCATCGAGAAGGAGCTCGCCGCGCTCTCCATCCCCACGGTGCGCGTGCCTCACGGGGGCGTGTTCGGCTTCCTGGACAGCGGCAGGCCCGGCTGGACGGTGCTCATGCGCGCGGACATCGACGCGCTGCCCATCGCCGAGTCGGAGAGAAATCTTGCGCGCAAGAAGGCCTGCGTTTCGGAGAACCCCGGCGTGTCTCACGCCTGCGGCCACGATGGGCACATGGCGATGCTCCTCACCGAGGCGAAGATCCTCGCAGAGCACAGAGAGGACTGGGAAGGAAAGATCGTCCTCATGTTTGAAGAGGCCGAGGAGATGGGCGAGCGGGGCATCGCGCCCATGCTGCGGTATCTCTCAGATCACAAGGTGCATGTGGACGCCTGCTGGGGGTCTCACGTGATGTACTGCGTGCCCGTGGGGAAGGTGGCGCTCATGGACGGAGCGATGCTGGCGGGGGCGTTTTTCTTCCGCGTGGTGCTCCACGGGAAGAGCGGCCACGGCTCCATGCCGCATCTGGCGGCGAGCCCCATCGACTGCTTCACCGCTTTTGCCTCGGCGCTCCAGTCGTACCGCATGCGCCGCATCCGTCCGGACACGAGCTTCACCTATTCCTTCGGCATGGTGCAGGCGGGGGACACGCCGAACGTCATCCCCGACACGCTCACCTTCGCCGGCACGGCGCGGTATCTGGACAATCCCTGCGGCGAGGCGTTTCGGGAAGATTTCTGGAAGCTCCTTCGACAGGTCTGCGAAGACTACGGCTGCACCGCCGAGGTGATGGAGGACCAGTTCTTCCCGGCGACGGTGAATACGAAGGAAGCGGCGGCGCTGGGACGGCGGGCCATCGCGGAGACGCTGGGGCAGGACGCGCTCTTTGAGATGGCGCCGTGGATGGCGGCGGAAACGTTCTCCATCACGGAGCTCACCTATCCGGGGGTCTTCGCCTTCACGGGCATCCAGGACGAAGAGACGGGGAGCGGTGCGAACCATCACACGCCGGAATTTGATATCGATGAGCGGGGCCTCGTGTACGGCGTCGAGGCGGCGCTCTCCTATGTGCTGGCCATGCTGCGGGAGAAGCCGCCGTTCCCGTCCTTCGTGAAGAAGGACCTCGAGCCGATGCTCCGCCTCACGGAGATCCGCCCGCCGCGGGCATTGTAAAAGGAGGTCGTCATGCGTTCGCTTTGGCTCATCTTGTCGAGCGTCTTCTTCGGTGTGGCCGGGGTGTACTGCTTCATTCATCCCGACATGGCCATGGAAGCGGTGGCGCTCTACATCGGTTTTCTCATCTTCTTCAGCGGGGCGTCGCAGCTCCTCCGGTACCACGCCACGTCCGGCGAGTCCCGCTCGCGGTGGCAGCTCGTCACAGCGGTGCTGGACCTCCTCTTCGGCGGGTGGCTGCTCCTGTCGGGCAATTACCTTCTCCTCGTGTTCTTCCTGCCGTTCATGCTGGCGGCGTACGTGCTCACGAGAGGGCTCCTGCTCTTCGTCTTCTATTTCCGGGCGAAGTCCCAGGTGAAGAACCCGCATGTCTTCCTCCTGGCGGCGGCGGTGCAGGTCATCCTTGGAGCGGCGCTTGCCATGATGCCGCTCTTCGCGGCGAAGGTCTTCGTGTACGCCATGGGGGCCGGCCTCGTGTGGTGCGGCTTCACGAGCTTTGCCCTCTTCCGGGACGGGAAATGAAAAGAGACTGCTGCGGCGCGGGCTGCGGCAGTTTTTTTGCGGGCGAAAGCCATGATATAATAAAAGGGAAATTTTGGCGGCCTGGCCCGCCTCTGGAGGATGCATGGAATGAAATGGTTTTACAATGAACGCGGCGAGAGCGTGTGGAAGATGTATTTTTCTTTTCGCGGGCGCATCGACCGGCTGACGCTGTGGCTGCGCATCGTGCTGATGAACGTCTTCACCTATGTGGTGCTGATGACGATGAGCAGCATGTCCACGGAGTATACGTCCATCAATTACGGCTCGTGGCTGAACTGTGTGCTCGTGGTGTACTGGTGGTGCCTCACCACGCTCTGGGTGCGGCGGGTGCATGACTTCGGCCGCACAGGCTGGTGGTACGGCGGCTTTGCCATCGCGGTGCCGCTCATCTTCGCGCTGAACGTGTGGGCGAATTTTCACATGGACCCGGCGGACCCGCTCCAGCCGACCTTGACTACGGCGGGGCTCGCGCTCATCGCGGCGGCGGTGGTGTGGGCGCTCTACATGGTGGTGCGGTTCGGCTTCCGCCGCGGCACGGTGGGAGAGAACGCCTACGGGCCGGACCCGCTCGCGCCAAAAGCGCGGCCTCATGAAGCGGCGATGCACAAAGGTCACCCGAAGAAGCGCCGTGTGAAGCGCGTGAAGCGTCCGAGACCGGAAGGGGCGGGATCGGCGGAGGAAAAGACCGCAGCAAAGGCGGAAACGGCGGAGAAAGCACCGAAGGAGAGCGCTCCGGCGGAGGGAACGCCTGCGGAGAAGCCCGCTGCGTCCTCCGATGAGAAAGAGGAGAAGGCATGAAGGAGCGGATGCAGCTCCTGAGCGAGCTCTTCTTCACCTTTCGCGGGCGGCTCAATCGGAAGCGCTTCTGGATGCGGATGCTGGTGCTGTATTTCTTCATGCAGGTGCTGGGGGCGGTGGGGGCGTACGTGCTCCCCGCGCTGGGCTTTCCCGCTCAGGTGGCGATGGTGTACTCCATCGGCATGACGCTCCTCTTCTGGCTCGGCTCGGCGTCGCTCTGGGTGCGCCGCTTCCACGATCGGAATGTGTCCGGCTGGTGGTACGGCCTCTATTTCTTCTTCATCCTGGGGGTCTTCGCGTACCTCGTGTACGCGGTGGCCATCTCCGGAGGGGACGCGGCCGCGCCGGACATGGTGCTGGCGAAGTATCTCATCGTGGCGGCGCTCATGGCGTGGCTCTTCGTGGCGATCCGCTTCGGCCTGCGCCGGGGCACGCCCGGCCCGAACCGGTACGGCCCGGACCCGCTGGGGATGACGGCGGCGCTCCCGCCGGAGATCCGGATCTCATAATCTCAAAATAAAAAACGGCCTTTCGGCATATGCCTGAGAGGTCGTTTTTCAGTGTTCAGCGTCCGCGGCGGCCTTTGGGCGCGCCAGGATCTTTCTTGCGGCGCTGGCGCATGTTGCGCCCATTGTGGCCGAGGGCTTTGTGCTCTTTTTTCTTCGTGGGCTTGTACATGCCCGGCGTCACCACGCGGCGCTTCGGTCGGGCCTGACGCACCCGGAGGACTTCGCCCTTTTCGCTGTACCGGGTGAGGGACTCTTCGATGGAGCGCTCCAGCCGGCGCAGGAGGAGGCCGTCTTCAGGCGTGGCGTAGGTGATGGCCAGGCCCTTCGTGCCGGCGCGGCCCGTGCGGCCGATGCGGTGCACGTAGTACTCGAGATTTCTGGGGATGTCGTAGTTGAAGACGTGGGTCACGCCTTCCACGTCGAGCCCGCGGGCGGCGATGTCTGAGGCGACGAGCACCTGGATCTTCGCCTTTTCAAACTGGCGGATCACCTGATTGCGCTGGCTCTGGCTCATGTCGCCGTGGATCTCATCTACGACAAGGTCGGTCGCTTCGGCGAGGCGCTCGGCCAGGCGGTGCGCTTCTTCCCGAGTGTTGCAGAAGACGAGCGCCATGTAGGGATTCATCTCGGCAAGGTGCCGCAGGAGGAGCCTAAATTTATGATCCTCCGTGGTCATGTAGATGCGCTGCTCCACCGTGGAGGCGGTCGCTTTCGGCGCTTCGTCGATGGTGACGGGGCTCTTCATGTATTTCCGCGCGAGCCTCACCGCCCCTTCGGGCATGGTGGCGGAGAAGAGGAGCACCTGCCGCTTCTTCGGCGTCTCGTCGATGATGGCTTCGATGTCTTCACGGAAGCCTGCGGCGAGCATCTGGTCTGCCTCGTCCAGCACGACGGTCTGGACGGTCGTGAGGTCCACCGCGCGGCGGCGGATGTGGTCCAGGATGCGGCCGGGGGTGCCGATGATGAAATGGGGAGAGCGGCGGAGCTTGCGGAGCTGGTTCTCGATGGTGCGCCCGCCGATGACGTCCGCCGCGTCGAGGTTGAACGCTTCCGCGAAGGGGCGGAGCACGTCGAAGACCTGCCGGGCGAGCTCGCGGGTGGGCGTCATGATGAGGGCCCGCACGCCTTCGTCCTCCGCTTTGATGCGGTGGATGAGGGGCAGGAGATAGGCGAGGGTCTTGCCCGTGCCGGTCTGCGAGCGGCCGATGACGTCGGCCCCTTTGAGCGCGGCGGGAATGGCCCGGAGCTGGATGCGCGTGGGGCTGGTGATGCCGCTCTTTGCGAGCTGATCGGTGAGCGCCCGCGAGAGGCCCAGTGAAAAGAATGTGTCCATATGTCCTCCTGTAAAATCGTGCCGTATGAGAAATCAGATGTATTATATCATACGGCGCGGCAGAAAAACGGCGGCGGCCGTGGTACAATAGCACCAATGAATTTTCGTTTCTCATCGAGGAGGCAAAGCATGCGTTCATTTCATGATTTTCTGCGGCAGGCGCTGTGGCTCTCGGTGTGCATCGTCCCCATCCCGGCGGGAGCCTTCGCCGTGCAGACGGCGGACATGCTCATCGTGAGCCTCCTGTCCTTCACGGCGCTGGGGACGCTGGTGCCCTTTTTCTACTACGCCGTCCAGCAGCGGGGCTACGGTGCGGCATGGGGAAAGAAGCGCTGTGCGGCGCATCTCGAATGCGCGCTCTCCGTCTTCGCGCTGCTGTGGCTCTTCGTGTGGAGCGCGGCCGCAAACGGCGCGTCCCTTGCGACCGGGCTCGGACACATCGCATCGGGGGCGCTCGGCGCGGCGGGCATGCTCCTTGCGATGCTCCTCATCTTCGCCATGGACGAAGGGGCGCTCGCCCTCTACGAGCGGCTTCGCGTCTTCGGCGAGGAGCGGCGGTGGTGGCTCGCGCTCTCCTTCCTCACCGGATGGGTCCCCGGCGTGGTGCTCGCGGCGGTCTTCGCGCTCGCCGCGGCGAACATCGCGAGTCCTTTCCTTTTCCTCCTCTTCATGGCGGGAGGCATGACGTGGGTGCTCTTCCTGAAGCTCCTCCTCGGCATGATGAGCTTTGCCTTCTATCTGTACTTCTCTCTCGAAGGGCCGCGGCTCTTCCGCATGCTCCGGGTGGTCTTCTCAGCGGCCATCTGGCTGCTCCTGCTCTACGCGCCGCTGGTCCTCTCCGTGCAGATCCCCGGCTTCGGGGCGTGGCGCACCTTTTTGGACCCGGCGTACCTTTCCATTTTCCCTTTCCTCTCCGACTTGTGGACCGTGGGCGTGGCGTATCTCGCCGGGCGGAAGATTACGGACTGGATCTATGCGGCAGCAGAGTGAAAGAGGCGGCTTCGACCGCTTTTTTTATGGCATTTTTTATGGCGTTCTATATAAATTTTCTTGAGTCGTGCCGCGCTTTTGCGATTGACAGGGGATGGCCGCCGGGTATAATAACAAAAGCTGGCGGAGGGGTCACGCATTGCCGGTATCGGTCGAACTGGACGGCATGACAGGTAACGCCAGAGGAGAAACCATGTTTCGTACGGCTTATATCTCTCAGAGAATAAGAACGGAGGCTTTTCACAATGGAAAAAACGATCAATGCGAAAAAGGCGCAGCAGCCGCGGGCGTTTCTGAACGTGCGCCAGCTCACTGTGTCCGGTCTTCTGGCGGGCATCACCATCTTCCTCGGTCTCACCGGGTATGGGTTTATCCCGCTTCTTTTTATGGATGCGACCATCCTGCACATCCCCACCATCATCGGCAGCATCGCCGCCGGGCCCCGCGTGGGGGCGCTCGTGGGCTTCATGTTCGGGCTCTTCTCGTTCGTGCAGTCGCTCCGCGCGCCGAGCCTTTTGCTCCAGTTCGCGGTGCAGTATAATATCGCCTATGACGCCATCGTGTGCATCGTGCCGCGCATCCTGATCGGCATCATCGCCTATCTCATCTTCAGTCATCTCCACATGCGGGTCTTCCTCCGCGCGGCCATCGCCGCGGTGGTCACCACCGTATGCCACACGGTGCTCTTCCTGGGGACGCTCTTCGTCCTCGTGGGCGCGCCCTATGCGGAAATGCAGGGCATCTCCCTCCAGGGGGTGGCGAACATCTTCATCGGCATCACCATCGCAAATGGGCTCCCCGAAGCGATCGTCTCCGGCGTCATCATCGCCCCGATCATCGCGGCGCTCCACCGGAGCGGCTGGAGCATCAGCAGATAACGGAAAGGCTCGTCCTCTCGGCCGGAGGGCGGGCTTTTTTCGTGCCGTTTTTTCTCCCGTTTCGATGGGAGGAGGGGCGGGGCTTTCCCTCGAAAAGCGCTGGAAAAAGGGCGGTCTTCCTTGACAAGGGGGGAGGGTGATGGTATTCTTGTAATGTACGAATTAGCACTCATGCAAAAAGAGTGCTAATAATCAAGGTGAGTCAAATGACAGCGCGAAGAAATCAGGAACCGGCCGATACCGGCATGAATGATCGAAAAAAGAGAATACTTTGGGCTGTAGTGCAGGATTATGTGTCGTCTGCCGAACCGGTGGGCTCCCGAACGATCGCGAAGAATTATGATCTCGGCGTGTCCAGCGCGACCATCCGCAACGAGATGCAGGACCTGGGGGACGAAGGCTACCTCGAGCAGCCGCACACCTCGGCAGGGCGCATCCCCTCTATCAAGGGATACCGCTTCTACGTGGACTGCCTCATGGAGCCGTCCCGCCTCTCCGGCGAGGAGGAAGAGCGCATCACCCACATGATCGCCGACGAGACGACGAAGGTGGACGAGATCTTCCGCAATATGGCCCGCGTGGTGGCAGAGCTCACGCAGACGCTCTCCGTGGCGGCGCGGAACGTCGCCCGGACGCTGACCTTCAACTACGTGCGGTTCCTGCCGCTCGATGGGCGGCGGACGATCCTCCTCGTGGTCACGCAGGAAGGCAACGTGTCGAACACGGTGGTGAACATCCCCGAAGGTTCGTCCATGGACGAGCTCCAGCTCCTGGCGGACCGGCTGAATCATTTCCTCCACGGGAAAGATATCACCGCCGCCGATGAGAAGACCATCTTGTCCTTCCAGAAGGATGTGGAGCGGGACCTCACCCCGTTCAGCCGCATCTTCGTCTCCCTCCGGCGGTCGCTCTCGCCGAAGCAGAAGGTGTACAGCGGCGGCGCGGCGGGCCTCATCCGGCAGCCGGAATTTCAGAATGTGGAAAAGATGCAGGACATTCTCCACCTCCTCGAGGAGCGGGACCTCCTGCACAGCATCCTGGACACGGCCATGGACCGGCCCATCGCGGTGCGCATCGGTTCGGAGAACGCCGACAAGTCTCTCGCGGACCTGTCCATCGTGAAGGCGCAGTTCCACGTGGGGAGCGAAGTGGTGGGCACGATGGCCGTCATCGGCCCCACGCGCATGGAGTACGGCCGGGTCGTGGGGCTCCTGTACTTCATGCAGCGCCATCTGGAGCGCATGCTGAAAAATAAGGATTGAATCAATCATTGAAAATAGAGGAGGTCTCTTGATGGAAGAGCAGGAAAAGAAAGCCCGCCCGGCGGAAGACGCAGAGAAAGAAGCGCCGCCGGCAGAAGGTGCGGGGACCGACGCCGATCTCTCCGCGGCGCTGTCGAAAGCGATCGAGGCTGAGGCTGCGGCCGAAGCCCGCGCGAAGGAGCTGGAAGACAAAGCAGCAGGACTGGAAGGAAAGCTCGCCCTCGCGGTACGCCAGTACGACCGGCTCCAGGGCGACTTTGACAATTTCCGCCGCCGCACCCGCACGGAGCAGGCGGAGGCGAAAGACAAAACGACCGCCGAGGTGGTGAAGGAATTCCTCCCCGTGCTGGATAATTTCGACCTCGCCCTCTCGCACATGGAGAAAGACGAAGCCGGCGTCGCCTATGTGAAAGGATTCGTCATGCTGAAGAAGCAGATGGAAAAGGTGCTCGAAGGCTTCGGCGTCACGGAGATCGAAGCGGCGGGCGCGCCCTTCGATCCGCACGTCCACGAAGCGGTGATGCAGGTCCCCGCGCCGGACAAAGAAGACGACACGGTGGCCATGGTGTTCCAGAAGGGATACCGCATGGGAGACCGCGTCATCCGGCCGGCCAAAGTGCAGGTCGTGCACAATGGGTAAATAACGCCCGAAAGGGATGCCTATACAGTCATTACACAGTATTTCAAAGGAGGCTATTTCTATGTCTAAAGTCATTGGTATCGATCTCGGTACGACGAACTCCGTCGTAGCAGTCATGGAAGGCGGCGAGCCCGTCGTCATCCCGAACGCCGAAGGATCCCGTCTCACCCCGTCCGTGGTGGGCTTCTCCAAAACGGGGGAACGCCTCGTGGGGCAGCTCGCAAAGCGCCAGGCCGTGTCCAATCCGGACCGCACCGTCGTTTCCATCAAGCGCCACATGGGCAGCGACTATAAAGTGACCATCGACGGCAAGAGCTACACCCCGCAGGAGATCTCCGCCATGATCCTGCAGAAACTGAAGCAGGACGCGGAAGCGTACCTGGGCGAAAAAGTGACCGAAGCGGTCATCACCTGCCCGGCGTACTTCACCGACAGCCAGCGTCAGGCCACGAAAGACGCCGGCAAGATCGCGGGCCTCAACGTGCTCCGCATCATCAATGAACCGACGGCGTCCTCTCTCGCCTACGGCCTCGACAAGATCAATGACGGCAAGGAACACACCTTCCTCGTATACGACCTGGGCGGCGGCACCTTCGATGTGTCCATCCTCGACTTGGCGGACGGCGTCTTCGAAGTGAAGGCGTCCAACGGCAACGGCCACCTCGGCGGCGACGACTTCGATGCCCGCGTCATGGACTGGATCGCCGACACCTTCAAGAAGCAGAACGGCTTCGAACTGCGCCGCGACCCCATGACGAACCAGCGCCTCAAGGAAGCGGGCGAAAAGGCGAAGATCGAGCTCTCCGGCGTGATGTCCACGGAGATCAATCTGCCCTTCCTCACCGTCGATGCGAACGGTCAGCCGGTCCACTTCGACGCGACACTCACCCGTGCAGAATTTGACCGCATCACCGAAGACCTCGTCCAGGCCACCGTCGCTCCCATCGACATCGCCATGAAAGATGCCGGCGTCACCGCTTCCGACATCGAAAAGATCCTCCTCGTGGGCGGCTCCTCCCGCATCCCCGCGGTGCAGACCCTCATCAGAAATAAATTCGGCAAGGAACCGAACAAGGGCATCAACCCGGATGAATCCGTCGCCGTCGGCGCGGCCATCCAGGCGGGCGTTCTCAAAGGCGAAGTGAAGGACGTGCTCCTCCTCGACGTGACGCCTCTCTCCCTCGGTATCGAAACGCTGGGCGGCGTCTTCACCACGATGATCAAGAGAAACACCACCATCCCGACCCAGAAGACGCAGATCTTCTCCACCGCGGCGGACAACCAGCCCTCCGTCGAGATCCACGTCCTGCAGGGCGAGCGCCCCATGGCGGCGGACAACAAGACCCTCGGCCGCTTCGAGCTCTCCGACATCCCGCCGGCGCCCAGAGGCGTACCGCAGATCCAGGTGACCTTCGATATCGACGCCAACGGCATCGTCCACGTCTCCGCAAAGGACCTCGGCACCGGCAAAGAGCAGAAGATCGACATCACCTCCTCCTCCGGCCTCTCCGACGAAGAGATCGAACGGATGCAGCAGGACGCGAAAGCTCACGAAGAAGAAGATAAGAAGCGCAAAGAAGCGGTCACCGCGCGGAACAACGCGGAAGCTCTCGTCTATCAGGCGGAGAAGACCGTGAAAGAGATCGGCGACAAAGCCGACGCGGTGAAGGTGAAAGAAGTGAATGACGCCATCGCCAAGCTGAAAGAGACCCTCAAAGGCGACGACGCCGAGAAGATCAAAGCCGACGCGGAAGCCCTCACGAAGCCTCTCCACGAACTGACGGAGAAGCTCTATCAGCAGGCGCAGCAGGCCCAGCAGGCGGCCGGCGCTCAGCAGGGACCGCAGGCAGGTCCGCAGGGCGCGCAGAGCGGCAAGGCCGAAGGCGACACCGTAGACGCGGACTACAAAGTCGTACACGACGACGATAAGAAATAAGACAGGATGAGGATGTATGGCAGCTCGGGATTACTATGAAGTGCTCGGCGTCGACAGGAACGCCACGGAAGACGACATCAAGAAGGCCTACCGCAAACTGGCTCGGAAATATCACCCGGACCTCAATAAGGACGATCCCACCGCCGCCGATAAATTCAAGGAAGTGAACGAGGCGTACCAGACGCTCTCCGACGCGAACAAGCGCTCCCAGTACGACCAGGTGGGCCACGACGCCTACGAAGCGGCGCAGAAAGGCGGCGCGGGCGCAGGCGGCTTCGGTGGATTCGGCCAGGGCGGTTTCGGAGGCTTTGGCGGATTCGGCGGACAGGGCTTCGACATGGGGGACATCTTCGACATGTTCACCGGCGGAGCCGGACGCCGCCAGAGAAACGGCCCTGAGCGGGGCGATGACCTCCGCTACGACATGGAGATCACCCTCCGCGAAGCGGCGAGCGGCGTGAAGAAGACCTTCACCATCCGCAAGGAAGAGACCTGCTCCAAGTGCCACGGCACAGGCGCCGAGCCCGGCACTTCTGTGGACACCTGCCCGCACTGCCACGGCACCGGTCAGGAGCGGATCGTCCGGAACAGCCCCTTCGGACAGATGGTGAACGTCAACACCTGCCGGTACTGCGGCGGCACCGGGAAGATCATCAAACAGAAATGCAGCACCTGCCACGGCTCGGGCCTGCAGGAAGTGGAGAAGAAGCTCGAGATCAATATCCCCGCCGGGGCCGACACGGGCGTGCGCATGCGCATTGCCGGCGAAGGCAATCCGGGCCGGCGCGGCGGGCCCGCGGGCGACCTCTACGTCTACATCTACGTGAAGGAAGACCCGAACTTCACCCGTGACGGCGACGACCTCTACTGCAAGGCGGACATCTCCTTCCCCACGGCGGCATTGGGCAACACCATCAAGGTGCTGACCCTCGAGAGCGAAGTGGAACTCAAGATCCCCGCCGGGACCCAGAGCGGCACCCGCTTCCGCATCAAAGGCGCAGGTATGCCCAGGCTCCGCGCGAGCGGCAAAGGCGACCTCTACGTGGTGGTGAATGTAGTCGTGCCGAGAAACCTCAAAGGAGAGCAGAAAGAAGCCCTTCTCAAGTACGCGGACATCTCCGGCGAAGACATCACCACTTACAAAGGGAAAAGCTCCTCCTTCATCGACAAGATCATAGACAAGCTCAAGTCATAAACAGAAGAAACGCTCTCTCAGCAATGAGAGGGCGTTTTTCGCGTCCGCATCAAAGCAAAAGCCCCGCTTGAAAGGGGCCTTTTTTACTGCTATACTTTTTGTAAACGCATGAGCGGAAATCATAGCTCTATGCAATATAAATTTCGCGGGGGGGGTCAAGAACGATCTTCTCCGTATCTCCTCCCGGATTCGATTACGGGAGGTTTTACAATGCGAAAGGAATCCATCTCTATCACGGCGGCCTTGGCGGCGGCCGTTTTATGCTGCGGTGGGGGGAGTGCCATAGCAGCAGATCTTTCGGTCAACGATCCTGCCGATCTGACAGAAGAAAATGGATGGAAATGGAATGAAGGAATCGGTACTACTGTATGGGCGCCAATAGATTCGTCCAGTGACAATCGCATCACCGTTTCCGGAAATGGTGATACATCGTGGGAGAGTCTTGCAGGCGGTGTCGCATCTTCATCACCTGATACGGCGGCCAATAAAAATACGATCAATTTGAATCATGTAAAGTGGAGCGCCAACAGCAGGGTCTACGGCGGATATGCGTATTCGTCGTATGATTCCACGGCTAACGAAAATGTGGTGAATATGATCGGCGGCAGTATGGGAAAAAACCACTATATTTACGGCGGTTATGCGAAGAGTAACAATGAGAATGCTATGGCGAATAAGAATGTAACGAGCCTGAACGCAGTGACATTGGGCGGCTCTGACTGGATCTATGGCGGTTATGCCTTTGGCGTGGAGGCAACGGCTGATGAAAATGCGGTGAGCCTGAATGCGGTGTCCGAGGTGAAAAAAGTTTATGGCGGCTATGCAGATTTCAACCGTAGTTGGGGCGGAAAATCGGGAGATATCAGCTTAACGTCCAATGAGAATACGGTGGTATTTGGATAACGTTGAATTTGGGAGTAATGGTGAAATCTGTGGCGGTAAAGCGCAGGCCATTGATTTGAAGGCTGACTCCGGTGTAGATGCTGCAGCGGATAGAAACACGGTGTATCTGAGCGGAGTGACCATGGGGAGCAACAGCAAAATCTACGGCGGTTATGCATCGTCTTCTATAAATGCAGCAGCCAGTGAAAATACTATCCATATTTACGGAGACTTTGGGATAGAGAAAAAGACGGTTCAAATCTATGGCGGCTATGTAGATGGAGGCGAAAGTGAAAAAGCAATGAATAATCAGATCATTCTGCATGACGGCACCGATGCAAATGTTTACGCCAAGCTCTACGGTTCAAATGGGACCGGCGAGGGATATATCGGCAATATGCTCGTGCTGGACGACTGGAGCGGGAGCGTCAATTCCGTGCAGAATTTTGATGCACTTTTCTTCCGCAATGTGCACTGGCAGAATGGGGGGACTATTCTTACCGCGAACGGTGGCTCGCTGGAAGGAACGACCATCGACAAGTCCATCACGTTTGCCAACGGTTCCGTTATTCAGGCAGGCGAATCCATGACGCTCGTGCAGATGAATAGCGGCACGGGCGTGGATGAGTCGCAGGAAGGACAGACCCATTTTACCGCGGGCGTCACTACGGAAGGAATTGGAATGATAGATACGGCGGAGAACGATGCAACGCTTACCATCAAGAGCGTTTCCCGCAGTGGCCAGACCGATCTCGTTGGGGAGAGCCGTCTTGCCGGAGCAGCCTTCGTGAATCAGGGCGCGGACATCGCCGCCGATTCCTTGTGGCTTCTGGACGACGGATACCACTTCGGCACCCAGACCTTCGGCGCGGTCTACGGGAACCGCAGCACCTACGACGTGGCGAGCGACATCAAGATCAACGGGTGGAGCGAGATCGCAGGCTTCGGGAGCATCCATAAAACAGACGGCGGGCGTCTGGCGTGGGGCGTCTTCTACGAGAACGGCACGGGGAACTACCGCACGTGGAACGAATTTAACAACGAAATGTTCCGCGGCGACGGGAGCCTCCTCTACAACGGCGGCGGCGCGGCCATCCGCTACACGAAAGACAGCGGCCTCTATTACGAAGCCTCCCTCCGGGCAGGTACGCTCTCCTCTTCCATGTCGAACGTCGTGAAAGACGGGGAAGGCAATTCCTACGGATTCGACAGCGACAGCACCTACTGGGGCGCGCATGTAGGAGTAGGCAAGCTCATCCGGAGCGGTGACGGCCAGTGGAACGTATACGGCAAGTATTTCCATACCGACATCGAGGGGGACAGCTTCGAGATGGGCGGCGACTGGTTCCGTTTCGATGACGTGACGAGCGACCGGCTCCGTCTCGGCGCGCGGTACACCGCGGACACGGACAAAGCGTGGAGCCTCTACTACGGCGCGGCGTGGGAATATGAGTTCAGCGGGGACAGCCACATGAAGGCAGGCCAGTTCGATGCGCCCGAGCAGAGCCTCGAGGGGAGCACGGTCTTCGGAGAGATCGGCACCGTGTGGGGCCGGAAAGACTCGTCGTGGAGCATGGACGTGAATCTCCGCGGCTACGCAGGCGAGCGGGAAGGTTTCTCCGGCATGGTGCAGCTGGCGTACGCCTTCTAAGCGAAGAAAAAGAGGACCCTTCGGGGTCCTTTTCCTGTGGGCTGTGTGTGATGCCGCGCCGCGGGGGGCGCGTTTCTCTGTTTCCTCAGAAGGGGCAGGCGATCTTCATCATCTGCTCGATCATGCGGTGGAGGAGGCGGGCCTGGTCGGTGTCGGCCGCGCGGTAGTACACTTCCTTGCCGTCGCGGCGGCTCACGATGAGGCCGGCCCCTTTGAGCTGCCGCAGGTGGTGGGAGACGGCGGGGCTGCTCATGTCCACCATGGAGGACAGATTGATGACGCATTCTTCGCAGTGGCACAGGAGCCAGAAGATGCGCAGGCGGCTCCCGTCTCCGAGCTGCTTGAACAGGTCGGCCACGGTCTGGAAGTGCTCGGCCGCGGGCATCTGGCGCAGTTCGTGCTCTACGGGCTGCCCATGGTCGTGGGGCAGTGAATGATCCGGCATGGTATCTCTCCTTTCTGCGGGTCTTTTTCCATATTGTACCATACGGCAGGCCTGAAAATACCGCCCTGCTGGGCGGTATCGGTCAGGAATTGAGGGCGGCGAGCTTCTCCAGGAGACGCAGGGCCTCTTCGAGCTTCGGGTTTGGCTCGTCCGTGTGGAGCCCTTCGCGGACGCAGCCCCGGATGTGGGCGCAGAGGATGTCCTGATTCACCCGGCGGATGATGGCCTCTGCAGCCATGAGCTGGTTGGAGATGTCCACGCAGTACCGGTCTTCTTCGATCATGCGGAGGACGCCGTCCAGCTGGCCTCGGGCGATGCGGAGGGACCGGGCCGCTTTTTCTCTGTCAGCTCTCATGGGTCTCGACGGCGGTCACGGTGTAGCCCGCCTCCTCTACGGCGGCTTTGAGCGCGTCGTCGGTCACGCTCGGCGCGGCGGTGAGCTCTGCCTGGCCCGCGTCGAGGTGTACGGCGACGGCGGAGACGCCGGGCACGGCCTCGAGCGCTTTCGTCACGTGCATGACGCAGTGTTGGCACATCATGCCTTCGATGGTCACGATCTTTTTCATGGATGTTCCTCCTTTGATTTCTGCCGCGGCTGGCGCGGACACAGGCGCTTTTTCCCGGTCTGCCTTTTTCCCCTTTTCATAAGACGGGATGAAGAAACGCAGACGGAGCGCGTTCGATACGACGAAGACGGAGCTCATGCTCATGGCAAGTGCAGCCACCATGGGGTCCATCCGGAGGCCGAAGGCGCTGTACCAGCAGCCTGCGGCGATGGGGATGCCCAGGACGTTGTAGAAGAAAGCCCAGAAGAGGTTTTCTTTGATGTTTTTGATGGTGGCGCGGGAGAGCTCGATGGCGCCGGCCACGTCCAGCAGGTCGCTCCGCATGAGCACGATGTCCGCCGATTCCATGGCCACATCTGTGCCCGCGCCGATGGCGATGCCCACGTCCGCCCGGGCAAGGGCCGGCGCGTCGTTGATGCCGTCGCCCACCATGGCGACTTTCTGCCCGCTTTCCTGCAGGCGGCGGACTTCCCGCTCTTTATCCTGCGGGAGGACTTCCGCCATGACGCGGTCTGCGCCCACTTGCTGCCGGACAGCTTCGGCGGTGCGGCGGTGGTCGCCGGTGAGCATCACCACGTCGAGCCCCATGGCGTGGAACGCTTCGACGGCGCGGCGGCTGGTGGGCTTCACCGGGTCGGCGCAGGCGATGAGCCCGAGGAGCCGGCTGTTTTCCGCAAAGTAGAGGGGCGTCTTGCCTTCGCTTGCCAGGCGCGCCTCTTCGCCAGAGAGCGAAAGGCCGAAGACAGCGCGAGCTTCCATCATCCGCCGGTTTCCCGCGAGGCATTCCTTTCCTTCGACCTCGGCGCGGAGCCCTTCGCCGGGGACCGCTTCGAAATGAGAGGCCGCAAGGGGTGCGGCGCCTTTCTTCTCTGCCGCGTCCATGACAGCTCCCGCGAGGGGATGGGAAGAGAGGCGCTCCAGCGAAGCGGCTACGGTGAGGAGGCGCTCTGGGGCAACGCCCGGCACGGGGAGGATATCCGTCACGACGGGGCGGCCTTCCGTGAGGGTGCCCGTCTTATCGAGGACGATGGTCGTCACGTCGTGGGCCGTCTCGAGGGCTTCGGCGGACTTGATGAGGATGCCGTGCCGCGCGCCCCTTCCGGTGCCCACCATGATGGCTGTGGGCGTGGCGAGGCCGAGGGCGCACGGGCAGGATACCACCAGCACGGACACGGCAATGGTGAGGGCGAACTCGGCAGTCTCGCCCAGGGCGAGCCACACGAGAGCGGCGATGACGGCGATGGCGATGACCACGGGCACAAAGACGCCCGCCACTCGGTCGGCGAGCTTGGCGATGGGCGCTTTCGAGCTCGTCGCTTCGTCCACCAGCCGGATGATCTGGGCAAGGGCGGTGTCGCTTCCCACCTTCGATGTGCGCATGGTGAAGTACCCGCCCCGCGCGATGGTCGCGCCGATGACCGCGTCTCCCGGGCCTTTTTCCACGGGCAGGCTCTCGCCGGTGAGGGCCGATTCATCGAGGGAGGCCATCCCTTCGAGGACGACGCCGTCCGCGGGGACCGCTTCGCCCGCCCGCACGACGAGCACGTCGCCCGGCGCGAGCGTTTCCGCGGGGACGGTCTCTTCCCGGCCGTCTCTGAGGCGCGTGGCCGTCTTCGGCGCCAGATTGAGGAGGGCGTTCACCGCCTCTGTGGTGCGCCCCTTCGCGCGGGCTTCCATGCATTTCCCCAGGGTGATGAGCGTGAGGATGGTCCCGGCTCCCTCGAAATAGAGCTCATGGGAGAAATGAGCGGCTGTCAGGAGGTCCCCTGCGCCGAGCGCCGCGGCGATCCGGAAGAGAGCGTACACGCCGTAGAGGACGGACGCCCCCGCGCCGAGGGCGACGAGAGAGTCCATGTTCGGCGCGCCGCGGACGAGCGTGTGGAAGCCCTGCCGGAAATAGCGGCCGTTCAGAGAGAGGATGGGCAGGAGCAGCAGGAACTGGGCGAGGGCGCACACCATGGACGCGCCGTCGCCGAGGAAGACCTCCGGCAGGGGCCAGCCCATCATGCGGCCCATGGAGAGGTAGAAGAGAGGGAGAGCGAAGAGGAAGGACCCCGCCGTACGCCGCTTCAGGGCGAGGTACTCCGCCCGGGCCGTCTCCCGCGGCGAGGGCGCGCCTGCTTTCGCGCCGGGGAGCAACGCCCCGTAGCCCGCGGCCTCCACTGCGGCGATGATGGCGCCGCTCGTGAGCCGCGATTCGTCATAGTCCACCACCATGCTGTTCTTCAGGAGGTTCACCGAGACGTTCCTCGTGCCGGCGAGAGCGGAGACGCTTTTTTCCACCCGCGCCGAGCAGGCCGCACAGGTCATCCCGGTGACCGCATAGGTCTGTTTCATCATGATCTCCTTGTTGTTACACCAGACACCCCCACGGGGTATATGTATCTTCAGTATAGCTGCTGCGTCGGCGTTTGTACAGAGGGAGAAAACGCGGAGCCGGTGCGGGCCCCATAGAAGGAGACAGATCTTATAGAGGCAGTAAAAACAGTTTCGGCACTGCAAAATTATTTTGTGCATGTCCCTTGACTTTCAGACGAAGGATGGTATAATTAGGAAAACAGTTAAGGAATTGCTTAATTGTTGAAGAAATGAAAGGAGACCGCTCATGAAAAAGAGCTACCGGATCGACGTGGACTGCGCGAACTGCGCCAACAAAATGGAGGACGCCGCCAATCGGACGGAAGGCGTGAAGAAAGCCGTGGTGAACTTCATGATGCTGAAGATGAACGTGGAGTTTGAAGACGGTGCGGACCCGAAGGCGGTCATGCAGGCCGTGCGGGCCAGCTGCAAAAAAGTGGAAGACGACTGCGAAGTCTACTGCTGAGAGGAGCGCCGCGGGAAGTACGCGGCGTTTTTTCAGGACAAACGATTAAATAGGTATTGAATCCAAATGTACAATGAGGAGGAGATCATGGATCGGAAACAGAAAAAGATGCTCGTCCGCATCCTCACCGCCGCTGTGCTTCTGGCGGGGCTCAGCTTCGCGCCGGTCACGGGGGCGCTGCGCTTTGCGCTCTACCTCGTGCCGTACCTGGTCATCGGCTACGACATCCTATGGAAGGCAGGGAAGGGCATCCTCCGCCGGCAGGTCTTCGATGAACATTTCCTCATGGCCGTGGCGACCGTGGGGGCCATCGCGCTCGCCCTCTATGACCGGACGGGAGACTACACCGAGGCCGTGGCGGTGATGCTCTTCTACCAGATCGGCGAGTGGTTCCAGAGCTATGCCGTGGGGAAGAGCCGACGGAACATCAGCGAGCTCATGGATATCCGCCCGGACTATGCGAACGTCGAGCAAGGCGGCGCGCTCGTCCGTATCGATCCGGACGAAGTGGCGGTGGGCACGGTCATCGTGGTGCAGCCCGGCGAGAAAGTGCCCATCGACGGCGTCGTCGTGGAAGGCGCGTCGTCTCTCAATACGAGCGCCCTCACCGGGGAGAGCGTGCCCCGCAGTGCGAAGGCGGGCGACGAGATCGTGAGCGGCTGCATCAATATGACCGGCGTGCTGAAGGTGCGCACTACGAAAGAATTTGGGGACTCGACGGTCTCTCAGATCCTCGATCTCGTGGAGAACGCCAGCTCGCGGAAATCGAAGTCGGAAGATTTCATCTCCAAATTCGCCCGCGTTTATACGCCGGCGGTGTGCGGTGCGGCGCTGGTGCTGGCCGTCGTGCCGCCGCTCGTGCGGATGGCGGGCATGGGCCTTCTCCCCGAGTGGGACGTGTGGATCTACCGGGCGCTCACCTTCCTCGTCATCAGCTGTCCCTGCGCGCTCGTCATCAGCATCCCGCTCTCCTTCTTCGCCGGTCTGGGCGGGGCGAGCCGGGAAGGCGTGCTCGTGAAGGGCTCGAACTATCTGGAGACCCTTGCGAAGACGAAGACTGTCGTCTTCGATAAGACCGGGACGCTCACCCGGGGTGTCTTCGAAGTGAACGCCGTCCATCACAGCGGGATGGCGAAGGAAAAGCTCCTCGAATACGCGGCCCTTGCGGAGAGCGCGTCGTCCCACCCCATCAGCCGGAGCCTCCGCCGGGCGTACGGAAAAGAGATCGACCGCAGCCGCGTTGCGGACATTCAGGAGATCAGCGGCCATGGCGTCCTCGCCTCGGTGGACGGCCATGCGGTTGCCGCGGGCAACGACAAGCTCATGAAACGCCTCGGCATTTCCTATATTCCCTGCCACAGCGTGGGCACCATCATCCACATGGCCATCGATGGGGCCTACGCCGGGCACATCGTCATCTCCGACGTGGCGAAGCCTCACGCGAAGGAAGCGGTGGACGCGCTGAAGCGCTCCGGTGTGACGAAGACGGTCATGCTCACCGGTGATGTGAAGGCTGTGGCAGAGAGCGTGGCGGCCTCGCTCGGCATCGACGAAGTGTATAGCGAGCTCCTCCCGGCGGGCAAGGTGGAAAAGGTGGAAGCGCTCCTCCGGGAGAGACCGCCGAAAGATAAGCTGGCCTTCGTGGGCGACGGCATCAACGACGCCCCCGTGCTCCGCCGCGCGGACATCGGCATCGCTATGGGCGCGATGGGGTCTGATGCGGCCATCGAGGCGGCGGACGTGGTCCTCATGGATGACGACCCGCTGAAGATCGCCAAGGCGATCCGCATCTCCCGGAAATGTCTGGGCATCGTCTACCAGAACATCGTCTTCGCTATCGGTGTGAAGGGCCTCTGCCTCCTCCTCGGTGCGGTGGGGTTGGCGAATATGTGGCTGGCCATCTTCGCCGACGTGGGCGTCATGATCCTCGCCGTGCTGAACGCCATCCGCGCGCTCTTCGTGAAAAACGTATAAGCGGATACAAAAACGCCCCGAAGGGATATCCCCTCGGGGCGTTTTACTGTGCGCGAAACGAAGCGGAAGGATAGGGGAACGATTCGGGAAACTGCTTATCAATATCGATGACAAGACCGTACATAGACGCCGTCTATCCTACTATGAAGGACTTTTATTGGACTGATTCTAATAGATTCATTACAATTATAACATAAAAGAAAACCGCAGGAAGGGAGGAAGCAGTATGGAGCGATTCATCGGCGCGGTGGTGCAGATGGACTGCATCCCCGGAGACCGGGCGGCCAACCTGGCGCGGGCGGAGCGGTTCATTCGGCAGGCGGCTTCTCGCGGCGCGGAACTGATCGTGCTCCCCGAACTGTTCGATACGGGGTACCGCGTGGAGGAGAAAGACGATCTTCTGGCGGAGCCGCTCCCCGGGGCGGTCTCCCGCTGGATGCAGGATATGGCCGCGCAGTATGGGGCCTTCCTCGCGGCGGCCGTCATGGAGAGAGCTCCGGACGGCATCTGCGACACGGCGCTCCTTGTCGGGGCTGGCGGCATCCTGTCCGCGCATCGGAAGATGCACCTCTGGGGCGGCGAATCCGCTCGTTTCCGAAGGGGAGATACGCTTTGCGCGGCGGAGCTTCCCTGGGCGAAGGCGGGGCTCCTCATCTGCTACGAGATCGGATTTCCTGAGCAGGCACGGGTGCTCGCAAGGCAGGGGGCCAGTCTCCTGCTCTACCCCTCGGCGTTCGGCCGGGCCCGGGCCTATGCCTGGGACATCGCCTCCCGCAGCCGGGCGCTTGAAAACGGGGCCTACGTGCTGGCGGCGAACCGCTGCGGTGCGGAGCGGGACACGGATTTCGGCGGGCTCTCCCGCATCGTCGCGCCGGATACGACGGTCCTTGCGGGAGCCGGTGCGGACGGCGAGGCGGTCCTCTGTGCGGAGATCGATCTGGCGGCTGTGGATAAGCAGCGGGACGCGATCCCTTACTTGAGGGATCTGGACGATAGACTCTGTTCCCATGCATTTTGAAGGAGGGAAAAACAATGGCTAAAAAAGAGATCCTTGTGGGCTACGGCGTAGACATCGACGCGGTGGCGGGCTGGCTCGGTTCGTACGGCGGCGAAGATTCGCCGGACGACATCTCCCGCGGCCTTTTTGCCGGGGAAGTGGGCGTGCCGCGCATTCTGAAACTGTTTGAACGCTACGGCATCACCGCCACGTGGTTCGCGCCGGGGCATTCCATTGAGACGTTTCCCGAGCAGATGAAGATGATCGTCGAGGCGGGGCATGAGATCGGCGCGCACGGCTATTCCCATGAAAACCCGATCGCCATGACGCCGCAGCAGGAAGAGGACGTCCTCGTCAAGAATATCGAGCTCATCAAAGAGATCAATCACGGCAAGGGCCCGACGGGCTACGTTGCGCCGTGGTGGGAATTTTCCAACGTGACGGACAAGATCCTCGTCAAGTACGGCATCAAGTACGACCACAGTCTGATGCACAACGATTTCCACCCCTATTATGTGCGTGTGGGCGACAGCTGGACGAAGATCGACTATTCTGCGAAGGCCGCCGACTGGATGAAGCCCCTCGTGCGGGGCCAGGAGACCGATCTGGTGGAGATCCCCGCGAACTGGTACCTGGACGACCTGCCGCCGATGATGTTCATCAAGAAGTCGCCGAACAGCTTCGGCTTCGTCAGTCCTCACGACATTGGACAGATGTGGCAGGAGCAGTTCGACTGGGTGTACAGAGAGTACGACTACGCGGTCTTCCCCATGACGATCCATCCCGACGTCTCCGGCCGCCCGCAGGTGCTCCTCATGCACGAACGGCTCATCGAGCACATCAATCAGCATGAAGGCGTGCGGTGGGTCACGATGGACGAGATGGCGGAAGATTTCCTGAAACGCTGCCCGAAAAAGAAATAAATACCACGAGGAGGCCGGGCATTCCGGCCTTTCTTTTATAGAGAAAGGAGAGACCATCCATGTGCATTCTCTGCGGAGAACTCATCATGCACGTCCATTGGACAGACCGGCCGGCCCACGACGGCGCGGCGGGACGGACCGTCATCGCGGGCGAGGGGCAGCGGGACCGCATGCGCCTGCGCCTCCGGCGGGCCGCCCTCGCCAGTCAGATCCTCGGCTATTACGGCCTGTCTCTGCAGGACTGGTGCGGCAGCCGGTACATGCTGGCGGATAAGAAAGGAAACACGCGGATCGTCTACGATCTGGGCGATCTGTGGCAGCAGGCCTCCGAGCTGGCGCACCGGCCGATCGACCCGCTGGACGAAGGATTTCTCGCCGCTTTCGGCGGGGAAAGGCGACCGTCATGACGCCCGACGGCCGCTGCCCCATCACGGTGGTGACGGGCTTTCTGGGAAGCGGCAAGACCACCCTCCTCGCTAATGTGCTCCGCCGCGGGGCCATGGACCGGACCGCCGTCATCATCAATGAATACGGGCAGGCCGGGCTGGATCACCGCCTGATCCGGCGCATCGAAGAGCGGACGCGCCTCCTTTCCGGCGGCTGTATCTGCTGTGCAATATGCGGGACGACCTCATCAACGAGCTGAAAGACCTGCTGAACGAGATGGAGCAGGGCGCGGACTATGACCGGGTGGTGATCGAGACCACCGGGCTTGCAGACCCGGCGCCCATCTTATTCTCCATCCTCATGGACCCGGTGTTGGTCCATCACTTCTGCGTGGACTTCGTGATCTGCTGCATCGACGCGGCCAACGGCGCGCTCCATCTGCGGGAAAATCCCGAATCGGTGCGCCAGGCCGTGGCGGCGGATAAGCTGGTCATCACGAAGACCGATCTGGTCTCCGCAGAAGAGCTCCGCGCGCTGCGCCATATGCTGCGCCACCTGAACCCCGCGGCGGCCGTGCTGGAAGGGGCCAACGGTGAGATCGATCCGGAGGCGGTCTTCGCCCCATCCGAGCGGCTCCACACGGCGGAAGAAGTGCGGCAGATCGAGGAAGCCTACGCGTCCAGTCCGGTCCGCCACAATGAGACGGTGCGCTCCATGTCCATCAAATTTGAGGAACCGCTGGAGTGGACCGCGTTCGGCCTCTGGATGAGCCTCCTGCTCTATGCCCACGGCGAAGAGATGCTCCGCGTGAAGGGGATCGTCGACGTGGGTGAGAAAGGGCCCATCGTCATCAACGGCGTGCAGCACATCATCCATCCGCCGCAGCATCTGGAGAGCTGGAACGGGGAAGAAAAAAATTCGCAGATCGTCTTCATCATGAAAGAGATCCGGCCGGAACAGATCCTGCGGTCCCTGGAGACCTTCCAGCATATGCTCGGCGCGTACCCGCAGATCGAAGAGATCAATCTGACGCCCTTCGGCAAAAGGGCATGAGAAAAAGGGCATCCCGCGGGATGTCCCTTTATCATGTCCGGAAAGACCGGGTGTATTCTTCGGTGAAGTCGCGGAAATGCCGCACGATGGGCGGCAGGAAATAGCGGCGGTCATAGACCATGTAGACCGTGTGACAGCACGCGGGGCGGCGGATGCGAAGGATCTTCACCGCCATGCCTCGGAACGCTTCGGAATGGGGCAGGATCGCGATGCCCAGACCGCGGGCGACCATGCCGGCCATGACGGCGGCCTCGTCGATCTCGCAGACGATGCGGGACCGCGCACCGATCGCTTCGAAAAAGGAATCGGCGAGGCTGCGCAGCACCATGGTATGGGGATAGTACACGTAGGGATAGGACAGCGTGTCCGCCAGATCGACCTCGTCAAAAGCGGCGAGTGGATGGTCCAGCGGCACGATGAGCACCATGTCCTGCGCGCACACCGGCAAGTGGACGAAGTACTCCTCCCGCGGCGGACCGGCGCAGAAGATGAGGTCATACTGCCGGTCGGACAGGCCGCGGAGGAGCTTACGAGTATTGGCGATGCCGAAGGTAAATTCGATCTGCCTCTCCCGGTTTCGTTTTAGAAACTCCGTGGTGAGCTCGGGGATGAAATCGATGCCGAGCGTTCGGAAGAAGCCGAGGCGGATGACGCCGCTGCCCTCGGCGCTGCACTGGAGCATCTCTATGCCCGCGTCGAGGATCGAAAGCGAGCGCTCAGCGGCAGGGAGAAACTGCTCGCCCAAAGGCGTCAGACGGACCTGACGGCGGTCCCTTTCAAACAGACGGACGCCGTACTCCGTCTCCAGCTGACGGATGGCGTGGCTGAGCGTGGGCTGCGTGATGGAGAGCTGCTCCGCCGCCCGCGTGTAGTGGCGGATATGGGCGAGCGCGACGAAATAGCGCAGATGCAGAAGATTCACGGTAGTCTCCTCAAAAGATAGATTCGGTTTCTCTAAACTCAACTCTATTATACTGGATATTCCGCCACAGGGCACTTTGAAATCTCGGAGATGTCATTCCTCGTGCAAGGCTCATGACATGGCAGAGCGGTCTATGCTTCGAACTGGCCGGGAAAAGGAGAGACGGGCAGGAGGAAGCACGAAAAAAGACGCCTGCCTTCTGCAGACGCCTTTCTCTCTGGCGGAGTGGGGGGGATTCGAACCCCCGCACCGGTTGCCCGGTCTAACGATTTAGCAAACCGTCCTCTTCAGCCACTTGAGTACCACTCCATATCGGTGACTTATTCAGGATACTATATTTTCCGCGGGCTGTCAAATTTTTTCGAAGGGCCGGCCGAAGGGGCTCCCGGCGGTGCGGGACGCTGTGCTATAATGAAAAGGAATACATGAAGAATAAAAAGTGTTTCAAAATAAAAATGAAATGACCTGAGGTGTGCGATGAAGAAGTGGATGGGATGGACAGCGGCGCTCGCATGCGTGCTGACTGTGGGCGCGGCGGCTGCGGAGCCTGCGGCGGGAGAGGCGGCCGCGCCTGCGGCACTGACCGAGGTGGCGGGGCAGAAAGGAGACGCCGTGTACATGGACCTGTCGTCGCTCCATGTGACGGATGCGGACGGCGACGATGTGATGGTGGAGGTCATCATGATGGGGGCGGCCGCGGAGCAGCGGGTCACCATCGGGCGGGCCGAGTATCGTCTCTCCGGAAATGGGACGGATTTCGTGCGCGGAAAAGAAGGGAACTGGGAGCCTGCCGCGAAAGGAAGCGTAGATGAAGCATGCGCGAAGCGCATCCGTCAGGTGATGGAGGAGCCGGACCGGCGGGCGCAGTTCGTGACGGAGATCCAGCAGGTGCTCATGAAGAAATGGGAAGCGCAGGAAGCGGCAAAGGCCAAAGCTGCGGCTGAGGACGCGGTGTCGGTCACGATCGAGACGGCAGCGCCCTCTGCGGAAGCGGCGGCTGATGAGACCGCAGCAGACGGAGAAGCGGCTGCGGAAGAAATGGCGGAGGATGCGGCGGTGTCCGCGGAGAAGGAGCCTTTGTCGGAGCTGGAAGACAGCGCATCCGCCTCCGAGGCAGCGGCGGGTGACAAAGAGGACGCAGGAGACCGCGCTTCCAAGGTGCCGGAGGAGAGCGAGGCGGTTCCTGGGACGGCGGATGCCAAAAAGAATACAGAAGGCGTTGCCAAGAAGGATATCGTACCGGTGAAGGATGAGGCAGTCCCTGCAGAGAAGGGCGGGACGGCGGCCAGTGACACGGAGAAGGCCGCCGGGGAAAAGAAGAACGGCGGGCAGAAAGGAAAAGAGGCCGCGCTGGATAGGGAAACTTTGAAAGAAGCAGGCGCGCCGGACGTGGTAGTGGAGATCACCAGCCACGAGCCGCAGGTCACCATCGAGCCGCTGCCGTCCGTGGAGATCCGCCCCGAAGGATCGGCGCCCCGCGCGAAGTGAGACGCGGGCCCTGCTATAAGTAAATTCAATAACGCAGGAAAAGAAATTTCATCTACAATACAAAGTGAACAGAGGCGGCCTTTCGCCGCAGATATAAGGCGGACAGAGCTTCCGGAGAGACAGGGAGGAACCGATATGACGATAGCCAATTTGATCAGGATCTTGACAGGCGCGCTGGAAGGAGACCGCGAGCTGCGGGAGTCGCTCCCCGGTCTGATGAAGGAAGCGGACAGAGCGTGGCGGCGGGCGGATCGGCGCATCGAGCGGTCCCGTATGGCGGCGCAGGCGGCCATGGGCATTCTGGAAAAAGTGCGCATCAATGCGCTCGCCGTACAGATGGACGAATTTCTTCAGGAATATGAGACGCTGAAGCACGTCGATCTGGAAGACTGCCGGGAGTTCATCCAGTTCCGGGCGGACCCGCTGGACCAGAAGCGTCTCCATACGCTGGTGGACATGTACGACCGCATCCGCGATGCGGGCACGGTGGGGTATTCCGCGCGGACCGATTCGACCATGCTCTTCGGTCCGGGGCTCCTCACGTGGTATGCGCGCACGCCGGATTTTCATTTCGACGAAGACACGCTCCGCAGCGGCAGTGTGGACGCGCTCCATGAAGCGCTGAAAGATCTGCAGACCTTCGGCGACAAAGTGACGGAGATCTGCTCACGACTCCAGTCCATCCGCCACGCAGCGGAGAAGGCGGCGGACGTGATGTTCGATCTGTCCGATCTTCTGGACGACTGCACGGAGAATATCCGTCGGCTGCGCAAGTCCCGCGGCACGGACTGGACGGCATACACGCCGGGAGAAAAGCTCGCCGTCGCGCGGGGCGTGCAGGTGGCAGAGCTCATGCAGGACATGGCCGATTTCCATGTCCTCACGGAAGAGGCGGAGGTGAAGGAGTCTCTCGTGAAGGCGACGAAGCATGCCCGCGAGGTCATCCACGAGCTGGGCGCCTGATCCCATGCGGCAGGTCCGAAAGGGCCTGCTTTTCTATATGGCATAGAAATAGGGTATAATAATAAATAAGGAGGTCTCTATGGCAAATCGGTCCTATACGCTCCGCGTGGGAGGATGCACGCGGGAGCTTCCCATCATGAACATCTCCGATACGCTGGCCATCGCGTCTTTCGTCATCCTGGGGGATGTGGAGCTCACGGAGCGCGCGGCGGAGGCGCTGGCGAGAAAGGTGCCCGTCGGGACGGAGCTGCTCATGACGGCGGAGACGAAGGGCATCCCGCTCGCCCACGCCATGGCGCGCGTGCTCGGCATGGAGCGCTTCATCGTGGCGCGGAAGTCGGTGAAGGCGTACATGGCGCATCCGCTTATCGTGAAGGATCGTTCCATCACGACCGCCGGCGAGCAGATCCTCGTCCTGCAGGATGAAGATGCGGCGCGCATCCGCGGCAGGCGGGTGCTCCTCGTGGACGACGTGGTGAGCACCGGCGGGTCCATGCATGCCATGGAGACACTGGCACGGCAGGCCGGCGCGGAGATCGCAGGGCGCGCGGCCATCCTCGCCGAAGGAGACGCGGCGCGCCGCACGGATCTCATCTATCTCGAAAAGCTTCCCCTTTTCCCGGCGGAGTAAAAAATCTTTTCAGCGGCAGCAGTTTTGTTATGATATAATCGAAGTTAATGTGTAAAAAGAAACGCATTTTCATTTCATGAGGGAGGGAATCCATGAAACATCAGGAAACAGTGATCATCGTCGACTTCGGCGGACAGTACGCGCAGCTCATCGCGCGGCGCGTCCGCGAATGCGGCGTCTACTGTGAGATCCTGCCGTACACGAAGACGGCGGAGGAGATCTTGTCTCACGACCCGAAGGGCATCATCCTCTCCGGCGGCCCGTCCAGCGTCAATGCGGAAGGCGCGCCGAAGATGGACAGGGCGGTCTTCCAGGCGGGCGTGCCGGTGCTGGGCATCTGCTACGGCATGCAGCTCATGTGCAGCGAGCTCGGCGGCAAAGTGGCGCGTCCGGACAAGCATGAATACGGCCACACCCTGTTCTACCGCGACGGGAGCTCGCCCCTTTTTGAGGGCGTCTCCGAGAAGAGCGCCGTATGGATGAGCCACGGTGACTCCGTGGCAGACATGCCGGCGGGCTTCGGTCTGGCGGGCCACACGGACCTCACGCCTACCGCGGCCGTCGCCGATGAAGCGCGCCGCCTCTACGGCGTGCAGTTCCATCCCGAAGTGGTCCATACCGAAGAAGGCACGCAGATGCTGAAGAATTTCCTCTTCTCGATCTGCCGGTGCGAAGGCGGCTGGTCCATGGGAAGCTACATCGATATCGCTGTGGCCCAGATCCGTGAGCAGGTGGGCGACCACAAGGTCATCTGCGCCCTCTCCGGCGGCGTGGATTCCTCTGTGGCGGCGGTCCTCGTGCACCGGGCCATCGGCGATCAGCTCACGTGCGTCTTCGTCGATCACGGCTTCCTCCGCCAGGGCGAAGCGGAACAAGTGGTAGAGACCTTCAGAAACAAGTTCCACATGAATCTCATCCACGTGGATGCGTCTGAACATTTCCTGTCTCTCCTCAAAGGTGTCACCGAGCCGGAAAAGAAACGCAAGATCATCGGCGCGGAATTCATCCATACCTTCCAGAAAGAAGCAGATAAGCTGGACGACGTGAAGTTCCTCGTCCAGGGCACGCTCTATCCGGACGTAGTGGAGAGCGGCACCGCGACGGCAGCCACCATCAAGAGTCATCACAACGTGGGCGGTCTTCCGAAAGATATGAAGTTCCAGCTCATCGAACCGCTGCGCGAGCTCTTCAAAGACGAAGTGCGCGAGCTGGGCCGTCAGCTCCACATGCCGGAAGAAGTGGTGAACCGGCAGCCTTTCCCGGGCCCGGGCCTTGCCATCCGCATCATCGGCGAGATCACGCCGGAGCGCCTCGCGATCCTCCGCAAGGCGGACTTCATCGTGCGCGATGTCATCCAGAAGCGCGGCCTCTACAATGACATCTGGCAGTCCTTCGCCATCCTTCCTGCGGCGATCCGCAGCGTGGGCGTCATGGGCGACGAACGCACCTACGATTACACCGTGGGCATCCGCGCCGTGACGAGCTCCGACGGCATGACCGCCGACTACGTCCGCTTCCCGTGGGACGTCCTCGACGAGATGAGCCGCCGCATCGTGAACGAAGTGGAAGGCGTGAACCGCGTAGTCTACGACGTCACCTCCAAGCCGCCGAGCACCATCGAGTGGGAATAAAAGAATAAAGACCTGAGAGCCTTTTTTCCTGAGCTTTCAGGTCTTTCTTTTTGTACCAAAATGAGGACGGAGAACAGAGGACCGCAGGCAGGAAGCGGCGAATCGTATCTTTCTCATACTTTCCTTCCGGTGATTGACTGAAGCGGAAGGAAGTTATATAATGCATTCAACTTCATATCGGCAAAGGCGCTGCTTCTTCGGAGGCGGCGCTTTTCGTTTTCGCAATGACGCTGCTCTTCGGGGCGGCGTTTTTGCGCAGAGAAAGGGGTATCTCCATGAAACTTCGCGTCAAGATCGCAGCACTGCTCTTCGCAGCGGCGGGCCTTTCAGCCGTGGCCGCGCCGAATGTCTCCGCCATGTCTCCCGACGGCCGTCCCGTCATCGGCATCACCTGGAAGAGCGACACGCAGGACTACACCGGATTCAAAAAAATCATCGAAGAGGCCGGCGGCATTCCCGTCGAGCTCCCGCAGGTGAAGAATCTGGACATCACATATAATGGAGACCATACGGTCACGGAGGACTGCGTGTACCCATCGGGCATGCTCACGGAAGAAGCAGCGGACGCGGTGAAGGCGAATCGCTTTGACCGGACGAATGTGGCGGAGGTCATGAAGGGCATTGACGGCGTCTTCTTCACCGGCGGCGAAGACATCAGTCCGTCTCTCTTCAAAGTGCCTCAGAAGGAAGAAAATAAGGGAGAGGAGATCAATGCGGCCCGAGACATTTCCGACTATACGCTCATGTCCTACTGCATCACGAAGGACATCCCCGTGCTGGCGGTGTGCCGCGGAGAGCAGATGATGGGCATCGTCTCCGGCGTGACCTTCATTCAGGATATCCCTACGTACTATGCGGAGAAGGGCGCAGCGTACGATGATCTGCACCGCATGCCCGCCGGCACGCCGAACCGCACTTACGCGCATCACGACGTGGAGATCTTCCCCATCCCGTCGCACCTCTATGAGATCGTAGGAGACACGAAGCTTGAAAAGGTCTCCTCGTGGCATCATCAGGCCATCGGGAGCCTCACAGGCACGCCGCTCGTGCAGACGGCGCAGACCATCGATAACGGCGTGGACATTGTGGAAGGCATCGAGAACCCCTACAAGACATTCTGCGTGGGCGTGCAGTTCCATCCGGAGAACGACCTGGTCGAAGTGGAGCAGAATGGCAAGGACCCCGCCGGGTTCTGCAATACCGCGACCTGCCTGCGTTTCTTCAAAGCGCTCGTGAAAGCGGCTTCGGAGAAGTAAAAGGCTCACAGAAAAGGCCGTCGGCGTTCCTGTCGGCGGTCTTGTCGCGGCCTGATTGACGGAGGCGGGGCGAAGACATAGAATGGGGCGTCTGAAGGAAACGTCTGCTGAAAAGAGCGGCGCGGCATGAAACTTCGCGGAAAGGCCCTGCTCTTTGCGGCAGCGGGATGGCGAGGGGATCAAAGCATTTTGTTTCCAGGAGAGCCGTTTTGCCGGAGACTGGCGGCGGCAGAAGGAGGCGTCCATGAAGCGGATCAGGAAATGCGCGGCGGCGCTTGCGGTGTTGCTCTCTATGGCGGCAGGCGCAGAGGCGGCCCAGTGGCCTGCGGTGACACGGTGGCCCGCGGCGGCGGGACAGAATCTGCTCATCGGCACGTGGCGCGGGCGGTATGGAGAGGTCCTCTCCATTTCCTTAGAGACGATGGACGGCGTGCCCTATGCGGTGGATGACGTCACTGACGACGGTTTTACCACGGTGGTGCGTGTGACGCTCGGCGGCGGGAAGGGGCGGCGGCTCGCCTTTTCTTTCCCGCGCAGCAACCGGCGCTATATGATGAAGAACGATCTCACCTCGGGGCGCTTCACAGACGCGATGGATTACACGCGGCAGAGCTGCCGGTCTTGAGATGAGGCGGAGCCTTTGGGGCTCCGCTTTTCGCGTGCGAAAAATTTCGATGACCGTGGAAATCCGAGAAAGCAGCGTTTATAATAATAGGGACAATGCATAGATGGCATCCAAGGAGGGAGCGCGCTGTGGATCAGCTCAAGGAGACGAAAACAAAGCAATTTGCCGAGCTCGGGGTAGCGGCGGAGAACATTTTCCGGGAGATCATGCGGGCCCGGCATCTGGATTATGTGCTGTTCAGCCAGCCGTCGAACCGTGAATACGGGCTGACCCAGGAGGAGCTCCTCGCGGCGGCGCAGAAGCTCACGGCGGCGCGTTTCGGCGACGCGCCGGGGGATGCGGAGCGCTATGCCCGCATCTATACGCTGGCTCTCTCGGTAGACCCCATGCTCTTCGCGGAGGCGGCGCCCGTCTCAGAGGCGACGGCAGCTCTCATGCGGGAGGCGGTGGCCCATGCGGAGCAGGCGGGGCAGACAGTGCTCTTCGCCGGAGCGGAGCAGTACCTGCCGTGTCTCACGGATATTTTCGTCACCCTCCGGGGCAAGCGCATCGCCGTGGCGGTGGCCGATGCGGCGTGGAAAGAGCCGGTAGCCATGATCTATGCCCGGGGCCGGGCCATGACGATGGAGGAGCTCGCCGGCGATACCGAGCGGTACGATTACATTTTCTACGCCGGGACGGACGACGCGGGGAGCGCGGCCTACTGGCAGACCATGAGGGGCCTTCTGGCACAGGGAGGCGTCATGGAGGCGCTCTTCCCGGATGACCTGCTTCGGGCGGAGGAAGGCCTGGCGTGGGAGGCTTTTCGGCAAGCGGCGTCGTCGCTTACGGTGGCGTCTGTGTATCACCTGGTGGATGGGGAGACGGAAAGGGACCTCGTCACTACAGGTGCGGCCGAGCCTTCCGGGCGGATCGTCTTCGGCGAGCTCGGCACAGAGGACGGGCTCCGTCATTACGACCGGGCGGCGCTCTCTCGGGAGGCTTTTGCCGCGGCGGACAGCTGGGACTACGATCTCTATGGATGGAATGGCAGCGAAGCGGTGCAGACCATCCTGGCAGCGGGGCTCCTGGACCCGGATTTTGCCGTGGGGAGCGTGTTTCGCGCCGTGCCGGCGATGAAGGGGACTCTCGGCACGTACCGGCTGATCGAGCCGGAGGCGGTGACGGAAGCCTGTGTGCGGGAGGATCTGGTAAAAGAGACCATGGCGGCGGACGTGCGCCGCGCGGAAGCGGGGGATCTGGCGGTAGTCTGCGGTCCCGCGGGGTTCCGTACGGCTGTGGTGCCGGCAGCTCTATCCGGCGCGGCCGCTGCGGAGGACGTGATGCTCTTCCGTCCGCTCGATGACTACACGGCGGAATACCTCAAGGCGTACCTAGACGGGCCCATGGGGCGGCTCTTCCTGGACGCGATGAGCGCAGGCGGCCGATGCCGGGCGTGCGCGTCCCGTCTGCTCCGGCTGCCCATCCGCCGTGCTTCGGCGGCACAGATCAGCGCGGTGACGGCGATGGTGCGAAAGAGCACGGCGGCTCTTGCCGCGGCGGAAGCGGACTGGCGAAAGACGAAACGGGACGCCGTGGGCGTCATGATGGGAAGAAGAGAGGAATGACCATGAAGATCGTACTGGCGACGCACAATCAGGGGAAGATCCGGGAATTTCAGGAGGCTTTCGCCGAGCTCGGCTGGGAGGCGGTGCCCATCTCGAAGGTGGCGGACCTGCCGGACCCGGAGGAGACGGGGGCGACTTTTGAAGAAAACGCGCTCCAGAAGGCGCGGGCCTACGCCGCAGCTATCGGCGAGCCGGTCCTTTCTGACGATTCGGGCATCATCGCCGACGCGCTGGGGGACCGCCCGGGCATCTATTCAGCGCGCTACGCCGGGGTCCACGGGGACGACGAGGCGAACAATCAGAAGCTCATCCGGGACCTTGCGCCCTATCACGGCGAGGAGCGGAAAGGGCGCTACGTGTGCGTGGTGGCGCTCGTCTGGCCCGACGGGCGGGCCGTCACGGCGGAGGGGACCTGCGAGGGGATCATCCGCGATTTCTACGCGGGGACCGGAGGCTTCGGCTACGACCCGCTCTTCTACCTGCCGGAGCTTGGAAAGACGATGGCAGAGATCACCTTGGAGGAGAAGAACGGCATCAGCCACCGGGGCCGGGCGCTCCGCGCGCTCATCGAAAAATTGAAGGGACTTTCCGTCTGACGGCGCGGGCCGCGATGACTTTTTGAGAAGATACGCCTTCCCGATGAATATTTGATATTTCAAGAGTATTAAATATGAAAAAAAACGGCATACAGATATACCTTTTATCTGATATAATGTAACATATAAGCCGGAAGGGAGGGAGAGAGGACATTCACCATGGCAAAAAGAAAATTGAAACTGTTTGGATTCAACAATCTGACCAAATCGCTCAGCTTCAACATGTATGATATCTGCTATGCGAGCGAGGCGGCGGAGCGGGAGAAGTACATCGCCTACATCGATGAGGAATACAGCGCGGAGCGGCTCACCCAGCTCCTGAAGGATGTGGCCCACATGATCGGTGCGAACATCCTCAACATCGCGTCGCAGGACTACGATCCCCAGGGGGCGAGCGTCACCATGCTCATCGCGGAAGAGCCCGTGGAGAACGGGAAGCAGGACGTGGTGGCCCATCTGGACAAGAGCCACATCACGGTCCACACCTATCCGGAGATGCATCCCCAGGACGGCATCTGCACGTTCCGCGCGGATATCGATGTCTCCACCTGCGGCAAGATCTCTCCGCTGAACGCGCTGAACTTTCTGCTGCGGTCCTTCGAGGCGGACATCGTCGTCGCGGACTACCGCGTGCGCGGCTTCACCCGCGACGTGAGCGGCAAGAAGATCTTCATCGACCACCGCATCAATTCCATACAGAACTACATCGCCCCCCAGATCCGGCATAAATATGACATGGTGGACGTCAACGTTTATCAGGAGAATCTCTTCCACACGAAGATGATGCTCCACGATTTCCGCCTGGACAACTACCTCTTCCACACCCGCGAAGAGGATCTGCCGCCGAAAGAGGTGAAGCGCATCCGCCGCCTGCTGAAGCAGGAGATGGCGGAGATCTTCAACGGGCGGAACATGCCCGCAGTGAAAGACTGACCTTTCCCGGAGCCTATTTGTATTTGAAAGGAGCCCCGCTATGGATTTAAGAGAAGAAGCAATGCAGCTCAGAAGAGAAAAACACCAGATGATTCAGACCGCCCTCGCCGCGCCCATGGACAATGCGCACGACCTCGCGGTGGTCTACACCCCCGGCGTCTCTGCGCCGTGCCTGGCCATCAAAGAGGACGAAGACCTCTCCCTTGACCTCACCTGGAGAGGCAACGTGGTGGCGGTCATCTCCGACGGCACCCGCGTGCTCGGCCTGGGTGACATCGGCCCGGCGGCGTCCATCCCCGTCATGGAAGGAAAGAGCGCCCTCTATAAACGCTTCGGCAACGTGGACGCCATTCCGATCGTCATCAATACGAAAGACCCCGATGAATTCATCCATACCGTGCAGCTTCTGGAAAAATCCTTCGCAGGCATCAATCTGGAAGACCTCTCTTCGCCGAAGTGCTACGACATCGAAGACACGCTGAAGGCGACCATGAACATCCCCGTTTTCCACGACGACCAGCACGGCACGGCCATCGCGGCGCTTGCCGGCGTCCTGGGCGGCCTGCGCCTCGTGGGCAAGAAGATCGACGAAGTGAAAGTCGTCATGAACGGCGCCGGTGCGGCGGGCTCGGCCATCGCACGGCTCCTCCTCGAAGCGGGCGTCAAAGAAGAGAACATGACCGTCCTGAACAGCAAGGGCATCATGTACGACAACGGCAAGCTGGACCGCGTGCAGAAAGAGCTCGCCGCTCGGGTGAATCCGGAAAATAAAAAAGGCACTCTCGCCGATGCGGTGAAGGGCGCAGACGTCCTTCTGGGCTGCTCGGCGCCGGGCGTCTTCACGCCGGAGCTCGTAAAAACGATGGCCGAGAAGAACATCGTCTTCGCCATGGCGAACCCGAATCCGGAAATGATGCTCGATGCAGCGAGAGAAGCGGGCGTGTACATCTTCGGTACTGGTCGGAGCGACATGCCGAATCAGGTGAACAATTCCAGCGTCTTCCCAGGCCTCTTCCGCGGCGCGCTCGACGTCAGGGCCCGTCAGATCAACGAGGAGATGAAGCTCGCTGCTGCCTATGCGCTGGCGAACCTCATGAGCGATGAAGAACTCGACCCGGACCATGTGGTGGTGGACGTGTTCGATCCCCGCGTACCGAAAGCGGTGGCGAAAGCCGTCGCGAAAGCCGCCATCGAAAGCGGCGTTGCTCGGGTGAAAGAACTGCCTCCGCAGTATCAGGACTGATCTCTTATTATAATTAAAATAATTAAAGCGGCTCTTCGGGGCCGCTTTTTGCGTGCCCGCTTTCCGCCGTGCGGGAGAAATGGGAGACATCACCGGCGGGCGCTCTCCCCGAAGGGGTGCGCAGACACAGGCAGCGCGTCTCCCACAGGCAGGACCATCGCAGCGAGGGACATACAAAAACGCGCCCATGAGGCGCGCTGAAGAAGATTTATTGGAGAGGCGCTGTTTCCATTTCACGAAGCGAACGGCGGATGTGTTCGATCAATTTTTCTGCGGCTCGGCTGTAGGGCTGCTGCCGCTTCCACGCGCCGCAGGAAGGGGCCGTGAGCTCCGGTGAGAGCGGTCGCCAGCAGATGGGACAGCGATCGGATCGGTCCAGGAAGGGCAGCGACCCTTCGATGACGAGAGTGCAGCCGAGACCGTGAGCGATCATGATGGACGAATTGGTGGTGAGATTGCTCGTGAGATCTACATGGAGCCGGGAAAAGGCGTCGCCGAAGTAGCGGACGAGGGCCATGCGGTCCGCGTGCTCCGGAAGGATGAGCGGCGCCGCGGCGCAGAAAAAGGCGCGGTGCCTTTGATTTGACAAGGGAAGACATATCGATTAAAATGAGAAAGTACTTGCGGAAGTACCGCGGGGCATAGCGCAGTTGGTAGCGCACCTGCTTTGGGAGCAGGGGGTCGCCAGTTCGAGTCCGGCTGCCCCGACCAATGAATCGTCTCAGTAGCTCAGCTGGATAGAGCAACCGCCTTCTAAGCGGTGGGTCGTGGGTTCAAATCCCTCCTGGGACACCAGAGATCAACTACGATGTAGTTTCCATACAAGGGCCTTTGGGCAGAGAGAATGCGGAGAGATTCCGGATTCTTTTTTATTGCGCCGGAGCGCGGAGCTCGTTATGGTACAATAAGGGAAAGGAAGGCCGAAAGGAGGGAGAACGATGAAACGGTGGAAGAAAGCGGCCGCGGCGGTGCTTCTGGCGTGCGCGGCCGCCTCGGCGGCGCCGGTCCCTGTGGCGGCGGCGTCGGCGGTGCAGAAGCTCCTCTACGGCGCGGCGGCGATGCTCTACGTGTCGAAGTATTATTCCGCGCTGGACGACGGAGCGCAGCTCCAGTTCCTCGGAGAGTGTCAGCAGCAGACCGGCGTCTATGAAGACGCGGCGGCAGATGCCCGGGTGCAGGGCATTTATCAGCAGCTGAAGTCGACAGGAGAGATCAAACGGGACTATGAGATCTACGTCGCGCCCGACGAAGAGATCAATGCGTTCATGAGCCTGGGCGGTGTGATGTGCGTCAATAAAGGCGCGCTCGATTCTTTCGACGACGGCGAGCTGGCCTATGTCATGGCCCACGAGCTGGCCCACGGCGAAGAGCGCCACTCCGTCTCCGGCGTGAAGAAGCGCGTAGGGCTCACCACGGCGCTCAACATCTATCTCTCCGACGATCCCACCATCGGCTCGGTGCTTCTGGCGAACATCGCGGGCAACTACGTGTCGAACGCGGTTTTCACGAAAGATCAGGAAAAGGAAGCGGACGACATCGGCTTTGACTACCTCGTGAAGGCGGGGTACAATCCGGGAGCCGCGGCGGCGTCTATGGCGGTGCTTCGGGACCGCTACGGCGAGAGCTCGCCCACGGGCATCAAGGCGGTGCTCGCGCCGGGGAACCACCCCGCCACGACGGACCGGGTGAATAAGAACATCAAGCGGATGTACGAGTATTCGGGCGACCACGTGAACGTAAAGGACGGATACATCACGGTGAACGGAAAGAAAGCCTTTCAGGGCGTCGCTCTGGCAGGCTACACCGGCGAAGAGCGGACGTACCTTGCGGCGGGGCGGCTGGCGAAACTCTACCACGACGGGCAGGTGACGGAAGCCGCCTACGACGGGAGCGACATCGTCTGCGGCGGCACGTCCATCTATACGGTGAGCGCAGGCGAGGACGGCGCGGCCATGGCGGCGGCGCTCAACGCCGGCATCACGAAGAAATAAAGGAGACAGTATGAGCGAGATACAGAAGAAGATCGAGGCGGCGAACGCGGCCTACGCGGCGCGGAAAAAGGACGCGCCTCATCCGGCGAAGAAATTCGCCATCCTGACGTGCATGGACGCGCGCATGGACCCTGTGGCCTTCGCGGGACTTTCAGACGACGGCTATGTCATCCGCAATGCCGGCGGCCGCGTCACCGAAGACGCCGTGCGGTCCCTCGTGGTGTCGGCCAAGCTCCTCGGCACGGCCGAGTGGTACGTCATCCATCACACGGAGTGCGGCATGTCCGCCATCACGAATGAGACGATGCGCGCGCTCCTCAGGGAAAGCACGGGGCCTTCTGTCAATGAAGGAGGCTCGTGGAGAAACGCGGCGCCTTTCCTGCCCGGCGCGGAGACCGATATGGATTTCTGCCCCATCGAGGCGGAGCCCCTCTGCCTCATCGACGACGTGAAAAAGCTCCGCGCCCATCCGCTGGTGCCGAAGACCATCCCCATCTACGGCTACATGTACGACCTCCGTACGGGACGTCTCATCGAAATCGCCGAAGCGTCCGCCGCGGGACGGGCGGAGTGAGGAGAGCAGTCTGCGAAAGCAGGCTGTTTTTTCGTGTGCGGGAGAAACTGTGCTACAATAGGGGACATAGTTTGAGATTTCCGGTAGGCCGAAGGGCCGGAAAGGGGACGACATGAAACGATGGATGCGGGCGGTGCTCGCGGCAGCGGCAGTGTTCACAGCGGCGGCCGGCTGGGTGGTCTGGACGACGCCGCCTCCTCCCGCGCCGCCGGTGCTGCCGCCGCCTCCGGAGACGAAGGCGGTCTCCGCCGCCGTCATCGACGGGACGACCGGCGAGATCTATGCGGACAAAAACGGTCTCGGCCGCGTCTATCCGGCGAGCACCACGAAGATCCTGACGTGCATCATCGCGCTGGAAGAAGGGAAAGGGCTCCTCGATGCGGACGCGGTGGTGACGCCTCGGGCGATGGCGCAGGACGGCACGAATCTGGGCCTTCGGACGGACCTTCCGATCTCGCTCCGGGAGGTGCTCTACGGCATGATGCTCGTCTCCGGCAACGACGCGGCGGTGGCAGTGGCGGAGACGGTGGGCGGTTCTTACGACCGATTCATCGAGATGATGAATGAGAAATGCGCCTCCATCGGCGTCACGCACAGCCACTTCGCCAATCCGAACGGCCTCACCGATCCGGACCACTACACCACGGCGCGGGACATGGTGAAGATCGCCCGCTACGCCATGGAGAATCCCGATTTCCGGGCCATCGTGAAAGAGAAGAGCCACCACATGGTCTATCGGGACGGGATGTACCGCGTGGTGGAGAACCGAAATGAATTTCTTGGGAGCGGCTATCCCGGCGCGAACGGCGTGAAGACGGGCACCACGGAGGCAGCAGGGGACTGCCTCGTCGCTTCCGCCGAGCAGGACGGTCGCCTCATGATCGCCGCGGTGTATCACGATGAGGACCGCTTCGAAGACGTGAAGACCTGGCTGGACTACGGCTTTGCCGCGGCGCGGGCCCAGGCAGACTACGAAGCGGCGCTCGCCGCGGAGCCTCCTCTGCATAAATGGGTGAATCAGATGCTGGGGAGGGAGCCTCATGCGTAAGAGAAGCCGCTTCAGCCTGTGGCGCTTTGCGGCGGCAGCGGCAGCGGCGGCGCTCTTCATCTTCCTGTGTGGAAAGCTGTACACGATCTATGAATATCAGCAGCAGATCGCCGAGGCAGAGGCGACGAGACAGGAGCTCCTCCGGGAGAAGTCCGATCTGGAAGCGCGGAAGAAAGAGCTCCAGGACCCGGCGGTGATCGAGCGGAAGGCGCGGGACGACTTGGGCATGGTGAAGCCCGGCGAAGTGCCCTACGTCCGGTGAAAGAGCGGTAGACCGCTCTTTTTTCTTTGGGGAGAGGCGCGGGAAAGGCAGAAAATACGGGCGATTTCTCCTCTTTGCCCGTGTTGCGCTATGCAGAAAAGTTTCGTATAATGAAATCAACATTTTTATCAGAAACATAAGGGGGCAGCATTTTTTTCATGGCTTTAGAAATCGGCAGCATCGTAGAGGGTACCGTTACGGGGATCGCAAAATTTGGAGCGTTCGTAGAACTTCCGGACAAAAAGGTGGGTCTGGTACACATTTCAGAAGTGTCCAGCGAGTATGTCAACGACGTGAATGACTATCTGAAAGTGCACGACACCGTGAAGGTCAAAGTCATCTCTGTCGATGCAAAGGGAAAGATCGCCCTCTCGATCAAGCAGGCGCAGGCACAGGCCGCGCGGGAGAAGCGTCCCGACCACGGCGCAGGCCGCGGGGAGCGCCCGGAAGCGCGCCGTACGGAACGCCGTCCGTTTGCTGCGCAGCCCCGTGAGGGCCGTCCGAGCCGCGATTTCCGGCCGCAGAGAAAGCACGAAGGAGCCGTCTCCTTTGAAGACAAGCTGAGCCGCTTCCTGAAGGACAGCGATGAGCGGCTGCTGGATCTGAAGCGCAATGTAGAATCGAAACGCGGGGGCCGCGGAGCCCGCCGCGCGGATTGAGCCGCCTTTGATGCGGCGTGAAGGGGGCATTTGATGCTCCCTTCCTTATTTGAGGAGGCCGCCGCTGGGTGCGCCTTTTCGCACAGGAGGCATTCATGATCAGGGCTGTCATTGACATCGGCACGAATTCCGTGCGCCTGCTCGCGGCAGAGCGTCTGCCCGGCGGGGAGTGGAAAACGATCCGGAAAGGTATCAATTCGTCCCGTCTGGGAGAGGGGATGACGACCCACGCGGGCCTCACCGAAGCGGCGTGCCGCCGGACTCTCGAGGCGGTGGCCCGGTTCGCCGAGGAGGCGAAGGAAGCCGGAGCAAGCGAGATCAGAGCTTACGGCACGGAGATCCTCCGGGCATCCCCTCAGGGCGAAGCCTTCGCGAAGATGGCCGAGGAGAAGACGGGCATCCCCGTGACGATCCTCTCCGGCGACATGGAGGCGTTCTACAGCTATCTCGGCGCGGTGGGCCTGTCGTCGTCCGTGGCGGCGGTGACCGACGTGGGCGGCGGCTCCACGGAAGTGTGCATGGGCTTCGGACCGGCCATCGGCTACCGGCACAGCTTCCCCATCGGCTGCGTGCGCTGCTCCGGCCTGTTCGATACGACCACGGCCCGGGGCATCGGCGAGCTGAAGAAATACTGCTTCCAGAAATTTCAGGAATCGAAAGACCTCGCGCCGGTGAAGCACTGGATCTGCGTGGGCGGCACGGCCACGTCCATTGCTTCCATGCTGCAGGAACTCGAAACGTACGACCCGGCGAAGGTGCAGGACTACGTAGTGCCGCAGGAAGATGTGACCCGCCTCCTGAAGCGGCTCTACCAGATGTCCTATGAAGACCGGTGCCATGTGAAGGGGCTCCGCGCGGATCGAGCGGACATCATCGTGGCAGGCGTGGCCATCATCGACAGTCTCATGGAATATTTCGCGCTCTCAGAGATGACCGTGAGCGACCGGGGCCTCACGGAAGGGCTGCTCGACGCGGACACCGTGAAGCCGCAGGTGTGATGGAAGGCTTTCTCGAGACCGTCCGCGCCTTCGGACGGAGCCGCGGGCTGTGGCGCCGGGGAGACCGGGTCCTGGCGGCGGTGTCCGGCGGACCCGATTCCCTGGCGCTTCTTTTAGCTCTGGCTGCTCTCGCATCAGAAGAAGGCTTCGCGCTCGGCTGCTGCACGGTGGATCATCGCCTGCGGGAGGAAGCGGCGGAAGAGACTGCCTTCGTGGCCCGCGTCGCGGCAGACCTTGGCGTGCCCTGCCGGGTGGAGATCGCCGACGTCCCCGCGTGGAGAAAGATACACGGAGGCTCGGAGGAGACCGCCGCGCGGGAGCTTCGCTATGAAGCGCTCCGCCGGGCGGCGAAAGAAGGGGGCTACGGGAAGATCGCCTGCGCCCATCACAAAGACGACCAGGCGGAGACCGTGCTGTACCATTTCCTTAGGGGCAGCGGCACGGAGGGCCTTCGCGGCATGCGGCCCCTTTCCGGGGATATCATCCGGCCTTTCCTCTGCGTGAGTCGGCGGGAGATCGAAGGCTTTCTTTCTGCGTATCCCTACACGCCCTGCCACGATCGGACGAACGATGTCCCGGAAGCGGTGCGGAACCGACTGCGCCTTCTGCTCCTGCCGGAGCTCCGCACGTATAATCCCCGCATCACAGACGCGCTCTGCCGCACGGCGGAGATCCTCGCCGCGGAAGACGACTGGCTCGAAGCGCTGACGGGAGAGGAAGAAGCGAAGCTCACGGCGGCGGACGGAGGTCTTCTGGCGGAGCGGGCGCTCTTTGCGAGGGTGCCGGAAGCGGCGGCGCGGCGGCTCCTCCGCCGGATCGGGAAGCGCCTCGCCGGGCGGGCGCCGGACTTTGAAGACACGGAGCGGCTGCTCTCCTTCGTGCGGACGGGAGAGGCCGGGAAGTGGACGTCTGCTGCGGGGACGGCGGTGCGCCTGACCCGGGAGCGGGCATTTTTTTATCCCGGGAGCACCCGCGCAGGGACACTGCCGGAAGGGCCTTCTTGGACGCTCGTGCAGGAGGTCATGGAGACGCCGCCGACGCATCTGGACGGGGCGCAGTGCCTGCTCGACGCGGACGCGGTGGGAAAGATCCGTCTCCGCACGCCCCGCCCGGGAGACCGCTTCGCGCCGAAAGGCTTTGCGGGGACGAAAAAATTATTTCCTTATATGAATGAACTGGGCATCCCTGCGGAAGCGCGCCGCACATGGCCGCTCGCGGCGGATGACCGACACATATACTGGATCGGACGGAAAAAGACGTCGCGGTACGGCGCGCCGTCCGAGAAGACCAGACATTTCCTGTTGCTGACGCTGAGGAGGAAACAAGATGGAACAGCTGATGAAGGACATTAAACACGTGCTCGTATCCCGGGAGGAACTGGAAAAGCGGGTGGCCGAGATCGGACGGGCGATCACCGAAGACTACCGCGGGCGGGACGTGGTGCTCGTGGGCATCCTGAAGGGGGCCATGCCTTTTCTGTGCGACCTCATGCGGGCCATCGACCTGCCGCTCACTATCGACACCATGTGCGTGTCGAGCTACGGCAGCGGCACCGTGTCTTCGGGGAGCGTCAACATCAAGAAAGATCTGGACCGGGACATCCGCGGCAAAGATGTGATCGTCGTGGAAGACATCATCGACACAGGCATCACCATGGCGGCGCTGGTGCCGCTCCTCAAAAAGCGCGGCGCGGCGTCGGTGGAGCTCGCCATCTGTCTCGACAAAAAAGAACGGCGCGTGGAGGACGTGCCGGTGAAGTACGTGGGCTTTGCCGTGCCCGATGAATTCATCGTGGGCTACGGCTGCGACTACGCGGAAAAATATAGGAACCTCCCTGAAGTGTGCACTCTGAAGAGCGAGGTCTACACCCGGGCATAAGCGCGGCCCTGAGGGGAGATATCGAAAAATTTCGTCGACAGTGTAAAGAGAATATGATAAAATAATCATTGACTTATCATATCATTAATAGACCCCTCGTACGGTGACGCGGCCGTGGCCGCAGTGCAAAGGAGGAACCGATTGAACAAGTTTGTAAAGAATGTGGCGCTCTATGTCCTGCTCATCGTCATAGCGGTGTCCATGTTTCAGACCTTCGTCCAGCCGCAGGAGCGGAACTCGGAGATCACCTACAGCGACTTCATCGCCCAGGTGCAGAATGACAAGGTAGACGCCGTCGTCATCACGAACAACGCCGTAAACGGCAAGCTGAAGGACGGCACGCGCTTTGCGGCGTATCTGCCGAACAATGACGACAAGGCCATGAATGCGCTGGAAGAACACAAGGTGAGCATCACCATCCGCCCGCCGGAACAGCCGTCGTGGTGGATGAGCCTGCTCTCGTCGCTCCTGCCGATCCTGATCCTCGTGGGCGTGTGGTTCTGGATGATGAACCAGAGCCAGGGCGGCGGCGGACGCGTCATGAACTTCGGCAAGTCGAAGGCGAAGATGACCGGCGAAGGCCAGGTGAATGTCACCTTTGCGGACGTGGCCGGTGAAGACGAAGCGAAGGAAGAACTGGAAGAAGTGGTGGATTTCCTCCGAAATCCGGGGAAATATACCGCCATCGGCGCGAAGATCCCCAAGGGGGTGCTCCTCGTGGGCCCGCCAGGCACAGGGAAGACGCTCCTTGCCAAGGCGGTGGCCGGTGAGGCGAAGGTGCCCTTCTTCTCCATCTCCGGCTCGGACTTCGTGGAGATGTTCGTCGGCGTGGGCGCATCCCGCGTGCGCGACCTCTTCGCACAGGCCAAGAAGAACGCCCCGTGTATCGTATTCATCGATGAGATCGACGCCGTGGGCCGGCAGAGAGGCTCCGGCCTGGGCGGCGGGCACGACGAACGGGAGCAGACGCTGAACCAGCTCCTCGTCGAGATGGACGGCTTCGGCGCGAACGAAGGGATCATCACCCTGGCGGCGACGAATCGCCCGGATATCCTTGACCCGGCGCTGCTCCGCCCGGGCCGCTTTGACCGCCGGGTCATCGTCGGCAAGCCGGACCTGCGGGGACGTCTCGCCATCCTGAAGGTCCACGCGAGAAACAAGCCGCTCGATCCCGATGTGGATCTGGAGACCATCGCGAAGAAAGTGCCGGGCTTCACCGGCGCGGACCTGGCGAATCTCCTGAATGAGGCGGCGCTCCTCGCAGCACGGCAGAAACGAAAGACCATCTCCATGGCCGATCTGGAAGAGGCCAGCGAAAAGGTCTCCTACGGACCGGAACGGCGCAGCCACAAAGTGAGCGACGAAGACAAGAAGATCACCGCATACCACGAATCGGGCCATGCCATCATGGCGACGGTGCTGAAAGATGCGGACCCGGTGCACAAAGTGACCATCATTCCCCGCGGACAGGCCGGCGGCTACACCATGATGCTGCCTCACGAAGAGCGATCCTTCCTCACGAAGTCCCACCTCCTCGCGCAGATCCGCGTGGCTCTCGGCGGACGCTGCGCCGAGCAGATCATCTTCAATGAGATCTCCAGCGGCGCTTCGGGCGACCTCCAGCAGGTGACGGCGATCCTCCGCAAGATGATCATGGAGTGGGGCATGAGCGACCGCCTGGGACCGATGGTCTTCGGCGAGCATCAGGAGCAGATCTTCCTGGGCAAGCAGCTCGGCTCGGAACGGAACTACGGCGAGACCGTGGCGACGATCATCGACGAGGAAATGCACAAGTATCTGAACGAAGCGTACGAAGACACGCTCAATATCCTGACGGAACATATCGAAGTGCTCCATGCGATGGCGCAGGCGCTGCTCGAAGTAGAGACCATCGACCATCAGCAGGTGGAGAACCTCTTCCGGTATCATTCGATCTACGCGCCCGGCGAAGGCCCGGCGGCTGCGGCAGAGACCGCCTCCGCTGCGGATGCTTCCGCAGAGACAGCCGAAGGCATCGGAGAGGACCATTAATTTCATACGAAGAGGAAAGGAGTCCCAAAGACTGGGGCTCCTTTTTGCGTGTCTCCATGGCAGGCGGCTGTACATGAGGCGCGCGTCTGCTATAATGGCAGGAAAATCAAAGAGGGGGCGATCCTATGGGAGAAGCGAAGGAAGAGAAAAAGCTCTCCATCCCGGAATATTTCATGCTCGGCGCGAAGAAAGGTTTCTACATCACGGTGGAGCTCATCGCGCCGGCGATGGTCATGGCGTATGTGATCATCATGTTTTTGCAGCTCTCCGGGCTGATGCCGCTCATCGGTGCGGCTCTCGGACCCGTGATGGGTATCTTCGGCCTGCCGGGAGAAGCGTCGGTGGTGCTCCTCGCGGCGTTTTTCGCGAAAGCGGCGGGCGCGGCCACGGCGGCGTCCATGTATGCGGCAGGCGTGCTCACCGCCGAAGAGGCGACCATCCTCTTCCCAGCGTGCATCACCATGGGGACCCTCGTGGGGCACTTCGCGCGGATCGTTCTCGTGTGCAACGTGCGGCCTCTGTATTATCCCGTGCTTCTGGCGACGCCCCTCATCGACGCGGTGATCGTCATGTTCCTCACGCGCTTCGTGCTCGCGTTCTATCTCTGAGGAGGCTTTTATGGAAAAGAGATCCAATGTGAGATCGCTCAGCGAGGCGAAAGTCACCTGGAAGGGCTGGCTCTCGCTCCTCTTCATCATCGTGTGCTTCTCCGGCGTCTTCGCGCATCAGGACAATTTCCTCCGCGCCTTCGACTTCACGGCGCTCCTCGGAGAGTTCGGCCATACGGACGGCGCGAAGGTGGCGCTCCAGGGGGCGGGCGGCAGCGGCGCGCGGGAAGCGTTCATCGTGGCGCTCACCATGGTGCCCACCACGATGGTCGCGCAGGGGCTCATCGAAGTGTGCCAGCATCTCGGCGCCATCACCGCGGCGGGCAAGCTCTTCCAGCCCTTTTTCCGGTTCCTCATGGGCGTGCCCGGGGTGGTGGGCCTCGCTTTCGTATCGAGCTTCACCTCCTCCGACGTGGCCGCTTTCATGACGAAGAACATGGCCGATGAAAAGCTCATCACCGACGACCACCGCACCATCTTTGCGGCGTACCAGTACGCGGGCTCGGCGACGATCAACAACACCATCGGCTCGGGCGCGGCCCTCCTGCCGATCTCGCTCCTGCCGGTGGGCATCATCATCGCCCTCATCATCGTAGTGAAATTCATCGGCGCGAACTTCGTCCGCCTCTACCTCGTGTGGCATCACCGCCGTCACCCTGAAGACGCCGCCGAATAGGGACATGGCAAGAGAACGCCCGGCGATAAAGCGTTCTCTTTTTTGATATAATAGATCCATCACACACAGGAGGTGCGCTATGAGAATCGACCGCATAGATATCATCCGGGTGCTGAATCCCTTCCGGCATCCTTTTCAGACGAGCTTCACCCGCTTCGAGAACAGGGACGCCCTGCTCGTGAAGATCTATTCCGAGGGGCTCGTCGGCTGGGGCGAGTGCAAAGCTTTTTACGGCCCCTTTTATAATCCCGAGGACAACGGGACGGTGCTCCACATCCTGGGGAACGTCATCATTCCCCGCATCCTCCATCAGGACGTGGAGAGCCCCGAAGCGTTTATGAAGAGCTTTTCCTACATCCGCGGCAACCGGCTGGCGAAGGCGGCGGTGGAGAACGCCCTGTGGGACCTCATGACCCAGCGCATGGGCAAGTCGCTGAAGACGCTCCTTGGCGGCACGCAGAAAGAGATCAAAGTGGGCGTGTCCCTCGGCATCGAAAAGGAAATCAACGTGCTCTTCCACGAGATCGAGCACTACCTCGAACTGGGCTATCACAGGACGAAGATCAAGATCCATCCCGGACAGGATATCGAAGTGGTGAAGGCCATCCGCAGAGAATTTGGGGACATCACCCTCACGGTGGACGCGAACTCCGCCTACACGCTGGATGATATCGACCTCTTCCGCGCCATGGATGAGTATCATCTGCAGTACATCGAGCAGCCTCTCGGCGAAGAGGACATCGTGGACCACGCGGCGCTCCAGAAAGCCATTGAAACGCCGATCTGCCTCGACGAGAGCATCGTGTCCTATGAGGCGGCGGAAGCGGCCATCAAGCTGGGGAGCTGCAAAGTGATCAACATCAAGTCGAGTCGCTGCGGGGGCATCTATGAGGGCAAGCGCATCCACGACCTGTGCCTTGCTCACGGCATTCCCGTGTGGTGCGGCGGCATGACGGAGCTCGGCATCGGCCGCGCGCAGAACGTGTCCTTCGCGAGCCTTCCCGGTTTCACGGAGCTCGCCCACGATGTGGCGGCGGCGAGCCGCTATTTCGAAGAGGACATCACCGACCCCATGGTGGATATCACGGACCGGTGCACCATCGTCGTGCCTGACGAGGAGAACGGCATTCAGTACCGCGTGGACGAAGTGGCGGTGGACCGCATGACTGCCGGGCACTGGATCTACCGGTAAAAACAGAAGAAAGAAAAGGACTTGCTCTGTGGGCAGGTCCTTTTTGCGTGGGACATATGAAACGGGCTTCAAGGCTGCGGCGGGCGGAGGAGGAGCTCGATGAGGCGGCTCGGACGGCCCGTGCGGGCGGTGTACTGACGGCCCGCTTCCCGCGCGAGGCGGCGGTCGATGAGCTTTAGCAGGATGCGGTTCATCGTCCGCGGAGTGACGCCGGTGAGATCGGCCAGCTCGGCGGAGGTGAAGCGCGTGCGCTCCGTATCGCGGCAGGCCCGGGCGAGGAGGGTGAGCACGCGGAGGCTGATGCCGGTCTTCTGCGAGAGGGGAAGGAGCTGCTGCTCTATAGAGAGGAGCGGAGCGCGCTGGGTGGACTGGTCGCCCCGGGCGGGCGGCACGGTGAAAGAGAGCCCCGGCCCTATGAGGTACGCTTGATCGCCGCCGCGGCGGAGCGCCCGTGCGAGGGCCCGCTCGGCGTGGAGCTTTGCTTCTTCCACGGTCGTGCCGAGCCCGAAGCCCACGGAGAGCGTGAAGGGCCCCGCGGCGCGCACCCTGGCGAGGAGCGGCAGCTGGTGATACTGCGCGGTGGCCGCTTCGAACTCCGCCCGCGTGCTCACGAGGAGCCAACCCGACGGGGGCCGCTCGATGCAGGCAGCCCGCGTCTCCCGGGCGAACTGCCAGATAGGGTGGGCCGCCGTGAGGCGCGCATCTCCCAGATCGTACCCGCGGTCGGCGGGGAAATGGTCTTCGTCCGCCGTGAGGCGGAGGGCCGCGCAGGCGAGACCGCTCTCCTGCCCGCGGCGGAGCTCGTGAGAGAGGATGAGCCTCTCGATGCCCGCGCGGATGTCTTCGAAGGACGGCTGGAGCACATACACCGGGACATTTTCCTTTGCAAGGAGCGTCTGTACTCGGTAGAAGATGGTGATGCAGAAATCAACGGCTCCCGCGCGGTAGAGCGCGGCCATGCGGGCGGCTTCTTCTGCGAGGAGCTCTTCATTGTAGGCGCGCACCGGCTGCAGATGGAGCTCGTATTTTTCTGACGGGATGCCGATTTCCTGAAAGGCGAGGCGGAACACGTCTTCTCTCGCCCAGTCGGAGGCGATCTTCATGGACCGGCCCGCCACGGCGGCGCGGAAGAGGAGCCGGAGGAGCGCCGACGCGGAGCGGGGGATGGCCAGCCACGGCACGGCGGGGGCAACGGAGGCTGCGGCGAAGCGCCGGGCGGTCTCTCCCAGGAAGAGAAACGCGTCCGCCCGGTTCTGCTGGCCAGAGAGGAGACGCGGGATCTCCAGGATGGTGCGGTACGGAAAGGGAAGGAACGTCTCGTCGGGAAATTCCTTCTCGGTGAAGGCGGAGAGCTCCCCGAGGATCTCCACCGGCGCGACCAGACCGATCTTCATGATATCGCCTCATTTCGGACAGAATAAAGGTCTATTCAGGACAACACGTTTCCTCTATCATATAGGCAAGTTCATTATAAGTAAAGCAGGCGGGAGCCTGCGGCAAGGGAGCCACAGAGCGCGCTGGGGGAGGCGTGCCTGTGGCTTCCTGTGCAGATGGGAGGTTTTAATGTGAGTTGGCTGAAAAAATTCCAGACAGAGAACCGCTACGTGGTGTTCTTCTTCCTCTACGTAGGGTTCTGCATCTCCTACATCGACCGTTCGGCCATCGGTCTGGCCCTGCCGTCGGTGTCGAAGGACTTCAATCTCGCGCCCACGGAGATGGGCGTCGTCATCAGCGTCTTCTTCATCGGTTACTCCATCATGCAGATCCCCGGCGGGTGGTTCTCCGATAAATTCGGGTCGAAGACGGTCATCTGCGTGGCCCTTGCCCTGTGGTCCGTCTTCACCTTCACCACCGGCCACGCCCAGACGCTCTCGGGGCTCCTCTTTCTCCGGTTCGTCTTCGGCCTCTGCGAAGGTCCCTATGCCGGTTCCTGCTTCCGCGCCGTGGCCGAATATTTTCCCCGGGAAGTGCGCGCGAAGTACACGGGCTTCGTCCTCTCGTCGAACTACATCGGCTCGGCGCTTGCCCCGGTGGTGGTCGTGCCGCTCATTCTGTGGTTCGGCTGGCGCGGCATGTTCCAGATCCTCGGGCTCATCGGCCTCGCCTATGTCTTCCTCTACGTCTTCCTCGTGAAGGCCCGGCGGCCTGCAGAAGAGAAGAAGGACGACAAGAAGAACCAGTCGAAATATTTCATCCAGCTTCTCAAGATGCCCCTCGTATGGAAGCTCATCCTCTGCGCGTTCTGCGTGTCCTGCATCAATAAGGGGCTCGACGCGTGGATCCCCACGTACCTCATCGCCGAGCGAGGCATCGATCTCAAGGCGGTGGGGTACCTCACGCCGATCCCCTTCATCGCGTCCTTCGTCTCCAGCGCGTCCTGCGGCTGGATCATGGATAAATTTTTTGAAAACAGAGAGAAATACCTCATCGCGCTCTCAGGCGGCGGCACGGCGTTCTTCCTCTTTCTCATGTACAATGCGGAGACGCTCGCCACGGTGGTCATCTTCCAGTGCGGCGTGTATTTCTTCAAATCCACCATCATGGCCCTCACCGTGGGCCTCACGCTGAAGGTCGTCACCGGGGCCATCTCCGGCTCAGCCTCCGCCCTCGTCAATATGGGCGGCCAGGTGGCGGGCTTCCTCTCCCCGGCCTTCATGGGCTTCCTCTATGCGACCAACGGCACGTTCGCTTCGGTCTTCTACTATCTCATGACGATGGGCGTGCTGTGCGTCCTGTTCGCCCTGTCCATTCGTAAGAGAGCGGAAGCGGCGGCCAATTAACAGATCCTGTTCAGGAAGGGCCGGCCCCTTTCTGAGGAAAGAACGGCTCTTTGTTTCAAGGAGGTTTTACGTATGAAAATCAGCAAAGTGGTGCTCCGCCGGATGCATCTGGACTTCAAAAAGCCTTTCCGCACGAGCTTCGGGCTCATCGAGAAGGATTTCTCTGTGATCGAGCTCTGGGACGACGAAGGCAACGTGGGCCGCGGGGCGTGCTCCGCGTTCCTCCGTCCGTGGTACAACGAAGAGACCACCATCGGCGCGCTCTATGTCATTCAGAATTATCTCATCCCCGCGCTCTTCGACATGGGCGACATCGAAGACCCGGTTCATTTCTTCGACGAGACGGCGTGGATCCGCCGGAACCGCATGGCCCGCGCGTCTGTGGACTGCGCGCTCTGGGAGCTCTACGCGAAGGAGCAGGGCCTTCCGGAATATAAAGCGCTGGGCGGCGTGCGGGACGAGATCGAAGCGGGGGTGTCCCTCGGCATCGAAAATACACCGGACGATCTGCTCCGCACGGTGGAGTCCTACATGAAGCAGGGCTATCGCCGAGTGAAATGCAAGATCAAGCCGGGGAAGGATATCGAGTATCTCGCGGCGGTGCGGAAAGAATTCGGCGACATCATGCTCATGGCGGATGCGAACTCTGCCTATACGCTGGCGGACATCGAGCTCTTCAAAGAGCTGGACGATCTCCATCTCCTCATGATCGAGCAGCCTCTCGCCTCGGATGACATCGTGGACCATCGGCACCTGCAGGCGGCCATCCAGACGCCGATCTGCCTCGACGAGAGCATCGACTCTGTGGACGACGCGCGCCGCGCCATCGAGCTCGGCAGCTGCCGCATCATCAACATCAAAGTAGCCCGCGTGGGCGGCCTCACCGAAGCGCGGCGCATCCAGCAGTATGCCGGCGAACACGGCGTGTACTGCTGGTGCGGCGGCATGGTGGACGACGGCGTGGCGCGGGGCCATAATCTGGCCGTGGCGACGCTTCCCTACTACCGCTACCCGAACGACATCCCCGGCAGCGACCGCTACTACGCCGTGGACATCGTCACGCCCTCCACGTACATCGACAGCCATGCGAAGATCCGCCTCTCCGACTGCCCCGGCACGGGCTTTGAACTTGATCAGGAAGTGGTCGATCAGCACACGATCGAGAAATGGGAGTACACGAAATGAAGACGAGAGAAGAGGTATTTCATGCCATCGAGGCCGCAAAGCCCGCCATGATGAAGACCTGGCGCTCTCTGGTGGACCGGGACTGCGGCTCCGGCAATAAAGCGGGAGTCGACGCGGTGGGACAGGACATCCGGGCCTTCCTCGAGCCGCTGGGCTTTACTGTCCGTTTCCACGAATATGAAAAAGCGGGCAACATGCTCGTGGCAGAAAAGGGCGATATGACGAAGCCCTTCGTCATTTTGACGGGACACATGGATACCGTCTTTGCGGACGGCACGGCGGCGGAGCGCCCCTTCACCGTGAAGGATGGCCGCGTCACCGGTCCGGGCGTGCTGGACATGAAGGGCGGCATCACCGTGATGCTCTACGCGGTGAAGACGCTTCTCGAGAGCGGATGGAACCGGTACCCCCTGAAGATCATCCTGGCAGGGGATGAAGAGGTAGGCCACGGCTGGTCTCATGCCGCCGAGGACTACCGCGCCGAAGCGAAGGGCGCCTTCATGGCCTTCAACTACGAGACCGGATTCATCGATGACGGCATCGTCCTCGCGCGGAAAGGCTGCGCCCAGTACCGTTTCGATTTCCACGGCGTGGGAGCTCATGCGGGAAACAACCCCGAAGACGGCAGGAGCGCCGTGAAGGAGCTCTGCCACAAGGTGCTCGCCATGGAGGCGCTCACCGACTTTGCCGAAGGGACTACGGTGAACGTGGGCGTCATCTCCGGCGGCACCGTGCCGAACGCCATCCCCGAGCACGCCTGGTGCCAGGTGGACGTGCGGTTCGCTTCGGCAGCGGGCCTTGCGCGGGTGGAGAATGCCTTCCAGGAGATCACGGACGAAGTCTATATTGATGGCGTGAAGACTGCCTGCGTCTGCCAGATCAAGATGGCCGCCATGGAGAAGCTTCCCGCTTCGGAAGCGCTCTTCGAGAAGGCGCAGGCCATCGCAAAAGACGCGGGGCTTCCCGCCATGAAAGCCATCGCCGTGGGCGGCGGCAGCGACTCGGCGTATCTCACCATGGAAGGGGTGCCCACGCTCTGCGCCATGGGCGTGAAAGGCCAGTATAATCACACCGTCCGCGAATGGGCGGAAGAGAGCTCTCTCACCGAGCGGGCGAAACTTTCCGCCGCGCTCCTCATGGAGCTCTGAGGAGGAACTATGAACGCAAAAGACAAAGCCTATCAGTGGATCGACGCGCACCGCGATGACATGGTGGACCTGTGGAAAGAGATGGTCACCATCGACTCCGGCATCGGCGTCAAGGCGGGCGGCATGGCCATGGGCGATCTCTGCGCAGGCGTCCTGAAAAAGCTGGGATTCTCCATCCGCCGCGTGTCCTATGAAAAATGCGGCGACACCATCATCGCGGAGAAAGGGGACATGACGAAGCCCTTCGTCATCCTCATGGGGCACATGGACACGGTCTTCTTCGAAGGCGAGCCGGACCGCCGGCCTTTCACCATCAAAGACGGCAAGGCCTACGGTCCGGGCGTGCTCGACATGAAAGGGGGCGTCACCATCCTCCTCTCCGCGCTCCGGGCGCTCGACGCGGCGGGCTCTCTCGATTTCCCGGTGAAAGTCATCCTCGACGCGGACGAAGAGCCGGCGCACTGCTACTCCGACGCGCCCGCCCTCATCGAGAAGGAAGCGCGCGGCGCGAAATGCGCGTTCAACTTCGAGACCGGCTTCACGGACAACAGCCTCGTGGTGCAGCGGAAAGGGTGCTGGCGCTTCTTTGTGGAAGTACACGGCCGGGGCTGCCACGTGGGGAATGACCCCCAGAACGGGCGCAGCGCCATCCTTGAGATGGCCCACAAGATCATCGAGATCGAAGCGCTCACCGATTATTCGAAAGAATACAATGTGAACGTGGGCACCATCGAAGGGGGCACCGTGGCGAACGCCGCTCCGGCGTACTGCCGGGTGGAGTGCGACTTCCGCTACACCCATCCGGAAGACCTGCCGGTCCTCCGGGAAAAAGTGGCCGCCGTCTGCGCGAAGACCTTCGTGCCGGACACGACGACGAAGCTCACCGACAGCGTGGGATTTGCGGTGATGCCCCGCCTCGACGGCAACATGAAGCTCCTTGCCATCGCGCAGGACGTGGCGGCGGAGAGCGGATTCCCGAAGCCGGAAGCGCGGCTCTGCGGCGGCGGCAGCGACGCGGCGTACACCACGGCCGCCGGCGTCGCGACGCTCTGCGCCATGGGCGTGGAAGGCGCGCGGAACCACACCGTGGAAGAATGGGCCGACGTGGAGAGCCTCTTCCTCCGGGCGAAGCAGACCGCAGGCATCCTGCTCAAAGTGAGAGAAAGAACGTCCATCGGCTGAAATGGATACAGGGGGAGAACGGGCCCGTCCCGTCTCCTCTTTTTTTGTGCGTGAGGCGCGCCGTTTCATGGTATACTGGTAGCGATCGAGGGGGAGCGCCCTGGATCGTTTCTGTACAGCGAGGGAACCCGTGTTTCGGGGTGAGAGGGCACTTGGGAGTGCCGACCGACCGGCCGGGCCGTTTCAGGCGCTCCCTTTCTGCGCAGCTCCTTCGGCAGACCGGATTCTGCCGGGAGGAGTGATACCTTGGAAAAAGAAAAACATCTTCGTCGCTTCGTATTTTGGGCCATGATGGTGGGACTGGGGGTCGTCATCTCGCCGATCCTCCGCATCGAGGGCATGTGCCCCATGGCGCACCTCATCAATATCGTGTGCGCCGTCTTTCTCGGGCCGCGGCAGGCCTTTTTCTGCGCGTCGCTCATCGGCGTCATCCGCATGATGCTCCTGGGCATCCCGCCGCTGGCGCTCACAGGAGCCGTTTTCGGCGCGGCGCTCTCCGGCGTGCTGTACCGCGCCTCCGGCGGGCGCATCTGGGCGGCGGTCACAGGGGAGATCGTCGGCACGGGCATCATCGGCGCGGTCGTCTCCTATCCGGTGATGGAGCTCTTCTACGGGCGGACGGGTCTGTCGTGGCTGTACTATGTGCCCCTCTTCCTCTGCGGCACGATCATCGGCGGCTCTCTGGCCTTCGTGCTCCTCACGGCGCTCTCGCGGAACGGCGCACTGCGGGACTTCCAGCGGAAACTGGGAAGCCCCGTTTATGACGGAAAGAAATCACAGACATGAATAGCGGAAACCAAAGCGGGGCCATCGCCGTCCGGCCCTTTCGGGAAAGGGATGCGGAGCGCGCGGCCCGTCTCTTCCGGGACACCGTCTTTCGCGTGAACCGCGCGGACTATGGGACGGCACAGCTTCGCGCGTGGGCGGCCGGTGCGGACGATGTAAATGCGTGGGTGGCCCGTTTCCGTGCCCATCGCGCGTTCGCTGCCGAAAAGGACGGCGTTTTCCTCGGCTTCGGAGACATCGCGGAAGACGGGTATCTGGACCGTCTCTTCGTGCACGCGGAACATCAAAGGGAGGGCGTCGGTACGGCGCTCCTCGAAGCGCTTGAAAGAGCCGTCTCGGCGAAGACGCTCCGCACGGAAGCGTCCCTTACGGCGCGGCCTTTCTTTCTCGCCCGAGGGTGGCACGTCATGAGAGAGCAGAGGGCCTTCTGCCGAGGCGCGCAGTTCGTGAATTTTCTGATGGAGAAAGAGAGGACATGAAAATGGATCTCACGGTCTACTGCGGCGCGGCCTGCGGGCGCGACCCGGCATACCGGGCAGCGGCGGAAGAGCTCGGCCGGTGGCTCGCGGCGCGGCGCATCCGCCTCATCTACGGCGGAGGGCGCACGGGACTCATGGGGGCCGTCGCAGATGCGGTCCTCGCGGGAGGGGGCAAAGCGACGGGCGTCATCCCCACATTCCTGAAGACCCGCGAAGAAGCCCACACGGGTCTTACGGAGATGGTGACCGTCACGACCATGGCGGAGCGGAAAGTGAAGATGATCGCCATGGGGGACGCCTTCCTCGCCCTGCCCGGCGGGCCAGGGACGCTCGAAGAGATCGCCGAGGCCTACTCCCTCTACCGCCTCGGTCGCCATCGGAAGTCCTGCATGGTGTGGAACGTGGGCGGCTGCTATGACGCGCTCGCCCAGTATTTCCAGAGCATGGTGCGGAACGGCTTCCTCCGCGAAGAAGACCGGCGGGGGCTCTCGTTCGTACAGAGCCTTTCGGAGATCGAAGCGGTCCTCCGCGCGGCGGACCTTTCTTTTTGACAATAAAAAGGCCTGTACCTTGGAAGGGTACAGGTCTTTCTTATGCGTTAGAAACACCGGTCAGCGCCGGGGAGCAAAAACGATCTTCAGCTCCATATTCATGCCCTCCGCCAGTTTTGCGAGCGTGCGGAGAGAAGGATTCCCATTGCCGTTCTCCATGCGGGAAATATCGGCCTGAGGAATACCGCTGGCCAGAGACAGTTCTTTCTGCGTGAGGCCGCTCCGCTTTCTCGCATCGAGAATAGCCTGCCGGATGGCGTAGGTATTCTCCAGTGCTTCATACTCTTTTCGAAGCTCCGGGTCAGCAGCCAGTCTTGCTTTTTTATAGGTCTCAAAGTCCACCATCATTGCCGCCTCCTTTTCGCACCAGATAGTCGTTTTTATACTGTCGGGCCAATTCGATTTCCCTCCTTGGTGTTTTTTGTGTCTTTTTTATAAATCCATTCGTCAGGATGATCTTTTGCCCGATTTGAAAAAAGTACAGGATTCTGGAAATATCACTGCCAGATCGGATGCGGAGTTCAAATATGCCATCAGTCAGATATCTGGAATCCGGTGGGCGCAGTGTATTTCCATTGTGGGCCAGCAGAGTGATCATATGTAAGGCATGTGCCTGCATCCGCCTGTCCAATGATTCAAGGAAATCTGCTACGGGAACCTGACCATTTTTCATTTCATAAAATTCTACTTTAAAATCCATTTTTTCTTCTGTCATTCCATACAAATTTTATTCATATATAGTATATGTGCTTTAACACATAACGTCAATATAAAGACGAAGCCGTCCCCCGCGGGGCGGGACTTCCTTTTGGGCATAAGAAAAGGCCTGTACCTTCACGGGTACAGACCTTTTCTTATGCCTTCGCGAGGAGGAGGCGCGCCAGCTCCTCTGCAGAATCCGCGGTGTACTCCGGCGAGGCCGAGGCGAGCTCCTCCGCCGTGCCGTAGCCGTAGGTCACCGCCACCGCAGCAAGGCCATTGCGGTGCGCGCCCATCACGTCGTACTTCGTGTCGCCCACCATCACCGCCGGGCGGGCGTCTTCTCCGAGGAGGCGGAGCGTCTTGGCTACCACGCGCTCCTTGTTGTCCGCGCCGGTGCGCCCTTCGAGCTCGTCCTCGATGCGGCTGCCGGAAATGACGGAGAAATACGGCGCGATGCCAAAGTGCCCCATGAGTGTCTTCACGTGAGGCTCCGGCTTGCTCGACGCCACGGCGAGCCGCGCCCCCGCCTTGGCGAGCTGCTCCACCAGACGCGCCACGCCCGGGTAGAGCTCGCACTCGAAGATGCCCTGCACCTCGTAGCGCTCTCGGAAGCGGGCGATCACCGCGGCGCACTCAGAGGGCGAGAGGCCGTACGCCGCGTGGAGCTCCACATTGAGCGGCGGGCCGATGAAGCGGGTGAGCCGCGCCGGGTCGGGCTCGTCGATGCCCACGGCGGTGAGGCCGTACTGCAGCGAGCGGGTGATGCCCGGCGCAGAGCGGGAGAGCGTCCCGTCCAGATCGAAGAGGATGGAATGATACGTCATAGTCGTCCTTTCTGTCAATGAGATACGTCCAGTATACCATACGCCTTGACAGCGCGCCGAAAAAAGCGCACGATGAAGAAAACGCCGTTTTCACAGAAAGGAGCCCCCTATGAAAAAGATGCTCACCGCCGCCGTGCTCGCCGCCGCTCTTGCAGCAGGCGGCACCGTCTCCGCCTCCGTCGCCACCGTAGACATGCGCGCCCTCTTTGAAGGCAACGACGGCTGGCGCGCCGCCGCCCAGACCGCCGCCCAGCGCCGGGCTGCCCTTGAAAAAGAATTTGATCAGCGCGCCGAAGGGCTCACCGGCCGCGAGCTCGCCGCGCTCCTCGACGAATACCGCCGGAAAGCCCGTGCCGCCGAACGGGACGATATGGCCGCCGCCTACGACCGCATCCTCGCCGTCATCGCCGAAGTGGCGCAAGAAGAGGGCTACGACACCGTCGTCCGTGCCCGGGCGCTCCTCTACGGCGAAGCAGACGGAGACATCACTGCCGCCGTGAAAGCAAGACTGTGACAGAAGGCCGGGAGACCGGTCTTTTCCTTTGCGCCGCCGAAAGGTCCTGTTATGAGGAAACGGCAGAGCGGGCAGAGAAAGCATGGGCAGGAAAAATATCTTCCTGATGTTGCATCCTGCGAGAAAAGCCGGTACAATAAAGCCGTCTAACTATTCAGAGAGGAGGTGACACCGTGAGCATTCAGAAATGCATCGCAAGCGCCGCAGGCATGGCATTGAATATCTTCATGGCGGGGGGGTGGAATAATGATATAACAACGACTCCGTCTGTACAGTTTCATACCGTCTGCGTCCGCGGCGCAGGCTTACTCCATAGAAGAAGGACAGCCTCTTTTGGGCTGCCCTTTTCGTGTGCCTGTAAGGCTCCGGGCGGCCCATGAAGCGGGAAGCGATCTGCCCCGTGTGCGGGAAGCACTTCACCGCGAGGCGAAAGAATCATCGCTACTGCTCCGACGCATGTCGGAAGTACGACTACCGGAAGCATCCCCGGAAGGCGGAAGACGTGCCGGAGAATGCGGCCGTCCTTCGCCGCTTCACCTGCGAGCGCTGCGGCGCTGTCGTTTCCGTGACGGATATCTGCGACCGGCGCCGGCGGTTCTGCTCGTCTCACTGCGAGCGCCTCTACTGGAAGCACCGCCGCAGACAGTCCGCGCAGGCGGACCCGCCGGCGCCGGTGCAGAAAAAGCAAAAGACGATATTGGATTTATACAGAGGAGAGATCTTTCATGGAGCATAAAATACGGAAAAATCATGTTACGGCCGCGCTGTTCGCTGCCCTGGCCCTCACCGGCGGCGTCGCTCACGCGGAGGTGATCACTACCGCGGGTCCTGCGCCCGGTACCTATGACAGTATTCATCGCGTCGTAGATTATACTGACGAAAATAAGGAAGACGACAAGCAGGAAGGTCTGGTGCTTTCTGGCGGCGGCAACTACACGATCACGAATGGCGGTACGATCACGCTCACCAAAAACAGTACCAATGCTTATGGTATACAAGTGGCTGAAGGAAAGAATCAGGGGACGTATCTTACTGTCGGCGGAAAATTGACCGTCAAGATCGATAACAGCGCCTCTGCCGATACCGGCGATAAGGTGATGGGCGTGTGGAAAGAGGGAGGATATAACCCATTTCCGGGAGGAGAACAGCCCGAAGACAAGGGCGGGAAGATCACCCTGAATGTAGCGGAGATCGATGTGACCGGTAAGGGAACAGCCTATGGCCTCGCGGCGGGAAATGATTTCCACAATAACAGTGCAGGCGGCGGGACAATCGTCGTCAATGGTAATTTGAATGTGACTGCGCGCACCTTGTCAGAGTATGGCGACAACTTTACTGGTCAGAGCAAGACGTTTGGCGCAGTGGCGACGGATGGACTTGTCGTTCTAAATGGTAGGCAGAGTGAGATCAATGTCATCGCAGAGCAAAGCAACGGCGAAGCCAATCATGAGATTGCCGGGCTGTATACGAGCGATGGCGGGACGATTCATTCCAGCGCTGACAGTCTCGTCGATGTGACCGTCACTTCGAAGAATGGGGGAAAGATCTACGGCGCGAGCAGCGGCTTCTACGACATGGTATACACTTCGTCGCAGGGCCAGAGTGGTATCAACCTCGAGGGGACGACGCGCTTCCAACTGGATACGAAGGGCAAAGCGGCAGGCATCCATTCGGCATACAAGGCATACTCCAAAGCGGATACGGTGTATATCGATTTTCTGAATGATGAGAGCACCAATGCTTTCGGGCGCGTCGGCCTTCTTACGGAGACCGGCGGGACCATCGAGGTCAGTTCCCTTTATGTGGGCGTGTCGACGTATGACGGCGTCAAGGACCCCACAAAGATTAGGGCACTGGCCACGGCGAATACGTTCAACGGATCTGCCTCCCGCAGTGATGCGGGAACGATCAAGGTCAATGAAGACGGCAAGGGCACGGTGCAGCTCCTGGGACAGGTCTATGCTTATCACGAAGGATACATCGACCTCACACTGAGCAACGCCGATTCGTATCTGTACGGGAACGCCCTCGTCAATGACGGCAACGATGCTTATGCTGGTACGTTTGACCTCACCGTCACGAACGGCGCGGTGTGGAAGAACGTACAGGGCGCGAATGAGAATGACAGCCACGTGACGAATCTCACCCTCACAAGCGGCGGCGTGCTGGACATGACTGATAAGGTCTACACGAAGCATACGACCTCGGAGAACGGTTCCTTCCAGAATATCTACGTGGACAATGATCTTACCGGCGGGGGCGGTACAGTCATCATGGATATCGACGCCTCCACGAACGTGAATAACAGCGACCGCCTCTACGTGAAGGGCACCCACACCGGCACGGACTACATCGAACTCGCGGCGCAGGACGAAGATCAACTGGACGGCGCGGCTGGGACCGTGCTGGTGAGCGTCAAAGACGAGCGGGGCGAGTTCCGCGTACCGGACAGCGAAGGCACGCTCTACTGGCACCGCTATGCGCTGGACCGCAAAGAGAGCGAGACAAGCGGCTACACCACCGACTGGTACCTTGCCGCGGCGGAAGAGGTGGACCCCGGCGAGAAGCCCACCACTTCCGTGGAGACCGCCCTCTCCGCAGGGAGCCTCAATTATTTCATGTGGCGGGACAGCGATAAGCTCATGCGCCGCATGGGCGACCTCCGACACAATGGGGACGAAGAGAAAGGCCTCTGGTTCCGCATGAAAGGCACGGAGATGAGCTACGACGGAGACGGGATGAAATTCAAAGACAAGTATACCCTCTACCAGCTCGGCTATGACCGGCTCGCCGAGAAGGACGCCCGCCACGTCCGCTATGAAGGCTTCGCCTTCTCCTACGGCGACGGGGAGAGCTCCTACCGCCACGGCAGCGGGGACAACGAGAGCTACGACCTGAGCCTCTACCGCACGGACATGCGGAGCAAAGGACACTATCTCGACCTCGTCCTGAAAGGCTCCCGTCTGGACAATGATTTCCGCGTCCGGGACAGCGAAGGCCGCCGCATCGACGGAGACAGCCGTAACTGGGGCGTGCAGGTGAGCGCCGAGTATGGCCGGAAGAAGCCATGGGGGGATGACGGCTGGTACATCGAGCCGCAGACCCAGCTCACCTTCGGCTACCTCTGGGGCGACGAATACACTCTCTCCAACGGCGTCCGCGTCGAGCAGGACGATATGCTGAGCCTCGTGGGACGGGCGGGCTTCCACCTCGGCCGGGACATCAATGAGAAGACGAACGTCTATGTGAAGCTGAACGTGCTCCACGAATTCCTCGGCGACTACGACTACCACATGAGCGACGCCGAAGGGAACCGCCTCCGCCGGGAAGGCGACTTCGGCGACACCTGGGTGGAGTATGGCCTCGGCGCGGCCATTCGCGTGGATGACGACACCCATATCTATTTCGACTATGAACGCTCCGCCGGAGGCGACTTCCGCACCAATTGGTCGTGGAACGCCGGCATCCGCTGGAACTTCTGAACCATCGGACACAGCTCACAGGACAGGGCGGCCCAGCCGCCCCCCGCCGGTGAGCGGATGCAAAGAAAGGAGAGACCATGAAACATAAGAAAATACTGGCCGCATGGGCCGCCTTTACCCTCCTCCATGGGGGGGGGATATCTGTCGCTGGCGGCTGACTACAATGGCCAATCTTCCGTCACTGGAGCGGATATTTCTTTTGACAAGATGGAAGTGGATCATAATGACCCAACGACTATTACTATTGGCGATGACAATACCCAAACGATCACGATCGGGTCCGATTCGATCGATTATGGTTATGCGTTGCAGACCGTGCCGCAGAGCATTGCAATCGGCGGAGGAACGTATGCCAGAAATGTCACGATGACCGGGAAAACGATCACAATCAATGGCGGTACCGGAAAAGGTGCTATCATTGGCTTTCAAAACGAAAAAGGCAGCAGTATGCTTCTGCTCAAGGGGGAACGTTTTGTCTATAATGGCGGCGGTTTTGGTGACTTTGCGGGGGTGAGCAACACTGTCTCCGGTGTCACAGTGGCACACGGTACGTTTCAGGCGGGCGATGAGAACGCGTGGATGGAGTCGTTTCAGGTGAATGGAGGCCTATTTTCTGTGGGCCAATCCGTGGGAAATGACCGGACAGGATTGATCTATGCAAAAGAAGTCACACTCTCAAATGGCGCAAGGGGACAGGGGCAGGCTTTTAAGGGCTATGGAAAAACGGAGATCCATGCAGATACCATCACGCTGACCGGCAACTACGACAACGCCAGGGCGAGCGGCGGGAAAAGCAGTGTGATGACCGTGGGACAAAACAGCGACACTTCCTTCAGCGCGAAGAATATCACCATCGAGGTTACATCGGACAACGACTATCTCTACGCCATTCGAACGAACTCCGGCAGTGAGGACTATAAGTATACGATGAATCTCGACGCGGAAAACCGGTTGGAGATCAATGGTAACGTGGACTTCCATGGGAATGGCGATATCAACTGGTCCGGGCAGACCATCACGGTCACTGGGAATATGAGCGCGAAAAGCGATACGCAGGGCGCAGCCATCACGGTGAAAGACGGCACGACGCTGTACATCGGCTCCGAAGAGGAACGGTCCGGCGAGGTCACCGTGACCACGGACGAAGGGGCGTACGGTATCCTCGTCGGCAGCACCAATGATGACGGTGACGATAAGGGTGTGCTGAATACGTACGTGAAGCGCCTTACTGTAAATACGGAGAAAGGCACGGCCATCGCTTCCGGCGAAGACATGGTGGCGACTGGCGAGGACGGTCTGTGGGAAGCGAATATCTCCACGGGACATCTTGATCTGGACGCGGGAAAGAACGGGCTGCAAGCCTATATCGGAACGATCAATGTCACGTCCGACGCAGCCAGCGGAGATGACGGGCGCATGACCGTGAATGCAAAGGAGCACGGCGTGATGGCCCAGGGAAGCCTTGTGGTGAATCAAGGCGAACGGGCGGAAGTGACCCTCACGGCAAACGGAAATGGCGCGGTCATGGCAGACGGAGAAAAAGCGGGGATCACCATCGAAGCAGGCAAGTCGGCGGTCTACGCCCGGATGAACAGCACGGTCACGCTGACTGCGGAGGAAGAGGGCATCTATCTTGCAGGCGATACAGGAGCCGCCGTCTACGCGGGTATCGATGAGCGCCAGCCGAGCAAGGGAGACCCGGTGGACTACCGCGCCTACGCGAACTTGTCGGCAAAGCAGGATATCGTCACCGTGAAGAGCAACGGCCTGTCCGTGTTGGCCTCTGGCCGCGGCGGGTCGGTCGATATCGAGGGCGCTGTACAGATCAATGCCTTCTCCAGCGGTCTCGCCGGCGCGTCTCTTCTGGCGGATACGTCCCATGTGGCGCTCGCCGCGGGGGGACAAAGCGAGGAGAAAGATGAAGAGCTGGGCAAGAGGATCTATGGGCAGGTCCATCTGTCTCTCACTGGAGATAAAGACAGCGCGATCACCGGGGATATCGTCGCGGCGCGGGGCGGCACGGTGGCCATTTCACAGGATGACTATCAGGGCCAGCTTCGGATCACCGGAGATATTCTGGCCGGGAACGGCGGCACGAAGACGGACGATAGCGGCGAGGACGTGACCGTGGGCCGCGCTTCCGTGGACCTCGGCAGCGGTACCCTCTTCGGGCGCGTGGACGACTATGCCCATGCGGATGAAAAACGAAAGCTCAATGTCTACGACTCGTCCTTCGTAGAGGAAAATTCTTCCACTGAGGAAAGCGGGACCAGCGGGCAGGCTGCGGCCGGCGGGAAGTTTACGAGCCAAGGTACGGTCGATCTGACCATGGGCGAAGGATCGCAGTGGTTTTTGACCGGGCAGAGCTGGACCACGACGCTCTCCGGCAACGGCGGCGCCGTCGTGTTGGCGGCGGAGGGCTATGATTTTGCGGACGCGGTGCATATCGGCACGCTGTCCGGAGAGCATACCTTCGTGATGAGTCTGGACAGAGACGACCACGGCGCGAGCGACATGCTCTATATCGCCGATGCCGATACGGCAGGCAGACAGCTCATAGAGCGCGTGCAGTTCGATGAAATCGCCGGCTGGGAGAATATGGCGGACGGAGAAAAGCTACGCTTCGCTACGGTGAACGCCGATGAAACAGTGCTGAAATTCGAGAGCGGCACCGGCACCGCCGTGACCTATATGCGCGACCGCGGCGTGAACGATATGGCCTTCGTCATCGACAGGCGAAGAAGTCAACTATGAAGATGCGGAGAAGCAGAAGGAAAATGAAAGTTACAACGGCACTGCGTTTGACAAAGCGAAGCCGGGGAATACCATCGTTGAAGAAAATTACAACGAGAGCAACAGCAGGAACTGGTACTTGATGAAAGATAGCGGACAGGACCAGACCTCCGACGCGGGCAAGACCGTCATCGCTATGTCGAAGGTGAACTATTCCAATGCCGTGTACATGGACCGGCTCAATAAGCGCATGGGCGAGGCGCGGTACCTTACCGGAGACGACGGCCTCTGGGTGCGCCTCCGTCATGACCGCATCGGGAAAGACGACGCCTTCCGCAGTATGAACACCATGTTCGAGATCGGTTACGACTGGAAAGATAACGCCCAGAAAGACGGGACCCACTACCGGGGCTTTGCCTTTGACTACATGCGGGGCACCGCCGACTACCAGAACGTGGCAGGCGACGGCGACGTGCGCCGCGGCGGCCTGTGGTACCACGACACGTGGATGGGCGATGCTGGCCACTACACGGACTACGTGGTGAAGTACGGCCGCCTCTCCAACGACTTCGACATCTACAGCGAACTCGGCGAGAAGATCAGCGGCGACTACGACAACGACGTGTGGAGCGTGAGCGCCGAATACGGCCGAAAGAAAGACATGGGGAGCGACTGGTACTTCGAGCCCCAGGCGCAGCTCCAGTACGCCTACGTGACGGACGCCTCCTACACCACGAGCCAGGGGACGAAAGTGGACCTGGACGCCATCGACAGCCTCATCGGGCGTGCAGGCTTCCGCATCGGACGGGACACCAGCGCGGGGAACACCGTGTACTTCAAGGCGGACATCCTTCACGAATTCCTGGGCGATCAGGACATCCGCGCCCGGGACACGACAGGCACGCTCTCTGAGACGTACGAGAACGAAGGCACATGGTACGACGTGGGCTTCGGCTTCTCGCACCGGATGAACGATGACAGCTACGTCTTCCTCGACCTCGAGCACAGCTTCGGGAACGACAACGAAGACACGTATCAGGTGAACATCGGGCTTAGCAAAGCCTTCTGAAACACATTAAAAGGGGATGGGAGACCATCCTCTTTTTTGTGTGTGCCCCTTTCGGGACGGAATGGGGGAGAAGGCCTTTCTGCGCAGGCGGTGCGGACCCATATTATGTTGAGACCATATCTCTTCATACAGATGCGGACCTACATCATGGAGACTGCGTATCGTTCATTTACGACTGTGCCCGTCAGGGGCATACGAGCCCCATAGTCGCTTCGTTTCTTCCTTCGCCGCCGAAGGAAGAAACGAAGCAAAGAAGGAAGAGCGCCGCCCAATCACTCCGCCCTGGAAGTCTGGCCGGTCGCTACCTTCGCTTAACTCGCTCCCTTAGGTCGCTCAGACAAGCGCTCCGGCTTGACGCCACCGGCCAGACTTCCTCCCTTCGGGTCGGGCTCCGTTCAAACGGGCGGGGAAGCTGCGCCAGTACTTATCTGTGTCGCCCATTTTGCAATGGGCATCCCCTATGCTGATGTATCTCCTCATGGGGGTGCGGACCTACATCACGATTCTTATGCTCTTATACAAAAGAAGCGGACCCACATACGGTGAAAATGTTTTTCATCGTATGTGGGTCCGCTGTGTTGTTAGAAGTCATCAGAGCACAAGGGAGCCGCCGCTTGCGGCGCGACGCAAAACTTCCACGGGCATGGGAAGAAAGGGCGCGACGGATGGAGGCCGCACCGCCTGCGCACAGCTTTCCGCGTCGCAATGGCGCCTGCACCTTCATGCGTGAAACCCATTATCGCTGGTTCAGGTCACCCGCCCGTTGGAACGGAGGCCGACCCGAAGGGGAAGGATTGAGGCCAGATGCCGCGTGGCAAAGGCGACTGTTTGAGCGAGCGTAGCGAGCGAGTTTCGTCTTTGCAGGCAGCGGGCCTCAATCCTTAGGCCGGAGTGACCGTGGCGGCGCCCCTTTCTTGGCCGACACTCTTTCCGGGCGGCCGGAAAGAATGTCGGCGACGCTGGAGCTCGTGCTCCTAAGACGGGAACAGTCGTAAATAAGAGAAACGCTCTCTTCGCGATGTGGGTCCGCACCGACAGCTTCGCATCCTCTTCGTCACGAATGAAGCTCACCGTCCATGGAAGACGTCCTTTTTCTGCCGATCCATGACGAGCTTTCCCTGCGGCGGCACGGCATTTCGGGCACGCAAAAAGCCCGCTCCGAAGAGCAGGCTTTTTCGTGTGTACATTATTCCGCGACGACGGCGAAGAAGGACTGCGGATGGCCGCAGACCGGGCATTCCTTCGGCGCTTCTACGGATTCGCAGACGAAGCCGCAGTTCGCGCACATCCAGAGTTTCTTTTCGCCTTTTTTGAAGAGCTGAGCGTTTTCCACGTTGGCGAGGAGCATTTTGTAGCGTTTTTCATGACGCTGTTCGACGGCGCCTACCTTGTCAAAGAGGTCGGCGATGCGCGGGAAGCCTTCTTCGCGGGCGGTCTTTGCGAATTCCGGATACATGGAGGTCCATTCGCCGTTCTCGCCGGCAGCGGCCGCTTTCAGGTTGTCCGCGGTGTTATCAGAGAGGTCGCCTACGAGCCAGAACCATACTTTCGCATGGGCTCTTTCATTGTTGGCCGTTTCCTGGAAGACGGCGGCGATCTCTTCGGATGCGTCTTTCTTCGCTTTCGCGGCGAAGAGCTGATATTTCACATGAGCCTGCGATTCGCCGGCAAAGGCTGCGCGCAGGTTCTTTTCGGTCTGGGTGCCTTTCAGTTTTTCCATTTCAGGACGCAGATTTTCTTCGTACATGATGATCCTCCTGTTGAGAAATTTTGTAAATGTTTCACTGGGAAGCGGCGTGCCGCTCACCGTATCCATCATAGCGGATTTCAGTGATTTGTCAAATGGAGGAGCGGCAAAGGAAAGACAAAGAGGCAAGGATGCCTTTTTGTAAAATCTTCATTAATGATGGCGCAAAATCGGAAAGAAGCGGGAAAATGCCCGCCGGATGGGCTCGGGCGGCCTCTGAAGGGGCATCAGGGCGCGGATGAGGGAAGGAAATGTAAAAGGATTTTACAGAAAATTTACACAGTGAAGATATGATAAAAGGAGAATTTTCAGCGCGGCCGCGGCGGGTGTCCGCCGGATTCAGAAAGACAGGAGGGCGGCTGTATGTTCAGCCTTGTGAACAAGCACGAAGAATTTTTTGATTATCTGGTGACGAATGCGGAGTATTTCCACAAGGGCACGGTGATGGCCCGGGAGGTCATGAGCGACATGTCCAAGCTGGAGCGGTGCAGCAAAGAGGCGCGGGACCTGGAGCACGCCGCGGACGCGGTGACTTCGGAGATCCTGGCGCGGATGAAGCGGGTCTTCATCACGCCTATCGACCGGGAGGATTTCTATCTTTTGACGAGCAATCTCGACGACTGTGTGGACGATATGCAGGATGTGATCCTCTCGCTCAAGCTCTACCATGCAGGGCTGGCGGCGGAGAAGCCAGTGCGCATGGCGGATATCCTCGTGGAGATGTCTTCGGAGATGATCGTGCTCTTCCGGCTGCTGAAGGACATTGACAAGAATGAGGCGGAGATCGCGAAAAGGGCCCGCCATATCAATGAGCTGGAGAGCGAGGCGGATCAGGTGTACCGCGAGGTGATCTCGGACCTTTTTGACGGCAGCCACGAGGTGATGGATATCATCCGCTGGAAGGAGATCATGGAGGCCATGGAGACGACGGCGGATCAGGCGGAAAAAGTGGGCAATATTATCAAAGAGGTGGTCATGAAGTATGCCTGATATCTATCTCATAGGCCTTGTCATCGCGCTTGCGCTCGCGTTTGACTTCATCAACGGGTTTCACGACACGGCGAATGCCATCGCGACTTCGGTGGCCACGAGGGCGCTGTCGCCGCAGGTGGCGATCATCATGTCGGCGTTTCTCAATTTCTTCGGCGCGATGATCTCCACGGGGGTCGCCAAGACTATCGGCGGGGAGATCGTCATGTCGCCGTCCATGGTGGATTCGGTGGTGCTCATCTCGGCGCTCACGGCGGCCATCGCGTGGAATCTTTTCACGTGGTGGATCGGCATGCCTTCGAGCTCGTCTCACGCGCTCATCGGGGGCGTCCTGGGCGCGGTGATCATTTCCTACGGCTTCGGCGCCATCAACGGCGCGGGCGTCATCACCATCGTCCTCGGGCTGGTGCTCTCGCCGATGATCGCCATGTTTACGGGGTACACGCTGATGACGATCCTTTACATCGTCTTCCGCAATGTGGACAAGTCCCGGGTGAACTATATCTCTACGAAGGTGCAGATCTGCTCGGCGGCGCTCATGGCTTTCTCTCACGGCTCGAACGACGCGCAGAAGTCCATGGGCATCATCACGCTCGCGCTCCTCTCCGGCGGCTACATCGCCGAGCTGGAGGTGCCCGATCTGGTGAAGATCGCCTGTGCTCTTGCTATGTGTGCAGGGACGAGCGTCGGCGGCTGGCGGATCATCCGCACGGTGGGTAACAAGATCTTCCGCATGCAGCCGGTGCATGGCCTGGCGGCGGATCTCAATTCGTCCATCACCATCTTCACGGCGACGATGATGCATCTGCCCGTATCGACGACGCACGTGGTGACGGGCTCGATCATGGGCGTGGGCTGGGCGAAGCGCTTCCGCGCGGTCCACTGGAACGTGGCTTACCAGATGGTGTCGGCGTGGGTGATGACCATCCCCTGTACGGCGGCGGTAGGCGCGGCGATGTATCTTCTCATGTCGCATATTCTGTGACGGCGGGGCCGGTCCGGAAGGGCCGGTCTTTTTGCGTGGGAAGTAAAAATTTCGCGGCGGGTGTGATATCATAAGAATGAGTATTTTTATAAGGAGCAACATATGCTGATACAATGGTTCCCCGGCCACATGGCCAAGACGAAGCGGCTCATCGTGGAGCATCTGAAGGCGGTCGATCTGGTGGCCGAGCTTTTGGATGCGCGCATTCCCTATTCGAGCGCGAACCCCATGATCTCTGAGCTCACGGCAGGGAAGCCGCGCATCGTCATCCTGAATAAGGCGGACCTGGCAGATCCGGAGGCGACGAAGGCGTGGGTCGAGTGGTACCGCGCCAGGGGCCTTGCAGCGATCCCGCTGGACAGCACGAAGCCCCAGAGCAAGAAGGTGCTCATCCGCGCCATCCATGAGACGGCGCAGCCGGTCATCCAGAAGTGGCTCCGCCGGGGCCTCAGGAACCGTCCGGTGCGGCTCATGATCCTGGGCATCCCGAACGTGGGGAAGTCCACGCTCATCAACCGTCTCGCCGGGACGAAGGCGGCTCGCACGGCGAACACCCCTGGCCACACCCGGGGCAAGCAGTGGGTGCGTCTCCAGGACGGGATGGATCTCCTCGACACGCCGGGCGTGCTGTGGCCGAAGTTTGAGGACCAGACGGCGGCGATGCGTCTGGCCGCCACGGGGGCCATCGCGGGGGATGTGTTCGATCCGGATGAGATCGTACCGGCGCTTATGACGACGCTCGCCGAGGTGACGCCGCAGACGCTGATGGAGAAGTACGGCATCGAGGATGTCCACGCGGACCCGCAGTTCCTGATCGCGCAGGCGGGCAAGCGCCGGGGGTGCCTCCTGCCGGGCGGGCGCGTGGACTATGACCGGGCGCAGCAGGCGATCCTCTTCGATTTCCGAAACGGGCGGCTTGGGCGCATCACGCTGGACGCGGCGCCGGAGGCAGACGAATGACCATCGCAGAGGTGCGGGCGCTCCTTGCGCGCCGCGACGCGGACCCCGAGGCGGTGGCGGCACTCGCCGCGGACCCGCGGAAGGGCGTGCAGACGCTGCTTGCCGCGTACATGCGGCGCATGGAGCGGGAGAATGCGGAGATCGCCCGTGTGGAGGCGATGTACCACTACGAATCGGAGCTCTATAAAAAAGGGGTGCGGTATATCGCGGGCATCGACGAGGTGGGCCGCGGGCCGCTCGCCGGACCGGTGACGGTGGCGGCGGTCATTCTCCCGCCTCACTGGTTCGCCGCCGGGCTCAACGATTCGAAGAAGGTGACGCCGAAGCACCGGGAGGAGCTGGCGCAGAAGATCCATGAGGAAGCGGTGGCGGTGTCTATCGTGAGCCTGCCGCCGGAGGAGATCGACGCGCTCAATATCTACGAGGCGACGATGATGGCCATGTACGAGGCGGTAAAGCGCCTCCCCATCCGGCCGGAGGCGGTCATCGTGGACGCGATGCCCCTTCATTTCCAGGTGCCCACGCGCTCTCTCGTCCACGGGGACGCGCGGAGCGCATCGGTGGCGGCGGCGTCCATCGCGGCCAAGGTCCACAGGGACCATCTCATGGATGAATACGACCGGACATATCCCGAGTACGGCTTCGCGCAGAATAAGGGCTACGGCACGGCGGAGCACATCGCCGCCATCGAGAGCTTCGGCATCACGCCCATCCATAGGAAGAGCTTCGACCCGGTGCGGTCCATGCTGGAGGACGGACGGGCTCATTTTTATATAGAGAAATAAAAAGGAGGGAAGCGGATGAAACAGTGCATGGACACGGATAACCTGCACCGGCGCCTCCGGAAGATCGCCGGACAGGTGAACGCCATCGACCGCATGGTGGATGAAGACATCCCCTGCGAGGACATCCTCGCCCAGATCAACGCGGCCAAGTCGGCGCTGCACCGGGTGGGGCAGATCGTTCTCGAAGGGCATCTGCAGCACTGCGTGCGCGACGGCATCCTGAATGGGGACGCCGATAAGACCATCGCCAATTTCACCAAGGCGGTGGAGCGTTTTTCCAACATCGTGTGAGGGAAAACTTATATCTTTCATGGGGTTTCCTTGCGTACGGTGATAGAATATTTAAGAGGTGATTAGATGTACCCGCTGAACTGGAAGGCCGAGGGACAGCCGTGTCTCATCATCGGTGCGGGTCATGTGGCGCTCCGGAAGGTGCGGGGGCTCCTCGAAGCAGGGGCGCGCGTCACCGTCGCCGCGCCCGAGGCGGAGGAGGCGATCCTTGCGCTTGCTCGGGAGGGGCGCATCCGGTACTGGCGGGAAGCGTTTCGCGAAGGGGTGGAGCGGGGCTTCGTCTTCGTGGTCTCCACGGCGGGGGCCGAAGACGTGGCACGGTATCTCTCCCGCGCGGCGGAGGAGGAGCGCTTCCTCTACAACGCGGCGGATTTCCCTGCGCTGGGAAACTGCGCGCTTCCTGCGCATTTCAGCCGGGGGAGCCTCACCGTCGCCATCTCTACGGAGGGGAAGTCCCCCGCCTTTTCGCGGTACATCAAGTCGTGGCTGGAAGAGTCCATCCCCGAAGAGTTCGGGCCGTGGCTCGACCGGCTCGCCGCGCTGCGCGAAGAAGCAAAAGGGAAGATTCAAACGAGCGCGGAGCGGGAGCGCTTCTGGCGCACGGCGTTCAGCCGACGCGTCACGGCGCTCGCCGCAGCAGGGCATTTTGAAGAAGCAGAGGAGTATATTCGACATGCAATGGGTGGTTTTGGGCCTGAATCATAAGACAGTGCCTGTAGAGATCCGGGAGAGATTCGCCATGACGGCGGAGAGCATCAGAAGCGGCCTCCGCCATATCCACGATCTGGAGGGGATCGAGGAAGCGGTGATCCTCTCGACGTGCAACCGGACGGAGATGTACGCCGTCCTCAGCAGCGATGCGGGGAAAGAGTCGCTGCAGGATTTCTTCCTCACCGTATCGGGCAATACGAAGGCCGATGCGAAACCGGAATATTTCTACTATTTTGAAGGAGAGGTATGCATCCGCCACCTCTTCGACGTGGTGTCGGGGCTCGACTCCATGGTGCTCGGCGAGAGCCAGATCCTGAATCAGGTAAAGACGGCCTACACGATGGCGCTCTCGGAGAAAGCAACGGGGACCATCCTCAATACGCTCTTCCACCGGGCGATCACCACAGGCAAGCGCGTCCGCACGGAGACGCACATCTCTTACAACGCGGTGTCCGTGAGCTATGCGGCGGTGCAGATGGCCCAGCATATCCTGGGGTCTCTCGAAGGGCGCACGGCGCTCATCTTCGGCGCGGGCGAGACGGCGGAGCTCACCGTGAAGAACCTGCAGGGCAAGGGCCTGCGCTCGGTCATCGTGACAAACCGCCACTTCGACCGAGCAGAGGCGCTCGCTCTCAAGATGGGCGGCCGCGCGGTGCCTTTCGACAGCGCGTTCCAGGCGGCGGACGAGGCGGATATCCTCATCAGCTCCACCGGGGCGACGCAGTACATCATCAAGCCGTGGGACGTGCGGCAGCTCATGAACCGCAGGAGCAACCGGCCTCTCATCGTCATCGATATCGCCGTGCCCCGCGACTCGGACCCGGAAGTGGGAAACATCAAGGGCGTGACGCTCATCAATATCGACGATCTCCAGCAGATCGTGGAGGACAACATCCGTTTCCGCGAAGGCGAGGCGGAACGGGCGAAGGTCATCATCGAGGAGGAGATCGCTTCCATCGAGGAGCGATTCACCTATCTCAGCACACGCCCGGTGATGGTGTCTCTCTCGGATAAGGCCGAGCACATCCGGCAGCGGGAGGAACGGAAGGCGCTCGCGAAGATCGAGGGCCTCACCGAAGAAGATGCGCGCGTCATCGATCACATGACGCACATGATCGTGAGAAAGCTCCTCCGCGAGCCCATGATCCGCCTGAACAGCGCGGCGGGCACGCCGGAGGAACATTCGGAAAAGGCGGCGATGGAGCGCATTTTCCGGCTGGACGTGAAGGAGGCCGCAGGTGAAGAATAAACTGGTCATCGGGACGCGGAAGAGCGTGCTGGCCCTGTGGCAGGCGGAGTACGTCGCGGGAAGGCTCCGGGAGGAATATCCGGGCCTTACGGTGGAGCTCCTCCCCGTGTCCACGAAGGGCGATGAGATCCTCGACATGCCGCTGGCGGAGATCGGAGGGAAAGGGCTCTTCATCCGGGAGCTGGAATACCTCATGCGCGAAGGGAAAGCGGATATGGCCGTGCACAGCCTGAAAGACATGCCGGCGGACCTGCCGGACGATTTCACCCTCGCCGCCGTGACGGATCGGGAGGATCCGCGGGACGCTTTCGTATCGCTGAAGTACCGCACGGTGGAGGAGATGCCCGCCGGGGCGAAGGTGGGCACATCGAGCCTGCGCAGGCAGTCCCAGCTCCTCCATCGGAGGGGGGACCTGTGCATTGAGTCGCTCCGGGGCAACGTGCAGACGCGTCTCCGGAAGCTCGACGAGGGGCAGTATGACGCTGTGATCTTGGCGGCGGCGGGGCTGAAGCGCCTCGGCCTGGGGGACCGCATCGGTTCGTACCTCACGACGGAAGAGAGCATCCCCGCGGCGGGCCAGGGCGTCATGGCCGTGGAGGTGCGGAAGGACGACCGCGAGACGCGGGCCATGCTCGCATTTCTGCACAATGCCCATGTGGCGTCGTGCATCGAAGCGGAGCGCGCCTTCCTCGGCTGCGTGGGGGGCGACTGCAAGGTGCCCGCCGGCGCGTTTGCGGACGTGAAGGACGGAAGGCTCTTCGTAGATGCCTTCATCTCGTCGGAGGACGGGAAGCGGTTCTACCGCAGGCAGACCGAGGGACCGGTGAGCGGGGCAAAGACCCTCGGCGCGTCCATCGCAGAGGCGCTCCTGGACGACGGCGGCCGGAGAGTGCTCGAAGAGATCGCCGTGAAGTGACAGTAGTATTTGAGGAGATTGTATGGGAAAAGGGATCGTTTATTTGATCGGAGCAGGACCGGGAGACCCGGAGCTTTTGACGCTGAAAGGGAAACGCTGTCTGGAAGAGGCAGACGTCATCGTCGGGGACTATCTGGCGGACCACCGCCTGCTCGCATTTGCCAATCCGAAAGCGGAATATATCTACGTGGGGAAGATGTGCGGCCACCACGCCATGAAACAGGAGGACATCAGCCGCCTCATCGCAGAGAAGGGAAAGGAAGGAAAGACCGTGGCCCGGCTCAAGGGAGGCGACCCCTTCGTCTTTGGCCGCGGCGGGGAGGAGATCCAGGAGCTGCGGAAAGAAGGCGTGCCCTATGAAGTGGTGCCCGGCGTGACGTCGGCCATCGCGGCTCCGGCGTACGCAGGCATCCCCGTGACGCACCGGAAAGTGGCCGCTTCTTTCGCGGTCATCACCGGCCACGAAGACCCCACGAAAAAAGAATCGTCCATCCACTGGGATAAGCTCGCCGGCGGCGTGGACACGCTCATCTTCCTGATGGGCGTCCATCAGGCGGGGGCCATCGCGGCCAATCTCATGAAGTACGGCCGGAGCGCGGACACGCCCGCCGCCTTCGTGCGCTGGGGCACGCGGCCCTATCAGGAAACCTATGTGACGACGCTCGGCCGCGCCGGAGACGACGTGGAGACCATGCACATCCAGCCGCCGGCGGTCTTCGTCGTGGGCGACGTGGTGGCGCTTCGGGAAGAGATGCGCTGGTTCGACGATAAGCCTCTCTTCGGAAAGCGGGTGGTGGTGACGCGCTCCCGGAGCCAGGCGTCGCGCCTCACGAAGCACCTTGAGTCGCTCGGCGCGGAGTGCATCGAGATCCCGGTGATCTCCATCGCAGAGCCTTCCGACGGATTTGCCAGCCTCGACGCGGGTCTTGAAAAGATCGGAGACTACGACTGGGTGATCTTTACCAGCCAGAACGGCGTGGACTGCTTCTTCCGCCGCCTCTTCGCAAAGGGACTCGACGCGCGGGCCCTCGGCCGCGCGAAGATCGCCTGCATCGGCCCGGCGACGAATCTGGCGCTCCGCCCGTACGGCGTCCATGCGGACTGCCTGCCCGAAGAATACAAGGCGGAAGGGCTTCTTGAAACGCTCTCCGTCAAAGTCGGACCGGGCACGAAGATCTTTCTGCCGCGGGCGAAAGTCGCGCGGGAGATCCTTGCCGACGGCCTGCGGGAGCTCGGTGCGGAAGTGGACGTGGCGGAAGCGTACTGCACCATCTGCGAAGAAGAGAGCCGCAAGCGACTGAATGAGCTCCTGGACGAAGGGAGCGTCGATATCATCACGCTCACCAGCTCGTCCACGGTGCACAATCTCGTCGCCATGGCGCCGGATAAGCTGGATGCTATCCGGAAATGCATGCTCGCCTGCATCGGGCCGATCACGGCGGAAGCCTGCGGAGAGTACGGCCTCGTGCCGGGCGTCGTGTCCGACGTGTACACCATCGACGGACTCACCGAGGCCATCGCCGCGGCGGAGAAACACTGACAGCATCGCGCGGGCTTTCCGCGCGTTTGCCATAGATTTCAAAAAGCAAAAGAAAGTGGAGTGACAACAATGAAGTTCAATGCATTACGTCCTCGTCGTCTCAGAAGAACGCCTGCCATCCGCAGCATGGTCCGCGAGACCGTGCTCACCCCGGCAGATTTTGTCTATCCGATCTTCGTCGTGCCCGGCACGAATGTGAAGGAAGAGATCCCCAGCATGCCGAACTGCTACCACCTCTCCGTGGACAACGCGGTGAAGGTGGCCGAAGAGATCTACGAGCTGGGCATCCCCGCGGTGGAAGTGTTCGGCCTGCCGGAATACAAAGATGAGATCGGCTCCTCCGCATGGGACATGACGAGCCCCGTGCAGCGCGCCATGAAAGCCATCAAGGAAGCGGTGCCGGACCTGGTCATCGTGGGCGACGTATGCCTCTGCCAGTACACGAGCCACGGCCACTGCGGGTGCCTTACCGGCCACGAAGTGGACAACGACAAGACGCTGCCGCTCCTTCAGAAAGTGGCAGTCTCTCAGGCGGAGAGCGGCGCGGACATCATCGCTCCCTCCGACATGATGGACGGCCGCATCGGCGCGATTCGTGAAGCACTCGACGCGGAAGGATTCCAGAATACGATCATCATGTCCTACGCCGTGAAGTACGCTTCCGGTTTCTACGGACCTTTCCGCGACGCTGCGGATTCCGCACCGCACTTCGGCGACCGCAGGGGCTATCAGATGGACCCGGCAAATGCCAGGGAGGCGCTCAAGGAAGTGCACCTCGACCTCGAAGAGGGCGCGGACATCATCATGGTGAAGCCAGCCCTGAGCTATCTCGACATCGTGAGCAAAGTGCGCGAAGAGATCGACCGGCCGGTAGCGGTATACAACGTGAGCGGAGAATACGCCATGGTGAAGGCTGCCGCGGCGAACGGCTGGATCGATGAGAAGCGCATCGTCCTCGAAGAGCTCACCAGCATGAAGCGTGCCGGTGCGGATATCATCATCACCTATCACGCCATCGACGCTGTGAAGTGGATGAAGGAGGAAGCGGGGAAATGATCAGCCTCTCCAGATCTGAAAAAGCGTTTGAAGAAGCGCGGCAATTCATGCCCGGCGGGGTGAACAGCCCCGTCCGTTCCTATCCGCACATGGGGTGCCCGCCGCCTTTCATCGACCATGCGAAAGGCGCGTACATCACTGATATCGACGGCAATACCTACATCGACTACGTGGGCTCCTGGGGCCCGATGATCCTGGGGCACGCCCATCCGGCAGTGATCGCCGCCATCCAGAAAGCGGCGGAGAAGAGCACCAGCTACGGCGCGCCCACGCTCCTTGAGACCGAGCTCGCCCGGCTCATCACGGAGATCATCCCCTCCATCGAGAAGCTCCGTCTCGTCTCCTCCGGCACGGAAGCGACCATGAGCGCTCTCCGCGCCGCCCGAGGCTACACCGGCCGGGACAAGATCCTGAAATTTGAAGGGTGCTACCACGGCCACGGCGACAGCCTCCTCGTGAAGGCAGGCTCCGGCGCGTCCACCTTCGGCAAGCCCGACAGCGCCGGCGTGACGAAGGGTACCGCGCAGGATACTCTCGTCGTGCCCTACAACGACATTGCCGCTTTCCGCGCCATGATGGACCGCGAGGGCGACGCCATCGCCGCCGTCATCGTCGAACCGGTGGCGGGGAACATGGGCATGATCCCGCCGGTGGAGGGATTCCTCCCCGCGCTCCGCGAAGAGACGGAAAAACATGGCACCGTTCTCATCTTCGACGAAGTGATGTGCGGCTTCCGCACCGATCTCCACGGCGCGCAGGCAAAGTACGGCATCCGTCCGGACATGACCTGCCTCGGCAAGATCATCGGCGGGGGACTGCCCGCTGCGGCCTACGGCGGACGCCGGGAGATCATGAACTGCATCGCCCCGGACGGCTCCGTCTATCAGGCGGGGACCCTTTCGGGCAATCCGCTCGCCGTCACCGCAGGCATCGCGACCCTTCGGGAAATGATGAAGGTGCCGGACTTCAATGAAAAAGTGGCAGCAAAAGTGGCGAAGCTCCTCGCGGGCTGGCAGGCAGCGGCCGATGAAGCGGGTGTGCCCGTCCAGCTCCATCAGTCGGGCTCCATGTTCGGCCTCTTCTTCAGCGAGCGGCCCGTGGTGAACTATCAGGATGCCTGTGCGGCGGACCCGGTGTCCTTCCGCGTGTGGTTCCGTTCGATGCTCGAGCAGGGCATCTACCTCGCGCCGTCGCCGTTCGAGACGATCTTCATGTCTTACGCCCACAGCGACGAAGACATCGAAAAGACCATCGCCGCAGCGCGCGTGGCCATGAAGAAAGTGGCGGAAGAAAAAGCTTCCCGCTGATCCAGAAATCCAGAGCGTCTTCTTCGGAGGGCGCTCTTTTCGCATGCCTTTGTGTGGTCTGCGGCGGAGGGCAGAGGGGCTGTACTTTGCCCGCGGCCGTATAGAAAAGTTATAAAAGAATTTAGAAATTTGGGAGGCGTGGAGTGTCATAATTAATTCAAAAGGCAAAAGGGCAGGTAGCCCTTAGCAGGGGAGGGATCGCTGTGAAAAGCCGTCTGCTTTTGTTGTATGTACTGTATCCCGCGGCGATGATCGCGGCGCTGCTGTTCCATCCGTCTACGACGGGGCTCTCTGCGGTGCGCCTCGGGGGCCTTGCCCTCGGCACCGTCGCTTATGTGATGCTCTGCGCGCAGCTAATCATCACTGCGCGGGTGCCGCTCGTGGAACGCGCCTTCGGGCAAGACAAGCTTCTCCGTTTCCACGGCTTTGCGGCGCTCTTTGCAGTGGTGCTCTCTTTCGTCCACGCCTTCTATATCCACAAAGGGCTCTTCACGCCGCGTCTCCGCTACGGCGAAGTGTCGCTCGCTCTTTTCACCGTACTGGTGGTGCTGGCGGTGTTCTTCCTCTCTGACGCGGTGACGTCCCGTTTCTCATGGGCCGCGCGGATGAAGCGGGCCCTCTACCGGTCGTGCGTCCTCTCCCGGTACCATGCGCAGCTCCTCCTGCATGAGCTGACGGCGCTGGCGGTGGTGCTCCTCTATCTCCATGCGGCGGTGCGCATGAAGCAGTTCTGGGACAACATGCCCTTTGCGGTGCTCGCCACGGTGTGCTTTGCCGTGTCCATCGCCTGCTGGGTATGGCATCTCTTTCTCCGCCGGGGCGTGACGTACCGGGTGACGAAAGTCCGCCGGGAAAGCGACACCATGACCACCGTCTACATGGAGCCCGCGGGCGGCGCGGTCTTCCACTATCTCCCCGGACAGTTCGCCTATTTCCGCTTCCATGATCCCGCCGTGTCGGACGAGTCCCATCCCTTCACGCTCTCTTCTTCGCCGATGGAGACGCTCTCCATCACGGTGAAGGCGCTGGGAGACTGGTCCGACCACATCCATGAAGTCCGGGAGGGGAGCCGCGTCATGATCGACGGGCCTTACGGTCATTTCAGTCCTGCCCTATACCCGCCGCGTCCCTCCGTCCTCATCGCCGGCGGCGTGGGCATCACCCCCATGATGGGCATCATCCACGACGCCTGCCTCCGGAGCGCCGAAGGGCGGATGCTCCTCCTGTGGTGTGTCCGCGACCGCACCGAGCTCATCCGACAGAACGAATGGCGGCAGCTCGCCGAAGACCTGCCGAATCTCACCATCCTGCCCGTGCTCTCCCGAGAAGAAGCGCCGGGATGCGCTCACGGCCATCTCTCCGAGGCCATCGTGAGGAAAGCTCTCGTCGACTGCGCCATCTCACCGGGCGAAGCGGCCTTCTACTACTGCGGCCCCGAGCCCCTGCGGAAGACCGTGCACCGCATCATGAGAGCTCTCGCCGTGCCCTCGGACCGCTTCCATGAAGAACGGTTCTCCTTGTGAACGAAGAGCGCCTTCGGGCGCTTTTTTTGTGTCCATAGAGCCGCCGGGCCCGTGACAATGGCGGCGTAAATATGATACGATACAAACAGAACCTTTTTTTGCGGGCCGCGCCCGGTTTTCATAAAGGAGGCATTGCCTATGGACCAGCAGCGCATCATCGAAGAATTTAAGGAATTGGTCGGCATCGAAGTCTACTCCCGGAAAGAGCGGGCCATCGCCGACGTATTGAAAAAGAAACTGACGGACCTCGGCCTCACCGTCACGGAAGACGGAGCCGGAGAGATCCTTGGCGGCGATACGGGCAATCTCTATGCCGTCCTGCCGGGCGATCCCGATATCGAGCCGGTGCTCTTCTCCGCGCACATGGACCGCGTGGCGAACAACGGCCACATCCAGCCCATCGTGAAGGAAGACGAAGGCATCATTTGCTCCGACGGCAAGACCATCCTCGCCGGGGACGACATCGGCGGCGTCTGCGCCATCCTCGCCATGCTCCGCACCGTGCAGGAAGAGAAGATCCCCCACGGCACCATCGAAGTGGCGTTCTCCGTGTGCGAAGAGAGCGGCGTCGAAGGCTCCAGCCAGTACGATTTCTCGAAGTTCCAGTCGAAGTCCTGCTTCGTGTACGACGCGTCGGGCAAAGCGGGCACCATCGTCGTCGCCGCGCCGAGCAAGGGCAAAGTGACCATCAAGGTGCACGGCCGCACGGCCCACGCGGGAAACGAACCGGAAAAAGGGCTCAACGCGGTGAAAGTGGCCGCCGACCTCATCATGCACCTTCCGGACAGCCGCCTCTCTCCGGCATCCACGGCGAACTTCTCCATGCTCCAGGCGGGGAGCGCTACGAACGTGGTGTGCGACCTCGTCACCATCACGGGCGAGCAGCGGAGCCGCATCGCCGCCGAATACCAGGAGATCTCCCGTAAGATCCACGCCGCGGCCGACGAGATCTCGCAGAAATACGAGACTCCCATCGAAGTGGACATCGCTACGCTCTATCACGCTTTTCACCTCGGAGAGGACGCTCGTCCCTGCGCGCTCGCCGCGGAAGCGTGCCGCCGCGTAGGCATCGAGCCCTTCTTCAAAGAAGGGGGCGGCGGTATGGACGCGAACCACTTCAACGAACACGGCATCGAAGCCGTGGGCATCGGCACGGGCAACTTCAAGTGCCACACCAGCAGCGAATACCAGGTCATCGCCGATCTCATGAAATGCGCCGAGCAGGCCGTGGAGATCGTGAAGATCGCCGCGGGGCGCTGATGTTTTGACCGGTAAACGCTCTTTTCCCCGAAAGGAAGAGAGCGTTTTTCTGTGGCTTTTGAAATGAAAAAGGAGAAAGGGCCCTTTTCTTCCGGCGCATCCATATATCTGCGCCCATCCTTTCGGCAGAGCTGTACAGATGCGCGTTTGCAATCATCCGCAGAAAATTTCCCGCGTCCCGCGGATAGGCGCCTGTCCTGCCTTTTCCAGCAAAAGGGGCGGAGGGGAGCAAAGCGGAGAGAAGAAGCCAGAAAGCGGATGCGTGTTGCAAATTTGGTGAAATACTGCTATGATACAGCTATGTATCAACAGCGTTGAAGGGAAGAAGCCGCTGAACGGCCCCTGCAGAGAGCTGCCCCATGGCTGGGAGGGCGGCGGAGCGGAGGCGGCGCGTCACCCCGGAGCCGGCAGCGAGAGCTGTCCCGCAGGCGGGCGTTATCCGCATGAGAGTGGCCGGTCCTGCCGGCTATATAGGTGGTACCGCGGAAGTGTCTTTCGTCCTATGGGATGAAGGACTTTTTTTATGCCGGAAGCCAAGTGAAGGAGTGGAAGTATGAATCACTACGAAAATCTGGGCAGTTACGATCCCTCGCAGATCGAGGAGAAATGGTATGATTTCTGGGAGAGCCACGGCGTATTTCACGACGAGCCGAAGGACGATGAGGAGGGCTTCTCCATCGTCCTACCGCCGCCGAACGTGACGGGACAGCTCCACATGGGCCACGCCCTGGACGGCACGCTGCAGGATATCCTCATCCGCTACAAGCGCATGCAGGGCTACAACGTGCTCTGGCTCCCCGGCAAGGACCATGCGGGCATCGCCACGCAGGTCAAGGTGGAGAAGCAGATCGCCGAAGAAGGCCTCACGAAGTACGACCTCGGCCGGGAGAAGTTCCTCGAGAGGGTCTGGCAGTGGAAGGAGAAATACGGCAACACCATCGGCCGTCAGATCAGAAAGCTCGGCTCTTCCTGCGACTGGAGCCGCGAGCGCTTCACCATGGACCCGGTGTGCGCTCGGGCGGTGAGGGAAGTGTTCTGCTCGCTCTATGAGAAGGGCCTCATCTATCAGGGCAATCGCATCACAAACTGGTGTCCCCGCTGCCAGACGGCGCTCTCCGACATCGAAGTGGAGCACGAGGACGAGCTGGGCCACCTGTACTATGTGAAGTACCCCGTGAAGGGCGAGGACCGCTATGTGGAGATCGCCACGACCCGTCCGGAGACCATCCCCGGCGATACGGCCGTAGCGGTGAACCCCGAGGACGAGCGCTTCAAAGACATCGTCGGCAAGACCCTCATCCTCCCCACCATGGGCCGGGAGATCCCGGTCATCGCAGACGACTACGTGGACCCGGCGTACGGCACGGGCTGCGTGAAGATCACCCCGGCGCACGACCCGAACGACTTCGCCGTGGGCGAGCGGCATGACCTGCCGTCCATTATGATCATGAACCTCGATGGGACGCTCAATGAAAACGCCGGCAAGTACAACGGCATGACCCGCGAGGAAGCGCGGAAGCAGATCATCGCCGATCTGGACGAGATGGGCCTCCTCGTGAAGATCGAGGAAACGAAGCACGCCGTAGGCCACTGCTCCCGCTGCCATACCACCGTGGAGCCGATGACCACGAAGCAGTGGTTCGTGAAGATGAAGCCTCTCGCCGGGCCTGCCATGGAAGCGGTGAAGGAAGGAAAGACGAAGTTCGTCCCGGACCGCTTCGCCAATACCTACATCCAGTGGCTGGAGAACATCCACGACTGGTGCATCTCCCGCCAGCTCTGGTGGGGCCACCGCATCCCCGTGTGGTACTGCGACGACTGCGGCAAGACCATCGTCTCCCGCACGGACATCGACACCTGCCCCCACTGCGGCAGCAAGCACATCCATCAGGACCCGGACGTGCTCGACACGTGGTTCTCCTCCGCACTCTGGCCGTTCTCCACGATGGGCTGGCCGGATGATACCGCGCTCCTTAAGAAATGGTACCCCACGAGCGTCCTCGTCACGGGCTACGACATCATCTTCTTCTGGGTGGCCCGCATGATGTTCATGGCCATGGAATTCATGCACGAAGTGCCGTTCAAGTACGTCTTCATCCACGGTCTCGTGCGCGACTCTCAGGGCCGCAAGATGTCCAAGTCCCTCGGAAACGGCATCGACCCGCTGGAAGTGATCAAGCAGTACGGCGCAGACGCCCTGCGCTTCACCCTCGTCACGGGCAACACCCCGGGCAACGACATGCGTTTCTACTACGAACGGGTGGAAGGGAACCGGAACTTCGCGAACAAGATCTGGAACGCGGCGAAGTTCACCATCATGAATCTCGACGACTATGACGAGACTTTCGTGCCGAAGAAAGAGCAGTACACCCTGGCGGACCGGTGGATCCTGGAGCGCCTGGCGAAGACGGAAGAATACGTCTCCCAGAATCTCGACAAGTTCGAGCTCGGCGAAGCGGCGGACAGCATCTACAATTTCGCCTGGAACTGCTTCTGCGACTGGTACATCGAGACGGCGAAGGCGCGCCTCTACGGCGAGCACAACGACGACCGCCGCGTGACCCAGTACGTCCTCGTGTATGCGCTCACGCGGATGCTGGCGCTGCTCCATCCGTTCATGCCCTTCATCACCGAGCACATCTGGCAGCACCTGCCCCACGAAGGGGAGTGCCTCGCCCGGGCGAAGTGGCCCACCGCTGATCAGGGCCTCCGCTTCCCTGCGGAAGAAGAGCAGATGGAGCGCATCATGGACGCGGTGAAAGCCATCCGCAACATGCGCGCCGAAGCCCGCGTACAGCCGAACAAAGCGTGCTCCGTGGAGATCGCCGTCAGCCGTGAAGACCTGCGGCAGGCGCTGGACACGCACCGCGCGTATTTCGAAAAGCTCGCCCATGTGGAGAGCCTGACGCTCCTTGCCAAAGACGCGGCCCGGCCGGATAATGCTCTCGCCACCGTCGTGACGGGCATGGAAGTGTACCTCGAGCTGAAGGGCCTCATTGACGCGGAGAAGGAAAAAGCCCGCATCCTGAAGGACAAGGAAACGGCGGAGAAAGAGATCGCCCGCACGGAGAAGAAGCTCGCCAACGAAGGCTTCCTCGCCAAGGCGCCGGCGGCCGTCGTGGAGAAGGAAAAGGCGAAGCTCGCCGAATGGAAAGAAAAGCTCGCCTCCCTCGAAGCACGTCTCGATTTCCTGGCAAAACTGTGAGACGCCGGGTACTGCAAGGAGAAAGCATGACTTACGAAGAATCTATCGCCTGGCTCGAACAGGCGGCATCCTTTGGCATCAAGCCGGGCATGGAGCGCATCAACGCTCTCCTGGACCGGCTGGACCACCCGGAGCGGGCATACCGCGTCATCCACGTGACCGGCACGAACGGCAAGGGCAGCGTTGTCGCCATGATCACCAGCGTCATTGAAAATTCCACGCTAAAAGTGGGGCGCTACATCTCCCCGCACCTCATCGATTACACCGAGCGCATCTACTGCGGCGGCCGCGACATTCCCCGGGAAGACTTCGCCCGCGCAGCCGACGTGGTGATGGCGGCAGCGGAGAGCGCCGCGGCGGACGGCGTGGAAGCGCCCACGGAGTTTGAGCTCCTCACGGCCATGGCTTTCTGGTATTTCCGGGAGCAGAAGGTGGACTACGCCGTGGTGGAGGTGGGCCTCGGAGGCCTCCTCGACTCGACGAACGTGGTGGAGCCCGTGGTGTCCGTCATCACGAACGTCGCCATGGACCACATGAAATACCTGGGGGACACCCTCGAAAAGATCGCTCACCAGAAGGCGGGCATCATCAAGGAGGGCGTGCCCGTGGTGACGGCGGCGCAGCAGGTCCCGCTGAAGACCATCAAGAAGGAAGCGCACGCGAAGAAGTCCCGCCTCTATTTCTACGGCCGCGACTTCGAAGTGGACAGCCGCAGCAAGTATAAGACCGGACAGGTGGTGGTGGTGAAGCGCAAGGACATGCCGAAGGAGCTTGAAAAAGGCCTTCTCTTCGTGCCTTTCGTGGGGCCCCATCAGGCGGTGAACGCCGCCGTGGCTGCCATGGCGCTCACCATCGTGATGAAGCAGGACGACCGCATCAATGAGAACGACCTCCGGGAAGGGCTCGCCCGCACCCGCTGGATGGGCCGCTTCGAGATTCACGACGTGCGGGGCATCCCCGTCGTCTTCGACGGCGCGCACAACCCCGCCGGGGCGGAGGCGCTCTCGGAGTCTCTCGAAGAGCAGTATCCCGATAAGCGCCGCCTCATCGTCTTCGCTTCTCTCGCCGACAAAGACACGGACACGGTGATCGCGCTCCTCGTGCGGAAGGACGACAAGGTCTTCCTCACGGAAGCGCCCACGCCGCGCTCGCGGAAGACCGGAGAGCTCGCGGGGATGTTCACCTGCGAGACGAAGGAGGAGCCAAGCGTGGCAGCGGCCCTCGCCGATGCGGTGGCCGAAGCGAAGGAAGGGGACATGGTCCTCGTGTGCGGCTCGCTCTACATCCTGGGCGAAGCGCTCGAATGGATGGAGAAAAAGGAAGCAGAGCTCCGGGCCGAAGCAGAGTCCGCAGCGTCCGCGAAGGACGGCGAAGAAGCGCCGACTTCTGAAGGCAAAGAAACGAAATAAACGCAGCGAAAAAGCGGCAGGAACGCGATGTCCCGCCGCTTTTGGCGTGCGAATGTTTCTTGGATTTTTCTTATTGGCCGCCCAGCTCCGGGGCGAGGAGGGAGACCGCGCCGGAGGCGCCGATGCGGGAGGCGCCGGCGTCAAGGAAGGCTTCCATCGCCTCCAGGGTGCGGATGCCGCCGGCCGCTTTGATGCGCACGCCCGGCCCGATGTGCGCGCGGAGGAGGGGCATGTCTCGAAGGTCTGCCCCCTTGGCGGCAAAGCCGGTGGAGGTCTTGATGAAGTCCGCGCCGCCTTCCGTGACGCACCGGCAGGCGGCGAGCTTTTCCTCTTCCGTGAGGAGGCAGGTCTCGATGATGACTTTCAGGATGCGCGGGCCCACGATGGCTTTGAGAGCGGTGATCTCCGCAGTGACGGCGGCGGTGTCGCCCGCTTTGAGCGCGCCGATGGGGATGACCATGTCAAATTCGTCCGCTCCGTCTGCGAGGGCGGCCCGCGTCTCTGCCTCCTTGGCGGCAAGGCTCGCGTTTCCCAGCGGAAAACCAATGACGGTGCAGATGGTAAGCGTGGGGAACGCGTCTCGGGCGCGGCGCACGAAGGCCGAGGGGATGCACGCCGAAGCGGTGCGGTAGCGGAGCGCTTCTTCGCAGAGCGTATGAATGTCCTCCCACGTGGCGTCGGCCCGGAGGAGCGTGTGGTCCACGCGGGAGAGGATGTCCTGTGCGGTCATGATGGTTCCTTTCTGTATTACTGACGATGCCAGGGGATGAGGCGCTTCTCGAGGCGGGTGAGCGCCACGTGGAAGAGGAGGCCCAAGAGGGAGAGCACGATGACGCCCGCCATGAGCCGGTCGGTGATCATGAGATCCCCGTAGTGGAGGATGAGCGCGCCGATGCCCTTCTCTGCGGCGATCATTTCCGCTGCCACGAGGAGGAGGAGCGCCGTGCCCGCGGCGATGCGGAACCCCGCGAAGATCATGGGGAGCGCGTACGGGAGGACCACGCAGCGCATGGTGTAGAGCCAGCCCGCGCGGAAGCTCACCGCCACTTTGATGAGGAGCGGGTCCACGTTCTTCACACCGGAGTAGGTGTTCATGGCGATGGGGAAGAAGACGCCCATGGCGATGATGGTCACCTTCGAGAGCTCCCCGATGCCCAGCCAGAGCACGAAGAGCGGCAGGAGCGCGATCTTTGGGATGGGGTAGAGCGCGTTCACGAGCGGCATGGCCACCCGGTCCGCGAGGGCCGACGTGCCTGCCACGAGCCCCACCGCAAGGCCCAGCACGGCCCCGGCGGCGAAGCCCAGCAGGATGCGGGAGAGGCTCGCCGCGAGGCTCTCGCCGATCTCGCCGCCGGCGGCCATCTCGAAGAGGGCGCGAGCGATGTCCGTGGGGGCGGGGAGGAAGAGCGGCGACACGAGGCCTGACCGGCACACCGCTTCCCACAGGGCGAGGAGAACGAATACGGCGGCGGCGGACACCCAGGCTGGCACGGTCCTGTGCCAGCGGGTCATTTTGTTCTGCACCACATAGCGTTTCATGGCTGCACCTCCGTCATGGCTTCCTTCGCGTCTTTGCTGATGTGCTCCCAGATGCGGCGGACGAACCGGCCGATCTCTTCGCTGTGCTCTGGCGCTTCCCGCTCGGCGCGGGGGATAGAAATGGTGAGGATGTCCTTCACCCGGCCCGGCCGCCGGGAGAGGAGCACCACCCGGTCGGCGAGCATCACCGCTTCCTGGATATTGTGCGTCACGTAGAGCGTGGTGAGCTTCGTCTTCTCCCAGAGGGCGACCAGCTCTTCCTGCATGATGAGCCGGGTCTGCGCGTCCAGCGCGGAGAAGGGCTCGTCCATGAGGAGGAGGTCCGGGGAGACGGCGAGGGCCCGGGCGATGCCCACGCGCTGGCGCATGCCGCCGGAGAGCTGGTGGGGGTAGGCCTTTTCAAATCCGGAAAGGCCCACCAGCTGGATGTAGCGGCGGATGCGGCCGTCCCATTCGCTCCGGGGGACCGCGCCGCCCGCTTCGAGTCCGAAGGCGATGTTGTCATACACGTTGCGCCAGGGCATGAGGCCCGTTTCCTGAAAGACGATGGACACCCGCGGCTCGGCGGCAAGGTCCTCCCCTTCGAAGCGGATCTCTCCCGCCGCCGGGGAGAGGAGCCCGGCGCAGAGATTGAGGAGCGTGGACTTGCCGCACCCCGAAGGGCCGACTAAGGCGACGAATTCCTTCTCCCGGATGGTGAGAGACACGTCCTCCAGCACAGAGAGCACGCCCCCCCGCCCGGCGGGGAAGGTCTGTGATACATGGTCGATGACGAGCTGCATGGAGCCTCCTCATAAAAAATACCGCCCCGCGCCGCGGCGGCAGGGCGGAGAAGATCGGATCAGTTTTTCATGGCCGTCTCGAGAAAGGACGTATTCACCACGTCTTTCGCAGAGAGCGCGCCGTCCAGCAGACCATGGGCCGCGTACCAGTCGATCTGCGTCTGGATGTCTTCGACGAGGAGCCGGCCTTCCCGGTCGATGTAGGGCAGGGCCGCACGGATGTCCGACTCCGGCGTCTGGACGTACTTGGCGATGATCTTCACCACTTCGTCCAGGCGCGCCGGGTCTTTCTTTTCGATGGCCGCGTCGTAGTAATCCTGGCAGGCCCGGCGGTACGCCGTCATGAAGCGCACGCCTGCATTTTCATTCTTCGCAAAGTCCGGCGAATAGAAGACCGCCGACGTCTGGTAGGGGATGACGTCGCCCACTTCGGTGATGATGCGGCCGTAGCCATCCGTTTCCGCTTTCGTCACGTTCGGCTCGTTCAGGATGCACGCGTCGATCTGCCCGCTCTGGAGCGCCGCCATCACTGCGGAGAGCTTGCCCAGAGGCACGAGGGACACGTCATCGAGAGAGAGGCCCTTCGATTCGAGGAGCCGCCCCGTCATGTATTCATAGGTGGAGCCTTTCTGGGTGATGCCCACCCGCTTGCCCCGGAGCGCTTCGATGGACGTGAGCCCCGCCGCATACTGGTCCGCATTCGCAAGGAGCGCCGAAGAGGGATAGCCTGCTTCTTCGCGGCCCTTGTCGGCAACGATGCAGAGCTTCTGACCCTTCGCGGCCATATTGTAGAGCCCGGCAGTGATGCCCGTGGCGCCCACGTCCACTTTGGACGACGCCGTGGCGACGGCGATGGGCTGCGCCGCGTCGAACCACTGGGGCTCGATCTCGATGCCTTCTTCCTGGAAATAGCCCTTGTCCATAGCGAGGAAGAGGGGCGCGCTGCTGGTGAGGCGGAGCATGCCGAGAGAGACTTTCACTGGCGTCTCTTTGCCCGCCGCGGGAGCTTTGTCCCCGCCGCATCCGGCAAAGGCGAGCGCAGTGAAGAGCGCGAGGATGAGTGCGAGAAATTTTTTCATAGGCGCCTCCTGTGTTGCTGCAAATGATAGAAATGATGCGTATTATTTATAGATTACTACAGACGAAAAAGAATTTCAAAATGAAAAGGCCGCTGTGTTAGAATAGGGAAAAAACTAAGGAGGAACGACGATGAAGAAACAGATCGCAGCGGCGCTCTTTTTGGCGGCGCTCTTTCTCGGCCCAGCGGCGGAGGCGAAGATCAGCGCTTCCCGCATGGCCCTGGGCGGCATCACCCCCGGCTCGACGGAGGACTATCTGCTGAAGACCTACGGCCCGCCGAAGTCGGTGGAGAAGAGCTACTCCCCCACGCGGAAAGACGCCGTGCGGGAGTATAACTATGGCGATTCTTTTTTCGTGACGGTGCAGGAGGGGACCCGCTCCGTCATCTGGCTCATGTCGCAGGAGCGGCACAATGACATCGCGACGCCCGACGGCATCAAAGTGGGCTCCACGCTGGACGACGTGCTTCGCGCTTATGGCGAGCCGGACCTCCGGCAGATCGACGGCGACGTGGACTACTTGTGGTACATGGCGGACGGCACGGAGAACCGCCTCGTCTTCCGGGTGAGCTTCTCCCGCGTGGTGGGGATCACCTGCGGGAGTAAGTGATGATGACGTGCCGCCATGGGGGCTGCAGAGGCGGGAAAGCGTTTCGGCGCAGGCGGTGCGGGCGCATGGCGCGCCGCGGTCCCACGCCGCGCGGAGCCTGCTTTGGCGTTGGCGTATGCTGGCCTGATTCGCGGTGTAAGGGCCTCGAAGTGCTCGCCACGGCGCACGCCGGCTGCGGCGGGCCGTTTGGTCGGATGGCGGCGTTTCTTCGCAAATAAAAGACCTCTTCCCGGAGGTGCAGATCTCGGGAAGAGGCTTTTTTTATTTATTTTTTTCGTTTATGACCGAAAAATTTCTGGCCAGGAGCTTTTTTCCGCGCCAGGCGAAGGCGTAGGCTTTGTACGTGCGGTCAAAGGCGCGGACGGAGAGGGCGAGGTCTTCTTCTGTGAGGCGGGGCACGCGGGCTTCGCCGGTCTCCGGGAGAGGCGAGGGAAGGGCCCGCTCGTTCCACGGGCAGACGCGCTGGCATTCATCGCAGCCGAAGATGAGGGGCGTGCGGCGAAGGATAGCTTCTTCGTTTTCCGTGAGGGGCTCTTTCTTCTGGGTGAGATACGACTTGCACGTCCACGGATGAAAGCCCGTCTCCGAGAGAGCGTGGCCCGGGCAGGCGGCGAGGCACCGGCGGCAGTCCCCGCAGCGGCTCTCCATGGGCGCATCCGCCGGGAGGGTAAGCGTCGTGAGGAGCGCGCCGATGGTCACGAAAGAGCCATACACCGGGTGGATGAGGCAGTGGTTCCTGCCGTAGAAGCCGAGCCCCGCGCGCCACGCGAGCCATCGGTCCGCGAGGGGGCTGGTATCGACGACGGCAGCGCAGCGGGCCTCCGGCGCAAGGGCCGCGACCGCTTCTGCGAGGCGGGCGAGATAGCGGTGATCCACCCGGTGGTAATCTTCAGGCCGCGCATAGAGCGCGATGTTCCCGTCCTCCTCCTCTTCCGGCCGGTAGGGGAAGAGGCACACCACGGCGCTCCGCGCTCCCGGAAGCACCGCGTCCCAGGAGAGGCGCCTGGCGGCAGGCGGGGAGAAGGGCACGGGCCCGGCCGCGGCAAGGCGCTCAGCAAGCAGGCTGTCCGCATCGGGGCAGGCGATGCCGCACGCGGGGATGCCGAGGGCGCGGGCGGCGGATTTGATGGAAGATGCGAGGGTCATAAGTCCTCCAAAAAGAAAAGCAGCGTGTGCCGCTGCTTACTGTTTCATGCGCTTAGCGAGGATGTCTGCCACCCGTTCCGTGGGGAGATCGTCGCTGTCGTAGAGGAGTCCTTTCGGGCTCTTGATGATGAGCCGGTCCATGAGGTTCTGTTTGATGAGATCATTCGTGGCCGAGAGGAAAGAGAGGCAGGCCGCGTCGTGGTATTCCTTCGTGATGAGCCGTGAGAGGCCCGGCGCTTTGAGGCGCTGCTGGAGGAAGAGCTGATGGATGGCCTTCCAGCTCTTTTTCCGCGGGCACGCCCGGAGCAGGATGACGATGCTGTACCCTTTGTCTTTGAGGTATTCGATGGTCGCCATGGTGCGCTTCACATTTTCGAGAGCCCCCTCCTGGATGATGTTGTACCGTCCTTCGGCGGCGCGGTGCAGCGTGAGGTGCGAAAGAAACTTCGCCTGCGGGAGGGAGAAATACGCGCAGTACTGGCCGTATTTCCGGAGCAGCTCCTGGTAGCGCGGGTGGAAGCCGCGAAAATTGTCGCCTATGGACTGGACGATGTCCGCGTCATACTTCTCGATGATGACCGAGGACATGCGTGTCTTGCCCGAGCCGGGCTGGCCCGCCACGATGTACGCCGTGGGCTTGGCGAGGTCGCCTGTCTTGTTGACGGCGATGGACGGCCATACCTTCTCTTCGAAGAGGAGGCGCATCTCGTCTTCGTCGAAAGCGCTCTCCTTCTCGATGAGCTTCTTCGTGAGCTTCACGCCGGTGATGGGGCGGAAGACCTGATCGGGGATGTACTTGCACTCGATGTCGAAAGCCTGGCGAAGCATGGCGATCTGGTCTTCCATGGGAATGCCATAGCCGTTCCGCAGCTCCACCTTCGCCATCTCCCGCACCGTCTTGCGCCACAGATTGTACAGCGTGGCGTCGTCGTCGGGGGAGATGTCCGAAGCGTCCCGCATGCCGGCCAGCAGATTATGGATGACGGTGAAGATCTCCGCGTTCACTTCGAGCTGGATGCCCATAGGCGTGATCTCCGCCGATTCGATGAGTTCCCGGACCGTGCGCTCGTCATAAGGCATGGCCATACCACTTCCCTTTCCTGAATGCTTCCATGATGAAACTTTGCCGATCTTTTACAATTCTGAGTTCATCATAACAAAAGCCGCCCCGTTTGTCGATGAAAAAAATTTTCCCATCCCGTCTCTAAAAAATGGATAAAATAAACAGACAATGGACGTTTATCGGGCGGGCTTTTTGCCAGAGAGGTCAGCCGCGGCGGGCGTCCGGAGAGAGGGAAAGGCGTTCCACGGGAGGCCGAAGTCCGCAAGGCAGGCGCGGACGGCGTCTCGCGCGGCTCCTGCGAGGAGCGAGCCCAGCAGGGAGAAGGTCCCTGCGTCAGTGAGGGGCGGCGCGGCGGGGTCCGCGAAGAGCATCACGCCGTCGGTGGCGGTGCCCGTGGCGGGGCGTCCGGTGGAGACGCTGGCGATGCCCAGGTCCTGCAGCGCCGCCGTCTTTCCCTCCGTCACCGAGAGGAGCGCCCGCACCATGGCATAAGCGGGGAGCGAGGCCGAGACGAGCACCATGAGATTGATCGTCCCCACGGGGGCAAAAGCGCCGTCCTCCTCCCGGTAGAGCGGCGGGTCCCCTGCGCGGGCGGCGGTTTTCTCCACGCCGCCGGTGGCGATGACCTCCGCCGTGAGAGAGCTTTCGCGGCGCACGACGCGGCGATACCGCTCCATTTTCGCTGAGGTGAGGAAGGCGCAGGCTTCCTCCGATACGGCGCCGAGACTTCGAAGCGATGCCGAGAGGAATGCCTCCGGCGAGCCGCCGGGGAAATCGGAAGGACAGGGCCAGTAGCCGGTGAGCTTTTGATTGAGCGCCCAGCGCACGGGCCGCAGGCCGCCGCCCCAGAGCGCCGTGGAGAGCGCCGGGCGGGGCGAGGGGAAGGAGAGAAAGAGAGAGACGGGCGAGGCGGCGAGCGTGCCGCCGCAGGCAAGCGTGATCATGGGGCCTCCGCTTCTGGCGGGAATTTCCCCGCCGTTTCTTGAAGGATATATACAAGTATGATAACATGAAAATGATTTTGTCTCGGAGATTTTCTGCCCCTTTGGGGCCTGAAAGGAAGGAACACGGTGCTGTCCATTTATTTTTCCATCGTGGTGGTCCTCCTCGTGACGGCGGCGTTTTTCTGCGTCTGCTGGTGCGCGGTGTGCGGCGTGCCGCAGGGCCTTGCCGTCTCCGTGCGCGCGCTGGCCGCAAAGGGCCGCGCCCATCGGAAGCGCCGCGCACAGCGGCCGCGCAGAGAAGAGGCCGCAGAGAGCGCGGAGGCGCGGGAGACGGCGCAGGCTCAGGCAGCGGCTCCTGCCGCTTCGGTGAACGAGGCGACGCAAGTCTTCAACTTCGGCGAGCTCCGCCGGGAGGCTTCCGACGAGGCGACCCGCGTCTTTGACCGGGACGAGGCGCTCCGCGCGGCGGGCGGCTCGGAAGAGGCGGCCAGCGCAGCGAAGACCTTCGTCCTCGAGCCAGAGGCGGAAGTGATGGAGAGCCCTCAGCCGCCGGAAGTACTGGAAGAATACTTCGTGCGTCATTTCCTCAATCAGTACGGCGCGGTCTCCCGCACGGCCGCCCAGGACACGCGCACCGTCACTCATCATCTGGTGGAGCGGGCGCGGGCCCTCGCCGGACGGGACGCGGCGGACGTCCTGACGCACATCATGGTGCAGGAAGCGCTGCAGAACGCCCAGCGCACCTACGTGATGCTCCCGAACGACACCGTCCTCGGCATGGTGGGAGACGCCTTCTACGACGTGGCCCAAGGCAGCAAGTGTGACACGCGCACCATCCTCGCCTACGACGCCCTCCGCGTGATGCCCCGCATGGAGATGGGGCAGTTCCACGCGCTGTCGCTGCTTCTTCTCTTCCACTACTCCCGCAACATGGACAACGTGGACGGCGATGCCCTTCGGGCCTACGGCGAGCGCTACGTGGCGCCGCTCCTTCGGGAGCTCCCCGGCGAGTACAGCGGCTACCAGCAGCTGGAGTATCTCCACTGCGTGTCGCTGGAAAATAAAGACACCGCCTTCGGGCAGGTGCTGCGCGATTCGTACCCGCTTATCTTCTCCTTCCGCGGGTGCATGAAGTCCGAGCTCACGAGCCTCCGCGCGGACTGGCCCTCCGGGTCCATCGTGCCGAGCCTCTTCAATTCGTACTTCAAAGCCGCCGTCATCGACGACTCGCTCCTGCCGGACTACTTCGAGAAATACCGTATCGACAGCGAACGGGAGCAGACCCTGCTGGGGGCGCTCCTTCACTCCCGGCCCGTCGCCTACGACAGGCGCGAAGTGGAGCACATCCTCGCGCGGGTCTCGCCGCCCATGGCCGAGCTCCAGAAAGTCTGGGACGGGAGCCTTCTCCGTCGGTCCTCGCTCACCCTCATGGGCATGTACATCGCCCAGATCCACATCCGTGAGCTCATCGGCGAAGAATTTGACCTTTCCCACTGGATGTAAGATAATAAAAGCACGAAAAATTTCAATGCTTTGCAGCAGAGACGCCGCACCCACCTGCGGCGCTGTTTTTTGACCAGCTGTATGCGTTTTCTTTCTCATCGCATGACAAAGATTCATTTAGAAACGGAGGGACTATGGGCATTTTCGACATCATCGGGCCGGTCATGATCGGCCCCTCCAGCTCGCACACCGCCGGGGCCGCGCGCATCGGGCGGCTCGCGCTGGAGATCCTGGGAGAAGACCTCGCTTCGGCGGACATCACGCTCTACGGCTCCTTTGCAAAGACCGGCCGGGGCCACGGCACGGACAAGGCCCTCGCGGCGGGGCTTCTCGGGTGTCTCCCCTCATCGGACAAGATCCGCGAAGCCATCGCGCTCGCAGCTAGGATGGGCATTCCTATGCATTTTTCCTTCTCTGACGAAGACATGGGTCATCCGAACGTGGCCTCCATCCACGCCGTGGGAAAGAGCGGCCGCGCCGTCACCGTCGTGGGGCGGTCCCTCGGCGGCGGGCGTGTCCTCATCACCGACATCGACGGCTACCCCGTGGAGATCAGCGGCGAAGAATATACGCTCATCACGCACCATCACGACGTGCCCGGCGTCATCGCGCAGGTATGCCTCGTCCTGGCCGGGCACCACCTCAATATCTCGAATATGAAAGTGTTCCGCAAAGGCAGAGCGGGCGACGCGGTCATGATCATCCACACCGATGACCGGGTGCCGGAGCACGTGGTGGACGAGCTGCGCCGGTGCAACCGCCACGTGGGGCAGGTCATGGCGCTGGATATCATCTGAGGAGGGCCTATGAAAGACTATCATACCATCGCAGAGTTGTTTGAAGAGGCGGACCGCCGCCATGTCTCTCCGGGCGTGCTCGCCTGCCGGAAAGAAGCGGAAGATGAGAACATCCCCTATGAAGACGCGTGGGCGCGCATGAAGGCGCTCATTCCCATCTTCGAGCACGCCATCCGCCGGGGGCTGGCGGATAAGTCCAAATCCCCCAGCGGCATGGTGGGCGGCGACGCGAACCGCCTCTACCGGGCGAAGATGCATTTCCTGAGCCCCGTGTGCCGCCGGGCCTGCGCCTACGCCATCGCTGCCGCCGAGGCGAACGCGAAGATGTACCGCATCGTCGCCTGTCCCACCGCCGGCTCCTGCGGCATCGTCCCTGCTGTGCTGGGCGCGGTGGGCCGCGAGATCCACGCCAGCGCCGACGAATACACGCGGGCCCTCTTCACCGCCGGAGCCATCGGCCGCGTCGTGGCAGAGAACGCCTCCATCGCCGGGGCCGTCGGAGGCTGTCAGGCCGAGTGCGGCACCGCCGTGGGCATGGCCGCCGCCGGTGCGGTGGACCTCCTGGGCGGCACCACTGAAGAAATGGGCGACGCTCTGGCGCTGGGCATCAAGAACCTCCTGGGCCTTGCGTGCGACCCTGTGGCAGGCCTCGTGGAAGTGCCCTGCGTGAAGCGGAACGGCATGGACGCCGTCATCGCGCTCACCGCCGCCGAGATGGCCATGGCGGGCATTCACAGCGTCATCCCGCCGGACGAAGTGATCGAAGCCATGGGAAAGATCGGCCGCCTTCTTCCGGCATCGCTCCGGGAGACCAGTCAGGCAGGCCTTGCGGTGACGCCCACCGGCCGCCGCATCACCGAAGAACTGAACGAAAAACTGAGCCGCTCCTGACGGCGCGCCCCTCGGGGCGCTTTTTTCGTGCCCCTGCGATATAATGAAAACAAAGGAGGAGGACCATGAAAGAGATCTCCAAATCCGAGCGCATCCTCGCGCTCTACGACGAACTCATGGCGGGCCGCCCCGTGCACCGCGCCCGCTGGGCGGCGAGCCACGGCGTGTGCGAGCGCTCCGTCCGGCGCGATCTCGACGACATCCGCCGCCATCTGGACGGAGAAAACGACGCGGGCCGACAGAAGACCTACATCCTCTACGACAGGAAGACCGGCTGCCACCGCGCCGCCCGCCTCGAAGCGTGCGAGCTCTCCGCGGAAGAATTTGCGCGTCTCGCCGAAGCCCTCGAAACGGGAACGCCTCTACCCGAGGCGGAGCGACGCCCGCTCCTTCGAAAGATCTTCTTCGCCGCCGTGCCCGAAGAAGAAAAGCGAAAGCTTCCCCCGGAGACACGGCAGCTCGCAGACGAATCGTGACCACAGCCCCATGCGGGCTTTTTTTATGGCCTGCCGCGGGGCGTTGGGCTGCGAGGGAGGGCCGTATGCGGAAAAAGCAGGGGCGGACAGAGGTCGTATGCACAGGAAATATGGACTTCCGGTATTGCATCCTGCAAGAAAAGCCAGTACAATAAAGCCGTCTAAATATTCAGAGGGGAGGTGACACCGTGAGCATTCAGAGACCCATCGCAAACGCCGCATGCATGTCGATGAACATCTCTATGGTTGGGGGGGGTGGGATATTGATGTAACAACGACTCCGTCTGTACAGTTTCATACCGTCTGCGCCAGTGACGCAGGCTTACTCCATAGAAGAAGGACAGCCTCTTTTGGGCTGCCCTTTTCGTGTGCCCGAAACGCCGCGGGCGGCCCATGAAGCGGGAAGCGATCTGCCCGGTGTGCGGGAAGCATTTCACCGCCGGGCGCAGGACCCAGCGCTACTGCTCTACGGCCTGCCGGAAGTACGACTACCGGAAGCGCCCGCGGGAGGCGGAAGCCGTCCCAGACGGCGCGCCCGTCATCCGAAGCTTCCGGTGCCTCCGCTGTGGCGCGCTCGTCTCCGTGACGGACCCGTCCGACAGGCGGCAGAAATTCTGCTCCTCACACTGCGAGCGCCTCTACTGGAAGCACCGCCGCGCATCGGCCCCGCCCCCGCAGGAGACGCCGGAAATGCATTCACTCAAAACGGTATGGAATTTATACAGGAGGAACCAAGATGAACACAAACGACCATAAAAAGACCGCGCTCCGCCGCGCCGTCCTCATAGGCCTCGCCCTGTCCGCCACAGTATGGACCACGGGCATGGCAGAGACGATAGAGATCGATAAGGATTATGGAGATGAATATAATAAACCGGGCGAGACGATTACCATCTCGGGCGGGGACGATACGGCTATTAAACAAACAACAAGTCAGGAGGGCAGTCTGGTAATTACTTCTCAGGGGAATACGATCTCTTCTGATGATAATGTTGCCATACAGATCAACGGAAGACCCGCAGATGACAACGACTATACATTGAAGCTGGATGCAACAACTGGAAAAAATATGGTCACCTCCGATGCGAATGATGGCATTAGCAGTAACAATGGTAATACTGAAATGATTTTGACTGGTGCGGAAAATGAGATTACAGCGGCAAAGGATGGGATTGCCGTATCTGGAAGTGGTAAAGGAAGCAATATCACACTGGTCGCCAATGGTGAAGTAGGGAACAAAATTACCGCAGGGCAGGATGGCCTCACTGTAAGTGGTGGGAATGCAGTTTCTTTACAGTCCGATAAAGGAATCAATCAAATCCTTGCCGGGACAAGCGGGGCGACTGTATCCGGGAAAGGCAGTGCGGTTACCTTAAGAGGACAGAAAAACGAGATCATCGTTGATGACAGCGATGTGAAATCTCCGATTGGCACAAATGGCATCCATGTGACCGATGGCGCGGAATATGTCATCGATAAGACGGATGGCGCTACAACGACGATTGACGTGACAGGACATAGTTCTGATGTATATGGAGTATGGGCGGAAAATGAGGGGACAGTGAATGTTACAACCGGTGATTTTACGGCTACGGCGAAGCATCAAGCGACTTCTACAGCAACTGGGGGCGCAGATGTATACGGTATCAGGAATACGCAAAGCACGGTTGAAATCACCGCATCGGGTTCAGTGAATATTGATGCGAAGAATGAAGCTACAACATCTTTTAATAATTCGATCGGCCTTTTTGTTGCGACGGGAAATACCAAAAGCGGTGGTCCTGAATTGGAAACGTCATTTAAGGATGCGACCGTAAATATTGAAGGGGCTGATATTAAGATAAAAAGCTCTGTTAAAGAGAATGGCCTGTATCCGGGGGCCGTCGGCCTTCAGGTGGATAATGGCGTTGGGGATTATTACCGTGATAATGACAGTAAGGCTGACGTTACCCTGCATGCGACAGGCAAAAATGGAATTACGATTACTTCGACATCGGATGGCAGCAGTGTCGGCGTCATGCTTACTCAGGTTAACAGCGAAGTCAACCTCATTGACGATCAGGGGGATGTCACAATTGCCGCAAACGGCGGAAGTGCTACTTCTAATGATGGCGTTTACGTTAATTCGTTCTCTTTGCTGAACAGTGCCTATGATCTGGGCATGAAAGCAAATATCAGCGGTGTGAATAATACTGTCATCGCAACGGGAACGGGCATTGGCCTTCGTGCGGAATATGGGAAATCCTCAATCGGCTTGATGGCAAATGGTGGGAATAATACCGTGACTGGAGCTAACTTTGGGATTTATGCTAGTTATGGGGCACAAATTAGCCTTTTGGCAGAAAAAGGGAAAAATATTATTGGGGGACTCGCTGGAATTAGATCTGCCTATGGGGGAAAAACTACAATTATTGGGGATTACAATCGGGTAACGGCCGATGGTGCCTCAAGTAGTGGATTATATTCACTTGATGATAACTCAAATATCTCTTTAAAAGGGACGAGTGGAAATTTTATTTCTGTTACGGGAAGTTCTGCTTATAGTATTCGCGCTTCTGGTGCAAATAGCATCGTTGAAGTGGCTTCTTCCAAAGGAAATAATACAGTTGAGTCGAAGAATGGGGGGATTTTAGTTCAATCTGCGGGTAGCGCAACTCTAACGGCAGATGTGGGGAGTAATGCGGTTACTGCGGACAATAATTATGCCTTATTTGCTTCCGGTGAAGGCACTTTGATTGACATGGATGCCGGTAAGGATAATCAGGTATCTGGGAAGACATATGGTATTGCGGCATCTGCGGGTACAGCTGATCTAGATGCAAATGGAAGTAATATCATTGCAAGTGAGGGCATGGCGCTTTACGGTTACAGCGAGGCGGATATTTCTCTGACCGCAACGAATGGAAACAATGTGACGTCTGCCGGTACCAGAGACGAGCAGGGTTTTGGCTCCGGTATTGCGGTCAAAGCGCTCTCCGGCGCTGATGTGACTTTCAAGGCGGACAATGGTTGGAATGCTTATCTTGGCGCGATCGATACCCGAAATGAAAATACAGAAGTTGATATGGCGGGCGCGGTGAATGCGGTCTACTCTGCGGCGGTCATTGATAATGCAGGCGGATTGCAGGATGACAAAGACCCCAATAAGGAAACGTCTTTTGTGGGGAAATCTGTCATTTCTGCCCTGTATGCGGAAGGTGACGCGAAGATCACCTCCACCGGGGACTGGAATATTTTCCAGACCAAAGCGGACCCGACAAACGAAGACCAGCTGGAACGTGTGGTCTGGGCTTATGACGGTGCGGATATAGAGATCAATGGCAGCACGTATATCAGTACAGATCAGTATGATAAGAGCCCCAACAGTGCAGACATCGCCATCGCAGCGGGAACCGCAGTTAACCTGACAGACGAAATGGTCAATGCACCGGTAGAAGATCGGGCGAAAGTCACACTGAAATACGGTGCGGGAAGTGAGATCACCGGTGATATCCTCGCTGCTTATGCCGGTACAGTGAATATTAACGCAACAGACGGGACGAGCGGAATCAATGTAACGGGCAATATCATCGCTGGGAACAACGGCATTCTGAACCTTGACCTCGGCAGGGGCGGCGTGCTTACGGGCCGCGCAGACGACTACGGCGACGCGGGGCTCAATACGGAAGGCGAGACGATCGATGAAGGTCATGCGGGAAGCAAATTCTTCAATCCCGCTTTCAGCAGTACCATCTACAAGGGAGGCGAAGTGAATCTCACCATGGGCGAGGGCTCTCGGTGGGACGTTACCGGCCAGAGCTGGGTGACCCGGCTCAATACGGAAGCGGCTCCGAAGGCAAACAGCGTCTTTGATGCAGAAAATCCGGTAGAAGCACTTGGGCATATGGCGACCATCGACTTGACTCACGCGCGCACGGAAGAACTGAACGGCGGGCATGCCCTGACGGTATATGACATGAAGGGCGATGCTGCTTTTAACATGAAACTGGATGCAGTGCGTGGTAACAGTGACATGTTGTACATGAAGCACGCCAAAGGTGATTACATCATCAATGTCGTCGATGCCGTGACGATGGACGACATGTATGCAGATGGCTTCGAAGGACTGCGCTTTGCCACCGTCGGCAAAGGTTCTGATGTGAGTTTCCGGGCCGTGACCGTCGGTGAGGGCGTCTTCAACGTGGAATATGAAGTAGGCACAGACGACTATGCTGGAAATAAGGAGAATGTAGCCTATAATGGAGATAATCTCACTGCCTCCAAGCCGGGAGATACGATGGTGGACAATTTCTTTGAGAGCACCGGCGAACCGGGGGCGGTCGCTGCGACGCAGGCGGTGCAGACGCTGGCGCTCACCGCCGAGAATGCCGCAGACAAAGCCGGTGACGAGACAGACGCGGAAGATTCGACGGGCCTCAGTGGCACCACGAATTTCAAACTGGTAGGCCGTGCGGATGAGCAGACCTCCAATGCAGGCAAGACCGTCATCGCTATGTCAAAAGTGAACTATTCCAACGCGGTCTACATGGACCGGCTCAACAAGCGCATGGGTGAGGCACGGTACCTCACCGGAGACGACGGACTGTGGGTGCGGATGCGTCATGACCGCATCGGGAAAGACGACGCCTTCCGCAGCATGAACACCATGTTCGAGATCGGCTACGACTGGAAAGATGAGGGCCAGAAAGACGGGACCCACTACCGGGGCTTTGCCTTCGACTATATGCGGGGCACCGCGGACTATCAGAATGTGGCGGGCGACGGAGACGTGCGCCGGGCCGGCCTGTGGTACCACGACACCTGGCTGGGCGATGCGGGACACTACACGGACTACGTGGTGAAGTACGGCCGCCTGTCCAATGATTTCGACATCTACAGCGAACTCGGCGAGAAGATCAGCGGCGACTATGACAACGACGTGTGGAGCGTGAGCGCCGAATACGGACGGAAGAAGGACCTGGGGAACGACTGGTACTTCGAGCCCCAGGCGCAGCTCCAGTACGCCTACGTGACAGACGCGTCCTACACGACGAGTCAGGGGACGAAAGTGGACCTGGACGCCATCGACAGCCTCATCGGCCGGGCGGGCTTCCGCATCGGACGGGACACGAGCGCGGGGGACACCGTGTACTTCAAGGCGGACATCCTGCACGAATTCCTGGGCGATCAGGACATCCGGGCGCGGGACACGACAGGCGTGCTCTCCGAGACATATGAGAACGAAGGCACATGGTACGACGTGGGCTTTGGCTTCTCGCACCGCATGAACGATGACAGCTACGTCTTCCTCGACCTCGAGCACAGCTTCGGGAACGACAACGAAGACACCTATCAGGTGAACATCGGGCTCAGCAAAGCCTTCTGAGACACATTAAAAGGGGGATGGAGACCATCCTCTTTTTTGTGTGTGCCCCTGTTAGGGAGGAGGCTTTTCTGCGCAGGCAGTGCGGGTCTCCATTTCGAAGAGAACGTTTCTTTTCATGGGGGTGCGGGCCCACATCGCGAAGGCTGCGGTTCTCTCGTGTACGACTGTGCCCGTCAGGGGCATACGAGCCCCATGGTCGCTTCATTTCTTCCTTCGCCGCCGAAGGAAGAAACGAAGCAAAGAAGGAAGGGCGCCGCCTGATCACTCCGCCCTGGAAGTCTGGCCGGTCGTTACCTTCGCTTAACTCGCTCCCTTCGGTCGCTCAGACAAGCGCTACGGCTGACGCCACCGGCCAGACTTTCTCCCTTCGGGCACCTGGCTCCGTTCAAACGGGCGGGGAGCTGCACCAGTTCTTGGCTTGGGTCGCACATTCTTTGAATGTGTATCCCCTTTGGTTCCGTATCGGCTCATTAAGGTGCAAACCCACATACGGAGAAAAAGGTTTTTCATCGTATGTGGGTCCGCTGTTTTGTTGGAAGTCATCAAAGTATAAGGGGACGCCGCTTGTGGCGCGGCACGGGACTTCCACCACCATGAATAAGACGGTAAGCATGGGCACGAGGCCGCAACTGTGTGAGACAGTCCGCCTGCATAAGGGATGCGCCGAAGGCGCGACGCAAAACTTCCACGGACATGCGGAGAAGGCAAGCGAAGGATGTGGGCCGCACCGTCTGCGTACATACTCTTTCATTGAGCTTGCGCCCGCACCCCCATGCGCGGTATCTCTCATCGCTGGTTCAGGACACCCGCCCGTTGGAACGGAGGCCGCCCCGAAGGGGAAGGATTGAGGCTCGATGCCGCGTGGCAAAGACGACTGTTTGAGCGAGCGCAGCGAGCGAGTTTCGTCTTTGCAGGCAGCGGGCCTCAATCCTTAGGCCGGAGTGACCGTGGCGGCGCCCCTTTCTTGGCCGACACTCTTTCCGGGCGGCCGGAAAGAATGTCGGCGACGCTGGGGTTCGTAT
>CASEBK010000046.1 GCA_949286115.1 uncultured Veillonellaceae bacterium | reverse complement strand
TGATGACGGCGAAGCTGTAAAGAAGATGCCTTGGGGCGTCATCGTCATGGTCTGCGGTATGTCTGTCCTGATCAACGTCATGGATAAGGCAGGCGGCCTGAATGCCCTCATCGACCTGATCGCTATCGTGTCCAACGGCACTACGGTCAACGGCGTCGTCGGCTTCATCGCAGGCATCATCTCCGCATACTCCAGCTCCTCCGGCGTTGTCATGCCGATGTTCCTGAACATGGTTCCTGGCCTTCTCCAGGCAGTGGGCACCGTCGATGCGGATCACGCAGTACGTCTCGCATCCTCCATCGATATCGGCGCACACCTGGTCGATACCTCCCCGCTCTCGACCCTCGGCGCTCTCTGCATTGCGAACGCTGCGGTCGACGACAAGGCGAAGGGCATCCTCTTCAGAAACCTCCTCTTCTGGGGCCTGTCCATGTCCATTGTCGGCGGTATCGTCTGCTATGTATTCTTCGGTATCCTCGGCTTCTGATCCTTACGGCATGAGATGCTGATAGAAAAGACCGTGACTCTCTTCGGAGGGCCGCGGCCTTTTTGTGTGAAAAAGGAAGCGCTGCCTCATGGGCAGGGCGCGGCGGAGGCGGCTTCCGGGGCGGACGGGACCGGAGAGGTTTTTCACTGCAAAGAGGACTTTGCCTGCGGCGGAGGCGGCGGCCGCCTGTCTCGTCTTTCGCAATGCGTGGGGCCGTCGGGCCCTTCGGAGGGATTCGGGGCGAAAGAGGGGAGAGGGGCGTTCCGCGCATCGGCGGCAGAGGGGCGCGGAAGGCAAAGGGCGCGCAGCAGAAAAAAAGGCGCAAAAAAAGACCGGTCACCCGGTCTCTTTACTTTTGTGCTTCTTCCGTGTGGTCTTCCTTTTTTCGCTGCTCCAGCAGATAATCGAAGATCGTCTTCCGCGTCTCGTCGGAGAGATTGGGGCGCTCGCTCTCGTGAAGCTCCGTCAGCGTTTCGATGGCGGCGAGGCGCTCCGCTACGGCGCGGCGGAAATGCTCGCCGATGAACTGCAGGGCCTGCGGCGCGTGGAGCGATTCGTTCTTCCGGCGGAGCGGCACGAAGATGGGCAGGCGGTCCGGCAGGATCTCCAGATCGAGCGGGAAGGAAGGCCCGCGGTCGCCGTCTACGTTCGTCCAGAGCTCTTCGCCCTCCGCCACGGAGATGCGCGCCTTCTTTACGTTCACCACCGAGAGCAGGTCCGGTCCCATCTGGAGGCCTGCCAGCAGGAGCGGCCCCTGCCGGAGCAGGCGCAGCCAGTCCAGCTCGCGGAAGAGCGCCAGCTTGATGACGCCCTTGTTCCGGTCCTCCGGCGGGAGCAGATTGCGAAAGCTTCCCGCCGAGTCCGTGAGCATCGCCGCCATGAGGGGAGACGCCATGCGGATGGTGGGCCCCTCCTCTGTCTCGATGAGGAAATGATACGACTTCTGCCGCGGGATGGCCTGCAGCCCTTTCATGAAATAGGCCAGCGAGCCGAAGAGGGTCTTCTCCTTGATGGACACCTGGCTCACCGCTTCGGGGATGAGGCCCGCCGCGACGATATTGATGAAGTAGCGCCCGTTTACGCGGCCCACGTCGATCTTCGTCTCCTCCGCCGTCTCCAGCATGCGGATGGCGCCCCGGGGCGAGCGGGGGATGTGGAGCGCCCGGGCGAGGTCGTTCACCGTGCCGAAGGGGATGAATGAGAACACCGACGGGCTCTCCACCTGCATCATCCCGTTGATGACTTCGTTGATCGTGCCGTCGCCGCCCATGCAGACGATGTTGAAATGATGAGACGCCGCGTCCCTGGCGAAGTCCGAAGCGTCGCCGGCCTTCTCCGTTTCCCGGACGAGCACATAGTCGTAGCGCTTCTCCAGCACCTCGCGGAGGAGCGGCAGATAGCGCGGCGCGCGCTCCCGCCCCGACGTGGGGTTGATGATGATCACAGCGGTGTCCGTCTGGTTCACGAGGCCTATCCTTTCCTGTTCGTCTGAAACGTAAATTTCTTTTTATTATATCGTAAACAGGACGAAATAGAAAGAAAGGGCGGCTCGGTCTGCATTTGGAGCCGTTTCCATGCGCCGGGCGCAAAGGTCTCCGGCGAACTATAGAAAAAAGGAATCTTTAGCGAATCAAATGAGAATGGCTTGACAAGAAAAATACCGCGCGATAGAATAAGCACATCAACCAATGAAAAAAACGTACAAATGCGATGAACGAGACAAACGTCCGCACGGATACCTCCCCAGAGAGCCGATAGTGGGTGCAAATCGGCGTGGCCCGGCAGACAGACATCACTCGTGAGCTCTTTTTCTGAACCGAGTAGGAAAAAGCGGCGCGTTCCCGTTACGAACAGAGCCTCAAAGTATAATGTAGGGTGGTACCGCGCGCAAGCGCCCCTATCTTCAGTCAGGGACTGGAGGTAGGCTTTTTTAGTATCCGCCCGATGAGGCCCGGCAAGTAAGAAATCAGGGTGGTACCGCGCAGAAGCGCCCCTGTCTCCGAAAGGGGACGGGGCGTTTTTTTGTACGGATTGGCGGGATGGCTTCAGCGGCGCTGAAGAAGATGTATGCAAAGAAAGAGGGAAAGACTATGCAGAAAAAATGGATGAAAACTCTGGCAGCGGCAGGCGCCGCGCTCGTCCTCGCAGGGGCATTTGCCGGCTGCGGCGGCGGAGAGAAGAAAGCTGACGCGGCTCCCGCGGACGGCAAGAGCGCGAAGATCGGCTTCATCACCGCTTACACCGGCCCCGGCGCGGCGTACGGCGTAGCGATGAAGGAAGGCGTAGACCTCGCCGTGGAAGAGATCAACGCGAACCCGAACACGAAGATCAAGATCGATCTCTACACCTATGACACCAAGCTCGTGAAGAACGAAGCGATCAACGCCATGAAGAAAGCCATCGAGCAGGACAAGGTCCTGGCCATCGAAGGCCCGATGACCACCGGTGAAATGATGGCCGCCGGCCCGATCGCCCAGCAGTCCGGCGTCGTCGCCTTCGGCACCGGCACCACCGGCCCCGGCATCACCGACATCGGCGACTACATCTTCAGAAACGCCATCCCCGGCGCGATGAACATCCCCCAGATCGTCGAAAAGACCCACGACAAACTGGGCTATAAGAAGATCGCTATCATGTACTCCAACAACAACGACCAGATGGTCGGCGAACACGGCTACTACCTCGACGTATGCAAGAAGCTCGGCCTCGACATCGTCGCTGACGTGACCTTCGCCGACAAAGACACGGACTTCTCCGCCCAGCTCACCCAGATCCAGGCGGCGAATCCGGACATCATCGCCATCGCAGGCCTCTATCAGGAAGGCGCTCTCATCGTGAAGAAAGCCCGCGAGATGGGACTCAACCAGCCGATCCTCGCAGGCAATGGCTTCAACAGCCCTGAATACATCAAGCAGGCCGGCGAAGCGGCGGACGGCACTCTCGTCGCCACCCCGTGGAACCCGGAACGCCAGACGGAAAAAGCGCAGAACTTCCGCAAAGCCTATGTGGCTAAATATGGCCACGAACCGGATCAGTTCGCCGCACAGGCCTACGACGCGATGTACACCATCCACGCCGCTGTGGAACAGTCCGGCACCACCACCGACCGCAAGAAATTCCGCGACACTCTCGCGCAGATCAAAGACTTTGAAGGCGCGACCGGCACCTTTGCCTTCGACGAACACCGCGATCCGAAGATGGATCTGTCCGTCCTCGAAGTCAAAGGCGGCAAGTGGGTCCCCTTCGCCTGATCGCCTCGCCGCGTGACGGCGGGAAGCTCGCAATTTCCGCCAAAGTATGATACCATGCTAAAAAAGATGCAGCTTAGCCTTGGAGCTGTGTCTTTTTTATTGCATAGAGAAAGAAAACAGAAAGAAACGTGCGCGCTGCGTAAGATGTTCTACTTTTCTTCATGGATGAATGAAAAAATTCGCTTGACATTTCCGCCGTTTCCTGTAGAATAAGTATCAACTCACAAGCAAGAAATGCGGTGAGCGGGTACAAGTGATTTCCACACTGACAGCAGAGAGCCGGCGGGCGGTGAAAGCCGGCGCAGGGGAAATGACGATTCTCTCCCGTGAGCAGCCTTCCTGAAATCCAAGTAAGGGAGGACGGCCGGTCTCCGTTACAGACACTCCTGTAAGTACAATCCAGGGTGGTACCGCGCATGTCGCCCCTGTCTCGTGATGAGGCAGGGGCTTTTCTGTGGACGCCCTCCGTGCCGCAGGCGAGAGATAAAAAAGGGTGGTACCGCGCACGAGCGCCCCTGTGTCCCATATGGGAGGCAGGGGCTTTTTCAGTGGAAATGAAAGGGGAAACACGATGAAAAGAGCATGGATGAAATGGGCGGCCGCAGCCGGTGCGGCGATGGTGATCGCAGGCGCTTTCGCGGGCTGCGGCGGCGAGAAGAAAGACGCGGCGAAGGCGGAAGGCGCGCACGCGAAGGTGGGCTTCATCACCGCCTGCACCGGCCCCGGCGCGGCGTACGGCACCTCCCAGAAAGAAGCGGTGGATATGGCCGTGGAAGAGATCAACGGGAACCCCGCGACGAAAGTGAAGCTCGACGTCATCACCTACGACACCAAGCTCGTGAAGACCGAAGCCATCAACGCTGTGAAGAAAGCCGTCGAGCAGGACAAGGTGCTCGCCATCATCGGCCCCATGACCACCGGTGAATTTTTTGCCGCCGGGCCCATCGCCCAGCAGGCAGGCGTGGTCACCTTCGGCATCTCTCTCACCGCCGACGGCGTCACCGAAGTGGGGGACTACATCTTCCGGAACGCCGTGCCGGGCAAGCTCGCCATTCCGATCACCGTGAAGAAAGCGCACGACAAACTGGGATTCAAAAAAGTGGCCATCCTCTATTCGCACAACAACGACATGCTCGTCAGCGAGAACCGTATCTATCAGAAGCTCTTCCCGGAAATGGGCGTGGACATCGTAGCCACCGAATCCTTCGCAGATAAGGACACGGACTTCTCCGCCCAGCTCACGAAGATCCAGGCGGCGGCCCCGGACGTCATCGCCATCGCCGGCTTCTATCAGGAAGGGGCCCTCATCGTGAAGAAAGCCCGCGAGATGGGCATGGACCAGCCCATCATCGGCAACAACGGCTTCAACAGCCCCGAGTATATCAAGCAGGCCGGAGCCGCGGCGGACGGCACCCTCGTCGCCACCCCGTGGAACCCCGAGCGGAAGAGCGAAAAGGCCCAGGCCTTCCGAAAAGCCTATAAAGAAAAATACGGCCACGAACCGGACCAGTTCGCCGCACAGGCCTACGACGGAGTGTACATGATGCACGAAGCGATCGAGAAATCGGGCACCACCACCGACCGGAAAAAGCTTCGCGACACCCTGGCAGGCAACAAAGGCTTCGAAGGCGTCACCGGCACCTTCGAATTCGATCAGGACAGAAATCCCAAGATGGACATGGACGTCCTCGAAGTGAAAGACGGCCAGTGGGTCCCCTTTGCCTAAAACATATAAAGAGTATAAATAAGAGACACGCCCGGCGTGTCTCTTTTCCTTTGGAAACGCTCTGAGAAATACAGGCTTCTGTCGTGATGACGAGTGAAGTCCAAATCAGGCCCTACGTGGCTGTGGGGCGCTCTGCCCGCTGCGCTGGCGTACATCGTGATGAACGTCCACTTTCCATATTTGCGGCCTTGTTAAAATCGGGATGTAGATTTGCCTCCCCGGCATCGATACCAAATAAAAAGGCATCTGCCCTGCCTATGCGGGATCCATAGCTCCTATGCATGGCCGTCCGCCGCAGAAGGCGGGCTGTGCTATAATAGGACAAATGCGGCGCCTGCGGCGCAGAAAGAGGCTCTCATGGACAGACAGAAGCGGATCGCGCTCATCAATGATATCACGGGATTCGGCCGGTGCTCGGTCACAGTGGCGCTCCCGCTCATTTCCGCGCTGAAGGTGCAGGCGTGCCCGCTGCCTACGGCGGTGCTCTCGGTACACACGGGATTTCCTTCCCACTACATCGATGACTACACGGACCGCATGCGGCCCTACATGGAGAGCTGGAAAGAGAACGGCCTCACCTTCGACGGCATCGCCACGGGCTTCATCGGCTCGGCGGCACAGATCGGCATCGTCATCGACTTCATCCACATGTTCCGTACGGCGGGGACGCGGGTGATGGTGGACCCGGTGATGGGCGACGATGGGCGGCTCTATGCGTCGTACACGCCGGAGATGTGCCGGGAGATGCGGCGGCTCCTGTCCTATGCGGACGTAGTGACGCCGAACCTCACGGAGGCGTGCGAGCTCCTGGAGAGGCCCTACCCGGAAGGGGGGCGCGTCTCGGACGACGAGCTCCTCCATATGGCGGAGGCGCTATCCGCAGCGGGACCGGCGCAGGTGGTCATCACCGGGCTCTGCGACGGCGGCGTCATCCGCAATTTCATCTACGAGCGGGGGCGCGCGCCGGAGATCCTAAGACGCCGGAAGATCGGCGGCGACCGGTCCGGCACGGGGGACGCCTTCTCGGCGATCGTCGCGGCGTCGCTCGTCCGCGGGGAGACGCTCGCCGCGGCTGTGGCGAAGGCCGCCGATTTCATCAGCCGCGTGCTGGAATACATGGAGCCCCTCGATATCCCCTGGAACTGGGGGCTCGCCTTTGAAGAATATCTGACGGAACTGAAATAGGAGGGATGGACTATGGCGATGATCGTCTATGCGGCCGACCATGGGAAATATATGACGCTTGAGGAGAGCTTCCGCCGCCAGCCGGAAGGGAAGCGGAACGTGTACATCAATCTGACGAACCGCTGCACCTGTAACTGCACGTTCTGCCTGCGGGGCATGAAGCACATGGGCGAGGAAGCGACGCTCTGGCTCCACGGCCACGAGCCGACGGTGGAGGACGTGAAGGAAGAGCTCGGCCGTGTGCCCTGGGAGCGCATCGAAGAGGCGGTCTTCTGCGGATTCGGCGAGCCTACGGAGCGCCTCGCAGAGCTGACAGAGCTCCTGCGGTACATCAAAGAGACCCACCCGGAGATCCAGACGCGGGTGAATACGAACGGCCTCTCGGATCTCGCCTACGGCCGGGACACGTCCGGCGATTTCCACGGCATCTTGGACACGGTCTCCATCAGCCTCAACGCGTCGAACGCGGAGCGGTACCTGGCGCTCACCCGGAGCCGCTTCGGCATCCAGTCCTTCGACGCGATGCTCGCCTTCGCGGAGCACTGCAAAGCCCACGTGCCGCACGTGGTGATGACCGTGGTGGACCACGTGGAGGACGAGGAAGAGATCGAAAAGTGCCGAAAGATCTGCGAAGATCGGGGTCTCACGCTCCGGGTGCGCCCGTACGAATCGAATTGACGGAAGAAATGCTGCGCTGCCGCGGCATTTTTTTCGTATGGTACAATGAAAGAAACGCGCCGGACGGCGCGGATGACAGAAAGGACGAAGAACATGGCACAAGAATGGCTGTGGGCGATCGGCGCGGCGGCGCTCTGCGTCTACATCTACTGCTCTTACATGGAGCGACGCGGCGGGGAGGGCGCGCCCATCTCCCTGCCGCGCCGCCCCGACAGGGACTGGCGGGTGGAGGCGCTCTCCGGCGCGCTGGAGGATCTGTGCGATGCCGGCGACGGGCCGGAGACGGTATATGTGTTTCTGGATCGGGAGAAGGAAGAATGCCGCTGGTCGGAGAACGCCTTCCGCCTCGCCGGGGAGATCGAGCTGTGCACCATCGAGGCGGGGGGCGTGACGAAGCTCGCCGCCCATCTTCGGCAGTATGGCACGCTGGACGGCATGGCGGAGGAGATATTGAAAGCCTATGCGAAGAAGCACGGCGGACTGTGAGGCGGCCATGGACGAGCGGCTGGAGAAACAGTTCGATTTCATCAGGGAGATCGACAAGGAAAAATTCATCGTCCGCCAGACCTATCTCACCGGGGCGGCGCGGCAGGAGAACGACGCAGAGCACGCCTGGCACATCGCCGTGATGGCGCTCCTCCTCGCGGAGCACGCCAATGAAAAGGTGGACGTGCTGAAGGTGGTGGCGATGCTCCTCATCCACGACCTCGTGGAGATCGACGCGGGCGACACCTACGCCTATGCGAACGTGCCGAAGGAGGCGCAGCACGAGAAGGAGGCCCGCGGGGCGGATCGTCTCTTCGGCCTCCTGCCGGAGGATCAGGGACAAAAGCTCCGCGCGCTCTGGGACGAGTTCGAAGCGGCGGAGACGGCGGAAGCGCGCTTTGCTCACACCATGGACAATCTGCAGCCCATGATGCAGAACCACATGACCGGCGGGGCCATGTGGAAGGAACGGGGCATCGCCCTCTCGCAGGTGCTCCGGCGCAACGCCCGCACCGCTGAAGGATCGGGGGTGCTCTGGGACTACGCGAAGAAGACCTTCCTCGCGCCGCACCTCGGCAGAGAGCTCCGAGATGATAGAAAATAATAGAAGCAGGCTTCGGCCTGCCTCTTGCGTATCATTTCGTTTCAAATACAAAGGCCGCTGCCTCTTCGGGAGGCGAGCGGCTTTTGTGCGTTCATTTCATGGGCGGCGGTCACCACAGGAGGATCATCGCGCCGGAGAGGAAGAGGAGACCGTAGGTGAGGCGGTTGAAGAGGGTCTGATCGATGCGGCTGTGGATGGCGTTGCCCAGCCAGACCGCGAGGAAGAGCGGGATGAGGGCGAGCGCGGTGAGCGTGAAGAACTCCCCGTTGTAGAAGCCGCGCTCGTAGTCGGCCACCATGAGGAAGAGATTGAGCGTGGTCCATACGGCGGAGGCGTTCGCCCGGAAGACGTGCTTGTCGCGGAAGGTGGCCGCGAGGTAGATCACCAGGAGCGCGCCGCCGGAGACGAACATGCCGTGGATGATGCCCGCGCCGAGGAGGATGGGTACGGGCGCCCACCGGGGGAGCGGTGCCTCCGACCGCTTCAGCAGGAGATTTTTGAGCGCCACGGCGATGATGATGGCGCCGTAGCAGGGCACGAGGACCGCGGCGTTCACCGCATCGTAGAGCCAGATGCCGCCGGCGATGCCCACGAGCATCCAGCCGATGATGCGGAAATATTCCCGGCGGATGAGGTAGTGCCGGTTCTGCCAGGCGAGCCAGGCACAGACGAACCAGTTGACGGCGTTCACCGAAGCTTTCGCCATGTCCGGCCCGAAGAGGAGCATGGACGGCGGCAGGGCGAGCATGACGCCCGCGAAGCCCGTGATGGCCTGGATGACGTTTGCCAGAAAGATGACCGCCGCGAAGAGCAGGCATTTCACAGGCTCTTCGGCGAGGACAGATGGGATGGGAAACACGAGACCGCTTCCTTTCTTATAGATCTGTCCCCATTATAGGCGTTTCTTCCCTTCTGTACAGAGCGCGTGTGGTACAATGGAGAAGACCGCCCGCGGGGCGGGAAGGAGGGCTTATGGGAAAGCATGTGCTTCTGATCAACGACCTGCCCGGATACGGCGAGGTGGCGCTGGCGGCGATGATGCCGGTGCTGTCGCATCTGGGCCATCATGTATACAATCTGCCTACGGCGCTGGTGTCGAACACGCTGGACTACGGAAAGTTTTCCATCCTCGACACGACGGCGTACATGAAGGAAACGCTCGCCGTGTGGCACAAGCTGGGCTTCTCCTTCGACGCGGTGGCAGCGGGCTTTCTCGTGTCGGAGGAGCAGGCGGAGCTCGTCGCTTCGTACTGCGAAGAGGCGCGGGGGAAAGGGGCGCTCATCTTCGTGGACCCCATCATGGGAGACGAGGGACATCTCTACAACGGCATCCCGGAGGAGCGGGTCCTCGCCATGCAGAAGCTTGCGGCAGCGGCGGACTGCATCTGCCCGAACTACACGGAGGCGGCGCTTCTGGCGGACGAGCCTTATAGAGCAGAAGGCCTCTCCCGCGGGGAAGCGCGAGCGCTCATCGACAGCCTCCGCCGGATCGGCCCGGGGTCGGTCGTGGTGACGAGCGCGAAGGTGGACGGCGAAGACGCCGTGGCGGGCTACGATGAGCGGAGCGGCGACTATTTCCTGCTCCCCTTCCAGCCTATCCCGGTGCGTTTTCCCGGCACGGGGGACATCTTCTCGGCGGTGCTCCTCGGGCGGATGCTTCGCGGAGAGGCGCTGCCCCGGGCGGTGCAGGCGGCGATGGACGCGGTGGCCGCGCTCATCGAACGGAACAAAGACAACGCGGATACGTTCAAAGGCATTCCGCTGGAGACCTGTCTGGAGGTGATCGGATCATGAGCAGGCGTCCAAAGATCCGCATCACGCTGGTGGACCGGAAGGGGCCCTGTCCCTGTCACCGGGGCCACCGCGTGGGCGACAGCTGGGATTTTGACACGGAGCGGGGCAGGCTCTGTCCCATGGCGATGCATGTGGCATTTCCTTACATTGATATCCTCCGCTACGGCGGGGAGATCCCCCAGCCCGGACAGCCGAAAGGGACGGCGCTCTTCT
>CASEBK010000045.1 GCA_949286115.1 uncultured Veillonellaceae bacterium | reverse complement strand
GGAACTTTGTCCGGCGGCGAACAGCAGATGCTCGCCATGGGCCGCGCTCTCATGAGCCGGCCGAAAGTCCTCCTCCTCGACGAGCCGTCCATGGGGCTCTCCCCCATCTTCGTCCAGGAGATCTTCCATATCATCAAAAAGCTCAACGACGGCGGAACGACGGTCCTCCTCGTCGAGCAGAACGCCCGCATGGCGCTCTCCATCGCCGACTACGCCTACGTCCTCGAGACAGGGACCATCTCCCTCGAAGGCACCGGCGCAGAGCTCGCCTCCTCCGAAGCCGTGCAGAAAGCCTACCTCGGAGGCTGACGACAAACCAAAAGAGACGAAACGCCCATCCGTTCCGTCTCTTTTTGCATGCCTGTTTTACTCCATGAAAAAAGACGAGTTGCAGCTCGTCCTTTCTCTGATTTCGTGACAGAAATCAATCTCTGTTTCTGGAGATATTATATCACAGCTCGCTAATTTTTTAAATTCCGGCAGAAAATAAAATGAATTTTCTACGAATAAATTTTCCCGCATCCAATTCTTTCTTCATCTTTCTTCTGCTACAATACAGATGACCCCAAAAAGAAAGGGGGTGATTTTGTGACAGATTTAATCTCTGTTGTTTGGGCGACTCTGCTCGCCCCTGCGATCCTGATCTATTATAAACACTGGTTAGAATCGCGGTCAAAAAAATAAGCAGAGCCAAGGGGATGAGTTGCAGCTCATCCCCTTTCCATTGCCGAAAGGACCGGCTCTACTGCAACGGACATCACGCGGCCAGCCGCCATGGAGTATACTGAAAGAAATATGAAGGAGGTCCTGTCCATGGAACGCGTTCCCATTTCCTGCCCGCCTTTGGAGGCTGAGCTCTGGCGCACCGCCGCGCCCGTCCGGCGGCTTGCCGTGCTGCTCCTGCCCGTGCCGATGGATCTCTCCCATCTGCCGCTCTATAAACGAGACGAAGCGGCCCTCCTCGCTCTGTGGCACATGAACTGGAACGCCCTGCCCCCGTGGCCCGCGCCGCCCCTCCGCGAAGGCGACGCCCCCTTTGCAGGCGGCGCGGCCGACTTCCTCTCCGCGCTCACCGGCCGCGTCCTCCCCGCCGCCTGCGGAGCCGCCCGTATCGCCCCCACCGAGACCGCCCTCATAGGCATCTCCCTCTCCGGCCTCTTCGCCCTTTGGGCCACCTGCGAGACCGACGCCTTCACCGCCTGCGCCGCCCTCTCCGGCTCCTTCTGGTACGACCGCTTCACCCGCTGGCTCCGCACCGCCTCGCCCCGGGCGCGCCGCTACTACCTCGCCCTCGGGCGTAAAGAAAAAATGGCCGGGAATCCCCGCCTCGCCGCCATCGAGACCGCCACCGACGAAGTGGCTGCCATCCTCGCCGCCAAAGGCGCCAACCTCACCCGCGAGACCTTCCCCGGCGGCCACCGCACCACCCCGGACCGCCTCTCCCGCGCCCTCCGCTGGCTGCTGGACGAAAAATAAATGCCGTGCAAAAAGGACTGGTCTCCCAGTCCCTTTTTTATTGGCGCATCCCCCTCATGGAAGAGTCTTTCTTACGAAGAGGTCAGGTGCCAGTCAGCAATGATGCGCCGGATGGTCGTTCCTTCTTCACGCGGCTCCATCCCGCTCCAGCTCCTCTACGTAAAACTTGAATAGTTTGAACTGTCCTATGATCTCATTCATTTCTTTCATCGTCTGCGCACCGAGGATGCTATCCTTCACGGCCCGCGCCTTGCGAAACATAGTGATCTCCGTCGTCTCCCGCTCCGCGTGTTCCGGGTCGATATGCCGCCCGTCAAAATACTCCCAGAAAGAAGCAAGTATCCCCGCATAGGCCTCCAGCATGATCTCCTGCTTCATTGCCACGTCATCCAGTTCGCGCATGGCTCCGCCCCCCCCTTATTTGTCTACTGTATCTGAGCCACGTGGAGAAGTCTTTCCCGCTCTTCGCCAACGGCCGATTTCTTTCATGCAAAAAGGACTGATGATGGGTCAGTCCTTTTTAGATTCTATTTATCATTTCATTGCTTCGGCGATCTCTTCCGCGGTGAGGAACTCCACGGGCCGTTTGAGGCCTGTGAGGTCCGTGAGGAGGGCGATGACTTCTTCGCGGGTGTCGGCGGTGGCGTGGATGCAGCAGAGGGCGCGGCGGGGGTCCAGGGTGGTGAGGACGCCCAGGTATTCGTAGCCTTCGAGGATGCGGTTCACGTAGTTCACGTCGTGCGGGTCGAGGGCGATGTAGACGGCGTCATTGTCCATGGTGTTTCCTCCTCAAGATGGTGTAGGGCGGAAGATCTGTGTCGGTCTTCATGGTGACGCGCTCCAGCGGATGGGGCGCGGCGAGGACTTCGAGGCCGTCCGCATTTTTCATTTTGCCGATGGCAAGCGGGAAGACGCGGCCGTCCGGCGTGAGGCATTCGAGGGTCTCGCCGGTCTGGAAGCGGTTCCGCTGCTCGATGGTGACGGTGTGGGCGGTCTCATCCTGGGAGAGGACGAGGCCCACGAAGTCATAGGGCTGCTCGGGCTGGGAGCGGCCGTAGGCGACGGTGTCTTCCGGCGCGCCGAGGGCAAAGCCCGTGGTGTAGGGGCGGTGGGAGACTTTTTCAAGCTCGGCCCGCCACTGGGGGCGCACGCGCCACGCATCGCCTTCCGCATAGTACGCGTCGATAGCCTGGCGATAGGCGGCCGTCACGGCGGCGGCGTAGTAGACGCTCTTCATTCGCCCTTCGATCTTGAGGCTCGCCGCACCGGCCGCGGCGAGCGCGGGGATGTGGTCCACGAGGCAGAGGTCTTTGCTGTTCAGGATGTAGGTGCCGCGGCTGTCTTCTTCGACGGGCCAGTACTGGCCGGGCCGGGTCTCTTCCACGAGGGCGTAGCGGAAGCGGCACGCCTGGATGCATTCGCCGCGGTTCGACTGGCGGCGGCCGTCGGTGAAATAGTTCGACAGGAGGCACCGGCCGGACCAGCTGATGCACATGGCGCCGTGGACGAAGTATTCGAGCTCCACGTCCACGCGGCTCCGGATATCAGCCATCTCGGCGATGGACACTTCCCGGGCGAGGACGACGCGCTCGGCGCCCATGTCTTTCCACGCGCGGACGGTGCGCCAGTTCGCGGCGCTGGCCTGGGTGGAGATGTGGATGGGAAGCTGCGGCGCCGCCTCCCGTGCGAGCTGGAAGGTGCCCAGGTCGGAGATGAGGGCGGCGTCGGCGCCGATCTCCTGGAGGAAGTGGAGGTAGTCTCCCAGTCCTTCGAGGTCAGCGTTCCGCGGGATGATGTTCACGGTGACGTAGACGTTTTTGCCCCGTTCGTGGGCGAAGGCGAGGGCTTCTTTCATTTCTTCTTCGGTGAAGTTGCCCCCGTAGGCGCGGAGGCCGAAGCCTTTACCGGCGAGGTACACCGCGTCGGAGCCGTAGCGAAGGGCCATCTTCAGTTTTTCCATATTGCCCGCCGGGGCGAGGAGTTCCATTTTTTTCATCATGTTTCTTCTTTCTTGCGGGATACGGCGAGGCCGTCTCCTTCGGGATGGATCGTTGTATCGTAGGCGGTCTCGACGTAGGCGAGGTAGTCCCGGAGACGGACGACGAGGGTGCGCCACCGGTGCGGCACGGGGCCCGCGCTCCTGACGAGGCCGCGGAAGAGCACGTTGTCTGCGACGACGACGGCCCGCGGCGCGAGAAGGGGCTCGGCGAGGCGGAGGTGCCGGAGGTACTGCCCTTTCGGCCCGTCGAGGTAGAGGAAATCATACGGACCGGCGAGCCGGGGGATGACGTCGGCGGCGTCGCCCAGATGACAGCGCACGCGCTCTTCACAGCCGGCCTCCCTCACGGCGCGGACGGCCCGGGCATGGCGCGCCGGATCGAGCTCTACGGTGTCGATGACGGCCGCGGGGAAGCGCTCCGCCATGAGAAGAGCAGAGAACCCCACCGCCGTGCCCACTTCGAGGATGCGCCGCGGCCGGGCGGAGGCGCACGCCGCAAGGAAGGCCTCCCGTTCGCCCGCCCGCAGGATGGGCACACCCGCCGCGAGGGCTTCCTGCTCCAGCACGGTGAGTACGTCACGAATTTCCATAAATGTCCTCGATGGCTCTCAAATGCTCGTCATACGTCTTGAGGAAGACGTGGTGGCCGTCTTTCTTCGCCACGTAGTAGAGGTAGTCTCCCGGCTCAGCGGCGAGCACGGCGAGGATGGCCGCCCGGCCCGGCGCGCCGATCGGTCCCGGCGGCAGACCGGTACGTTTGTACGTATTGTACGGGGAGTCCACTTCGAGATCGGCTGTGGTGAGCTCTGGCTTCGTCTCCCCGAGGGCGTACTGCACGGCCGCGTCGATCTGGAGCGGCATGCCCGCGCGGAGACGGGCGAAGATGACAGAAGCGATGGGCTCCTGGTCTTCGGGGAAGCGCGCTTCCCGCTCCACGAGGGACGCGATGGTCATGAGGTCGTGCAGCGAGAGGCCCCGCGCGTCCGCCCGGCGGCGGATGTCGTCGTCCAATATCTCGTCGGTGCGGCGGTACATCATGTCGCAGATGTCCTTCGCGGTGTAGGTCTCGGGCACGTCGTAGGTGTCCGCGAAGAGGAAGCCTTCCCCGGCCACGGCGGCTTTCTCCGGCCCGGCCATGTACGGGAGGGGCGCGTAGGAGGAGGCTTCAGCGAGGAAGCCCTCGCCGCCGGGAAGGCCCGCTTTCTTCAGGATGGCTTCCATCTGCCGCGCCGTGGAGCCCTCGGGAATGGTGACGGTCTCGAAGGCGACGGTGCCCCGGCGGAGCGCCCGCAGCGCCTCTTCCACGGAGAGCCCCCGGCGGAGGCGGTAGGTGCCCTGCTTCAGTGCGCTCCCTTCGCTGTGGAGCGCGAGCGCCATGCGAAAGACGCGGGCGCTTCGGATGACCCCTTTCTCTTCGAGGAGCGCGCCGATCTCCGAGCCGGTCATGTCCTCGGCCACGTCCACCACGACGCTGCCTTCCGCAGGGCCGCGGTCATGGGCATAGACGTACTGCCACAGGCCTCCCAGCGCGATGAGCAGCGCGAGGAGCGCGCACGCCGCGCCGAGGAATATCCGCTCTCCCCGGGGCAGGTCCATGAAATCTTTCCACATACAGTTCCTCACAGGCGAAACGATTTTACAAATTTCACCCGTTTATTATATCATATGCTTGTACATATACCGCTTGAAGGAGCGGAAAAGGAGGACCCGATGATACTGCGGAACGGTTTGACAGGGACGGCCTCGCGGCCGGTGACGGAGGCGGAGACGGCCCGCGCCGTGGGGAGCGGCGATCTGCCGGTGTGCGCGACGCCGGTGCTCTCGGCGGTGATGGAGGAAGCGGCGTGCGCTGCCGTGGCGGGTTGCCTGCCGCGGGGCACCACCTCCGTGGGCATCTCCATCGCCCTGCGCCACACCTCGCCCACCCTCGTGGGCCGCACGGTGACCGCCCGGGCGGAGCTCGTCGAGACGGAAGGGCGGCTCCTCACGTTCCACATCACCGCCAGCGACGAAGCGGGCGAAGTGGGCAGCGCCCTGCATGTGCGCTGCCTCGTGGAGTCCGCGCCCTTCCTCGAAAAAGCGGAGAAGAAATACAGGAAATGATCGTCAGCGCGAGCCGCCGGACAGACCTCCCTGCGTTCCACGCAGACTGGCTGTGCCGGCGGTTTTCCGAAGGATACGCCCTCGTGCGGAATCCGTTCCGTTTCCATCAGGTGCAGCGGGTGCCGCTCACGCCGGAGACGGTGGACGGCCTCGTCTTCTGGACGAAGGACCCGCTGCCTCTGGCGGGGCGTCTCGGCCTCTTCCGCCCTTACCCCTTCTACATCCAGTGGACGCTCACCCCCTACGGACGAGACATCGAGCCGGGGCTCCCCGCGAAACCGCGGCTCATCGCGGCCTTTCGCGAGCTCGGCGGCCGCCTCGGGCCCCTCCGCCTCGTGTGGCGCTATGACCCGGTGCTCCTCTCGCCGGTGTGGACCTTGGAGAAGCATAAAGAGGCCTTCGCCCGCATGGCCGCAGCGCTCGCCGGGGCGTCGGACACCTGCGTGGTGAGCTTTCTCGACAGCTACCGTCACCGGGCAGGGGTCTTCCGCTCGCTGGGCCTCCGCGCGCCGGACGCCGATGAGCGGGCGCAGCTCATCGATCTGTTTCAGCAGAGCACCCGGCGCTGCGGCTTTGCCCTTCGGGCGTGCTGCGAAGAGGACACGGGCCTTCCGCCGGCCGCCTGCATCGATACGGCGCGTCTCGAAGCCATCGGCGGCGGCGCGCTGCGCCATCAGAAAGACCGGAGCCAGCGGCCGGGCTGCACCTGCGCGGCCTCCGTGGACATCGGCGCGTACGACACGTGCCCCATGGGCTGCCGCTACTGCTACGCCGTCCGCCCGGGCCGCCGCATCCTGCGGGAAGAAGCGGCCTCGCCCCTCCTCGGCCCGCCCCTCACCGAGGCGGACGTCATCACAGACCGCGCCATGCCCTCTCTTCGAAGGGACGACGGTCCCTCGCTGTTTCCATCGCTGTAAAGGAGGCTCTCATGAGCATCTGCAATCTCTGCCCCCGCCGCTGCCGCGTGGCGCGCCGCCTGTCCTTATCCGATGAAGGCCCTCTGGGGTACTGCCGACTCCCCGTGCTCCCCGTGGTCGCCCGGGCCGCGCTCCACCACTGGGAGGAGCCCTGCATCAGTGGCACCCGCGGCGCGGGGACGGTCTTCTTCTCCGGGTGCAATCTCTCCTGCGTGTACTGCCAGAACTACGACATCTCCGAGCTGCGAAAAGGCACGGAGATCTCCGTGGCGCGGCTCCGGAAGATCTATTTCGAGCTCATCGCCCAGGGCGCGCACAATATCGACCTGGTGACGCCCACCCACTTCGCCCACGCCGTCTACGAGAGCCTCCGGGAGCCGCTTCCCGTGCCGGTGGTGTACAACTGCGGCGGCTACGAGAGCGTCCACACCATCCGTTTCCTCAGAAACAAAATTCAGATCTGGCTGCCGGACCTCAAGTACAGCGACGCCCGCGCCGCCGCCCGGTACAGCGACGCGCCGGACTACTTCGAGCGGGCCACCGCCGCTATCGAGGAGATGTTCCGCCAGACAGGGCCCTATGAGATGGGCGAAGACGGTCTCCTCCGCCGGGGCGTGCTCATCCGCCACCTCATCCTGCCGGGGCAGCTCGAAAACACGAAGGGCGTCCTCGACTACGTGGCCGAGACCTTCCGCCCGGGAGACGTGCTCTTCTCCCTCATGCGCCAGTACGTCCCCGCAGGCCGCGCCGCCCAGTTCCCCGAGATCGACCGCCGCCTCACCGACGAAGAATACGAAGAGGCCGAAGACTACATGCTCTCCCTCGGTATCGAAGACGGCTACGTCCAGCAGAAAGACTCCGCCGATGCCGCCTACACCCCCGCCTTCGACGGCACCGGCGTCCTCGCCCCGGCGGCAGAGGTCCGGCCATGAGAGCGCGCCTCTCCGCCTTCATCCTGGCCGCTGCGCTCGCTCTGCCTGCCGCGTATGCCGCGGCATGTCCCTCCGGCGGCCTTCCGCTGCACGCGTCCTCCGTGCCGGATGAAGCGCTCCGCCGGGCCGTCGTCTGTTATTACGACCTCCCCGAAGAAGCCCTTGCCGCCACGCGCTGCGAATACGTCCGCATCGACCTCGACTACGACGGACGAAATGAGATCCTCGCCGTTCTCCGCGGCCCCTGGACGAGCGGCACCGGCGGCGACTCCGCTCTGATCCTGGAAGAAACGCCGGACGGCCTTCAGGTGAAGCAGGCGCTGACCCTCGTCCGCACGCCCCTTCTCGCGGCACACCGCACGTACGGCGCGCTCTCCGACCAGCGGCCGCTCATCCTCCTCCGCGCCGGAGGCGGCGCAAAGGCCGAGACCGTCATCCTCACCAGCCGGGACGGCCGGTATGGGTCCGTCTCAGACGCCCCGCCCCTCTCGGACCGCCGCCCCGTCCCGGGCGTCCTCCTTTTCCCCGAAGACGGCACGCCGGAAGCCCTCCGCGGCTTCTCCCTCGCTGACGCCTCCCACATCTTCTGATCCAGAAAGGGCCCGCCCCTTTCTTTTTTTGTGCTATGATGGAGGAAATCAGAGAAAGAAGGGATACCTATGACAGAAGAAGACTTTGCGCCGCTCATCGCGAAGGCGAAGGAGCTCGGTGCCTCCGCCGCCGTGCCGGTGAAGGTGGAGACCATCAAGACCGGCCTCTGGACGCGCATGAAGTGCCAGTACGGCTGCCCGAACTATGGGCAGACGCTCTGCTGCCCGCCGCACACGCCGGACGCGGAATTCATGAAAAAATTCCTCGCCGACTACACCTGGTCCCTCCTCGTGCAGATGACCATCCCCTTCGACGCGGACAAAGTGACGGATTGGAACGAATATGATAAGAAGATCAATTTCGCCCTCACCGATCTGGTCATCGGCGTCGAAAAAGAAGCCTTCCTCATGAATTACTACAAGGCGTTCGCCCTGAAAGCGGGCCGGTGCCGCCTCTGCGACGAATGCACGCTCACCCGCTGCCGCCATCCCGATCTGGCGCGCCCCGCCGCGGAAGCGTGCGGCATCGACGTGATGGCCCTCGCCCATGACAACGGCTTCGACTCTCACGTCCTCCGCGGCCCGGTGAAGGAATTTGCCATCTACGGCCTCGTACTGGTGGAATGACCGCACAAAAACGCCTCTCCCCGAAAACGGGAAAGGCGTTTTTCGTCTGCTTTCGCTGCTGCGCTCCGCGGACACGCACACAGAAAAAGCCCTCTCCTTCGGAGAGAGGGCCTTTTACTTTGGATTTTATTTTTCGTCTTTGCTGAGTTCTTCCAGCTCGAGAATGGCTTTCTCCAGCATCTCCTTGGTGATCTTGTACGGAGACTGGTCGAGGTCGTACTTCGTGGAGGCGTGCTCGGCGAGGCGGCGCGCCGTTTCCACCGATTCGCCCACATCGGCGAGGCGGTGCGGCAGGTGGAGCGCCCGGCAGAAGGCGAGCATCCGGTCCCGCGCCTCGTACTGCTTGTCGAGGGTGAGGAGCACCAGCGTGCCGTAGCACACCACCGCGCCGTGGAGGTACTCTCTGTCGTGGGGGATCTCCGTGTGGCCGTTGTAGATGGCGTGGCCCACGCTGGAGTTGTAGTCGCCGGTGAGGCAGTTCGACACGAGGCCCGTGGTGACGATGACCAGCTGCACCACCCGCTCGAAGTCTTCGGTGATCTCTTTCCGGTCGAAGGCGTCCATGGCGGCCTCGCCGTACTGGAGGAGCTCGTCGGAGCAGTTCCCCGCCATCTGCGCGCCGAGGCTGCGGATATAGGGCACCGTCTCATCCCCGCGGACGGAAAAGAGCACTTCATACTGCTTCGAAAGGGCGTCGCCGATGCCCGCCCAGAAATAGTCCCGCGGCGAATGGATGATCACTTCCGTATTGATGAAGGTGTGATACGCCGGGCGCTTCCGGTACCACACCTGGCAGAAGGTGCCGTCCGGGTGATACGCCACGCACACCGCCGTGACGGGGGCGCAGTTCGAGCAGAGCGTGGGGAACGTGAAGACGGGCTTGTCCATGTACTCTGCGGCGATCTTCGCCGTGTCCACCGCGCGGCCGCCGCCCACGGCGAAGATCATGTCCGCCTGCTGCACTTCGGGGATCTCCGTGAGCGCCTTCGCTGCCTCGAAGGTGCTGTTCTCGCCGTACTGGAAAGAGCCGAGGATGGTGAGCTTTCCTTCGCAGGCCTCGCGGAGCGAAGGCTCGGCCGCCGCGCGGGACTTCTGGCCGCCGATGATGACGGCGGTCTTGCCGAACGCGCCGCAGATGCCGGGCACCGCGTCGTACGCGTCGGGTCCGATGGTATAGCTGGGGAAGAATTGATTGGTCATGGGGAACTCCTTTCTAAAAACGCATAGAATGAAATCTTTTTTCTATTATATCGCAAAAGAATCGCCGAACGGGGACGCAGGAAAAATTTTTTCAGCGGAAATACAAAAGACAGGCCGCCGCCTGCCTCTTCAGAAGGAAATGCCCCGCTGCCGCGCGAAGTCGATGAGCGCCTCATGGTCCCACGGCGCGCCGCCGCAGCGATCGCGGATAACGCGGCCGACGATGGCCCGCTCCCATCCGGGGCTCGCCTGCCATGCCGCAGCGAGCGCCCGGTCATCCAGCTGCTCCGCCTCACGCCGCAGCCGCTCCGCTTCCGCCGCGAGGGCCGGATGGGCTTCGCCCTCTCTCGCTTCCCAGAGCCGTGCGGCAATGGCAAGGCCGTAGCCCTGCCGCTTCATGCCCGCTGCGCGCCGCCATTCCCGCAGGAGACGTTCATCATCCAGACCTTCGCCGTCCTCTTTCGCGCGCACGGCCTCGCCTGCCGCCCTGCCCGCGGCGAGCACCGCGATCGCCCCCGCCGCGGTGAGCAGCCAGTCTCCCCACTTTCCCATCGTCCGCTCCTTTCGAGATCTATCTCTGCTTTTATTATATCTCTCCTCACGAAAAAGAAACGCCCCGCCACAAAAAAACTGCCCGTCTTTCCTGACGGACAGTTCTTTCTGTTACAGATGCTTTCCTTCTTCCACCCAGCCTTTCAGCTCGTCCGCCTCTTCGAGGAGCTCGCCATGTGTCAGATGTTCGTGGGGCTCGTACTCGATGACGATGTCCGCATCCTCCGTGTACCGCCCCGCCCAGCGCATGATAGCGCGGATGTCGGCGGTGCCGCAGTGGTAGTCTCGGTGCTGGTCGGAGACGCCGTCGTTGTTGTGCACGTGGAAGCCCCGCACCCGCGGACCGTAGAGCGCAAGGAACCGCTCGATGTCGAGGCCGTTCACGTTCGCGTGGCCGATGTCGATGAGCGCTTCCGCCTCGGGGATGTCCTCGAAGATCTGAAAATACTCGTCGTTCGTGAAGAGGTGCTGTCCCTCTTCGGGATGGCGGCAGAGGTTCTCGATGACGAGGTGCACGCCCTTCCGACGGGCCATGGCCGTGAGGTCCCGCATGACGGCGTAAGCGTTTCGCTGCGCTTCTGGGATGGCTTCGGGGGCAAACTGGAGCTGCGAATAGTGGAAGACCACGTGCCGCGCGCCATACGCCGCCGCCAGGTCCGTCACTTTGTCGTAGCTCTCCATGAGCCAGGCGTGCTCCGGCGAAGCGAGCGGCGACGTGGCTTCGATATGGACATAGGGCCCGTGGAAGGTCATGGGCGCGGTGCACGCGGGCACCACCTCTTCGGAGAGCGTCCGCCAGTACGCGTCATCATGGGTGAAGGCGGACCACTCCGCGCCGAAGTCGTCTCGCCCCACGGAGGAGACCCACGCGCCGAAGTCCCGGATGCCCCCCATGCCGACGATGAGATCGCTCACGAAATATTTCATCACAGTCCCTCCGGATAGCCGATGTTCGCTTCGGTCTTCGCGTCGAAGAAGTGGAGCGTCCGCGGGTCCGGCTTCCACCAGGCTTCGCTCTGGCCGTGGAGCACATCGTCCCGCATGATGGCGATCACTTCTTCGCCGTTCACCGTGAAGTAGTAGCCCACGCGGCTGCCGTAGTCTTCATGGTACTGGACCGTCACGGGGACCGCCCCTTCTTCGGGCGTGGGGAGGAGCGTGATGTCCTCGGGCCGCACACCGGCGAGAAGCTTTTCTGCGCCGGAAGCGCCGGTCTTCTCCGCCCACGCCGCCGTGAGGGGGAGCGCCGTGTCGTTCATGCGCATCGCCCCGGCGGCGACCTGTCCGTCGAAGATATTCATGGACGGCGAGCCGATAAATTTCGCCACGAAGAGATTCGCCGGGCGGCGGTACACTTCGTGAGGCGTGTCGAGCATCTGGATGCGCCCGTTGTTGATGACGGCGATGCGCTGGCCCACGGTCATGGCTTCGATCTGGTCGTGGGTGACGTAGATCATCGTCTGACCGTACATCTCGTGGATGCGCACCAGCTCTTTCCGCGCCTTCCCGCGGAGCTGCGCGTCCAGATTGGAGAGCGGCTCGTCCAGGAGGAAGAAATCCGCCTGCTTCACGAGGGCGCGGGCGAGGGCCACGCGCTGGCGCTGCCCGCCGGAGAGCTCCCGCGGGAGCCGCCCCTCGAGGCCGTCCAGATTGAGGATCGAGACCGCCTTGGCCACGCGCTTTCTGATCTCCTCTTCGGGGATCTTGTGGATGCGTAGGCCATAGGCGATGTTCTTCTCCACCGTCATGTGCGGGAAGAGGGCGTAATTCTGGAAGACCATGCCGATGCCCCGGTCGCCGGGGTCCATGTCGTTGGCCAGCTTCCCATTGAGGTAGAGCTCGCCGGAGGTGATGGTCTCCAGTCCGCTGATCATGCGGAGGATGGTGGACTTGCCGCACCCCGAAGAGCCCAGCAGGATCAGGCGCTCCCCTTTTTTGATAGAAAGATCCAGCCCTTTGATGACTTCGGTCTTGCCGAAGCGCTTCACTACGTTTTTGAATTCAATGCTGTACATCGTATGACCTCATCCCTTGATGCCCGACTGGGCGAACGTACCGATAATGAACTTCTGGCAGACCGCGTAGAGACCGAGCGGCAGCAGCATGGTGAGCGTGGCCACCGCCATGGCGACGGGCACGTCCGTGCCGCCTTCGGAGCTGACGAACATCTGAAGCGCCAGCGAGAGCGTGTAGTTCGCCTCGCTTTTGATCATGATGGCCGGCCACACGTACTCGTTCCACGAATTGATGAAGAAGATGATGCCGATGGAGAGGATCGCCGGACGGATGAGCGGCACCACGATGGTGCGGAGCCGCGTGAGGTGCGATGCCCGCTCCAGCTCGGCCACCTCCATGAGCGAGAGGGGGATGCCCTTCATGTACTGCCGCAGGAGAAAGATGCCCGTGGCGTCCGCCAGCTGAGGCAGCGCCACGCCGTAGATGCTGTCCACGAGCCCCACCTTCGAAAGGGTGATGTAGTTCGGGATCATCGTCACCGTGAAGGGGATGAAGATCGTGCTGATGAGCAGGAAATAGAGGGCATTCTTCCCGCGGAAATGGAAGAAGACGAAGGCATACGCCGCAAAGACCCCTGTGGCGAGCTTGAAGAGCGTCACGATGGACGCGATGACGAAAGTATTCGACAAGATCTGCACGAAATTGATCGTGGTGAAGACCCGCTCGTACGCGGAAAACGTCGGGTCCGCCGGGATGAGCGACGGCGACTGGAAGGCCTCGCTCATCGTCTTGAATGACGTAGACAGTGAGAAGAGGAGCGGATAGACGAGGAGCAGCACGATGATGATGAATAGCAGGTGCCACTTGACCTCCGAGGAATCAATTTTCATAGTACACTCCCTTCTCCACATAGCGGAACTCCAGATAGAGCAGCACCAGGAAGATCAGCATCGTCACGATGGCCAGCGCCGCGGACATGCCCGTCTCGTAGAACGTGAACGCGTAGTCGTAGCCCTGGTAGATGATGTTCGAGCTCGCGTCGTTCGGCCCGCCCTGGGTGAGCACCTTGATGGGCGTGAACACGTACTGCAGCCCCTGCACGATGGTCATGATGAGGATGTACACCGCCGTGGACGACGTGAGCGGCACCACGATCTTCGTGAAGATGTTCGAATTCGGCGCTTTCTCGAGGCGCGCCGCCTCGATGAGCTCCTCCGGCACGCTGTTCATCCCTGAGAGGAGGATGAGGAAATTGTAGCCAAAGGCTTTATACACCGCCACCAGACTGATCACGAGGATAACGAGGCCCGGCGTCTTCGACCACGCGGGGAGCGTCACCCCCACCATGTCCGCCAGCGCCCCCATCGGCCCGGAGACCGGATTGAAGATCCACTGGAAGAGGATCGCCCCCACCACGAGCGCGATGAGCGACGACGAGAAGAGGAGCGTCTTGTACACATACTTCCCCTTCTTCATGAGGAACGTATTCACGAACGCCAGCACATAGGGCAGGATGAAATTGAACAGCACCAGAATGACGATGTAAAGGAGCGTATTCTCCGCGATCGTCACCGTCACCGGGTCTGTCAGCAGATTCACATAATTGTCGAGCGCTACGAACTTCATCTTCGGGGACACCATGTTCCACCGGAAGAAGCTCAGGTAGAGCGTGTACAGCAGCGGATAGAACATGAAAAGGACGAACACCGCAAGCGCCGGCAGCACGAAGAGAAACGCCAGCCGCCTCTCCCGCCTCCGGTACGCGCTCTGATGGTCGGATGAACCCATACCACACCTCCTGTAAAAACACAGAAGAGCCGCCTTTTCGGGACGGCTCTCCACCTGTCTGACACGATCCGGCTTATTTCAGCAGCTGATTCAGCTCATCCTGCGTGGCCTTGAGGGCCGCTGCCGGAGACTCGCCGGAGAGGATCTTGTCGCGCATATCGGCAAACATCTTCTCCGCCTTCACGCCCACATCGCCCGGGAACGAAGCCCACGGGGTGAGCGTCGGCAGCTCGTCGAAAGCCACCTTGAGCGCCGGAGTCTTTTCGATCGCTTCCTGCACGGACGGTTCATTCACCACATCCTGCCGCGGCGGGAGATATCCCGTATTGATCGTCCACGCGGCGAGATACTTCGGCTGCATGATGAACTTGATGAACTCCCACGCCGCCTGCTGCTCTTCTTCCGACTGCGCCGTCACGGCCAGGAAATTGCCCCCCGCGGGGATCTCCACCTGCTTGCCTTCAAAAGCGGGGAACGGAGCGGCCATCACATTGAACTGCAAAGACTGGGTGACCGTGCCGATCTTGGCGCTCGTGCCGAGGAGCATGCCCACCTTGCCGCTGTAGAAAGAAGCGATGCCTTCGTCGGCCGCGATGTGGAGCGCCGACTGATCCTTCACCACCATATCCTGATAGAGCTGGTACGCTTCCTCCGACTCCTTCGAGGCGAAAGCCGCCTTGCCGTTCTCATCGAGGATCACGGCGCCGTTCGAAGTGAGGAGCCCCTGCGTCGCCCAGTTATCCTGATACTCCTGCATGTAGAAGCCGTAAGCGCCCGTCGCATCGTGGATCTTCTTCGCATCGTCCCGCACTTCCGTCCAGGTGGCCGGCGCCTTCGCCGGGTCGAGGCCCGCTGCGGTGAAGAGATCCGGATTGTAGAAGAGGAGCGGCGCGCTGATGGAGAAGGGCAGACCTACCTGCGTGTCCCCCACCTTCGCCAGACCGAGCACGTTCGGCAGGAACGTCTTCTCCAGATAGTCCGGCGCTTCCTTGTCCTTCTTCGCCAGATCTACCGGCGACACATACTGGAAATTCTCATTGAAATAGTCCAGATAATTGTACCCGATCATCGCGATGGACGGCGACTTGCCCGACGCCACGTCCGCCTGCAGATTCTTCATCAGGCCCGGATACATGTCGGGATTGTACACTTCCTTCACGACGATCTTGTCCTGAGACTTGTTGAAATCGTCCACCATCTGCTTGATGACCGGCGCGCCGAAATTCTTCGTGTATACGTGCCAGAAAGTGACCACCGTTTTGCCGTTCTCCTTCTGGGCCGTCTTCGCCGAATCACCGCCGCCGCAGCCCGCCAGTGCAAAAGTCATCACCGACGCCAGCAGCAGGCACAGCCATTTCCATAGTTTCAAACTTCTCGCTCCTTCCTGCGAAAACAAAAATAACATGTACCATCATGGCTGAAATATATGCGCTCGTGTCAGAAAAACCAATGATGTACATGCTTTATTAATCACATTATATCATAGAGTCATGCCCGCTGTGTAAGTAAATAGTAAAAATGTATGCATCTTCGTAAAATTCTCCTGACAGATGCCCACAGCCCGTTCACAGAGGCACGAAAAAACTGCCCGTGTGTTCACAGGCAGTCTTGGCGGTATCTCTCAGAGCTTGGGCCGGGTGAAGGTGCGGCCCAGGTCTTCGGTCATGCGGATGTCTTCTTTCGGGTCGCGGCCGGCGGTGGTGAGGTAGCCGCCTACCATGATGCCGTTCAGGCCGCCGGTGAGGGCGTAGGCCTGGAGGCTACGGAGGTTCACTTCGCGGCCGCCGGCGGTGCGGATGAGGGCTTTGGGCAGGACGAAGCGAAACATGGCGAAGGTGCGGAGCACTTCGAGCGGCGGGAGGCGCCGGTTCGAATAGAATGGCGTGCCCGGCACGGGGTTCAGGATATTGAGCGGGATGGAGTCGATATGCATCTTCTTCAGGGTGAAGGCCATCTCCACGCGCTGGTCGAGGGATTCGCCCAGGCCGATGATGCCGCCGGAGCAGACGCGGATGCCCGCCTGCTGCGCGGCGCGGATGATCACGTCTTTGTCGCCAAAGGTGTGGGTGGTGCAGATCTTCGGGAAGTAGGACGGCGCGGTCTCGATGTTGCAGTGGATGCGCGTGACGCCTGCCTCTTTCAGACGCCTTGCCTGTTCGGCGGTGATGAGGCCGAGGGAGCAGCACACTTCGAGGCCCACCTGGTCGTGGATCTTCTTCACCACGTCCACGATCTCGTCGAATTCGTGCGGGTTGTCCTGATTGCGGCCGCTGGTGACGAGGGAGAAGCGCACGGCTCCCGCCTCTTTCGCTTTCCGCGCGGCGGCGAGGATCTCCTCTTCGGGGAGCAGGCGGTATACTTTCGCCCCGGTCTTGTAGTGGCCGGACTGGGCGCAGAATTTGCAGTCTTCCGGGCAGTGGCCGCTCCGCGCGTTCAGGATGGCGCAGAAATCGACGGCGCTGCCGCAGTATTTCTGGCGGATCTTGTCGGCCATGGCGAGGAGGAGCATGGTGTCCTCGTCTTTCGTGCGGATGAGCCGCTTCGCTTCGTCTTCAGTAATGGCGCCCCCGCCGATGACTTTCTCGGCGAGCGCGATGATCTCAGCACAGATGCTTTCCATGATGGTCCCTCCTACGCGCCCTCGGGCGCATTGTTACTTTATGATGTAGTATAGAGTAAACGATCCATTTCGTCAACTGCGTTTCTCGCGAAAAGTTTACAAGAAACGCGGAGGTTTCGGCGCGGCGCCGTTTCTATGCTACAATAGGGAAAAAAGAAAGGAGCGGACTATGTTCGATACATCGTGGCTGGAGGCGGCGGGGCTCGCCGCGGCGGCACTGTGGTGGGGCGCGGCGTGCGTCCAGCAGCTGGAGAAGAAATATGCCCGGAGCCGGCGGTACATGTGGTGCTACTATGTGGGGTACCTCGGCTGGTCGCTGTGGCTCCTGTCGTGGGCGTCCAACATTTCCGGCGTGCTCTCCCTCGGCGGGGACATGTGGGGGGCGACGCTCCTCATCGTGCCGCTCATCGCCTGGCACATGGGCGAATGCTGGCGCATCGAAGGGCTCATCGACGGGGATGAGGACGGACGCGCGAAGATCCGCAAGGGGCTCCTCATGAAGCGGGTATCCACGGCGCTCTTCCTGATGAATGTGGTGCTGCTCTGGCACACGGGGGCGTAGCATGGACATCGAGAAACGGTATTTCCAGACGAAGGACGAGCTCTACGACGCGGTGTATGAGACGGCGGCGGCCATGGCCCGCGAGACGGACGACGCCGTGGCGGTGCTGGCCAATGTGGCGGCTCTGCTGAAACTTTTCCTGCCCGACGTGAGCTGGACGGGCTTCTATCTCCTGAAGCGGGGCCGCCTCGTGCTGGGTCCCTTTCAGGGAAAGCCCGCGGTGGCGGAGATCGCCATGGGCCGCGGGGTGTGCGGCACGGCGGCGGCCGAGCGGCGCACGCAGATCGTGGCGGACGTCCACGCCTGCGCGAATCATATCGCCTGCGACGCTTCGTCCGCCTCGGAGATCGTGGTGCCTCTCATGGACGGGGGCGCGCTCTTCGGCGTGATCGACATCGACAGCCGCACGAAGGGCCGCTTCGACGAAGAGGACGCGGAGGGCCTCGCCCGTCTGGCGTGCCTTCTGGCGGAGAAGCTGTTTTAGAAAATAGCACGAAAAAAGGACCCTGCGGGGTCCTTCTTTTTTTGCGCCTGCGAGCGGTTTTGTTTCATCAAGGCCGCGCGGCGAGGGCGGTCTTCCCCGTGTGGGACGCGCCGGTGAGGAGCCAGGTCATGAGGCCGTCTCCCTCATGCGGTCCCGCACGGCGGCGATGGCGCGGATGGTCTCCGGTGTGGTGCGGCAGCAGCCGCCGATGAGCCGGGCCCCCGCGGCGTGCCACGATGGCGCAAGCGCCGCCAGATCGGCCGGCCGTCCTGTCCACCGCCGCTCCGCCCCGTCCCACACTTCGCCGGAGTTCGGATACGCCGCAAGGGGCAGGGCCGTGCGCTCATGCATACGGCGAAGGAACGGCGCGACAGCGGCGGGCGCGGTGCAGTTCACACCGAGCGCCGCGAACTGCGGAATGTCCTTCAGCACCGCTGCGCAGTCTCCTCCGTCGTCTCCGGCCGAGGTGCGGCATCCGTCCGCGCAGGAAAAAGAGATCCACGCGCAGCCCGGAGGATACGGCGCGAGCACATCTCCCACCGCCTCCGCCTCGGCGAGGTCCGGCACCGTCTCGAAGGCGAAGAGGTCCAGCCCTTCCTCCGCGAGGATCGCCAGCCTCTCCCGGTGAAACGCCGCCAGCGCCGCCCGGGAGAGGCCGTACCGCCCGCGATACTCCGAGCCGTCCGCCAGGTACGCGCCATAAGGCCCCATGGACGCCGCCACGAGCGCCCGCCGTCCCGTGCGCGCTTCCCACTGGTCCCGCTCGTCTTTCGCGAGGCGCACCGACCGGCGGAGCAGCGCCTCCGCCTCGCGGCGGCTGTACCCCGCGGCGAGGAAACCGGGAATCGTCCCCTGATAGCTCGCCGTGGTGATGACGTCCGCCCCCGCTTCGAGGTACGACCGGTGTACCTGGCGGATGAGGTCCGGCGCGTCCGCCAGCGCCCGGGCAGACCAGAGCGCGCCGGACGTGTCGAAGCCCGCCCGCTCGAGCTCGGTAGCGAGCGCTCCGTCCAGCACGAGAAAGGGCTCGCCCTTTAATTTTTCTGCGAATGCGTTCATAAGATCCTTTCTATCCATTCCTTCCGGCATGGCCTCCCCGCAAGCAAAGGCCGCTCCTTCGCACAGGCGATGCGGGTTCACAGCATGAAGAGATCGTACCTGAATCACACCTTTTCTTTGAAGATACGTCCTGCACCGAAAATTTCGAGGGCATTCGAATCGTGATGTAGGTCCGCTCCCCTATGAGGGGTGACGTGAGCAAAGGGGATAGGCATTGGAAGATGCGCGTCCCAAGCCCAGCCTGGGGACAGCTCCCCGCCCGCCAAGGCCGCTCTTTCGCACAGTCAGTGCGGACCTACATCACGAAGAAACCGTTGCTCTCATTTACGACTGTTCCCGTCTTAGGAGCACGAGCTCCATGGTCTCTTCATTTCTTCCTTCGCCGCCGAAGGAAGAAATGAAGCAAAGAAGGAAGGGCGCCGCCCGATCACTTCGCCCTGAAAAATTGGCCGGTCACTACCCTCCGCGAAACTCGCTCGCTGCGCTCGCTCAAACAGTCGCTCCGGCTGACGCCACCGGCCAATTTTTCTCCCTTCGGGCACCGGGCTCCGTTCAAACGGGCGGGTGTCCTGAACCAGCGATATTTGTGTCGTGCATTTTTCAAATGCACATTTCCTTTGGTCCCGTATCGTCTCACAGGGGTGCAGCCCCACATCACGAAGCAAATGTTGGCGAAACTGTCAGCGCGGAGCTTATTTCCGACGCGGCCGTTTTCTCCAAAAGAAAAAGACAGCGGTCTATCCGCTGCCTTTCCGTTATTTCACGTGGATCACCACGTGGCGATACGAGCCTTCCCCTTCGCTGTCGGTGGCGATGTCGGGGTCGTGCTGGAGCGCCAGATGGATGATGCGCCGTTCGCCCGGCTCCATCGGTTCGAGCTCTACGGGCAGGCCGGTGCGCTTCGCCTTGTCAGCGAGACGGCGGGCGAGCGCCGTGAGGGTCTGCTCCCGGCGGGCGCGATAATTCTCCACGTCGAGCATGACGAAGTACCGATGATGGTAGAGCCGTCCGGCGGCGAGGTTCGTCAGGTACTGGAGCGCGTTCAGCGTCTGGCCGTGCTTGCCGATGAGGATGCCCAGCCCTTTGCCGCGGAGGTTCAGGAGGATGCGCTCTTCGTTGGTCATTTTCTCCATGGTCACGTCGAGGCCCATGCCTTTGAAAACGCCGGCGAGGAATTTCTTCGCTTCTTCGGCGGTGGCGTTCTGCTCGTCCTGCGAGAAAGGACGCTCTTCCCGCCGGGGAGCGGCGCTCTCGTCTGCCGGCTCTTCCTCTTCCGCGGTCTCAGAGATCGCTTCCGTTTCCGCGGCTTCAGCAGCCTCTGCCGTCTCCGGCGCTTCTTCCTGCGGCGCTTCGGAGGGCTCTTCCGCCGGCGCTTCTTCCGCGGCGGGCGCTTCCTGTGCCTGCGGCGCTTTGTCTTCCTGCGCGGTGCGGGAGGCGGCGGCGTTCTCTGCCTTTGCCTTCGCGGCGGCTTCCCGCCCTTCCTGGGCGAGCTGGTCGAGGAACGCTTTCGCTTCGCTCTCGCCGTCCATGCAGCTCACGTCCACCACGGCCTGTTTCCGGCGGAGCAGCCCGAAGAGGCCGCCCGACGGTTCTTCTACGACGTGGACGATCGCTTCTTCCCGGGAGATGCCCAGCTGCGAGAGGCCCTCCGCGACGGCGTCCTCCACCGTCTTACCTGTGACTCGTACTGTTTTCATCGCTGTCCCTCTTTTCCTGCGGTCTCCTCTGCGGGAGCAGCTGCCGTCTCAGCGGGCTTCTCCGCGTCCTGCGTCACGGGAGCGGCCGGCGCTTCTTTTTCTGCCGGGACCTCGGCCGGCGCTTCGTCCGGCTTCGCTTCCGTCTCTTCGGCGGCTCTCGCCTCTTCCGCGGCCTTTGCTTCGGCGGCGGCCTTCGCGCGGGCCTTCTTCTCCGCCTTCTTCGCAGCGGCCTTCGCCTTCCGGTCCGCTTCCTCCTTCTCCGCCTTCGCGCTCTTCACGGGCGCTTTCTTGGCGGGCTTCTTTTCCGCGGGGCGGCGGGGGGTATGGATGGTGACGATCCCTTTGCGGCTCGCCGACAGCTTATCCTTCATCTCTCCGCGGAACATGATGGTCTGCTGCACCAGCTGGAAGATGTTGCACACCACCCAGTAAATGACCAGGCCGCTCGGGAAAGACAGGCTGATGTAGCCGATGAAGAGCGGCATGATGTAGAGCATCGTCTTCTGAGAGCCCTGCACGTTCTTCGGCGTGGTCTGCCAGGAGATCACCCACGTGGAGAGAGCGGAGAGCACCGGCAGGATGTACGTAGCATCCGGCGCGGCGAGGCTCTCCAGCCAGAGGAAGCTCTCGTGAGCCGGGTCATAAGCAAAGCCCTGCAGGGCATAGTAGATGGAAACAAGGAACGGCATCTGGATGAGGAGCGGCAGGCACCCCGCCAGGGGAGACACGTGGTTGTCCCGGTAGAGCTTCTGCATCTCCGCGCTGATCTTGGCGCGGTCGCCCTTGTATTTTTTCTGTATTTCCTGGATCTTCGGCTGCAGCTCCTGCATGCCCTTCATGGAGCGGATCTGCTTCACCGCAAGCGGCAGGAGGACGATCTTGATGAGGATCGTCAGCACGATGATCGCCACGCCGTAGCTCGGGAAGCCGAAGTCGCTCGACATCTCGTAGCAGAACTGGAGCGCGATGCGCATCCAGTCGGCGAGGAGCCCCACGAGCTGGGCCAGGATCGGGATCTGAAAATCTGACATAGTTCTGTTTACTCCTTACGCGGCCTTTATTTCATCCGCATGTATCGCGCCGTGCGCGTTTTCCTTCGGGAAAAGCCGCCGCGCCGGGCAGGCTGGATTTCATCTGCCGGGCGGAGGCAAAATACGAAAAAAGAAAAAGCAACCCCTCACGGTACGGGATCGTAGCCTCCCTTGTGAAAAGGATGGCATTTCGAGATCCGTTTGACTGCGAGCCAGCTGCCTTTGACAGGACCATATTTTTGAATTGCTTCCAGCGCATACTCGCTGCACGTCGGCACGAACCGGCAGCACGGGGGCTTGAGCGGTGAAAGATATCTCTGATAGAAACGGATCGCTCCGATCAGGAACGCTTTCATTCTCGGGCCTCCATCATTCCGGCTTTACGCCACAGAGCGAGGACGGCTTTCTCCGCCTCCTGATAGGAAGCGCGGGTCAGGAAGGAACCGGCCAGGAAGACCGCCTCATGTCCCCCGGCGAGCTCATGCCGGTGGAGACGGTACACTTCCTTCATCAGGCGGCGCGCCCGATTGCGCGCAAAGGCGTGGCCGATCTTCTTCGTCGTCACGAAGCCGATCCGCGTGGGCCTCCCGGAAGCCTTCACCACATACAGAAGGCCCGCCCGATTGTTGAAACGCTTCCCCCGGGCGTAGATCCTGCGATAATCCCCATTGCGGCGGATGCGGGACTCCCGGGGGAGCGTATACCGTATTCTTTCCCCGTCCATCGTACGATCAGGCACTCAGTACCTTTCTGCCTTTTGCTCTTCTTCTCTTCAGCACGATGCGGCCTGCGCGGGTCTTCATGCGGGCGCGGAAGCCGTGGGTACGTTTTCTCCAGGTATTGTTCGGCTGGAACGTCATTTTTGCCATGTGTCACACCTCCTTACTTCTGCCATGGCAGTGTCATCTCTGCACACTGTAATAGACTAATTATAATAAAAGCGCCTTCCCCTGTCAATGAAAAACGCCGTATTTCCGCGGCTTCAGCGCGTCCGCCAGAGGAGGAGAGCGCTGCCGCCCACGATGGCCGCGCCGCCCAGCCACGACCAGACCGTGAGCACCTCGCCCCAGAAGAGCCACCCCGCGAGGATGTGGAAGAGGATGGCCGTGTACATCACGAAAGAGATGATGAGGGAGTGCACGTGCTGGCAGCCCCAGGTGAACGCCATCTGTGCGGTGATGGCCGTCACCGAAAGGCCCAGCACCCAGAGCCACTCGATGCCGCAGGGCCAGACGAAGCCCGTGAAGGGGAGCATCGCCGCCCCGCCGAGCATGCTGTAGAACTGGAAATAGAAGACCAGCTCCGTCCCCGAGTGCCGCCCGGGCTCCTCGGTGAGCCGCCCGATGCAGATGTAGGCCCCGGCGGAGAAGAGCGCCGACAGGAGCCCCACGAGAGCGTAGCTGTTGAACGACTGGAAATCCCACACCTGCATGACGCACGCCGCCCCCGCCGCGATGATCGCAAGAGGCAGCGCCACGTGGCCGCCGGGATCGTTCTTCAAAAAGATCGGCGCGAGGAAGCACATGAAGAACGCCGAGAGCTCCGTCAATATCTCCGCGTCCCCCAGCGTGAGGCCCTTGAGAGAAACGAAGAAGAGGAGGATGCCGAGACCGCCAGTGAGGCCCCGCAGATGCAGGAGCGCCGTGTCCTTCCCGGAGAAGACCGGCCGCGCCTCCTGCCGCGCGATGAAAGGCAGGAAGAGCAGGCCGATGGCCCCGCGGAGGAAGGTGAGCTCCCCCGAGCTCAGCCGCCAGAGCGCCTTCACGAACACGTCCATCCCCGTGAAGAGGATCGCCGCCGCCATGGCCGCGAAGATCCCCAGCGTGACCGACCTCTGTTTCATTGGCATCCTCCCTTCGATGTGTACGCTCCATCTTACTCGATGGACGCGGCCGCCGCAAGGGGCGGGACATCGGCCCGCAGAGAGTATATAATAAGGAAAAATTTCCTCTCGCCGCTGCGGCGGTCCGCCGCATCCGCGGGAACGCGCGGGGCCGCGCGGGACGAAAGCCCTTTTTCAGACCGCCCGCGGCGGAGGAAGCGTCAGAGGACTTTCATGAGAAAAAGATCGGAGCTCCCCTCCGAGGCGCGCGGGGAGGAAGTCCTCCCGCAGGGCAGGCGAGGCGGAGGGTCCCCCACCGCGCGGAGCCTGCTTTGGGCCTCACTCGCACGAGGCGCACATCACGACGCGAATGATTTATAAGCTGTCGGTGCGGGGCGCATTTTCGAAGGGGACGTTTCTCCTCATGAGGGTGCGGACCCACATCACGGAGACTGCGTTTCTCTCATGTACGACTGTTCCCGTTTTTGGAGCGCGAGCTCCATGGTCGCTTCATTTCTTCCTTCGCCGCCAAAGGAAGAAACGAAGCAAAGAAGGAAGGGCGCCGCCCGATCACTCCGGCCTAAGATTTGCCCGCCCTCCGCTGACGGAATGAAACTCGCTCGCTGCGCTCACTCAGACAGTCATTCCGTCCGGGCGCTCCGGGCCGTCAAATCTTCCCCTGCGGGTCGGCCTCCGTTCAAACGGGCGGGGAAGCTGCACCAGTGCTGGGCTTGGGTCGTGCATTCTTTGAATGCACATCCCTTATAGTTTCGTAATTCCTCATGAAGATGCGGGACCGCAACGCGATGAGAAGCGGCTTCGACGCTGTCGGTGCGGGGCTCATTTTCGGCGCGCCAAGGGCAGCAGACGAAGCGGGGCCATCGTGCGAAGGGAATGTCATCAAAGCTTTCCGTGCAGGCTGCATTGGCCTGGGTATTTGTTTTTCAGGAAGGAGGCTCTCTGTGCCTGTCGAATTTCTTCCTGTCATCGGGTTTCTTGCGGGACTCCTCGTCATTTCCTTTGGCGGCGGAGGCGGGGCGATCTATGTGGGGGTGCTCACGGCGCTCTGCGGGGTGCCGCCGGAGCTGGCCGCTTCCACGTCGCTGGCGACGATCATCCCCACCACGCTCGTGGGCGCGCTCGGCCATTTCCGCGCGGGCCACGTGGACCTGCGCCTCATGGGGCTGCTTCTGGCGAGCGCTCTCGTGGGCACCGTCTTCGGCACGTGGGTCTCCGCCTACATCCCGGAGGGCATCTACTACCTCATCTCCGGCGCGCTCCTCCTCATCCTCTCCACGCAGATGCTCTGGACCCTCGTCCGTCAGAGAGGCGCGCCTCTCCGCCGCCCCGGGGAACGCCTCTCGCGGAAAGAATTCTGGGAAGCGTCCGCCTTCGGCCTCCTCTCCGGCGTGATGACCGGCGCCATCGGCCTCTCCGGCGGCGGTCCCATCACCGCGGCGCTCTTTCTCCTCCGCTGCCCGGCCCTCCGCACGGTGGGCACGTCCGTGACGGTCATCGCCGTCATGTCCACGGCGGGCTTCCTCACGCACCTGGCTATCGGGCACATCGACTGGCGGCTCGTGGGCTACCTTGCCTCCGGCACCATCGCCGGCGCCATCGCCGCGCCGCCTCTCTTAGACCGCCTCGGCAAAGAGCGGGCCGAGCGCGTCATCCGCCCGCTCATCATCACCGTGAATTACATCCTGGGCGTGCTCATCCTCATGAAATGAAGCCGCCCCATTCCTTTCCGCCGGCGGCCATATTATAATGAAGGAAAATCACATTACCGAGCAAGGAGGCTCCCATGGCAGACGCGATCCCATTCCGCAAAAATGAAAAAGAAAAACTCTTCGACGCGTATCTCGCGAAAGAAAATCTGAACTTCTTCCACAAGCGCGCCCTTCACAATGAATCCGACACCGTCATCTACATCACCGCCATCCCCGCGGGCGACTATCGCCTGCTCTGCGCGGTCATGACCGACAACAGCATCTACACCATCGTCCGCTGCCACCTGGGGGACCGCGTCCCCGGCGCCGCAGACGAGCCGGCGTTCCTCGAATTTCTCCGGAGCCTCAACGCGCGGCACGCCTTCTTCAAATACGCCATGAACGAAGAAGGGGGCCTCTACCTCGATGTATGCCTCTCCGCCCGGGACGACCACTTCGACCCGGCGATGATCCGCATGACCCTCAACCTCATCGTGTACCACATGCAGGAGACCTACCCCTCCATCGTGGCCTGGCTCGCCCGGCCCGGCGATGCGGAGAAAGAGCTCAACGGAGAGCTCTGATCCCCACGCGCTGCCTCGTTTCCCCACGAAGCAGCGTGTTTTTTCATGGGACATAGAGGAGCTCCTCTGCGGCGCGGCCGTATGAGCGCCGCGAAGGCCCATTTCCCAAAGCATGCATCTTCCCAAAACAAAGCAGCTTCCCCGAAGAAAGGAAGCTGCTTTGTTTTCTGCAAAATTTCAGGTCTTCCCCCGCGTCACGGAGAGCACGGCGCAGAGGATGCATGCCGCGCCGGCGAGCTCGGCGGTGCCGAAGGTCATGCCGAGGAGGGTCACGGAGAAGAGGATGGACGAAAGGGGCTCCATAGAATTGAGAAGGCTCGCCTCGGCAGGCTCGATGTAGGCCACGCTGGAGATGTAGAGAGCGAACGCGGCCGCCGTGCCGAAGACGATGACGAAGGCAAGCGCCGCGAGGGCTTCTCCGTCCCAGAGGCCGGGCGGCGAGAAGAGCCCGGCAATGGGGGTGAGGAAGAGGCCCCCTACGAGCATGCCCCAGCCCACCACGAGGGAGGACCGCCACCGGCGGATGATGCCTTTGGGCTGTATGGTGTAGAAGGCCGCGCCCACTGCGGAGAGGAGGCCCCAGAAGAGCGCCCCCGCCGAGACGGCGAGCGTCCCCCACGTGCCGTGCGTCACGAGGAGCACGGTGCCGCCTACGGCGAGCGTAAGAGCCAGCACTTCCCGCGCCGTGGGACGCCTCCGCTCGGTGAAAGCCGTCCAGAGGAGCACCAGGATGGGCATGGTGTACTGGAGGATCGTCGCCGTGGCGGCGTTCGACAGGGCGATGGCCGCGAAATAGGTATACTGCACGCCCACCATGCCCACCACGCCGAAGAGGAGGAGCCGCACCGCATCCCCCCGGCTGCGCCAGATGGAGAAGATGTCGCCCCCGTGGCGCGCTCCGTCCAGCAGGAGCAGGAGGAGGCCCGCGCCGATCATGCGCGCCGCCGAGAGCCACTCCGCGGTGACGCCTTTGTCCTGCAGGAGCACCTGCCCGGCGATGCCCGAGGCGCCCCAGAGGACGGACCCGAAGACGGCGAGGAAGACGCCCCGCCCCCGCGCGCCCGTCATGACCGCCTCCCCAGGAGCTGCGGGAGCCACTGCGAGATGAAGAGCCCCGCCATAGTGAGCGCCATCCCGGCGGCCGCGGTCCCCGTGATGTGCTCGCCCAGCACCGCCGCCGCGCAGGCCACCGTCACCACCGGCCCCGCGTAGATGTATGCCGCCGTGCGCACCGCGCCGATGCGGTGCACCGCAAAGCCCCACGTGGCGAAGCACAGCGCCGAAGCGAGCACGCCCAGGAAGAGGAGATTCGCCAGATTCACCGGGTCCGCCAGCCGCGCAAGCCCCAGCCGGAAATCCATGGCGTACATCGCAGGCGCCATGAAGAGCAGCCCGTAGAAAAAAATGTGCCGCGTCTCCGCCGCCGCGGGCTCGCCGAAGGCGGAGAGCTTCTTCGTGAAGACCGAGTAGAACGCCCACGAGAGCGCCCCGCAGAAGGCGAGCAGATCCCCCAGCGGATTCAGGGAGAGCTCCGCCGCCCCCGCGAAGGAGATGAGCGCGATCCCCGCCATGGCACAGGCGAAGCCCACCCAGAAGAAGAGGCCGATGCGCTCCTCCCGGAGGAAGAGCCGCGCCGCGATGGCCGTGAGCATGGGCGCCGCCGCCACGATCATCCCCACGTTCGACGCCTGCGAATAGACGAGCGCCATATTTTCAAAGAGGAAATACAGCGTCACCCCCGCCAGCCCCGCCGCCATGTAGAGCCGCTCCTCCCGCCACGGCCGGAAATGGATGCGCGACCGACACACCAGCGAGAGCACGCAGAAGCCGAGAAAAAAGCGGGTGAACAGGATCTCGATGGGCTGATACGACGCGAGCAGCACCTTCGTGGAGATATAGGTGACGCTCCACACGAGGATCGTCAGCGCCGCCGCCAGATGTCCCGCTGCCAGGCTCCCTCCATTCATCGTTTCTTCCCCCTTTGTTATACAGTCGTTTTCATTATAACAGACACCGGCCCGCTGCCTGCGGAAAAATCGCGGGTTTCCCCATTTCTTCCTTGCATATCAGTAAGTCATTGTTTATAATTGCAAGTGTTAATTTCCGCAAAGGAGCGCAGAACATTGATCGACGCGATCTACAACCGCAAAAGCATCCGCCACTTCATCAAAAAGAACATCCCGGCGGACGTGCTCGAAGACATCCTCACGGCGGGCATCAAAGCCCCCTCTGAAAAGAACCAGCAGCCCTGGCGCTTCGTCGTCGTGCAGGGCGCGGAACGGAAGAGCGTCATCCGCTGCATGAAGGAAGGCATCCGGAAGAACCGCGCGGGAGAGGGCATCTTCTCCAAGTACCCGCAGTTCATCCCCAGCGCCGTGTACACCACCCGCGTGCTCGAGCAGGCGCCGTGCCTCATCTTCGCGCTGAACGCCCTCGGCTACGACCTCGCCTATGAGAAAGACACCGCCGAAGCGCTCAAGGAGTCCAGCGACATCCAGTCCGTCGCCGCCGCCATGCAGAACATGGCCCTCGCCGCCACGGACAACGGCATAGGCAGCCTCTGGACCTGCGACATCTACTTCGCCTATCACGAGCTGAAGGACTACCTCGGCGTGGAAGGCGAGCCCGTGGCCGCCCTCGCGCTGGGCTACACGGACAAGGAAGTCCCCCACACCCCGCGGAAGCCTCTCTCCGACGTGGTCACCTACAAAGGCACGCCCGAATAAGAAACGACGCAGCATTCTCATGGATGCTGTTTTTTTATTGCTCTTCGCAGAAGAAAAAGACGGGCCGCCCCGTCCCTTTCCTTTCTCTTCCTCAGTCCCCGAAAGCTTCGCGGAACGCCGCCAGATTGTACCGCCCCGCCGCGTCCTCCGCATACACCGCGAAGACGATCGTATCGAAGAGGGACTGGAAGCCCTCATCGATGAGCACCGCCCGGAAATTCGCCGCCATATCCGCCGCGTCGTGTCCAAAGACACCGCACCCCCACGCGCCGAGGGTGAGCGACCGGCATCCCTCCGCCCACGCCGCCGCGAGCCACGCCCGCATGCGCCGCCGCACGACGGCCCGCACCGCCTCCGACGAAAGGCCCCGCGAAGAAGACGACAGGTCCGGCGCGGCCGACGTGATCACCGCGCACGCCCGCGGCTCAGGAAGGAGCGCGTACCCCTCCTCCATGGGCGCGCGGAAGATCTCCACATGGGGCGAGAAGAGAAAGCCGTCCCCCTCCGGGCCCCGCCGCGCGCCGTTTGCCTCATACATCGGCGCGGCCGTCTCCGACGTGAGCGACGCGTAGAGCGTACTCTCCTGGCAGAGACACTCCTCCTGCGCGGCGCTCCCCGCCAGGTACGCCCCGCCCGGCGTATAGGCGTCCGCGAAATTCAGCACCGCCGCCTCCGCATGGGCCATGGTGTCCCCGGCGGTCACGGCGATCGTCGCCCGCCTCTCCGTCCGCGCCGCCATCGCCCGCGCGACGAGCGCTGCGTGCGCCTCCTCCGGGTAATACCGGCACTCCCTGATGCGGGGCGAAAAGACGTGCCGCCGCCCCGCTGCCTCATACCAGCCGCGGGCGAGGAGCGCCTCATTCTCCGCCGCCACCCGCTGCAAAAACGGCCGCCGTTCCCATTTTTCCATATTTCTCCTTCCTTTCTTCTCTTTTTCTCTGCCGAAAGAGCGCGCCGCGGATTATAATAAGAAAAAACCTGTGTTGCAAAGGAGGTCTTCCCATGAAATCCCGCATCCTTTTCGCCGTCTGCGCGACGCTCCTCACCCTCTTCGAACTATTCTGCCGCAAGCCCGATGACAAGCTCACTTTCTGGACCGACTTCACCATGGGCATGCGCGCCGGCGTCCTCCTCTCCCTGTGGGTCCTCCTTATCGCCCGCTGCCGCGGTCAATGCAACAAGACCCTCGAAGCGCCGGAAGAAAAATGATTTCCTTTATTTCTCATTATAACGATAAAAGCCCCTGCATCCGCCGTGGATATGGGGCTTTTTATTTTGTTTCTCAATAGAGCGCGCGCAGGATGGCCGTGACGGCTTCTTCGGTGACGGGGACGGGGTTGTTGTCCGCGCGGCCTTTGGTGAAGGCGTGGGCGGTGATGTAGGGGAGGTCTTCTTCGCCGATGCCGCAGCCGCGGAGGGTGGTAGCGAAGCCGCCTTCGCGGAGCATGGCGAAGATCCACTCTTTCACGTCCGCCGGGCTCTCGCATTGCCACGCCGCGAGGAGCGCGGGAAGGTCGGGGATGGCCCGCTCGTTGTAGGCCATGAAGTCGCCCAGGGTGAGGGCCACCGCCGCGCCGTGGGGGACGCCGAATTTTTCCGTGATGGGATAGGACACGGAGTGGCACACGGTGGTCTTCGTGTTGCTGAAGGCCAGGCCCGCGTAGAGGCTGGCTTTCCCGATGGTCTCCCGGAGGCTCTCGTCCCGGGGAGAGGCGACGAGCGCAGGGAGGTAGGTGCGGATGAGGCGGATGGCCAGGAGGGAGAAGGCGCGGGTCACTTCGCTGGTGCGGCGGGACCAGTAGGACTCGGTGGCGTGGGCCGCGGCGTCGAGGGCGGAGGAAATGGTGAGCGACAGAGGGCACGTGACGGTGCAGAGGGGATCGATGACGGCGGCGGCGGCGAAATTGTCCGGATGGGAGAAGGACATCTTGCATTCTTTTTCCCGGTCCCACACGGTGGCCCACGGGGTGGCTTCGGAGCCGGTGCCGGAGGTGGTGGGCACGCCGATCCACGGGGTGAGCGGGATGGGCCGCGTCTCCCCTTGCTGTATGAACCGGCGCAGGTCGTCGGTGCTGGCGATGTCCGTGTGGAGCGCCGCTGCGAGCGTCTTCGCCGCGTCCATGACGCTGCCGCCGCCCACGGCGATGATGAGATCGTACGCCCGGCCGCGCACTTTCGCAAGGAGCGCCGCGATGTCGATCACGTCGGGATTGGAGAGGGCGAACTCTTCTTCCCGCACGTCGTAGAGGGCCAGGGCCTCCGTGAGGATGCGGTGGACGGGACTCTCCGCGAAGTCCATGCCCCGGGTGATGAGGAGGATGCGGGAGCCGGGCCGCGCCCAGCGGGAGGCGATGCGCCCCAAGTCGGCCAGCGCGCCCGGGTCGGCGAAAATATGCACAGGATTGTAAAATTCCATAAGGCACCTCTTTATTTGATCACTTGTTTCACATACAGGAAGCCCCGCTCCATGGCGAAGGCGAAGAGGAAGACGAGGAAGACTGCCAGCCCCGCCTCGCCGTAGTCGTAGTTCTGGATGGCGGTGGAGATGGCAAAGCCGATGCCGCCTGCGCCGACCATGCCGAGGATGGCGCATTCGGCGAAATTGATCTCGAAGCGCAGCGCCGTCCATGTGATGAGCTGGGTCGCCGCCGTGGGCAGTATGGCGCAGGCGATGACGGCGGGCTTTCCCGCGCCGAGGGCCCGGAGAGCGTCCACCGTGTCTTCCGGCACGTCTTCGAAGGCCTGGGCGAAGGATTTCGTGAAGAACGCCGTGGTGTGCACCGCAAGGCCGGTGATGCCCGCCACGGGACCGAAGCCGAAGCACACCAGCGCGAGGAGCACCCACACCGGCGTAGGCACGGCCCGAAGGAAGGTGAAGAATGCTTTCACCGCCGCCGAGAGGACCGGGCCGGTGATGTTTCGCGCGGCGAGGAGCCCGAAGAGGAGGCCCAGCCCGAGGCTGTACACCGTGGCGAGCACCATGATGGAGAAGGTGTCCGCAAAGGAGAGGAGGGTGAAGTCTACGTGGTCCAGCGTGAAGTGGGCCATCCGCCAGAAGATGAGCCCCACGTCGCCCGCGCGAGAGGCGAGCCGCCCCCAGTCCACGCCGAGGATCCACAGGGACGCCAGTGAGAGCGCCGCTGCCCCGGCGAGGAAGCACGAGAGAAAATGGCCGCCTCCCGCCACAGAGATGTCGATGCGCCCGCCGCGCCGACGGATCGGGGCTGCCGCTGCCGTATCGGAATGTTCCATCATGCTGCCGCCTTCTTTCTGAGGAGATCGGTGAGCCGGTCCACGAGGATGACGATCACCGCGATCATGAGGATGACGCCGGACGCTTCGGCGTACTTGAAGGATTTCAAATACGACAGGAGCACCATGCCGATGCCCCCGCCGCCCACCATGCCCACCACGGTGGACGAGCGGATATTCACCTCCAGCGAGTAGAGGTACCACGCGATGAATCCGGATACGCACGCCGGGAAGACGCACTGGAAGACCCGCACCCAGAAGGGCGCGCCCACCGCGGCGAGGCTCTCCACCACGCCCACGGGGATCTCGTCGATCACCTCGATGAAGGTGCGCGTGAGGAAGGCGAAGCTCGTGATGAAGAGGGCCACGAAGCCCACGCCCGTCCCCACGCCGAGGGAGGAGAAGAGGATGAACGCCCACACGAGGGTGGGGATATTGCGGAGAAAGGTGGCTGCGCCGCGCACGGACGCCGCCAGCGCTTTCGAGGGAGAGAGGAGGTCGCTGCCCAGCACCGCCGCAAAAGCCGCCGCCACGGCCGCGGTGGTCGCCGAGGAGACCGCCAGCGCCGCCGTCACGGCAAGGCTCTCAAGAATGACCGGCGTCAGCTGGAAGCGGGGCGGCAGGAAATCTTCGCTGAAGAAGGTCCACGCTTCTCCCAGGTGGAGCAGCACCTCCATGGGATCGAAGCCCGTGTAGTACGTGGCGATGAGGAAGGAGAGGAGAAGGATCCCCGCCATGGCGCGGCACACGGACCGTTCCTGCCCGGTCATGACGCGCGCTCCTTTCTGAGAAGATCGGCAGCGGGCGCGCCGTAGATGGCCTCCACCGCGGCGTCGGTGAGCGCTTCCGGCGGCCCGTCGAAGACGATCTGCCCCCGGCGCAGGCCGATGATGCGGTCCGCGTAGGTCCTGGCCGCTTCGATCTGGTGCAGGATGGTGATGCACCCCATGTGACGGCGGCGGATCATCGCCCGGAGCATTTCCATGATGATCTTCGCGCTGGACGGATCGAGGGAGGCAATGGGCTCGTCGCAGAGGAGGAGCTCCGGCTCCTGCATGAACGCCCGGGCGATGCCCACGCGCTGCTTCTGTCCGCCCGAGAGGTCCGACGCCCGAGCATTTAAGAAGTCCCCCATCTGGATCTCCTCGAGGAGCGCTGCCGCCTTTTCCTTATCCTCTTCCGAAAAGAGGCCGAGCGCGCCTTTCCACGCGGGCATGTGGCCCAGCCGGCCGTGGAGCACGTTCTGGATGGCCGAGAGGCGGTACACCAGATTGTAATTCTGGAAGATCATGCCGATCCCCGCGCGCATCGCCCGGAGCCTCCTGCCCGAGGCGCGGGAGATGTCCTCGCCCCGGATGAGGATGCGCCCGGAGGTGATATCCTGCAGGCGGTTCACCGAGCGGAGCAGTGTCGATTTCCCCGCCCCCGACGGGCCGATCACCGCCACGAATTCCCCCGCGTCCATGGCAAACGACACGTGGGAGAGCCCGGGCGTCGCCCCTTTATACACTTTGCTCACATCGTCAAATCGCAGCAGCACGTCCTGCATGGTCCCTCCTTCGGCCCGCGCGGGCCTTTTTTTACTTACTCAGCAGCTCATTCAGATCGATGATGGGCTGATAGTCCGAAAGCGACGCCGGAGCGAAGCGCGCCCCCTTCACCTTGATGACCTTCGTGAAATAGTCTTCGTTGTCGTAGTGGAGGAGGAAATCGGTCACTTTCGCCCGGAGATCCTTGTCCATATCGGCGCGGATGATCATCCCTTCCGACGGGATGGGGTCGGACGAAGCGATGATCTTGATGTCGTCTTTCTGCACGTTGCCGCTCGCAAATTCCGACTGAAGGATCTGGTCGGACACGGCCGCCACGTCCACGTCGCCTTTCGCCACCGCCTGGATGCTCGCCTGATGCTTGCCCGAGTAGATCGCCGACTGGAAGAAGCCGTCGTTCACGTGGAGCGCTTCCGCGTTCAGATGATCCTCTGGGAAGGCTTTCATGATCATGCCCGTGGGGATGAGATTGCCCGAAGTGGAGGCGGGGTCGACGAAAGCCATCTTCTTATTTTTCACGTCTTCGAGGCTGTTGATGTCGCTCCGGTCCGAGCGGGTGATGAAGACGGAGTGATACACCGCTTTCGCCTTGTCGCCGCCGGGGGCCTTCATGGCGATGACGTCCACATTGCCGTCCATGCGCTTGTTCGCGAGAGCGATGCCTTCCGAGCCGAGGTAGGCCATGTCCGCTTTCTTCGTGCGGAGCGCTTCCACGATGCCGTTGTAGTCGGACGCGTTGATCTCCTTCACGTCCATGCCGAGGGCTTTTCCGAGGTCTTTCGACATCCCGCCGCGGGCGTCGGCGCTCTGTTCCGTCGATTCGTTCGGCGCGTAAGCGATGGTGAAGGTCTTCTGCGCACTGCTGCCGCTGCCGCCGCATCCGGAGAGTCCCGCGGCCGCTGCGCCGAGAAGGCAGGCCATACCGATCCCTTTGAGCATGTTGTTGAGTTTCATGAGCGTTCTCCTTTATGAACCACAGGCGGTCATTCCGCCAGATCGAGCAGTCCGCGGATATCCCGGAGGATGTAGTCCGCGCCGGCTTCGCGATAGACCTGCTCCGCTTTCCGGCAGGCCGCTTCCTGTTCTTCCGCGCTGAGCGCTTCGTACTCTGCCTTCGTGAGGCCCATCACCGAGCTCCCGATGACGATGCCCGCGGTGGCGCAGCCGGCGTGCTGTCCTTCGCGGATGTCTTCCACGGTGTCGCCCACCTTCAGCACGCGCCGCACGTCGGACCAGCCGAAGTGCATCATGTTCTGGAAGATCATGTACGGATAGGGCCGGCCGTGTCCGCCCGCGCCGTCCGCGCTGATCCAGTAATCCGCCTCGTAGCCGCCGGCCTTCGCCGAGGGCACCACGAGAGCCATCATGGCGTCGTTGAATCCGGTGGTGCTGCCCAGGCGGTACCCCCGGCGGCGCAGCTCTGCCGCCGTCTCCGGCACATAGGGCTTCACCTCCGTGCCACGGGCGAGCACCTGGAGCAGCATCGGTTCGAACCGGGCGTAGAGCCGGTCTCGGTCGCTCTCGTCCGGCACGCGGCCATACGCCGCCTCCCACGCCGCGCGGATGCGGGGCATGGCGAGCATCGCGGCGATGTGGTCCCGCTTCAGCATGCCCATGGGGCCGCGCACCTCCGCCTCTGTGACAGGCACGCCCGCCTCTTCAAAGATCGCTGCAAATACTTCCACCGGAGCCATGGAGCCGAAGTCCACCGTCGTGCCGGCCCAGTCCAGTATGATCCCTTCCCATTTCATTGGTCTTCTCCTTTCGCGGCGTCGCCGCTCTCACTGGGAGCTTCCTCCCGATGTCTGTATCATAGGGGATGTCCGTGGGTTTTCCGCAAAAGGCGGGAAAAACTTCCGTAAAATATAGCAAAACTTGCGTAAAATACCGCATCTTATTGCAATTACAGAAAAAAGGAGGCACGAGGGGGCCCGCTGCGGCCTGCCCGATGAAATGCCCGGCCTTTCCCTTTTTCCCGCGTCCGTGCGGCGTTTCCCCGCTGTTTCTCTCGAAAAAACGCCGCAGTTTTCTGTAAGTTATGGCAAAAGGCGGCAAAGAGCCCGTTGCCCTGCCGCAGGCTTCGTCATACAATAAAGGAAAACACAAGGAGGCCCCCATGATCCAGGAAGAACGCAAGACCCTCATCCTCCGCGCGCTGGAAGAAGCGCCGGTGGTGAAGCTGGAAGAGCTCGCCGCGCGTCTCGGCGTCTCGGTGGACACCATACGCCGGGACCTCAAAGCGCTGGACCGGGAAGGACGGCTCCAGTACATCCGCGGCGGCGCGAAGGCCATCCGCCCGGCGGAGCAGTTCTACCCCTTCAAAGGGCGGGAAATCATCAACATCGAGCAGAAGAAGTCCGCCTCCCGCAAGGCCCTCGAATGGGTGAAGAAGGGGGACGTGATCTTTCTCAACTCCGGCACGACGAACACCATCCTCGCCGGAGAGCTCGCCCGCGCGGCCATCCCCTGCACGGTGGTGACGAACAATCTCCCCGCGGCGTGTGCGGCGGCAGCGAGCCCCTGCTGCACGGTGCACCTCGTAGGCGGACGCCTCGACGGGCCCGAGCAGTCCACCTGCGGCACGGCGTGCCTTGCGGAGATCGCCGCGGTCTATCCCGACCTGTGCTTTCTCTCGGTGAACGCCATGGACACCGAAGCGGGCCTCACGGACTTCCGCCTCGAAGAGATCCCCATCATGCAGACCCTCCTCCGCACGGCCCGGCAGACCGCCGCCGTGATGGACTCCACGAAGCTGGACCGCGTGGCGAAGCGGCAGGTCTTCTCCTCGCGGGAAGCGCCGCCCATCATCACTGACGACGCCCTCCGCCCGGAGGACCGCGCGCGCTATCTCGCCGCCGGGCTGCGCCTTCTCTAAAAGAAAACATCCCCACGCAAAAAGAGCAGAGACCGTTCTCTGCTCTTTTCTCATTTCTATTCTCTCTGCTTTTTCTTACAGCGTCTTTGCGAGGCGCTTCAGGTACGCCGCGAAGTCCGGACCGAGGTCCTCCCGGCGGAGGGCGTACTCCACGGTCGCTTCGAGGAAGCCTTCCTTGCTGCCCACGTCGTACCGGCGGCCTTCGAAAGCGCAGGCATAGACATTCTCATTGTGCGCCATCACGCGGAGCGCATCGGTGAGCTGCACCTCCCCGCCCTTGCCGGGCTTCGTCTCTTCGAGGATGGGGAAGACGTCCGGCGTGATGATGTAGCGGCCCAGCACAGCCATGCGGCTCGGCGCTTCGTTCACCGCGGGCTTCTCCACCATATCCTCCACCTTGAGGAGACGCGGATCGTCCGTGGCTTGGCCCTTCACGATGCCGTAGGAAGAGACCGCCTCCGGCGCGACCTCCTGACAGCCCAGCACCGTGGTGCCCGTCCGGTCGTACACGTCGATGAGCTGCGACAGCGCGGGCTTCCCGTCGGTGTAGACCACGTCGTCCCCGAGGATGACCGCGAAGGGCTCGTTGTCCATGAACGTCTTCGCGCAGAGAATCGCGTCGCCCAGGCCGCGCATGTGCTTCTGCCTCACATAGTGCACGGTGATGGCGGAGATCTTCTGGATCTCCTTCAGGAGCTCCATCTTCCCGTGCTCGTAGAGATGCATCTCCAGCTCGGGAGAGGAGTCGAAATGATCCTCGATGGCGCGCTTCGCGTGACCGCTGATGATGAGGATCTCCTCGATGCCGCTGGCGAGGATCTCCTCCACGATGTACTGGATGGTGGGCTTGTCCACGATGGGGAGCATCTCCTTCGGCATGGCCTTCGTGGCCGGGAGGAACCGCGTCCCGAATCCCGCAGCGGGGATGACGGCTTTTCTGATCTTCATGTTGCTCTTCTCCTTTGGCCGGTCGCCCGGCAGATATCTTCCTTACTATATCGCATTTGTCCCGGCGTTTCAACGACATCCCTACTTATAGGGCAGGCTTTTTCGCCGGGTCATGAGCAATAAAAAATCCGCCGGACGCCCGACGGATCTTTTGTGGTGACCCCAGAGGGATTCGAACCCCCGACACCTTGATTCGTAGTCAAGTGCTCTATCCAGACTGAGCTATGGAGCCATATTGGCAGGGGCAGAGGGACTCAAACCCCCAACCAACGGTTTTGGAGACCGCTACTCTATCAATTGAGCTATGCCCCTGCACCGTCACACCTCACATGTGACTTGTATATCATAGCAGAGTCTTCCCGATTTGGCAAGAGGTTTTGCAAAAAATCTGTAAAATTTTTCTGCAGTCATTTCCCCACGCAGAAATTTTTGAAGATGGATGCGATGAGATCGTCGTCCATGGTGTCGCCGGTGATCTCGCCAAGGGCGTGCCAGCTCTCCGTGAGGTCCACGGCGATGCAGTCGGCGGGCATGCCGAGGCGGCACGAGGAGAGGGCCCGGTCGACGGCGGCAAGGGCTTTCTTCACGAGCTCCACGTGGCGGAGATTCGTGAGGAACAGCTCCCGCCCGGCGTCGGCGTCCTGCGCCTCGGTCATTTCCGCCAGCACTTCTTCCAGCTCGTCCACGCCGCTGCCGTACCGCGCGGAGAGGGAGATGACCGGCACCTCGCCCGCCAGCGCTGTCACGTCTTTCACCGCGACCTCCTGCGGCAGATCGTATTTATTGAGGATGACGATGGCCTGCCGTCCCCGGAGAGAGGAAAGGAGCCGCCGGTCTTCTTCCGTGAGGGGCCGGGAGCCGTCCAGCACGGCGAGGACGAGGTCCGCCCGCTCCATGGACCGCTTCGCCCGCTCGATGCCGATCTTTTCCACTTGGTCCGCCGTGCGGCGCAGGCCCGCCGTATCCATGAGAACGAGGGGCACGCCGCCGATGCGGACGGACTCTTCGATGGTGTCCCGGGTGGTGCCGGGCACGTCGGTCACGATGGCCCGCTCTTCCTGCAGGAGCGCATTGAGGAGGCTCGACTTGCCCGCGTTCGGCCGGCCTACGATGGCCGTGCGCAGCCCTTCGCGGATGATGCGACCCCGCTCGCTCCGGGCCAGCAGCGCCGCCATGGGCTCCCGGATGGCGCGGAGCCCCGCCTCCGTCTCTTCCCGCGTGAGGTCTTCGATGTCTTCTTCAGGGTAGTCGATGGTCACTTCGAGCTTCGTGATGAGGTCTTTCAGGGTATCCCGCACGCCCCGCACGTACCGGGAGAGGGCGCCGGCGAGGTGGCTCTCCGCCTGCGTGAGGGCGACGCTCCCCCGGGCGGTGATGACGTCCATGACGGCCTCCGCCTGCGTCAGATCGATGCGGCCGTTGAGGAAGGCCCGCTTCGTAAATTCGCCCCGCTCGGCGAGCACCGCCCCCGCTTCGAGAGCCAGGGTAAGCGTCTCCCGGAGCGCCTCCATGCTTCCGTGGATCTGGAGCTCCACCACGTCCTCGCCGGTGTAGGAATGGGGCCCCCGCATGTACACGCCGAGCCCTTCGTCCACATACGCGCCGTTTTTCACCACGTGGCCGTAGTAGAGGCGCTGCGTCTCCGCCTCGTGAAAAGAGGGGCACCGCTTCATCTGAAAGATGCGGCTCCCCACGTCCGCCGCGTCTGTGCCGCTGATGCGGACGATGCCGATGCCCCCTTCGCCGGGCGCGGTGGCGATGGCGGCGATGGTCGTTTCTTCGTACATGATCTCCTCCTCAAATACTTCGCGCATTTTCCTCATTATACGATACGCCCCCGCCCCACGCAAAAAGTGCGCCCTGGGGGACGCACTTTGGATGCTGTGATGGAACTCAGTCGAGAGCTGCCTTGACGAGGCGTTCTTCTTCGCGGAGCTGCTTCTCTTTTTCGGAGAGGGTGGTCACCGGATGGGCCGGGATGATGCCGGCGGCGATGGCTGCGGCTTCCCGTTCGTTTTCTTTCTTCGTTTCCTCTTCGATCTCTTCACGGCTCCGGTAATCCGGCGGGGTGTTCTTGAAGAGGCGGAACCAGCTGCGGACGGACTCTACGACGACGATCGCCACGAGGACGAACATGAGCGCGGAGATGACGACCATGGTGGTCTTGCCGCCCGGGAGGTAGCTGTTGAATACGTTCTCATAGTCGGCTACGACGGTGATGAGGGCCATGAAGAAGCACGGGAACATGGTGACCCACGCATAGCGGCCGCGGCCGGAGTGGATGATGTAGGAGGTGACGATGGCGAGCACCGTGGTGGCCAGGAGCTGGTTCGATACGCCGAAGAGCGGCCAGATGACGCCGATGTCGCCCTGAAGGATGAGGTACATCCAGGAGCAGGTGATGACGAAGGAGCAGATGACGATGCCTGGCTTCCAGCTGCGGTCGCCGAAGGGTTCATAGACTTTGCTCAGCAGTTCCTGCAGGAGGTAGCGCCCGACCCGGCACCCTGCGTCGATGAGGGTCAGGATGAAGAGCGCTTCGAACATGATGCAGAAATGGTACCAGAGGCCCATGAGGTGATCCATGCCGGGGATCTTGGCGAAGATGTCAGCCATGCCGACGGCCAGCGATACCGCGCCGCCCGGGCGGTGCATCAGGTCTTCGCCGACCATCTGGGAGAGAGCCGGCAGGTCCTGTACCTGCAGGCCGAGTTTGGCGAAGGCGTCAGCGGAAGAGTTGATGGCGAAGTAGTCGCTCGGATGGAGGCTGCATGCCGCGATGAGAGCCATGACGGAGATGAAGGTCTCCGTGAGCATCGCGCCGTAGCCGACGGGGAGAGCCTGGCGTTCATTTTCCAGCATCTTCGGCGTGGTGCCGGTGGAGATGATGCTGTGGAAACCGGAGATGGCGCCGCAGGCGATGGTGATGAAGATGTACGGGAATACGGAGCCGGAGAGGACCGGGCCGCCGCCCCAGAGGAACTGGGAGAAAGCGGGCATGCGGATCTCAGGCGCGACGATGATGATGCCTACGGCGAGCAGCACGATGGTGCCGATCTTCATGTAGGTGGAGAGGTAATCACGGGGCGCGAGGAGCAGCCAGATGGGCAGGACGGAAGCGAGGAAGCCGTACACGCCCAGCATGATCTCCACCTGTTCCAGATCGTAGGTGAAGAGCGGCGCCAGCGCCGGATTGTCACGCACATAGGGGCCGCCCACGACGGCGAGAAGGATGAGGATGACGCCCAGGATGGTCGCTTCTTTGATCTGGCCGGGGCGGACGTACTTGGCATAGATGCCGACGATGATGGCCGCCGGGATGGTCATGCTGACGGTGAAGAAGCCCCACGGGCTGTTGTGCAGGGAGTTCGCCACGACGACTGCCATGCCCGCTTCCGTCACGATGAGGAGCAGCAGCATGACCCAGAGAGCGGCGATGCCCGCGGTGTGGGATACTTCGTCTTTCGCGATCTCGGCGAGAGACTTGCCTTTGTGGCGGATGGACGCCACGAGGACGACCATGTCATGGACGGCGCCGGCGAAGACCGAGCCGAAAAGCAGCCACAGGAGGCCCGGCATGAAGCCGAACTGCGCCGCGATGACCGGGCCGACCAGAGGCCCCGCGCCGGCGATGGCCGCGAAATGATGACCGAATACGACCCACTTGTTTGTAGGGACGTAGTCCTGCCCGTCTTCGAACTCATAGGCCGGCGTCTTGCGGTACTGGTTCAGCGTGAGCACCTTGGCGGCGATCCACGCACCGTAGAGACGATAGGCAAGCATGAGAACGCAGACGGTAATGATGACGAGATATAGACCGTTCACTACCATAGAAAATTCTCCCCTCGTTTGAATAAATTTGGAATACTGCCATATTATAGGCGCATGCGGTGCTATCGTCAAACGGAGGACGGCCATAATAGTACACTATATATCGAATAAATGCATATCATTTTGCCGTTTCAGGGAGGAAATTTTCATTTGCCTGAAATTTCTTCCAAAAATCTCGTTTATCCATCTGTATTTCTCATACGCCCCGCGATGGATGATGAGGATTTTCTTTTTTCTATGCCAAATCCGTATAGCGCCGCCTTCTCTCCCTGTGAGCGGATGGAACAAAAGGAAGAGCCCCCGCAGGGGCCCTTACCAGTCGACGTAGGTGAGCGCTTTTTCCAGCTCGTAGAAGGACTTGCCGTCCCAGAGCACGTCCTCCAGCAGGTGATCCATGCAGTCGTCGGTGTCGTCCGACTCGTAATCGTACACGAGCTCAAGGAACTCCGCGAAGGGCTCTTTCGTCCAGCGGTACTTCTCCACGGAGACCCGCCAGGTGCCGCGGCCGGCGTGGCGGCGGAGCCCGGAGAAGCGGTACACGAAGCTCTTGTGGCGGACGCAGCCGTCCGTGTCCATGAGCATATCCACGAAATCTTCCGTATTCATCCCTTTCATAGGACGCCTCCTTTATGGTAATTCTTTGTCTTTCGGGAGCGCGAGCGCCGCGAGGAGCCCCGCGATGCCGGCGATCCACAGGATCTGAAGGGCCGTCTGGAGGCCCCAGAGATCCGCTGCCCAGCCCACGAGGGGCGCGAAGAGCCCGCCCAGCGTGGTGGTGAGGCCGAGGGTCACCCCCGAGGCGAAGCCGGCGTTCTTCGCCAGATACGTCTGGCCCAGCACCACGATGGGGCTGTAGGGCATGAAGATGGCTACCGCCGCCGGCAGGAGCAGCGCCGTCGCAGCTGGCACGCTCGTGCTGTTCATGAGGAAGTACATCGCCGGGATCATCACGAGGAACGCCGCCCGGATGATGCCCCGCATGCTGAAGCGGTCCGCCAGGAGCCCTCCGCCGTAGGTGAGGCACGCCCCGACGGTGAAGAGGATGGAGAGCGCCGTGCCGCCCGCTGCCTCATCCGCGCCGAGCACGTGGATCCAGTAGAGGGGAATGAAGGTGTTGCACAGGGTGAAGCCCAGCGCCCTGGCGAGGATGATCACCGAGAGCTTGCCGAAGGAAGCCCAGTCGTTCTCCGCCTCGCCGGAGGCTTTCTTCTGCGCCGCTTCCGACGCCTTCGCCGCGGCGAGCGCCCGAGGCATAGCGAAGAAGAGCGCCGCCGCGATGACCGCGTTCACCACGCCGAAGAGGGCCACCCCTTCGATGCCGATGCCGTATGCGCAGGCCCCCGCCGCAGCTGGCCCCAGAGCGAAGCCCGCGTTTCCACCCACGGAGAAAGCCCCGAGGGCCCGGCCCTTTTCGCTGCCGGCGATGCGGTTCACCATGAGCGCCCCTTCGGGGTGGAAGAGAGAGCTCCCGAGGCCGCACACCATGGCCGCCGCGAAGAGGGAAGCGTACGACGTGGAGAAGCCGATCCACACGAGGCTCGCCCCAGCCAGCACCGGCCCGATGGGGACGAACCACGGCTTGGACACCCTGTCCGCATAGTAGCCGAAGACCGGCTGGATGACCGAGGCCACCATCATGTTCGCGAAGATGAGCGTCGCCGCCTCGCGGTAGGACAGGTCGTACTGCATGATGAAGTACGGCAGGAGCGCCGGCACCGCGCCCTGACACCAGTCCACGCCGAAGTGCCCCAGAGAAAACAGATAGACCAGACGATTCATGTACGCCCTCCCATGGATTGTTTTTCTCATTATACCAGACCGCCGCGCCCTGCGGAGCCGCCGGAAATCATGACGCCGCCGCGGCCGGCCTTCGCCCCCTTCCGCCCCCTTTGCCTCGACTGACCGCTTTGCTTTCCTTCGCCGTTTTTATCCTCTGCCCCCATTTCCGCCCCCTGCGGCGACTTAGCTCCCGTCTGCCCGCTTTCCCTCGTCTCCCCTCTTTGCCACCGTCCGGCCCTTTTGTCCGCTTCCGGCGCTTTCCTCCCCTGTCCCCTTCCCGGTCCCCGGCGGTGCGCTTGCCCTGCCCGGCCGCTCCGGAGGCGCTCCTTCCGCCGCGGACGGTCCCGCGTGCCTTTTCCGAAAAAAAGCACGAAAAAAGGAGGCCCCTGCCTCCCTTTCTCTCTGTGCGTTACTGCTGCTGGGCGTTCTTCACCGCGAGCTCGCTGCATTCCTTCGTCCACTTCTCGAAGTTGCCCGCCTTCTGGTTCTCCGCGATGACCTCGTTCACCAGCTTCACGAAGTCTTCGTTCCCCTTCGGGATGGCCACGGCAGACGCGCTGTCCGCCCCTTCGAAGAGGACGCCCGAGTCGGCGATCTCCGGATTCATGATGAGGTACTGCTGCGCCACCACGCGCTGCGCGGGCACCGCTTCCACCTTGCCGTGCTGGAGCTCCAGGAGCGCGTCGCCCACGTGGTCCAGCGAGACGATCTGCCCGTCCTTGATGTGCTCCTTCGCCAGCGTTTCCTGCTGGGTGGACTTCTGCACCGCGATGGGCTTGCCGTAGAAATCGGAGAGCTTCGTGTACTTGCCCGCGTCGGACTTGCGGATGAGGAGGATGTTGTGGTCATTCAGGTACGTGTCGGAGAAATCGACGGCCTTCTTCCGCTCCTCCGTGGGGGTGATGCCCGAGATGGCGATGTCCACTTTATTCGCCGCGATGGACGAGAGGATCGCCGAGAAATTCATGTCCTGCACTTCCAGCTTGACCCCGAGCTTGTCCGCGATGGCCTGGGCCAGCTTGATGTCGATGCCGGTGACGGTCTTTTCGCTCTTCGACGTGTCGATGAACTCATAAGGCGGGAAGCCCGACGCCGTGCCCACCACGAGCTTGCCCCGCTCCTTGATCTGCTGCACGAGCTTGCCCTGGGCCGCCGCCTTGCCCGCGTCGTCTTTTTTCTCCGCGCTGCCGCCGCAGCCCGCCGCGAGCGCCACCGTGCACACGGCCGCCGCTGCGAGCGCCGCCTTCATCCACAGTTTCTTATCCATTCGTCACGCCTCCTCACTGCAGCTTCGCGTTCTCCACGGACTTCTGGATGTATTCTTCTTCCCACTTCTTGAAGTTGCCGTTGTCCGTGTTCTCCTTGATGACCTCGTTCACCGCCTTGAGCAGGTCTTCATTGCCCTTCTGGAGAGCCGCGGCGGAGTCCTTCGTGCCGTTCTTGAAATGGATGCCCTCGGCGAACATGATGTCGTCGTTGTACACGAGGTACTGCTTGCCGCAGATGCCCTCCACCACGACGCCGTCTGCCTTGCCGTGCTTGAGCTCCAGCACCGCTTCCGGCACGTGGGAGAGACCGACGATCTTCGCGTCCTTGATCTCATTCTTCGCGAGGATCTCCTGGGTGGTGGACTTCTGCACGGCGATGTTCTTGCCATAGAAATCTTCCAGTTTCTTATACTTGTCCACGTCCGCCTTGCGGATGAGGATCATCTGCTCCGTGGGGAGGTACACGTCGGAGAAGTCCATGGTCTTCCGGCGCTCGTCCGTGGGGTTGATGCCCGAGATGGCGATGTCCACCTTGCCGCTGGCAAGAGAGGAGAGGAGCGACTGGAAATTCATGTCCTGGATCTCCAGCTTCACGCCCAGCTTGTCCGCGAGGGCCTTGGCGATCTCCATGTCGATGCCGATGACGGTCTTGTCGCCCTTCGACGCATCGATGAATTCATAGGGCGGGTAGCCCGACGCCGTGCCCACCACGAGCTTGCCGCTCTCTTTGATCTTCTGCATCACCTTGCCCTGGGGCGCTGCCTTGCCCGCGTCGTCTTTTTTCTCCGCACTGCCGCCGCAGCCTGCCGCGAGCATGACCCCCGCCGCAGCCGCTGCCGCGAGCGCCGCCTTCATCCACAGTTTCTTGTCCATGTTCAGTCCCTCCATTTTCCGGCACCGCCGGTCTCTTATATCGTATGCCGTATGGTAGCATATTTATTCACCTCTGTCAATAAATATACAGAGCTTTCATGAAATTTTTCTCGGAAGAAACGAGCGCCTGCCCGGGGCGGCCGGGGAGACCGCACCGCTTCCTGCGCAAGAATGCCCTGCAAAAGGCCCTGCCGCCTGCTGACCGGATGTGTTAGGGACGCGCCGCAAAGAAAAGAAATGAAGCCTGCCTCGTCCGCCGCTCTATGCAGAGCCGCCGCGTTTTTATGCATCGGAGCACGGCAGAGGCCCCTCCATGGCCGCTGTCCCCGCCAAAACGGGCGCACGAAAAAAGGGGCTCCCGCCCCTTTCACCGCTATGCTCCGTCTCTTTATCCGTCAGCCGATGCGTCCCCGGAGCGCGCAGGCCAGCGCCGCCGCGGCGGCCATGTTCACCGCGCCCTCTGCGAGCAGCCCCGGGAGCGACGAGAGCCCCGCCGCAAGGCTCCCATAGAGGAGCGCCCCGAAGAGCGTGTACCCCGCGGCCATCCAGAGCGAAGAGAGCCCCCAGCCGAAAAGCGCCCGCCGGGAGAGGAGCCCCCCTTCGCCGCCCCGCGCGGCCCACACGATGATCACCATGAGGTACTTGATGAGAAACGTCGGCCCTGCCCAGAGCGGAAATCCCGCGAAAAAGTCCGCCAGCGCAGACCCCACCGCCGCCGCAAGGGCCGCCTCCCGCCGCGGCAGGACCATCGCCGCCAGAAAGATCACCGCGTCCCCCAGATGGGCATACCCCAGCGGGATGGGCACCCGAAAAAACGACGTCGCCAGAAATGTGAGAGCCGCCGCGGCCGCGGCCAGAGAGACGCGCGCCACGGGATCGGCTTTGGATACGGTAAACATGGTAAGACCTCCTTCGTCCGGGATGCCCCGGATCTCCCGCATCTTACCACATCCGCCGCCGGAGGTCCAACAGGAAACAGGCTGTCGTTCCGCAAAGATCCGCCGGCGCCTTCCCCTGCGCGGGCCCCGCCGCGGAGCTTTCGGGCATGAAAAAAAGACGGACCTTCGTCCGTCTCGCGCTCAGTAGCCGAAGGAGTCGCGGCCGTGGACGTTCACGGGGCACGCGTCGCCCTCCTTGCAGTACTTGATCTGTTTGCACACGCATTCGTTCTTCATCTTGTAGAGCGCCGGCAGGAAGTCCATCACTTTCTGGAAGGTCTCGTCGTTGATGGAGTACTTCGTCCACAGGCCTTCCCGGCGGGCGTTCACGATGTGCGCCTCGATGAGGATCTTCATGTGATAGCTCAGGGTGGACTGAGAGAGGGTGAAGTTCTTCAGGATGTCGCAGGCGGAGAGTTCCGCGCAGGACAGCATATCCACGATGCAGAGCCGGGTCTCATCGGAGAGCGCTTTGAAGATGGTCGCAAATTCTTTGTAGCTCGGTTCGTAGTCCATAGGGCATCTCCTTTTTTCACTGCGTCAAAATATTATTTTTTATTATACCATATGAATCGACGTATCTGAATATCTAAATTTCTAAATTATAAAGGCAAACGAAACGCCCCTCCGAAGAAGGGCGCATGGATTCAGTCTTTGTCTTTGATGTGGTCGATGATCTTGCCGAGGAGGCCGCCGTCGTTGTCATCATCATCGTCTTTGTCCCACCGGTCGCCGTCATGGCGGTCTTTGTCCCAGCGGTCGTCGTCATGGCGGTCCTTATCCCACCGATCGTCGTGGCGGTCTTTGTCCCAGCGGTCATTGTCCCGGCGGTCCGGCGGCGGGGGCGCTTTCCGGTCGCGGTCGTCCCGTCTGTCGTCGCGGCGGTCGTTATCATGACGGTCGTTGTCCCGGCGGTCATTATCCCGACGATCGTCTTTCCGCATGCCGGGCGGCGGCGCTTTCCGGTCGTCGTCCCGCTTCTCGATCTTTTTCAGCTGTCCCGGGGGGATGGCTTTGTCTTTGTTCCCGATCTTCTTTGCCTGTCCCGGCGGGAGGCCTCTGTCGTCTCTGGCAAGGGCAGCGGCTGCGGGGCTCCGCATCTGTGGGCCGGGCATGCCGTCCCTGCCGAAGGGCATGGCGGAGACGGTAAAGCCGGCGGTAAAAGCGGCCAGAATGGCTGCAGCAAGGAGTTTCTTCATGGTGTCACCTCGTTTCTTTCTTCTGCGAAAGGGCAGAACGGTCCGGAGTCAGGAGCGCTCAGCGGCGGGGCGGAGCGGGCCGATGGGGCGGCGGCGGAGCATGGCGGTCGCCTCTCCGGTCGTCCCTTCTCGCCTGAGGCGGCGGGGGCGCTCTCCTGTCGTGGTCGCGCTTTTCGATCTTTTTCAGCTGTCCCGGCGGGATCTTTTTGTCGTGTCTGGCCATCTGCGTGACCGCGGGGCCGCGGAGATGGGCGGGGCCCGGCGCGGGACCGGCGCCGAAGGGCGCGGCGGCGGAGGCGCTGAAGCCGGCGGTGAAGGCCGCAAGGATCGCTGCGGCAAGGAGTTTCTTCATACGTATCGCCTCTTTCCTAAAATTTCAAAGTTCCCGGCCCTCTCTGGGAGGGCTTTGTCTTCATTGTAAGAAATGCCCATCTCATCTGACAAGAACCGATAAGTATGGTGCGATTATTTTTAATGAAATTATCAGAAGTTCCAGTACCGGGGCACGAAGATCTCCTGAAAGAGGGCGATGGCGTGGTTGTCGGTGAGCTCGGAGATGAAGTCCACCGCGGCCTCGCTGTCGTCTTTGGCGAGCATCCGCCGCTCGGCGGGGATCTCTTCGGGATGGTCCATGAAGTGGGTGTAGAGCATCTGCACCACGTGGTAGCCCCGCTCGCGGTCAGGCACGAGGGCCGGCGAGAGATACACCCGGCGGAACATGAATTCCCGGAAGGCGAGGAGCGTCTCGTCGCCCTCGGGGGACATGTGGACGGCGCCGCTCTCCGAAGCGCTTCCGATGAGGTCGGTCACCATGGCGGTGATCATGGCGGAGTGGGTATCGCCGAAGCGGCGGCGCACCTCCGGCGGCAGGTCGTCCGCCGTGAGGAGGCCCGCTGCCTCGGCGTCATCGAAGTCATGGCAGAGGTAGGCGATGCGGTCGGCGTATTTCAGGAGCTGCCCCTCGAGGGAAGATGCGGGGACAGCGCCGGTGTGGTGGAGGATGCCGTCCCGCACCTGGCGCGTGAGATTGAGCCCCTGCCCGCCTTTTTCGAGCACCTCCACGATGCGCACGCTCTGCTCATTGTGATGGAAATGGCCGCAGATGTCGTTCAGGGCGGACTCGCCTACGTGGCCGAAGGGGGTGTGCCCCAGGTCGTGGCCGAGGGCCATCGCCTCCACGAGGTCTTCGTTCAGCCGGAGCGCCCGGGCCATGGTGCGGCCGATCTGGGCGACTTCGAGGGTGTGGGTCATGCGGGTGCGGTAGTGGTCGCCCCGGGGGGCGATGTACACCTGTGTCTTGTGTTTCATGCGGCGGAAATAGCTGCTGTGGAGGATGCGGTCGCGGTCTCGCTGGAAGGCGGTGCGGAGGGGGCACTCTGTCTCGGGGCGGTCCCGCACGGCGTCCGCCGCGAAGGCGGCGCGGGGCGAGAGGAGGCGGCGCTCTTCCTGTTCGGTACGTTCTCGGATGGTCATAGGCACCTCGCGAAAAAGGAAATCGGGCCAAATCCCGTGTCTTTCTTTCACTATAGCAAAAAACGCCGCCTTTTGCAGGGCGGCGCTTTCGTCTCAGTATTTCTCGCCGTAGATCTGGCGATTTCTCTGAATGATCTCGATGATGCGGCTGGCGGTCTCTTCGATGGCGCGGTTCGACACGTCGAGGACGACGCAGTGGAGCTGGCGCATGACAGCCTTCGCATAGGCGAGCTCGTCTTCGATGCGGGCGATGTCGGTGTAGTTCGCCGTGCCGGAGAAGCCGAGGGCCTTCATCCGCTCGGTGCGGATGGTGTTGAGCTTGTACGGGTCGATGATGAGCCCTACGATGCGGTACGGCGGCACGCGGAAGATCTCTTCAGGGAGCGCCACTTCCGGCACGAGGGGAAGATTGGCCACTTTGTACTTCTTGTGGGCGAGGTACATCGACATGGGCGTCTTCGACGTGCGGGACACGCCGATGAGGACGATGTCCGCCTTTTCGAAGCCGGAGGGATTCTTCCCGTCGTCGTACTTGACGGCAAATTCGATGGCCTCCACCTTTTTGAAATACTCTTCGTCCAGCTTGTGGATGAGGCCGGGCTTCATGCGGGGCTTCGTCTTCGCGATGGATGAGACGGCGTCGAGCATGGGCCCCAGAAGGTCCACGTAGCGCACGTTGTGCTCGCTGGCAAAGGAATCGAGCGTCTCCCGAAGGTCCGGCGAGACGAGGGTGTGGCAGAGGATGGCCCCTTTCTTTTCCGCCTCGAGGACGACTTCGCGGATCTGGTCGCCGTGCCGCACGAAGGGCACGCGGATGACGTCGATATCTTCCTGGTCAAACTGGCTGATCGCCGCGTGGGCGAGCTTCTCCCCGGTCTCGCCGAGGGAGTCCGAGATGACGTAGACGGTGGGTTGTGTGTTCACGAAATATTACCTCCTGTGCCCCAGACCGAGTTCGAGAAAGAGCCGGGTGATGTTCGTCTTGGAGATGCGCCCCAGAAGCTTGAACCGCTTCTCCCCGCCGGTCTCTTCCACGCGGACCACGGGCAGGCAGTCTACCTCGTAGTCGATGAGCTTCTGCGCCACGTTCACCATCTCTTCGTCGGGCTCGGCGTAGATCATCTTCGAGCGGGGGGTCATCACCATGGAGATGGGCATCTGCTGGAGCCCCTCCCGGCCCATGGCGGCCTTCAGGAGGTCTTTCCGGGAGACGACGCCCTGGAGATTGTCTTCTTCGCCCACGAAGATGGTGCCGATGTCCTCGGTGAAGAGGAGGACCGCCGCGTCGTAGGCGTTCGCGTCTGCTCCGACCATGACGGGCCGGGACATGCAGGCGTCCACGGTGCATTTCCGGATCTCCGAGGCCGCCGGGTCGGCGCCGCCGCCCAGGTAGTAGTAGCCGAGGCGGCGCCGGGCCGCGATGACTTCCCCTGAGAGCAGCACCGCGAGATCGCCCCGCAGCGCGCTCCGCGTCACATGGAGCTTCGCCGCGATCATTTCCCCGGTGATGGGCCCGTTCTCACGGACGATGCGCGTGATTTCTTTCTGTCGGTCTGTGAGCTGCACGTTCGTATGTCCTTTCTTGTAATTCAGAAAATGGGACTGCCCCCTTTGGCAGCCCCATCTTCCACGGGCGTCTTTCCGCGCTGCGGTGCGGGAAGGCGGCTCTCTGTATTACCAGTCGTATTCTTCGGTCTCTGCGAGGCCGCGGCCGGTGGCGGCGTCGAGGAGGAGCCGCTGTTCGATGCGGGCTACGTTCCGCTTCGTCGCTTTGACCATGTCCGGATTGACGGAGACGCAGTCGATGCCGCTCCGTACGAGGAATTCCGTGAAGTCCGGATAGACGGACGGCGCCTGGCCGCAGATGGAGACGGTCTTGCCGTCTTTGTGCGCGGTCTTGATGAGGTGGCGGATCGCGCGGCGGATGGCGAGGTTCCGTTCATCGAAGAGAGAAGCTACGGTATCGTTGTTGCGGTCGCAGCCGAGGATGAGCATGGTGAGGTCGTTGGAGCCGATGGAGTAGCCGTCCACGTACTGGTTGAACTGGTCGGCGAGGATGATGTTCGACGGGATCTCCGCCATGAGGAAGAGCTTGAAGTCGGGGCCGCGCTGGAGTCCTTCTTCCTTCATGATCTCGGTGACTTTCCGCGCTTCGTCTACGGTGCGGCAGAAGGGGATCATGCAGTTGAGGTTCGTGAGGCCGAATTCTTCGCGTACTTTCTTCACCGCTTTCAGTTCGAGGCGGAACGCGTCGATGTATTTCGGGTCGTAGTAGCGGGAAGCGCCGCGCCAGCCGAGGAGGTCAGCCGGTTCTTCCGGTTCGTATTTGTCGCCGCCCACGAGGTTGCGGTATTCGCCGGACTTGAAGTCGGAGAAGCGGAGCACCACGGGTCTGGGCGCCATGGCGCGGCAGACCTTGCTGATGCCTTCGGCGAGCATGTCGATGACTTTTTCCGGATGGCCCGTCTCGATGAGGTGGAGCGGGTGTTCGTGGATGAAGGTGGTCCAGATGAATTCTTCTCTCATGAGGCCGATGCCGTCGCACGGGAGCGCCGCGTATTTCTGCGCCAGATCCGGGTCGCCCAGGTTCATGAGGACGGTGGTGCCCGTGGGCGGGAAATATTCCGCCGCCACGGTGGCCGCTGCGGTCGTCGCTTCTGCCTGCGGCTTTTCGATCATGTCTTCTACGATGCCTTCATAGATGATGCCGTTCTGCGCGTCTACGGTGATCTCCTGCCCGGTCTTGAGGACGGAGGTCGCCTCCACGCTGCGGCTCTTCGTGCCGACCACGCAGGGGATGCCCAGCTCGCGGGACACGATGGAGGCGTGGCAGGTCATGCCGCCTGCGTCGGTGACGATGGCAAGGGCCTTCTTCATGGCCGGCACCCAGTCCGGAGAGGTCATGAGGGTGACGAGGATCTCCCCGTCTTTGAACTGATCAATGTCCGCCGGATCGGTGATGACATGCGCTTTGCCTGCGACGAGGCCCGGGCTTGCGGGAAGGCCCTTCACGAGTACTTTGTGATCAGACGTTACGTTCACTTTTTTCTCCTCTTTCTTTTCTTTATTCTTTCTGGACCATACGGTCTCCGGACGCGCCTGGAGGATCCAGAGCTTGTTGTCTTCATCGAGCGCCCATTCCATATCCATGTAGCAGCCGTAGTGCTGTTCGATGGCTTTCGCGTAGCCGGCGAGCTCTGCGATCTGCTCGTCGCTCATCACCTGGGCCTTCGCCAGTTCTTCGGGGACGCGCTTTTCTACGACGCCGCCGTTCTCGTCGCGCACGAGCTCGATGGGCTTCTCGTTGATGCGGCGGGAGAGGATGGTGAGGCTGTCTTTGTCCACCACGAAATTATCCGGGGTGACCGTGCCCTGCACGATGTATTCGCCCAGGCCCCAGGAGCCCTCGATCATGATCTTGTCGTCGGCGCCGGTGGCCAGGTCCACGGTGAACATGACGCCCGCCACTTTCGAGTAGGCCATCATCTGCACGGCTGCGGAGAGGGCCACGTTTTCATGAGCGAAGCCTTTCTTCACGCGGTAGTAGGTCGCGCGGTCCGTGAAGGTGGAAGCGTAGCATTCCTTGACCTTGCGGATGACCTCTTCCCGGCCCTTGACATTGAGATACGTATCCTGCTGACCTGCGAAGGAAGCGTCCGGCAGGTCTTCCGCCGTCGCGCTGGAGCGGACCGCTACGAAAGGATCGCCGTGACCGGTCTTCTTCGCCAGTTCTTCATAGGCATCGCCGATGGCGTCCGCCAGGTCTTCCGGCATCTCCGCGGCGACGATCTCCGCGCGGATCTTCGCACACACGTCGCGGAGCTCAGCGGAGTCTTCCACGTCGTCCAGCGTGTCCAGCAGCGCGTGGATCTTCTTGTTCGTGCCCGTCGCATCCATGAAGTAGCGGTAGGCGTGCGCCGTCGTGGCAAAGCCGTACGGCACCGGCACGTGCGTCGCCGAAGTCAGTTCGCCCAGCGAGGAGGATTTGCCCCCTACGAGCGCCACATCTTCGCGGCGAAGTTCGTCAAACCACAGTACATACGCATTTTCTCTCTTGTCCATTGCTTTCCTCCTTAGAAAAAACTGTTCTTCTATAGAAAGTGTATGCTTAATTCAGGCTTATGGCTTTATAGTATACTACTGTCATAGGAAAGTCAAATTTTTACCGTATGAAAATCGCAGGCTCTCCGCCGGATGCGACGCTTATTTCCGCCGAAAGGACGTCCGCCTTCCGCGAAATGCCGGGAAAAGCGCGGCAGTATCGGAGGTTTCGCGCTTTCGGTACACTTCCTCTCGCCAAAGGGACGCGCCGGGCGGCCTTATGAAAAAAATTTATAGCCTCTTCCGGATTTCCCTCATTTCGTCAAAAGCGCGCAAAAAATCCGCCCCTCCCGAAGGAAGAGCGGACAGTTTCACCGCATTTACATGAAATAGCGCACGTAGAGGTACACGCCGGAGACGACGATGGTCATGATCATGATGGGGAAGCACCACAGCATGAACCGGCCGAAGGAGATGTTGTGCCCCTCTCTGGCGGCGATGGCCACCATGATGACGTTCGGCGAGGCGCCGATGATGGTGCCGTTGCCGCCGAAGCACGCGCCGAGAGCCAGCGACCACCACATGTAGTCCGCGTGGGTGAGGCCCATCATGTTCTGCATCTCCTGGATGAGCGGGATCATGGTCGCCGTGAAGGGGATGTTGTCGATGAAGGCGGAGGCGAAGCCGGAGAGCACGAGGATGAGGTAGGTCATCATCTCCGGGTCGCCGCCCACGAGGTGGATGCCCCAGGAAGCGAGCGCGCTGATGACGCCGGTGTTCTCCATCCCGCCTACGAGGATGAAGAGGCCCATGAAGAAGAGGAGCGTATCGAGGTCCACTTCACGGAGCGCGTCCGCCGGCTCCACACCGCACACCATCACCGCCAGGAGCCCGCCTGTCATGGCGATGGTCGCCGACTGGAGGCCCAGCGTGCCGTGGAGCACGAAGCCCAGGATGGTGAGCGCCAGCACCGCAAGGGACCGCTTCAGGATGACCGGGTCCTTGATCTCTCCCGCCACGTCGATGGAGTCGAGGTACTCCTGAGACATCTTCTCCGTGTGGAGCTGGCGGTGGAAGAGGAGGATCACCGCGATCATGGTGAAGATGGTCGTCACGATGACCGCCGGGGCGAGGTTGTTCATGAAATCATTGAAGTCGAGATGCGTCGCCGAGCCGATCATGACGTTCGGCGGGTTGCCGATCATGAGCGCCGTGCCGCCGATGTTCGCCATGAGGATCTCGCCGATGAGGATCGGCACCGGGGTGATCTTCATCATCCGGCAGAGGGAGATGGTCATGGGCGCGATGAGGAGGGCCGCCGTCACCGAGTCGATGAGCGAGGCCGACACGCCGGTGATGCACGAGAGCAGCACCAGCAGCACCCGCGCGTCCCCGCGGCTGGCCTTCATCGTCCAGAGGGCCATCGCCTCGAAGAAGCCGGACCGCTTCACCACCGCGATGAGGAGCATCATCCCCGTCAGAAGTCCCAGCGTATTGAAATCGATGAAATCTTTGAGCGCCTCGTCCTGCGTGACGAAGCCCAGGTAGATCATGAGGCCGCCGCCGGCGAGCGAGCAGATCGTGCGGGGGATCTTCTCCGACATGATCCCCACGTACGTGAGCAGGAAAACGGCCGTGACCAGGTAAAATGCGATCGAACTATCCATGGTATCTCCCCCGATCGGCTCCGCGGCATCCGCGCGCCTGTAAAAAGTACATATATTTATTTTACAGAAATTCCTTAGCCTTGTGAAGCGCTGCCGCGGCAAACCGCCCGCGCCGCCTGGCGCACCTCTCCAGTATATTTTATATTATACGCTTCCTTTGATTTCCCTGTAAAACCGACAGAAATCGCCGCCATGCTCTTTTCTGCGCCGCCTGGCCCCTTTTTTCGCCCCTTCCGCTGATCCGCCATAGATAAACGGTCCGCCTGTCATAGCAATTTGACATACCGGGCAACAAAAAAATGCAGCCGAAGCTGCATCTCGCGTCTGGCAGGGGCAGGCAGGATCGAACTGCCGCGTAACGGAGTCAAAGTCCGTTGCCTTACCACTTGGCTATACCCCCACAGAAAAAAAGGTAAAAAAAAATGGGGCGAGTGGTGGGGCTCGAACCCACGCATAACGGAGCCACAATCCGCCGTGTTAGCCGCTTCACCACACCCGCCACATTCGGGCGCCATACAGCATGCGCCATATGACGAGTTTAATTATACCATCCGCCGCGCCATCCGTCAAATGGGCGGTGAAAATTTCTTCTGCCCGCAGGAACTCTCCGCCTCACCGGCGTCCCTGCCAGGAGATGCGGCGCAGGCGGGCCCGCTCGGGGCGCATGAGGAACCAGCAGAGGAACGCCGCCAGCGCGAGAAAGCACGCGCCGGGCAGGGGCGTCTGTGCCAGCCCCACCGTGTCGGCCGCAAGGCTCCCCGCCGCCGTGCCCAGGGCGATGCCCGTATTCGCCGCCGTGGGAAGGAGCGCCCCCGCCATGAGGAGCGTCCCCGGATGAGACACGGCGGACACGTGGAGGAAATAGATCTGCATGCTCGAATTGTGGATGTAGATGAGGCCCCCCAGAAGGAGCATCACCGGAAGGCCCGTCCACACGGTGTGCACCGCCGCCGAAAGCAGCGCCACCGCCGCCGCCTCCGCCGCCAGGATCGGCCAGAGGATGTACGCGCCGCCCGCCGCTGCCACGCGCCCACTGCCCAGGTTCGAGGCGATGGTCATCGCGCCGAAGAGGAAGAGCACCGGGCTCACCCACCCGGAGGCAAGGCCCATCACTTCTTCCAGAAGGGGCGTCACATAGGCGTACCACGTGTAGTTCCCTGCGAGGGCGCACATCCCCACGCCCATGCCGAAGAGGATGCGCCGGTCGCCGAAGAGAGAGAGCTCCCGCCGCACGTCCGGCGCGGCCGCAGGCGCGGAGACCCGCGGCAGGCTCCGCATCATGAGGAAGAGGTCAAAGGCGGAGACCGCGGCGATGACCGCGAAGAGCCACTGCCAGGGCAGGTACGCCGCGGCGAGCGTCCCGAGGGGCACGCCCAGCACGGCGGCGATGGAGAATCCCGCGAAGATCCACGCCATCACCTGCGGCAGGTACTTCCTCTCGGCGATCTCCGGGGCGAACGTGGTGGACACGGCGATCATCGTCCCTGAGAGCACCGCCAGGAAGAGCCGGTCCGCCAAGAGCGCCCCGTAGGACGTGCAGAAGAAAGCGGCGAGATTTCCAAGGAGGAAGAGCGCCGTGAGCGCCATGAGGAAGCGGTACCGGGAGAACCGGCTCCCCCAGAGGGAGAGCACCGGCGTCCCCGCCGCATAGGCGAGAGCGAACCACGAGATGAGCATGCCCGCCTGGGTGAGCGGCACGCCGAGCGTCTCGGAAATATCGGGGACGATGCCGATCATGATGAATTCACAGGTGCCCAGGACGAACGAGAGCAGCACTAGAGAGAAGACGGCCAGATTCCACATAGTTGCCTCCACTGCATAAAGATGCCTTATTATACACCGGGCGCACCGTTTTGCCTTATGGAATGTTTCTATGCCGCAGGGCCTTCCCTTTCTATTTTCCCTCGCCGGCTGTTATAATAAGAAAAAAATCAATGAGGTGATACTGTGGCAAAAGCATTTCGCGAAGACACGCTGGACGGGTTCCTCACCGCGCTGGGCAGCACGTCTCCCGCTCCGGGGGGCGGCGCGGCGGCAGGGCTCCTCGCGGCGCAGGCGTGCGCCCTCGCCGAGAAGGTGTGCGCTCTGACGGCGACGAACAAAAAGTATGAAGGCATCCGCGAAGAGGCGGAGGCGTGGAAAGGGATCTTTCAGGAGGCGCGGTCCATCATGCTGGACCTGATGGACGAAGACGCCGCCCATTTCGAGGCGCTCATGGCGGCGTACCGCGCGCCGAAGCCGGAGGACGAAGCGGGGCAGTCGGCGCGGACCGAAGCGATCCAGGCGGCGCTCCAGAAATCGGCGGAGTCCCCCGCGCAGATCGCCCAGACGATGGCGGACATGATGCCTCTCTTCACGAAAGTGCTTGAAAAGGGCAACACGAATCTCATCACGGACAGCATCATCGCGGCGCAGTGCGCCATGGCGGCGGTGCACGCGGCGATCCTGAACGTGCGGATCAATCTGAAGTCCATCAAAAATGAATTCTACGTGCGCGAGATGGAGGACACCATCCGCTCCTGGGAAGACGCCTGCTCGGCCATCGACGCGGTGCTCACCTACCAGGTCACGCTGTAACAGGAAATGCGGCTCTTCGGGGCCGTATTTTTTGCGGAAAGGAGACACTATGAAAGCGGTCATGCCCGACTGGGCGGCGGGGCTCACCCGACGGCGCAGCTTCCGGCTCCGCCTCTTTGCGGAAGGGGCGGCGGCCGGCGCAGCAGCCGGCCTTGCGGTCGCGCTCTACCGGATGCTCATCGCTGAGGCGGAGAACCTCAGAGGCCACCTTGCGGCAGAAGCAGCGGGCCGCCCCGAAGCGCTCCTCCTCTGGGCGGTAGGGCTCCTCGCCGCCGCCTTCCTCCTCGCCGCGCTCTGTCGGTGGGAGCCCATGGCCTCGGGGAGCGGCATCCCGCAGGTGAAAGGGGCGCTCCTCGGGTGGTGCCGCCTGCGGTGGCTCCGGGTGCTCCTCGTGCAGATCTTCGGCGGGGCGCTCGCCATCGGCGCAGGGCTCTCTCTCGGCCACGCGGGCCCCGC
>CASEBK010000044.1 GCA_949286115.1 uncultured Veillonellaceae bacterium | reverse complement strand
TTCGTCCTGAGCCAGGATCAAACTCTCCATGATAGATCGTTTGATGGCTCGATTGCCATGTTGTTCTCAAATGATTTGCGGGATATTGCTATCCTGCACATCGGCATATAGTTCGCTGTACTGTTCAGTTTTCAAAGAACGAGTCGCTCGGTGCGACTTTAACATCTTAGCAGATGGACTGCTTTCTGTCAAGGGGAATTTGAAATTCTTTTTTTGTGAAGGATTTCGCTTGCCCCATCGCTCTTGGCGATGTAGATAATGTTACCACTGTGTTTTCTCTTTGTCAACGATTTTCTGCAAAAAATTTTCTGCTGCGCCGGTCTCAGCGATGCTGTTCCCTTTCGCAGTAAAAAAGCGGGCACCGCCGCTGCCGACAGGTCCTCCTGTCTCTTTGGCTTTTTATTTTTTATTCTATGATAGGAGATCACGCCGTGTCAGCTCTTTGGTGCCCTGCGTTTTTTCATAAATGATCCGATGCTGCGCTTTGGCGGCGCGAAGCCGGAGCTGATGCGAAAAAAATGACGGCTCTTTTTTCCTGAGCCGCCGAAGTTTTTTCTGTTTTTAGCGCAGAGCGCGGTACACATGTCCCATGAAGAAAATTTTTTCATCATCATGTTGCTGACCCACATCGCGATGAAAAAGGATATCGAAGCTGTCAGTGCAGGGGCATGTTGGATAAAAAACTTTCTTATTCATTACGATGCGGACCCACATCACGATGACTGCGTTTCTCTTATGTACGACTGTTCCCGTCATAGGAGCACGAGCCCCTTGGTCGCTTCGTTCCTTCCTTTGACCGCCAAAGGAAGGAACGAAGCAAGGAAGGAAAACCGCCGCCCGGTCACTCCGCCCTGGAAGTCTGGCCGGTCGCTACCTTCGCTTAACTCGCTCGCTGCGCTCGCTCAGACAAGCGCTCCGGCTTAACGCCACCGGCCAGACTTCCTCCCTTCGGGCACCGGCCTTCGTTCCAACGGGCGGGGAGCTGCACCAGTTCTTTTCTGTGTCGTGCATTCTTTGAATGCACATCCCTTATGAATTTGTAATTCCTCATGGGGAGCGGACCTACATCACGACGCGAATGTTGTCGATGCATTTGAAGTGGACTTTCATCACGAGGTTCATCAAATGCGGCAGACGAAGCGGTCTCTCCGCGCGGAGTTCGCTTTGGTCTGTTCTCGTATCCGAGATCCCATCACAGCACGAATGCCCCTGAAGCTGTGGCGCGGGCTTTCATCGCGGCGGGCGCCAGATGCGATGAGGCCGACCTTATTTTGTAAAGTCATCTTTATGTCAGATTTGTGTTAGCTCTCTGTCATGTTTTTAGGAATGCCTGTCGTTCTTATGAAATTCTTTTCTTCTTTCATCTATACATGTCGATTTAGTTTTGATATAATTAATACAAAGGAAATAACCTTGAAAGTATTTATGGAGGTGACGACATGAAAAAGTTCATGAAATGGTCGGCTGCCGCAGCGGCGGCACTGGGTCTTTCGGTCTTCGGCGGCATGGCTGTGGTCAATGCGGCGGCGGTCAATGCAGAACAGGCGAAGGCCATCGCGTTCGAGCACGCTGGCGTAGCGGCGTCGGATGTGGATTCCGTCCGGGTCAAAGAAGACTGGGACTGGGGCCGCACGGTGTATGAGATCGAATTTTATGCCGGCACGACGGAATATGATTATGACATTGCCAAGGACTCCGGCGAGATCCTGCAGGCGGACTATGAAGTACACGGCGGCTATCGCGGCGGACGCGGCCAGAGCGGCTCGTATGCGCTCTCTTACGGCGACGCGGTGAACAAGGTGCTGGCCCGTGTGCCCGGCGCGACGGAGCAGAATCTCCGCATGAAGCGCGATCATGATCACGGCCGTGCGACCTACGAAGGGGAGCTCCGCTACAACGGCTATGAATATGATTTCGAGCTGGACGCAGAGACTGGCGAATTCCTCGAATGGAACAGCGAACGCGACTGGTTCTGATCGGAAGCAATGAAAAAGGGAGGCTGATGCCTCTCTTTTTTTGTGTTCATTCTTTTCTCAGCAGCAGGGCTTCCAGTTCATCCATGGTGTCCGCAGTCTGCGACGCGCCGCGGGAGAGAAGAAAGTCTTTCGTGCGGAAGCCCCATGTTACAGAAATGCACGGAAGGCCGGCGTTTCGCGCGGCGGCGATGTCCACGTCGGAGTCGCCCACGTAGACGGCTTCGTCTTTTCCTGCGCCCATTTCCGCCAGAGCGGCGAGGAGTCCGTCCGGCGCGGGCTTGCGGCGGATGCCTTCCCGCTCGCCCGTGACGCAGTCGAAGCCGCCGGGGAAATAGCGCGCGGCGAGAGACCGCACAGCGTAGTCTGCTTTGTTGGAGATGACGGCGGTGCGGATGCCCCGGCCGCGAAGCCGGTCAAGAAGCTCTGCGGCGCCCGCGTAGGGGCGGGTGTGGTCGGCGCAGTGGACAGCGTAGTGCTCATGAAATCTTCTGAGGACGCGCTCCGTGAGATCTTTCCCGCCGCCTGCGCCTGCGGCGCGCTCGGCGAGCTTCCGGTTGCCGTTTCCTACGAAACGCCGCACTTCATCCACAGTGCGCCGGGGCAGACCCTCGGCGGAAAGCGCCGCGTTGATGCTGGCGGTCATATCTTCGAGGGTGTCGAGGAGCGTGCCGTCCATGTCGAATAAAACGGCTCTGTATATCATAGCGTCTCCTTCCGCAGCGGCTTTCCGCTGCCTTTTTTCTTTCATTGTACGCGCAGGCGCCCCGAAAGGAAACAGGCGGCGGTGAAAGGCAAACAAAAACCGCTCCCGAAGGAGCGGAGGGGATCAGTCGCCCAGCGTGGACTCTTCCGAGCGGGCGGTGACGGCGGGTCGGTCGTGCTCGACGTCGCGGTTCAGCACTTTCTTCGTGCCTTTCATGAATTTTGGCCGCGGGATGAGGACGATGCGCCCGCAGCCGCAGCACTTGACGCGCATGTCAGAGCCGAGCTGCATCACTTCCCACGTGTCGGAGCCACAGGGATGTTTCTTCTTCATCTGGACGATGTCGCCGATCTGGTACTGGATGAATCTCATACTGCCTCCTTCCGCGGTCACGTCTCTTCAGGCACGAAGAGGAAGCGCACCGGCAGGTACGTCGCGCCGGCCGCGAGAAATTCGATGGTGACGGGCTTGCCTGCTTCCCACCGGCCCGCGTCAATGTAGTCGCGGAGGGTCTCGTAGCCAAGGAAGTGGCCCCGGTATTTCATATCGTCGGTGCGGAAGTAATGGGGCATGAAGCCCTGGGTGATCTTGAAGGCCCCCATGTAGATGCCGCCCTGGGGATTGAAGTAGATGCGGTAGGGCTTCGTCCCCTCGGTGCGGATGCGGAGGCGGAAGGTGATGCCATAGTCGCCGGTATTCTCCCGCTCTACGCCGTCGAGCTCGTCCATGCCGCGGTAGAAGGGCACTGCTCCCATGCCGCCCAGCACGAGCGCCTGAGGCATACCGTCGTCGGTGTTCCACACGTTCACGTTCTCCCGGTAGACGGTCATGGGGAAGGTGCCGCGGAGCTCATGGCTGTCCACGGGCACGGTCTTCGCTGCGTCGAGCTCGCTCTGGAGGTCGCCCATGGGGAGCATGGCCACGCCGAAGCGGACGGGCGCTTTCGTCTCCACTTCGAGGATGCCGCTGTAGAGATAGCCCGGGAGCGTCCCCGCCGGGTCTTCCTGAGCGATGACGGTGCGTTTCCCCGGCGCGAGCGTCACGGGCAGGGGCTTCTGCCGCACGGCGACCATCTCGCTGAAGGACAGGGTCTCGCCGGTGGTGATGTAGTCCTGGCTGGGCGCGGCCTGGATGAAGCGCGTCACGGTGATGTCCGCGCCGTTGTCCGCCTCCGCATAGGTCACGAGGCGGGCGCGGCTCCCGGTGTCGTTCACATGGTAGTAATAGATGCGGCCCCGGCCGTCGATGGTGCCTTCGGCCAGGACCCCGGTCTGCGTGACGAATTCAGGGCAGTCGGAGAAAACGAGGATGCCTTCGGTCTTCACGTCTCTCATCTCCATGGGGTAGTAGCGGAGATCCATCACAGAGGCGGCGGACGCATCCGCGCCGAAGAAGAGCGCTGCCGCGGCAAGGGCGGCCGCAGCGAGGTGTCTGATCGGTGTCATACATTCCTTTCTTCCCGCAGGGGGCTTACTCATCCCCGCCGAGACTGTCGGCGAGGGCTTTGATCTTCTGGAAACGGTGGGCCAGGCCCGACTTGCTCACTCCGCACAGGGCGGAGAGCTCGGCGAGCGTGGCGTTCGGATAGGCCATGCGGAGCTCCATGGTCTCGCGGACGGTCTTTGGGAGGAGCTGGTCATCGAAATGGGCGCGCACCGCGCGGATCTGATGCATCTGCCGCACCGCGGCATTCACCGATTTCTGCAGGTTTGCCGTCTCGCAGTTCACCTGCCGGTTCACTTGATTGCGCATGTCCTTCATGACGCGCACGTTTTCAAATTCGAGGTAGCTCTGCGACGCGCCGGTGATCTGAAGGAAAGAGCTCGCTTCGTCTCCGTCCTTGATGTAGACGATGTAGTCGTTCTTCCGGTCCGTGAGGCGCGGGGCCATGCGGAAGGCGTGCATCACTTCCCGGATCTCTTCGGCGAAGCGGTACGACTGGGTGACCATCTCGAGGTGGTAGTCGCTCTGGGGCCGGCTGATGGAGCCGCCGCCGAGGAACGCTCCCGCCAGGTACGCCCGCTTTTCCTCCGGCGCGGCGCAGCGATCCGCATCGTCCATACCCGTCATGGGGAGGAAACCGATGGAGAGGAGGAACTCGCTTCCCTCGCGGGACGGCGGCACGGCGAGGGTGTACACGTTTTTCTTACGCAGCCGCCGCCCCTGCCGGACCATGACGGAGGGCACGAGGCCGAAGTCTTTTTTGAGAGACACGAGGACGCGCCGCGCCACGGCGGAGCTTCCCGTGGAGAACTCCACGCCCCAGGCGCCGCTCCGCCCGGTCACTGCCGAGCCGCTCATGCGGAGGAGCGCCAGGAGCTCGGCCCGCCGCTCCGCCAGCGTGGGCCGGACGAGACGGGCCAGCTCATTTTTCACATTTTCCGTAAAGGACATCAGCGGCTCCTCCGAAGGTAATCGTTCAGGAGCTCCGGCGCGATGTGCGCGTGGAGGAGCCCTTTCAGACGGATGAGCTCGTCGGCGAGCACCGCCGCGTCGTGCACGGCTCCGCGGGCTTCGCCGAGGAGGTCCGCCTGGATGAGGGTGGCCCCCTGTTTCTTCACTTCTTCTTCGTCGATGACCACGGGATAGGCCCCGGCCGCGGCGTAGCGGCGGATGACCTCCTCCGACGGACGGCCGTCATTGGCGAGGACGAAGTCGATGACGCCGGGTCCGATGTGGGAGATGAGCGCTTTCAAATGGTCCGCCACGGTGAAATGGTCCGTCTCGCCGGGCTGGGTCATGACGTTGCACACGTAGAGGCAGGGGGCGCTGCTCGAGCGGAGAGCTCGGAGGATGTCCGGCACGAGGAGATTCGGCAGGATGCTCGTGTAGAGGCTCCCCGGGCCGAGCACCACCAGATCCGCGCTGAGGATAGCGTCCGCTGCCGCGGGGACGGCGTGGGCGTCGGCGGGAATGGTGGAGAGGCGCACGATCCGCGAGGGATAGGCGGCGATCTCCGTCTCGCCCACCACGGTGGCTCCGTCGGCCATCACTGCCGAGAGGCGCACTTTGTCCGTCGTGGCGGGAATGACCTGCCCGCGCACATTGAGGATGCGGCTCGCCGCCTTGAGGGCGTTCTCCGCATTGCCGAATTCTTCGATGAGGGCGGCGATGAAAAGGTTTCCCAGGCTGTGACCGGCGAGCTCCCCTTTGCCGCCGAAGCGGTACTGGAAGGATTCCTCCAGCAGAGACTCCTTATCTGCCATGGCCACGAGGCAGTTCCTGAGGTCCCCCGGCGCGATGATGTCCATCTCTTCCCGGAGCCGCCCCGAAGAGCCGCCGTCGTCGGCGACCGTCACGATGGCCGTGAGGTTCGACGTTTTATTTTTGAGGCCCCGGAGCAGCATGGACAGGCCATGCCCGCCGCCGATGGCCACCACCTTCGGCCCCTTGGCGAGGAGCACCCGGTTCAGCATCTGCTCGGACACCTTCGATTCTTCCGGAGCAAGGAGCGCGAAGACCCGCTTCACCAGCTTGCGGATGGACACGAGCATGCACGCCGCCCCGGCCAGGGCGATCACGATGCCCCAGAAAGCGATGATGGCGTAATTGTACTGACCGGTCATCTGATAGATGAGGCGGAAGATCTGCTCTTCGATGAAGGAGAGGAACTGGTAGTTCAGGACGAGGGTCACCCCGAAGACGAGCACCACCAGCCCCATGGAGAAGAGGAGCATCCACCGCTTGATGCCCAGCCCCGGGTAGAGCCACCGCACGAGGCGCTTCATCATGACTCTTCCTCCACCACATCATGCTCCACCCGGTTCCGGTGGAGATCCCGATGCTCCACGTTCACGTGGGCATGAGACTTGCGGAGGTGCGCGCCGAGCTTCTCCGTGACGTACACCGAACGGTGCAGCCCGCCGGTACATCCGATGGCGATGGTGAACTGTGCCTTGCCGGACTTTTCAAACTCGCCGGCGATGAAATCCATGAAATCGTAGAGCTTGCCCAGAAATGCCCCGGTGACGGGAGACTTCTCGATGTAGGCGGCCACTTCCTTCACGCGGCCGCTCCAGTGCTTGTATTTCTGCACGTAGAACGGGTTCGGCAGGAAGCGCACGTCGATGACCATGTCCGCGTCGATGGGGATGCCGTACTTGAAGCCGAAGGAGAAGACGGTGATCTCCATGTCCTTCTCGTCGCCGGAGATGCCGAAGCGGCTCGTGAGGAGCTGGAGCATGTCCGCCACCTTCATGCCCGTGGTATCGATGATGAGGTCCGCCATGGCGCGGATGGGCGCGAGCACCCGGCGCTCTTCCTGAATGCTCTCCTGCAGGCGGCGCTCCCCGGAGAGGGGGTGCTTCCGCCGGGTCTCCATGTACCGGCGCACCAGCACTTCGTCCGACGCTTCGAGGAAGACCACTTCGTGAGGGATGCCCCGCTTCGTGAGCTCGTCCAGCGCCTGCGGGAGCGCGTCGAAGAAGGAGCCGCCGCGGATATCCGTCACCACCGCCACACGGCGCATGCGGGACGTGCTCTGCCAGCACAGGTCCGCAAAGCGCGCGATGAGCACCGGCGGCAGATTGTCCACACAGTAATACCCCACTTCTTCCAGCTTCTGCATGAGGCTCGTCTTCCCCGCGCCGGACATGCCGGTGATGATGACGAACCGGAAGTCTTCATTCTTCTCCGAGTACATATTTGGCCACCGCCTTTGCTACGCCGTCTTCATTGTTCGAAGCCGTCTCATACCGGGCCGCCGCCTTCGCTTCGGGCGCGGCATTCGCCACGGCGAAGGACCACGGCGTGAGAGACAGCATGGATACATCATTTTCCGAATTGCCGAAAGTCATCACCCGGGAGAGCGCGATGCCCCGCTCCGCGCAGAGGCGGGTGAGCGCCCGCCCCTTCGATGCGCCTTTCCGGTTCCACTCGAGAAAATGGGAGCTGGACCGCACGTGCCCCGCCCGGCTCTCGAAAAGCGGGATGGTGACGCGCTCCGCTTCGGCCATCACCACCGGATCGTCTTCGTAGATGAGCACCTTGAGCGGCGCTTTTCGGAGCGTCCAGAAATCTTCTCCCAGGACGCGGGCGGTGACGCCGCAGGCTTTCTCATAGGCGCGGGTCCTTTCGTTCCGCTCGGGCACGTAGAGCTCGTCGTCGATGTAGGTCTGCATGTACCAGCCATGTTCGCGTCCCACATCGAGGATCTCCTGCGCGGTCCCGATGTCCATGGGCTCGAGCCCCAGCACTTCGCCGGACTGGCACCGCGCCACCATGGAGCCGGTGTAGACGATCATGGGCACGTCGGAGAGGCCGAGAGCCATCCCCCAGGGCCGGGCCGCCTGAAACATCCGCCCCGTGGCGATGACCACGGCCACGCCGCGCGCCTTCGCCCGGTGCAGCACGTCTTTCGTGCAGTCGGAAATGGAAATGTCGTCCCGGAGCAGCGTGTCGTCCAGATCGATGGCGATGAGGTCTATGGGAGCCATGACGTCCCTCCTTCGTAAAACTGTGCGTATCCGTATCGCTTTATTATAGCACGGCAGGGCCTCTACGCCCCGATGAGACCGGAGAAAATTCCGCACCGGCCGAGCTTCGCCGACAGCGGGCAAAGAGCTCTCCCGCAGAAAGGCAAAAGAAAAAGTCCGTTATGTCTAACGGACTGTCATTTCTGGCGGAGAGAGGGGGATTCGAACCCCCGTGACGGTAATTCGCCGTCAACATGATTTCCAATCATGCACCTTCAACCACTCGGACACCTCTCCAGATGGATGATTCTGTCAGCCTTGGGCTGCGCTCGTATTCAGTTCTGTATGAATGATACTTTGACAGTATACCGGCATTTGCCGTTTCTGTCAAGCGCTTTTCTCAAAATTTTCATCAGTCTCGGAAGAGCGGGCGCATCTCCTCCCGGGAGAGGCCCGCGCCGAGGGCCGCCATGAGGAGAAGCCGCGCCTTCTGCCCGGAGAGACTGCCCCCGAGGATGGCCCCCGCGTCTTCCAGAGACCCCGCGCCTCCTTCGTAAGCGTACTCCCGGGCAACGCTCCCCGCGGCCGTGCGGGAGGTGAGCACCACGGGAAGGCCCGCGGCAAGCGCCGTCCGGATGCCCCGGTCCGCTCCGAGGGGGACGTTCCCACAGCCGAAGCCTTCCACGACGATCCCCGCTGCCTTCGATGCCACCGCTGCCTCGAAGATGTCCGCTTCCGTCCCGGCGGCACACTTCACGAGCCATACCGGCCCTATAAGGCGCTCCGGATGGATGCGGGGCCGCCGGAGGACGCGCCGCCCCCACACCGCGCCGTCCCCGTAGACCGTGCCCACCGGTCCCCACTGGGGCGACTGAAACGCTTCGGGGAGCGTGGCGTGCATCTTCTCCACGTCCCGCGCGGCGTGGATGCGTCCGCCCATGACGACGAGCACGCCCTGTCCCGCCGCGCCCGGAGAAACCGCCGTCTTCACTGCATCGAGAAGGTTCGCTGGGCCGTCGGCGGAAAGGGCAGAGGCCCCGCGCATGGCCCCGGTGAGCACCACAGGCTTTTCCGTATGGAGCACTGTCTCCAGCAGAAAGGCCGTCTCCTCCATGGTGTCCGTGCCGTGGGTGACGACGAAGCCGTCCGCTTTCCCGGCGCGGCTGTCGATGGCGCGGGCGATGGCCATCATGCGCTCCGGCGTCATGAATTCGCTGGGGATGTTCGACACGTCCGCCACGGTGATGTCCGCCAGTTCGGCGATGCCCGGGGCGGAGGCGGCCAGGTCTTCTCCGCTCACGGCGGGCACAAGACCCCCTGCCTCTTTGTCTTCCTTCATGGCGATGGTGCCGCCGGTGGTGAGGATCACGATGTGTTTCATGGCTTCTCCTTTCAGAGGATCGCTCTGACCGCGGCGGCGGGGACGGTCTCCCCCACGAGCCGCCGGTACATGCGGATAAAATCGTCTTGGTACATGCTCCCCGATTTCCACAGGAAGGTGAACCGGTACTGCGGCTCGAAGTCGCGGATGCGCACCTGCCGCAGCTTGCCCGCGTCGAGCTCTTCCTTCACGGCGCTCTCGTAGAGAAAGGCGAGGCCGCAGTTCCGCCGGGCGAGGGCCTTCATGGCGTAGGGCGAGCCCACGATGACGTGGCTCTCGAAGGAATCGACGGAGCAGTTGATCGTGGCGAGCGCCCGGTCCAGCAGCTCCCGCGCCCCCGCACCGGGCTCCCGGGTGATGATGCGGTGGCGGAAGAGCTCCTCCGTGGTGACTTCCCCGGGGATATCGTAATTCGCGCCGCACACACAGAGCAGGTACTCCGTGGAGAAAGGCCGCGTCTCGTAGCGGGAATGGTCGAAGAAGCCCTCCACGATGGCGAAGTCGATCTGCCCCTCGTCGATGTCTTTCAGGAGCTTCTCCGTGTCGGCGATGTAGATATCCATATTGCTGTCCGGATTGTCCCGCAGAAATTCGGCGAGCCTGTCCGTGATGAGGTAGTCCCCGATGGTGTGGGTCGCGCCGAAGCAGTACATCTTCCGGTTCTGCTGCATGGCCCCGATACGCTGACGCAGGATGTGCTCGTCGTTGTTCATGGTCTGCACCGCCGCGAGGACGAGCTTGCCTTCGTCGGTGAGCCGGAGCTTCTTCCCTTCGTAGCGGAAGAGCTTCACCCCGTAGTCTTCTTCGAGCCGCCGGATGTGCTGGGACACCGCGGGCTGCGAGATCCCCAACTCCGCCGCGGCACTGGTGAAATTCATGTGCTTGCACGCGCAGAGAAATGTCTTCGCCCGAAAATTGAGCATGCTGCACCTCCTTTTCCTGCGATCGGATGATCTTATTTCATATTGTAATGGACGCACGGGCGTTTATCAATTTTACTTATGACGGCGCTTCTCATAAAAAATTTCTTCACCCCCTTCTCTCCGAAAGGGGGCAAAGTCCCCGCCCGCCTCTTCCGATGTGTTCGCCCCCTCCGCCCTCTTGGAAACGAAAAGGGACTTTCGCCGCAAAAAGGTCTTTTGCCCTACAAAGTGTCGGCGGCGGCAAAAGAGGCGGCGCCTCTTGAAACGGGCACAAAAAGCAGCCCCATGAGATCCATGAGGCTGCAAGGGAAAAACTTATGCCGCTTTCTTTTTGCGCAGGTACTGGAACGCGCCTACAGCGATGAGCACGCCCACGCCGATCACGTCCGTCATGGGAGCGGGATCGATGAGGCAGAGACCGCCCGCCAGGAGAGCGAACCGCTCGATCCACCACGATTTCGTGACGAAGAAGCCGATCATCGCAGCGGATACGCCCACCATACCGACGACGGCAGTCAGCGTCGTGTGGACCACGTCGATGAACGTCGCATCGATGCCCAGCATCGTCGGCGACAGAACGAACATGTATGGAATGATAAAGGCAGCGATGCCAAGTTTCGAGGCGTTGATCCCCGTCTTGATGGGGTTGCCCCCGGAGATGGCCGCCCCTGCGAAGGCGGCGAGCGCCACCGGCGGCGTGATGTCGGCGATGATGCCGAAGTAGAAAACGAACATGTGCGCCGCCAAGACCGGTACGCCGAGGGTGATGAGCGCCGGCGCGGCGATGGTGGAGGTGATGACGTAGTTCGCCGTGGTGGGCACGCCCATGCCGAGGATGAGCGAGGTGATCATGGTGCAGAAGAGGAGCAGCATGAAGGAACCGCTGGAGAGGTCCACCAGAGCGGACGCGAGCTTGAGGCCGATGCCGGTCTTCGTGACGATGCCGATGATGATGCCGGCGGCGGCGCAGGCGATGAGCACGCCCAGAGCGCCGCGGGCGCCTTTGATGAGGCCATCAACGATATCCCAGAAGGACATGCGGGTGTTCGCCCGGAGCATGGCCGCCGCGATGGAGATGACGATGCCCGCCAGCGCCGCTCTCATGGGGGTATAGCCAGAGGAGAGGAGGCCGATGATGGCGATGAGCGGAATGACCAGATGGCCTTCTTCCTTCAGGATCGCGCCGAAGGGAGGGAGCAGGCTCCGCGGGGTGCCTTTGAGGTTCTCCCGCTTCGCTTCGAAGTGAACGCCCAGGAAGACGCCGAAGAAGTAGAGGATGGCCGGGATGACGGCGGCCTTGACGACTTCCATGTAGGGGATGCCTACGAATTCCGCCATGAGGAAGGCCGCAGCGCCCATGATCGGCGGCATGATCTGCCCGCCGGTGGAAGCGGCCGCTTCGACGGCGCCGGCGAAGTCTTTGCTGTAGCCGAGCTTCTTCATCATCGGGATGGTGAAGGAGCCGGACCCGACGACGTTCGCGACGGAGCTGCCGGAGATGGTCCCTTCGAGAGCGCTGGAGATGACTGCCACTTTCGCCGGACCGCCGGACGCCCAGCCGGCGATGGCGTTGGAAATATCGATGAAGAATTTCCCCAGCCCCGTCTTCTCAAGGTAGGCCCCGAAGAGGATGAAGAGGAAGATGAACGTGGACGATACGCCCATGGGGATGCCGAAGACGCCTTCGGTAGTGAAGAAGAGATGCCCCACCATCTGGTCGAGGTTCAGACCCCGGTGAGCGATCGCGCCGGGCATGTACGGCCCGAGGAAGCCGTAGGCGATGAAGCAGAGCACCACCACTACGATGGGCAGGCCCACGATGCGCCGCGCCGCTTCGATGACCATGATGATGCCGAGCGTCCCCATGAAGACGTCTGCCGGCGTCACCGTGCCCGCGCGGAGGATGAGGTCCTGATAGTTCAGGAGGATGTACACCGGCGGGATGATGGAAATGATCGCCAGTGTGAGGTCAAGAGGATGCACGCTGCCGCCCTTCACCCAGGACCGTTTGGTCGGGCAGAGGAGGTACACCAGCGAGATCCCGAAGGAAAGGTGGACGGCGCGCTGGATCATCGCATCCATGACGCCGAAGAACCCCGTGTACACTTGGAAGAGGGAGAAGCAGATACAGATCACCGCGATGATCTTGCCCCACGTGCCGGTGTACTCCATCGTGTTGGATTCCTTATCCAGCTCTTTCAGCTTCTGTTTCAGTTCTTCGCTGAGTTCTTCTTCCGGCGGCTCCTGCCCCGGAGGAACTCCGTTCTTTTTGATTTCTTCCATCAGATCAACTCCTAATGCATTTCTTTCTTCATCCAGAAGCCCCGCCAGAGCGGCGCCACATAGAGATGGAGCTCGCTGCCCAGAGGCATCAGCTCGGGCAGCCGGTAGAGCGCGCTCCCCACGGTGAGCGTCCCGTTATTGATGACGCCGTTCCGGAGGGAAACGTCGGGAAACCGCCGGTCCATATCGTCCAGCGTGAACCATCCGTCCTCTTCATGGTAGCGCCCTTCCGTCGCCAGGTACGGGAGGCCCGCGCCGTAAGTGCGGTACCTGAGGCTCTTCAGGATGAAGCCGTCCGCCTCTTCGTTCACGAGGAGCGTCTCCTCGATGGGCGTGCGCATGGCCGAGTGCATGTACGCCATGATCACCGGCGTCCCCGGCTCGGCGCGCCGGATGAAGAGGAAGCCTTCCTTCGTCTGCCCGAAGAGAAAAGGCCGGGTGAGGAACCACAGGACCGCCGCCAAGATGAGAAGAAGGACCGCGGCGGAAGCCTTATTTTTATGAAGCCATGTCATAGATACGACGGCGGACTCCTCAGGTATGCGCCGCCTGCAGAGTCCGCCCTCTCCTTTCCGCCTTTGGAAACCTGTCTATGTCCTATCTGATCATTCCATCAGGACTTCAGATATTTCTCCGCGCCGGCGTTCATCGTGATGGACATGCCTTCGAGGGCGGTATCCTTCGTGATGAGCTTGCCTACGGAGTGCGCTGCGACCATGCGGTCCAGGTTCGTGTAGAGGATCTTGGCGATCTGGCCGCCCATGTCATCATTGATCTTGTCGGTGCCGATGAGGAGGCACTTCACGCAGACCGTATTGACGTCTTTCTCCTGTCCGGGATAGGTGCCTGCCGGAATGGTGATGGCGTTGTAGTACGGGTACTGTTCTTTCAGCTTGTCTGCGGTCGCCTTGTCGATGTCGAGGACCACGGCGGATTTGCTCGCCCCGAGGTCCTGGATGGCCGCGGTCGGGAAGCCTGCCACGACGACGCCTGCATCGACGTTGCCGTCCTTCAGCGCATCTACCGCTTCACCGAAGGAGAGGTACTGCGGCTCGATGTCTTCGTAGGTGATGCCGTACGCCGCAAGGATCTGACGGGCGTTCGCTTCGGAGCCGGAGCCGGACGCACCGACGGCGACGCGCTTGCCCTTCAGCTGGGAGACGGAGGTGATGCCCGTGTCAGCGGTGGTGACGAACTGGATGGTCTCCGGATAGAGCGCCGCGATGCCGCGCAGGCTGGTGATCTTGTTGTCCTTGAACATCTCCGTGCCGTTCTCCGCATAGTAAGCGATATCGTTCTGGACGAATGCGAGATCGACGGAGCCGTCCTTCAGCATGTTGATGTTCGCTACGGCTGCGCCGGTCGCCTGTGCGCTGGCGTTCATGCCGGAAATGTTTTTGTTCAGGAGCTCAGCGAGCGCGCCGCCCAGCGGATAATAGGTGCCGGACGTGCCGCCGGTGGCGATATTGAGGAACTGCTTGCCGCCGGACGCTCCGCCGGAGGAAGAACCGCCGCAGCCCGTGAGGATCGCCGCGCCGGCCACGCAGGCCAGGCCCGCCACAAGGATCCGTTTCATCATCTTTTTCATACATATACCCCCTTCTGATCTTTTCAGGTGCTCCCCCAGCCTGCCCATGCGGAAACGAAAAAGCAGCAGGGCGCACGACTGCGTCATGCGTTTCTGCTGCCTCTTTGCGCTGGCTGGTTTATGAAGTTGCTTTTATCATACTATTTTTCGAAATCTTTGTAAAGGAGGCTCGGCTGGATGCCTTTGTTGTTCTGGTACTTTCCGTGGTCGTACCGATCTGCTTCGCCCAGTACGGTGTGGAAGTAGATCTGACAGATCTCCACCCCCGCGTAGATACGGATGGGCTGCACGCAGAACATCTCGAGCGTCCAGTATCCGGCAAAGCCCACATCGCCGAAACCTGCGGTAACATGGATGAAAAGTCCCAGCCGGCCGATGGAGGAGCGCCCCTCCAGCATGGGCACGAAACACTCCGTCTTCGTGTACTCCCGGGTGCGTCCCAGGTAGAGCGTATTTGGCTCCAGCAGGTATCCCTCCGCTGGTATCTTCAGGATATGGCCGGTATTCCTTTTTTTCATGTCCAGCGTGTGCTCGTCGTACACCATGAGCTCGTCGGCGAGCGTCAGATTGTAGCTGTTCGGATTCACCTGCTTCGGATTGAACGGTTCGATGATGATCTCGTGGCCCATATGACGGGCGATCTCTCTGCCGGACAGAATCATTTCTCTTTCCTCCTGTATTCGTTAAAGATGCGGCGATGCGCGGCCATGCGGCGGCCGCTGAAGGGATTCTTCGCCGTCATGCCTTCCCGGAGCCCCGCGGCCTCCCGGTCCGCTTCGGAGAGCGTATCCGCCACGAGGAGCGTCCCCTTCGGGCCAAACGAGATGAGATGCGCCGCAAAGAGCGCGCCGTGGGTGGGGCAGAAGAGGAGCCCCCGGTGCTTCCGTCCTCCGTCTCCGTAGGGCACCGCATGAAGGAGCGGCAGCCGCGAGAGGCCGCACACGGTGCACTGCGCCCCGCCTGCAAGAGCCCTGCGGCGAAACGCCTCTTCCTCTTCGATGAGACCGCGCACGCGGCGCACCGTCTCGTGGGGCGCTTCCGCAAAAAGGCTCCCCTCCCGGCCGAAGGACGACGCGTCTTCCGAAAGGATCTGCCGGAGCTCGGCCCGGGCGGGTCCCTCCGCTTCGACGAGCTCCCGGAAAGCCTCCGCTGCCGCAGGCTTCAGGATCCAGAGGTACGTGCCGTCTTCTTCCTCCGCGCCGTCGAAGACGTACTCCCAGGGCGCGCGGGGCGGTGCCGCTTCGGCCTCCGTTTCTCCTTCACCGGATGCCGCTTCCGCTCCGTGAGACGCCTCCCACCGGGCGCGGAGCTTCGTGCCCGCCCAGCCCACGGCCGCATTGAGCGCGCGGTACTCGATCTCCATGGCCGAGGCGATGTGCTTGGCGCTGTCCTCGTGGCGAGGCGCTGCGTAGAGAGCGCCCATGATCTTCATGAGCAGGTCCGTCACGATCTCTGGGTCGGCAAAGAGCGAGAGCCACTCCTCGCGGCTGAAGCCGTTCCATACCTTCCGGCCCTTCCGTCTGGCCACAGCGCTCCCCTCCCTTCGCAAAATTCTAATTTCGATTATAACATTTGATTCTGCCATATGCCAAACAGAGGGACATCCAGACCAGCTCCTTCGGACCCGCGGCTCCTGAAGACCTTTTTGATCTCTCCGGGACCGCGATCCCCGCCGCCTTTGCTTCGTCCGATGCCTTTGCTCCTCTCTGCGCGCTTCGTTTCCTCAGACGACTTTGCGCCTCACCGCCTTCTTTGCTTCCTCCGACGGCCTGACGCCCCTCTGTCCTTTCTATTTCCTCCGAGGACTTCGGTCCCCTCCGACCATTTTCGCCCTGTCAGACCACTTCGGTCCCCTCCGCCTGTTTTGCCGCCACTGGTACCCTGGCTCCCCGCTGCCTTCTCCGCCCCGTCGGACCGCCCCTCCCCTCTGCCCCATGTGCCACAGCCCGCCTGCCGCGTGGTATTTCCCTGCCTTTTTCGGTATAATAAGAGGGTATGTTCTGACGTAATGTAATGAGGTGAACCATGACAGATCTGGAAGAAATCAAGCGGCGCCGCACCTTCGCCATCATCTCCCACCCAGACGCAGGGAAGACGACGCTCACGGAAAAACTTTTGCTCTACGGCGGGGCCATCCATCTCGCCGGTTCCGTCAAGGCGCGGAAGACCGCCCGCTACGCCGTCTCCGACTGGATGGAGATCGAAAAGCAGCGCGGCATCTCCGTGACGAGCTCCGTGCTCGCCTTCGACTACGGCGGCTGCCGGGTGAACATCCTCGACACCCCGGGGCACGCGGACTTTTCCGAAGACACATACCGCACACTCATGGCCGTGGACAGCGCGGTCATGGTGATCGACGTGGCCAAGGGCGTGGAAGCCCAGACGAAGAAGCTCTTCAAAGTCTGCTCCGACCGGGGCATCCCGATCTTCACCTTCGTCAATAAGATCGACCACTTCGGCAAGAACCCCTTCGATCTCATGGCGGACATCGAAGACGTGCTGGGCATCCGTTCGTGCCCCATGAACTGGCCCATCGGCGTGAACGGCAACTACACCGGCATCTACGACCGCGAGACGGACACGGCGCACATCTTCCTCCGCGACACGGCCCACGGCACGAAGAAGCTCGAAGTCGTCTCGGGCAAGCTCTCCGACGAAGCGGTGGCCTCCCGCCTCACCGACGAAGAGATCCAGTCGCTCAAAGACGATCTGGAGCTCCTCGAAGAAGCGGGCGATCCCTTCGACGCGGAAAAAGTCGCCAAAGGCGAGCTCACCCCCATGTTCTTCGGCAGCGCCATGACGAACTTCGGCGTGCAGACCTTCCTGGAAAAATTCCTCGAGCTCGCTCCGCCGCCGATGGCGCGGAAGACCCACGAAGGCTCCATCAGCCCGGAAGACCCCGCCTTTTCAGGATTCGTCTTCAAGATCCAGGCGAACATGGACCCGAAGCACCACGACCGCGTAGCCTTCCTCCGCATCTGCTCGGGCGTCTTTGAAAAGGGCATCTCCGTGCTCCACCGCCAGAGCGGCGCGACGATCCGCCTCTCTCAGCCGCAGCAGTTCCTCGCCACGGAGCGCACCATCGTGGAAAAAGCCTACCCCGGCGACATCATCGGCGTCTTCGACACCGGCGAGCTCGGCGTGGGCGATACGGTGTGCGAGAAGAAGCATCCCGTGACGTACAGCGATTTCCCGGTCTTCCCGCCGGAGCTCTTCGCCCGTCTCTCCCCGAAGTCATCCATGAAACGAAAGCAGTTCCTCCGCGGCGTGGGGCAGCTCGCCCAGGAAGGGGCTATTCAGGTCTACACCCAGCCCTATGTGATGGAGTCCTTCATCATCGGCGCCGTGGGCCAGCTCCAGTTCGAAGTGATGAAATACCGCCTGGAGAACGAATACAATGTGGAAGTCCAGCTGGAGCCGCTCTCCTTCACTTGCGCCCGCTGGACGAAGGGAAACGTCGAGCCGGATAAGCTGACCGGCCTCGACAGCGCGCTCACCGTGCGTGACCGGAAAGACCGCCCGGTGTACCTGCTCCCGAACGAATGGCAGGCCGGGTGGCTCGCCCAGCGGAACGAAGGCGTCACCTTCCTCGAATCGCCGCCGCTCATCGAGGAGCCCACCGCCGAATGAGACAGAGCGGCCAACTCTCTCTCCCCGCTGCGGGGCTCCTTGCCTCAGTGGGCGTCATCCTCACCTATGCGGAGATGCCGCTCCCCTTCATGCCGCCCTTCATGAAGATCGACCTCTCCGACGTGCCCGCCGTGATCGGCCTCTTCTCCATGGGACTTCCCGCAGCGGCCTTCATCACCGCCGTGAAAGACATCCTGCACCTCTTCGTATCCGAGAGCCTCGGCATCGGCGAGATCTGCAACTTTCTCGTCTCCCTGACATACCTCACGGCGTATCGCTTCTCCGCCGGGCCGAGCCGGGCCCTGGGATGCGCTGCGGCGATCCTTGCCATGACAGCGGCCGCGGCCTTCCTCAATGCGGCGGTGCTCCTGCCGCTCTACTTCGCCGCCTTCCACATCGACGAAGCGCAGCTCCTGGCCATCACCCGCGCCGCCGGTTCCCCCGCCCTCACCATGACCGATTACCTCCTCATGGTGGTGGTGCCCTTCAACCTCATCAAAGGCGCGGCCATCGCCGCCGCGAGCGCCCTCCTGTGGAAAAAGATCGCTCCTTATTTCGAAAAAGAACACTAAAAGAAAACGCTTCGGCCCTTCAAACAGCCGAAGCGTTTTCTTTTATTTTTTATGAATCCCCATCGCGTCTTCCATTCCGTATGCCCCAACGATCTGGCCAACTCGCGCCAGGTCTTTCTCGCTGCACCACAGGAATCGCGCCACTCGATGTGTCCCTTTCTTATATTCCGGGAAAAGATAAAACTCTTTTTGAGGTGCCCGAAGGTGTATGCCTTTCAGGTACTCTTTCGACGTATCTTCAGGCTCTGTCTCCTGTTTCCACAGATGGCGCAGATTCTTCCAAAATCCTGATGTACTATCAAGATCTTTCCTTCGCATAAGTACCCGCTCGACCTGATAAGTTCCTCCTTGCAGCCGATCGATGAGCCAAAAAGAGGTCTCTTTTCCTGCCTTTTTGATGATCTCTCCCGAAGGCCTTACGACCTGCATCTCTTCCGTAAAGATCCCGCTCAGACGAACGATATTCCCGAAAACGAAGACATCCTGCAAAAGATACCACAACGAATCCTCGTCATACAACGCTCCGTCTTTGTATTTTCCTATGGCCGTATTGCCGGAAAAGACTCCGGACATGAAAAGGATCGCGCCTTCTCTCATGAAATGGATTTCATCTTCGGGCACTATATCTTTCGTATGAATGATGTCCAGCGGCCCAAATTCTGTCTCTACGCGTACACGACAAAATGCAAATCCGCCCAGTTCCGGCACTTTGACCTCCTGCATCGACCGGACCTCCGCCTGCATCGTCATATCGACAAATCCTGGGACCCCTACGGGGCAGCCATTCCCAAAATGCATGTGAATGCCGTCTTTTGTCGTCACCATATGGGCCTTTCTGCAGGCCGTTTCATCTGGATAATAATGAATCTCTGTGGGGAATGCCTCCATCTGCAGCGAAATAGGGGTATTTGGAACATACGAAGGAAGAATATCTGCATTACTTACCAAAATGGACACATGCCGCTCCTCCTCTGCATCCTGCAGTGTATACAGGAGACACGCCTCGTCCTCATCATCCATGCCGGGCTGTCTGCCTGTCGTCTTGAGATGCCACACCGTATCGCCCAAAGCATGCATATGCAGTCCCATCGCCCGATACTCTCCCTCCTCGGGCCTCATATGGCATTCCACACGAAGCGGTCCAAAGATCAAGTTCACCGTCACGCTGCCGTAACCATCAGTGAGCTCATTTTCCTCCAAGGGAACCGTTCCTTCCACTTTCTCTCTGATCCTTTTTATGATCTCTTGCCCCTGCTGCTCTGATAATCCAAAATTTTCTAAAAATTCCATGGCCGACCTCCGTATATCACACCTAAATTTATCCCCTATTTCTAATCAGTGTATCCCCTCTTTTCTGCACGGCAAATGTTTTTATCACCTTTCCAAACCTCTTGACCTCATTCTCATCAAAGGCGATCGTGATATTTTGTATCCCAACGTAATTATCCATGTCTTTACGGATCAATAAAAATCGTTCAGTCTTACTATCCTCCTTGATCCGTATTCCCGGCAGAGTCGTATCAAAGATTCCATACGCCTTGACTATTTTCCGATCACGAAATCTTTGAATCATTCCACCTATGCCCTCCCTGTCATTTGGTTCATTCTTCTGCAGTATAAATCGTTCCGTTTCTATCTCATTGCACCGCATGAGTCGTTCAAAATACTCTTTCAAAGGACCTCCGCCGCCCATATATTCGCCATGGACCCCATCGACAGTGACCGGACCAAGCCTATTTCCCCAGATCCTCTCCAGCCTTTCCATTCTCCGAAAAATGACCGCATCTTCTATCGCACAGCACCAGCCCTCTGGCCGTACAGGAAAACTGATCGCATAACGGTTCCCCACAGGATTTCCGGAGATCACACCGTTCATCAGAAGTATGGCCCCTTTTCGTATCAATGGCCGTTCCTTCTCTTCCACCATATCCAATGTATGGATGATATCGAGCTTTCCAAAACAGGTATGTACCCGAACGCGGAGAAAATGGATGGTCTCCGGGATCTGCAGCGAAACAGACTGTACTGACAGAACCGGTGCCATCAACAGGGAGACCGGTGAAGCCGCATCGACGGAAAAAGGTATTCCTTTTTTCAAACGCAGGCCGCTCGCCGTATTCATTCTCTGTGATGTCACAAGGCAGGAATACCTATCAGGATAATAATGGATCTCTCTGGGAAATGCCGTTGCCTGCAGAGAAATGGGCATTCCCCTCACATAACTGGGCAGAACATCAGCATTGCTCACCAAAACAGAGACCGCGTGTTTACCGCTTCTGTCAGTAAACCGGCAAATACGACAGGCTTCATCTTTTCCCCCCGCCGCATGCTCTTCCGGGATCGTGGCATGGCCCGACGCACGAAGTTTCCATAGCGTATCTCCCTGAATATGCATATGAGCTCCCATAAGGGTCTGTTCATCGGAGGAACAAAAACGGAGCAAATGAAAGCCTCTCCCACAGATATGCGCATATCCCACTCCATATCCATCCGCATCGACTGGCCTTACATGTTTTTCCAAATGAAGCGGTCCTATATCCTTATTGATCGACCAGGAGCAATACCCAAGCACTTCTCTTGGCAATCCTTTTTGAACGATCGGCATGCTCTGAAGCAGATCCTGCATCTGTTTTTCCGTGATCCCTACATTTTTTAAGAACAGCATGATGCGCCTCTTTCAAAAAAATATCTACTATGATCAGTATAAAGCGTTCAAGCTCTTTAGTAAATCATATAGACACATAAATATATTTTTTATCCTGCATATCGCACTTCTCACTCAAGTTCTCTATAAAAAGTTTTTTGAATCCTCAATATGACAAAATTTCTTTCATGATTTTGCATCACTTTTACATACAGCCATAGGCAGCGCGGGACCAGCGGCGTATAATGAGGGAATAACCCTACAGGGGAAGAAAAGGAGTGTAGTAGTATGGCAATCAAGACAAGAAAGATCGGGATCATCGGCGCGGGCAATGTGGGCCCTCATGTGGCGCTGTCTCTTGCGACGCAGGGACTGGCCGATGAATTTGTGTTTTACGATATCAAGGAGAAGAAGGCCGCCGGCGAGGCCATGGACATCATGGACGCCGTCAGCTACATGCCCCATCACGTGGTGGCCTACAGCGGCACCGTGGCGGACATGAAAGACGCGGACATCCTCATCAACGCCAGCGGCAAGACCCGCCAGCCCGGGCAGACCCGCCTCGACATGATGGACGATGCCATCGCCACCACAAAGGACATCGTGCCGCTCATCGCCGCCTCCGGCTTCGACGGCATCATCATCTCCATTTCCAATCCCTGCGACATCATCGCAGAGTACCTCCAGTACAAATTGGACTGGCCGAAGGACCGCATCATCGGCTCTGGCACGGCGCTCGACTCGGCGCGCCTCCAGATGCAGCTCGCCACTCAGCTTCAGGTGAACCGCCGCTCCGTCACAGCCTACCTTCTGGGCGAGCACGGCGACAGCAGCATGATCCCCTGGAGCCATGTGTACGTGGCGGGCAAGCCGCTGGACGAGCTCCTTGCAGAAGAACCGGAAAAGTACCGCATGGACAGCAAGGAAGACGTGCTCTACAAAGTCCACCGCGGCGGCTACTTTGAAAACGACGGCAAGGGCTGCACCGAATTCGGCGTGGCGTCGGCCACGGCAGAGCTCGTGCGGGCCATCCTCCACGACGAGCACAAGATCCTTCCCTGCTCGGTCTACCTGGACGACCTATACGGCGTGAAGGACACCTTCGCCTCTGTGCCAGTGAAAGTCGGCGCCAAAGGGGTAGAAGACATCATCCGCATCCATCTCACCGACGAGGAACAGGCGGAATTTAAAGCGTCCATCAAGGTGTTGAAAGAACATTTCGCCCGGGCGCTCACCCTCTGAGACCGGCAAGCGCTCTCCTTTGGGAGGGCGTTTTTTTGTGTCCTGAGATCTTCGCCGCGCCGAAAGAACATTGCCCAGCCTGTCTGAAAAATGATATAATAGATGCAATGAATGTGAACGAAAAGGAGGACGCATCCCCATGAAAAAATTATTCCTGATCGCAGCCGCAGCGGCGCTCGCCGGCGGCGTCTACACCGCAGAGGCCGCGCCGGTCACCTACGTACCGGCCCTCGGCGGCAACGTGGGCTACTCCTACAACAGTGCAGCCGACGGCATCCACAACATCTACATGGAATTTTCTCCCCTGAATCGTCTGGTCATCGGCGCGGAATACCGCGACTGGATCAACCGGGACAATGAGACCGACGTATACGCGAAGTACCGCCTCGGCCACATGTACCTCGGCCTCGGCAGCCGCGACTACTACTACACCGGCTCGAAGACCTACGGCCTCGTGGAAGGCATGACGAATCTGGCGGACCGTCTCGACGCCTATGCGAGCCTCAAGGTCTCCAGCGAGGAATACGAAGGCAAAGTGGGCGTGCTCTACGACCTCGCGCCGTCCTTCGATCTGGACATCAACTACACCTACTACGACCGCGACAGCATAAGCAATGAAGACGGCGTGGGCGTGGGCGTGAATTATCGCTTCTGAAAAGAAAACGGAAAAGCAGGCTCCGGCGGGCCTGTTTTTTTGTTGTTCTTTTTAGAAAGATTTGGAGAGATCATGGCGCGGCCGGGCGGTATATGGGCAAAGTTTACTTTCGGCGCGGCCGAACTTTCTCATTAGAGTGCGGCCCCACGTTACGTTGAAAAAGATATCGAAGCTGTCAGGGGGCTCATTTTCGGCTGTTCCCGCCATGGGCATGCGGCCCCATGATCGCTTACTTTCCGGTCGCCTGTGGGAAATGGACAGTAAGCAAAGGAAAGAGTCGCCGCCATGGTCTTTTTCTTTGGCGCCTTTCTTTTTCTGGTGAGGCGAATTGTCAAATCAAGTGCAACACTTCATTGTGATAGATTTCATAAGGTGTTTTGTATCCCAGACATTTCCTCGGACGATGATTCAGCTCATCCACCTTGCTTTGAATATACTCATCCGTATATTCCAGGAAATCTG
>CASEBK010000043.1 GCA_949286115.1 uncultured Veillonellaceae bacterium | reverse complement strand
TCAAAGAGAGTAAGATGATGATAATGGCACATGGGAACCTCCTGAAAGGTAATGAGCTGAAACACCTTAGTTATGACAGGCTCCTATGGGCCATTTTTTCTATGTCCCATAGGATGTTGCACTTAAATTGTACATTCGCAATACCAGAAGGGAAACCCCATGGAATGCATGTACAGTCCGTAGCTCACGCCGACGAACCAGAAGCCCGCCAGGATGGGCACCGTATATAAAAAGGCGTCCCCGAAGGCGCGCCTCACCGGCGACGAATGAGCCGTCATCAAAATTCCCCCTTTTTCATGCTCTGTGGTCATCAGTATATCCGTTTTTCTCCGGTCTCTCAAGAAGATAAAGGCGGCCATCGCGGCCGCCTTTGGGAAGGGTCAGAACGTATTTATTTCCCCTGATGCACCACCACCTGCGGGAAGGGAATGTCGATGCCCGCGCCGTCTAGAGCCTCCTTCACGGTGATGTAGAGCGCGTTCATGGCGGTAAAATAATCGCTCCGCGCCACCTCCGCGCGGATGTAGATGGTGATGCTCGAATCGGCCAGCGCCTTCACATAGATAGGCAGGGTCTCTTTATTCTTCACATAGGGGCTCTCCGTGACGACCTTCCGCAGGAGGTCGAGGCACGACGGAAGGTCCGTGTCGTAGCCTACGCCGATGTTCATCTCCACGTTTCGCGTGTCGAGGTAGGAATAATTCGTGATGATGCTCGAGGTCATATTGAGATTGGGCACGATGATCATCTGGTTGCCCGTGGTCTGGAGCTCCGTGTACATGATGCGAATGTTCGCCACGGTGCCGCTGTAGCCGCCGGCGTCGATGTAGTCGCCCACGCGGAAGGGGCAGAAGATAAGGATGTAGATGCCTGAGGCGACGTTGCTGATCTTGTCCTTCAGGGCGAGCCCGATGCCGAGGCCAATGCCGCCCAGCGCCGCTGAGAGCGACGTGGTGGAGAAGCCCAGCGTGCCGAGCACCATCACGGCCACCACGGTGAGACAGAAGAAATAAGCGATCTCCGTGATGAAGGTCACTGCCGAGCTCTCCACGCTGCTCTGGGTGAGCACGTTGAAAATGACCCGCCGGATCCACCGGCAGATCATGTAGCCGATGGCGGCGATGAGACATGCCGCCAAAAGCTCCGGCCCCTTTGTGAGCGCGAAATCCACCAGACGGTCCCACACCTGGACCGTCCAGTCCGCCGTCTGCTCTCCCACCTGTTTTACGATCTGTCCTTCCATCCTTCTGCCTTCTCTTTCTTTGCCGTTTCTCTTATCTTAACAAATCGGCGCGCGCAAAAAAAGAGGAGCCGCCGCTCCCCTTTCCGTCAGCGCTGCCGCTCCGCCGCGGTGATGAGCGCTTCGATGACCATGGTGGTCGTGACGGACCCCACGCCGCCCGGCACGGGGGTGATCGCCCCGGCCACGTCTTTCACTTCGGCAAAGGCGACGTCTCCCACGGTGCGCCCGCTCACGCGGCTGATGCCCACGTCGATCACCGCGGCGCCGGGCTTCACCATGTCCACCGTGACCGTCTCCGGCCGGCCGAGAGCCGCCACGAGGATGTCCGCCTCCCGAGTGACGGAGGCAAGGTCCTTCGTGTGGGAGTGACACACGGTCACCGTGGCGTTCGCCCGCTGGAGGAGCTGCGCCACCGGGCCGCCCACCACGTTGCTCCGGCCGATGACGACGGCACGCCTGCCGTCCGTCTCGATGCCGTAGTGAGAGAGGATGGCCATACACGCCCGGGGCGTGCACGGGAAGAGCCCCTCTTTTCCCGAAGCGAGCCGCCCGCTGTTCATGGTAGTGAGGCCGTCGATGTCCTTGTCCGGGTCCATCGTTTCCACCACCCGTCCCTCGTCGATCCCGCGGGGCAGCGGCATCATGAGGAGGATGCCCGTGACCGCTTCGTCTTCATTGAGCGCCGCCACGTCTGCAAGAAGCACCGCCTCCGTGACGGTCTCCGGCTCTTTCACGAGCCTCACGGGGATATCGTATCCCGCGGCCACTTTCTGCATGAACGCCGTGTACATCGCCGCGGGCTTGCTGTCCCCCGCGAGGATGATGGCGAGATGCGGCTCCTTTCCCGCCCGGCGCAGCGCGTCCAGCCGCGCCATGAGAGTGCTGCGCAGCGCCTCCGCCGTTTCTTTTCCATCAAGGATCCGTGCCATAAAGTCTCCTTTCCACAAAAAAGGCCTCCCGAAGGAGGCCCTGTTTTTCTATTCTCAGAAGAGCCCGGTGATGTTCCCTTCGTCGTCTACATCGATGTTCTCCGCCGCCGGATGCTTCGGCAGGCCCGGCATGGTCATGATCTTGCCGTTCAGCACCACCACGAAGCCTGCGCCGGCAGACACCCGCGCCTCCCGCACGTGGAGGGTGAAGCCGCTGGGCGCGCCCATCTGGGAGGGATCGTCAGTGAAGGACATCTGCGTCTTGGCCATGCACACCGGCATATGGCCGAAGCCAAGCCCTTCGATCTCTTTGAGCTGCTTTTCCGCATTCGGCTCATAGACGACCGCGCCCGCGCCGTAGATCTCTTTCGCGATGGTCTCGATCTTTTCTTTGAGAGACAGCTCATCGCCGTAGAGCGGCGCATAATGGGACCCTTCGTCGATGGCGCGGAGCACGTCTTCTGCCAGCTCCACGCCGCCGGCGCCGCCTTCAGTGAAGACACGGGACTCCGCCACGGCCACGCCCGCCTCGCGGCACGCTTCCTCCACCACGGCCATCTCTTCCGCCCTATCGGAGGGGAACATGTTGAGGGCCACCACCACGGGCAGGCCGAATTTTTTGAGATTGGCGATATGCCGGAGCAGGTTCGGCAGCCCTTTCTTCACCGCTTCCGGATCGGACTCGGTGAGGGCGTTCTTCGGACGGCCGCCGTGCATCTTGAGCGCGCGGATCGTCGCCACGAGCACTGCCGCCGCCGGCTTGAGACCGCCGAAGCGGCACTTGATGTCCAGGAATTTCTCCGCCCCGAGGTCTGCGCCGAAGCCCGCTTCCGTCACGACGTAGTCCGCCAGATGGAGCGCCGTCTTCGTGGCGAGCATGGTGTTGCACCCGTGGGCGATGTTCGCGAAGGGGCCGCCATGGATAAAGGCCGGCACGTGCTCCAGCGTCTGCACGAGATTCGGCTTCAGCGCATCCTTCATGAGCGCCGCCATCGCGCCCTGCGCGTGAAGATCGCCGGCGGTGACGGGCTTGCCGTCATAGGTATAGGCCACGATGATCCGAGCCAGACGCGCCTTCAAGTCGGAGATGTCCTTGGCGAGGCACAGGATGGCCATCACTTCCGACGCCACGGAGATCTGGAAGCTGTCCTCGCGGGGCACGCCGTTCGCCTTGCCGCCGAGGCCCACCACGATCTGCCGGAGCACGCGGTCGTTCATATCGAGCACGCGGCCCCACACCACCCGGCGGGGATCGATACCGAGGACGTTCCCCTGCTGGATGTGGTTGTCCAGCATCGCCGAGAGAAGATTGTGCGCCGCGGTCACCGCATGGATGTCGCCGGTGAAATGGAGATTGATGTCCTCCATGGGCACCACCTGCGAATAGCCGCCGCCGGCCGCGCCGCCCTTCACGCCCATGCAGGGGCCGAGCGACGGTTCACGCAGGCAGATCATGACCTTCTTGCCGATGCGGGCGAGCGCCTGCCCCAGCCCCACCGTGGTGGTGGTCTTCCCTTCGCCGGCCGGCGTGGGCGAGATCGCCGTCACGAGGATGAGCTTCCCTTCGGGCTGCTCCTGCACCCGCTTCGTGAAAGCCAGGGACACCTTCGCCTTGTACGGGCCATACTGCTCCAGCTCCTCCGGCCGGATGCCGATCTTCTCGGCGATCTCTTGGATAGGCTTCAATTCTGCTTTCTGTGCAATCTCGATATCGCTCAGCATAGTCTCCTCCTTGTCAACTGCGATCTTTTCGCCATATGCTTTCGTTTTTCTTATTATATCATGACTTCTGTCAGGGGAAAAACGGCCCTTTTGCGGCCGCTCTCATTTCATCTTCACCACGAGGCCCGCCTTCCGCAGCTCGCCAAAGAGGTACTTCAGCACCAGATAGAGCCGCTCGGCGTCCTCCTTTTCGAGGCGGCTCTCGTCCACCGTGAGGAAATCGCGGTAATAGTACTGGAGCCGCACGGCGAGCTCGTCTTCGGAAAGGCGCGTCCCCTCCGTTTTCCGCCGCTCCTCCAGCTGATGGACGGCATCCCGGAGCGAGGCGATCTGCGCATCCCGCTCGGCGAGCGACGCCCGCATCTGTCCGATCTCATGATGGAGCGCCTCCATGGTGAGCGCGTCTCCCGCCCGCTGCGTCACCGCTTCATCCCGCTCCCGCGCCAGCATCGACGCCGCTTCGCGGAGCAGCTCGATAGTGCGCCGCGCCTCTTCCAGTATCTCTCTGTCCATGTCTGTCCCCTTTCAAAATGTGAGGCGCATCTGGTGCCATACCACGCCGCCGTGTTCCGACCGGGAAACGCCTTCGTCTACGAAGCCGAACTTCGCATAGTAATGAATGAGCCGCGCCTTGCAGGTGAGCACCACTCCAAGGCGTCCCTCCTGCCGGGCCTCTTCGATGAAGGCCTCCATGAGCCGCGCCGCCAGCCCTTCCCGCCGCCGGTCTGGCACCGTATTGAGCCCGAAGATCATCTGCCACGCTCCGTCTTCTTTATGAAGAGAAGCGTCCTCATACATCGCGTCCGCCAGGTCCCGTTCATCGGTCGTCATGCCGTCGATGAATCCCACCAGGCGCTCTCCCTCGAAGAGGAGGAGGAAATGGCCGCCATAAGCCGCCAGACGCTCCCGAAACTCCTCCCTCGTCGCCGCTTCCGCCGCGGGGAAGCACGCCGCCTCCACCGCCGACACTGCGTCCAGATCGGCCATCGCCGCTTTTCTGATCTCCATCGTATCTCCTTTTATTTTTCCAAAATCCAGCCGTAGGCAATGTAGCTCGTGCGGCCGTCTTCTATGATCCTCGTGCACCGACGGAACACCACGAGGTGCGTCTCATCCGCCTGCCACGTCATGGGCTCGGTCTGGAGCCCTGCCGGCCGCGCCGCAAAGAGAGCCTCCAGCGCAGGGCCCGCGTCGTAGGTCACGCCGCTCATGGAGATCTCCGTCCCGCCGCCAGCAAAGCCGTTGAACTCTTCGATCCTGCGGTAGCCCGCGATGTCCGTCGGCCCTTCGACAAAGAGATTCCGGTAGTCCCGTCCGCTCGTGCGCGCCTCTTCCGCAAGCGTCCCCAACACGTCCGACTGGGCGATCTGGTCTGCGAAGGTATAGGTCTCGCCTCCGCGGCGCCGCGCCTCTTTGGCAAGATAATTCCTGGCGCTCGTCAGCCGCTCCCGTTCCTCCGGCGCAAGAGGCTCCGCCGGGGCGACAATGTCTCCGCCCTGCATCATGCCGCGGGCTTCCATGACGGTCTGCGCGCGGTACATCTGATCCCGCAGCGGCACCGCATAGAGATCCATCGGCCCGACGGAGGCGACCGTGCAGAACGCCGCCGCAAGGAGGAAAAGAGGGCCCCGCCCCCGCCGGAAGAAGCCGAAGACGAGCACCGCGATGCCAAAAGCCGTGCACAGGAGCGACGCATACCGCGCCGCCGTGAGTCCATAGACGGAGACGCGGATCTCCACACCGAGGAGCTGCACCGCCACCACCGGCAGGAGCGCCGCCGCGCCCCACCGCAGAAAGAGCGGCAGCACCCGCCCCTCCGCGCGGGGGAAGAGGAAATAAAAGAGAGCGTACCCGAAGACCGCCAGCGAGGCGAACCAGTTCATCTGCCCCACGGGCATCTCCCAGGCGAGGGCGATCTTGCCGATGTAGCCGTAGAGGATGGCCAGCAGCACCAGGTACACCGGCAGGAGCACCCGCCGAAAGAGCACAGACAGGAGATGTGGCGCGTCCGCCCGCTCTTCGGGAAGCCACGAGAGGAAAAGCGGTCCGCCCACTGCGAAGATAGAAAACGTCCACGCCACGGTGTACCACCGCCAGTTCACGTCCCAGAGGAGCGAATCCGCCGCGAGCAGACACACCGAGAGAGACAGCGTGAGGAGCGCCGCCGTCCCCACCGCTTTCCAGAACGCCGTGAAGAAGACCGCAAAAGCCCCCTCCCCCGCGCGGCGCGTGAGGGACCAGAGACCCGACGCCGCGCACGCTCCAGAGAGACCCGCTGCCGCAAGGAGCGCCTCCCTCTCCGGCACTCCATAGCGGAAAAGGACATACGCCGCGCACGCCGCAGGCGCCGCGAGGAGCTGCCAGCGGTCAAACGGCGCGGCGCATCGCCGCTCCCGATGGCACCGGATCATCGCTGCGCACGCCGCGCCAAAGAATAACGCCAGCGCCGCTGCGGTGCCGTCCCGCGTTGGTTCGTGGAAAGCCTGCCACGAGAGAAGCAGGAAGAGCGCCCACAGCGCCAGAAAGGCCGCATAGAACCGCCGAAGTCCTCCTCTGGCCCGCGCCGCGAGCCGCGCCATCCGTTTCATCGCTTCCTCCCTTCCGGCCGCTTTGCCTTTATCTTTATCATAGCAGGAAATCTCCGGGCGCGCACACCGATTTCCATTCTCACCGCTCCGCACGCCGCCGCAGAGGCCACCCATTTTCTCAGCCCCTTTTGCCCTGCGCCGCCTTTTTTGTCGCCGCGCACCTCTTTCGCCTCCTCCGCCGCCTTTGCGGGCGGTGACCTCCCAGGTCCCCTCCGCCTTCGCTGCCGCCGAAGTCTTCCGCAAAATAAAAGGACACACAAAAACAGCGGCCCATGAGGACCGCTGCCATCGCTTTTATTTCTTCTTCCCTTTGTCGTCTTTCCGGGACTTCTTGTCCTTTTTGTCTTTCTTGTCCTTCTTCTCTTTCACGCCGTTCTTCTTCGGCTTCGCCGGGCGCGCATCTTCCGCAGCGGGCGCGGGCTCGTCGAGCTCGCCCGATTCGGCGCGGGCCGCTTCGAGCTGTGCGGCCCCTGCGGCCGCTTCTTCCTTTTCCACGTCGGCGTCGCTCATGCGGGGCAGCACCGCCGAGATGGTGGTGCCTTCCCCTTCGGTGCTGGCGATGTCGATGGCGCCGTGGTGCTGCGTGACGATGTGCTTGCAGATCGCCAGCCCCAGCCCGCTGCCGCCGGTGGATTTGTTCCGGCTCTCGTCGGCGCGGTAGAACCGCTCGAACACGCGGTCCTGCTTCTCTTTCGGGATGCCGATGCCCGTATCGCTGACGGTGAGGCGCACCTTGTCGTCCCCTTCAGGCCGGACGGAGACAGTCACTTCCCCGCCTTCCTTATTGTACTTCACCGCGTTGTCCACGCAGTTCATGACGAGCTCGGAGAGGAGAGACGGATTGCCGTACACGTAGAGGGATTCGCCGTCCACATGGATGGTCACGTGCTTTGCCGACGCCTGCGGCTCGATGAGGTCCGCGGCGTAGTGGGCCACCTTGCCCATGTCCACGGGCTTCCACGTGATGGTGGTCTGATTCTCTTCGATCTTCGAGAGGTGCATGATGGTCTCGATGAGGGCCATCATCCGCCGGGATTCTTCAAAGATGCGGCTGCCGAAGAGCTTCACGTCCGCTTCGTTCTGACACATGCCGTTGGCGATCATTTCCGCGAAACCGCTGATGGAGGTGAGCGGCGTCTTCAGCTCGTGAGACACGTTGGCAGAAAATTCGCGGCGCATCTTTTCCGCCGCATAGGTGGCGGTGAGATCGTGGAGCACAATGAGGAGACCTGTGGTCTCGTCGGCGAGCTCGATGCGGGCCATGCATGCCCGGTAGGGCCGTCCGCTCAGCGTCATGGTGTATTCATTCCGCTCGGACACGTCCTTTTCAAAGGCCAGGCCGATAGCGCGGAGCCAGTCTTCGTCCCGGTAGAGCACGGCTACCTTTCGGAAGCGTATGTCGTCGGAGCTTTGGAAGATGCGCCGGGCCGTGCGGTTGTAGTCGATCACTTCCTGCTGCTCGTTCAGAAGGAGAATGCCGTCGCTGATGGTGTCGATGACGGTGCGCACGGTGTTCCGCTCTTCTTCCAGGTCTTCCGTGTAGTTCTGGATCTCTTTCTTCTGCTCCCGCACTTTGTTCACAAGGGGCTGGAGCTCTTTGTACCCACCGGGGATGGGCCGCTCCGGCGCGCCCTCCATGATGTCCGTGATGAGTCCTTCCAGCTGGCGTAAGGGCCGCAGGACGTACTCGGTCTCCTTCTGAGAGGCGGCGAAGCATCCCACGGCGAAGACTCCCAGAAACAGGAGGATCTCCGGCAGGAGAGGCGTCAGGATGCCCGCAGGGGCGCTCCGCGGCACAGCGATGCGGAGGAGGCTCCCGTCAGCGGCCTTCTGAGCGGAGTAGCTCATGGGCTCGCCCTTGGGGTCTTTCCGCACGGCGTGTCCTTCGCCGGTGGCGACGGCTTCCTGGATCTCCGGCTCGTCCATGCCGCCGTCCATGTCCGGATGGGACGCATAGAGCACGCGCCCATCCGCGTCGAACCAGGAGATATGCATCTCCCGCTGGCTCTTGCTTCGGATGGTGGCGAGGAACGCCGCGTCTCTGTCGCGGTCCCCGGTGAGACCGTCCGCAGCGATCTCGGTGATGTGGCCGATCTCGTGAAGGGCTCTTTCCTGGATGCCCTGATAGTAGAGGATACCTGCCACGAAGAAGGAGATCACCACGGAGATGAGCCCCGTCAGGAGCAGGCTCTTTTGGATCTGCGCTCTCATTCTTGTCTTCTCACGACTCCTTTACGATGGTCTTTATTTTTCGCCCAGCCGGTAGCCCACGCCGCGCACGGTGCGGATGAGGGAGCCGGCGCTCCCCAGTTTCTGCCGGAGGCTCATGATGTGCATGTCGATGGTGCGGCTCTCCATTTCAAAAGGGGACCCCCACACGGCCTGCATGATCTGGTCGCGGGAGAGGACGATGCCTTTGTTGAGGATCATATAGCAGAGGAGCTCGTACTCTTTCAGGGTGAGCTGTACTTCTCTGCCGTTTTCCGTGACGATGTGCTGGCGGCAGTCCACGGTGATGCTCCCGAAGGAGAGCAGGGACGACTCTTTCTCCACGCCGCGCTGGCTCCGCCGCATGACAGAACGAATGCGGGAGAGGAGCTCCATGATGCCGAAGGGCTTCGTCACGTAGTCGTCCGCCCCCAGGTCGAGTCCCCGCACGATGTCGAACTCGCTGGTCTTGGCGGTCATCATGATGATGGGAATATTTTTGTCCTCCGGATTCTCCCGGAGTTCCTTCAGGATGGTGAGGCCGTCCTTGCCGGGCAGCATGATGTCCAGCAGGATGAGATCAGGCTTGTTGTGCTCGATGACGCGGTAGAGCTCCTCCGACGAGCCGAAGCCGATCACGTTGTACCCCTGACCGCGCATGGCGTAGCTCACCAGTTCCCGAATGTTTTCATCGTCTTCCACACAGTAAATGAGCGGCATGGTATCCCCCTTTGCACGGCGCCTGGCGCCGCCGGTCTTGACCGGATAATTCAATATATAAGAATGATCCCTGTTTGTCAAATCGATTTTACACCCATCTTATCTGTTTTTCATGTTTGGGTGCGTATAAGAAAACAGCCGCCCGCTGCGGATGTACGCCTTTGTACATGCCATAGCGGGCAGCTGTCCGTTCCGGGATGCGCTCCCGGCGCGCGGAGATCGTCTCCGACTGTAGAATGACCGGCGATCAGCCGAAATTGCCGGATACGTAGCGAATGGTGCGCTCCTGCTGCGGATGGTCGAAGATCTGCGCGGTGTCGCCGTATTCCACCATCTCGCCGAGGTAGAAGAAGGCAGTACGGTCGGCGATGCGCTTGGCCTGCTGCATATTGTGCGTCACCATGATGACCGTGTATTTCTTCTTGAGCTCAAGCGCCAGGTCTTCGATGTGCGCCGTGGAGATCGGGTCAAGAGCGGAAGTCGCTTCGTCCATGAGGAGCACCTCCGGATTTACCGCCAGCGCCCGGGCGATGCAGAGACGCTGCTGCTGGCCGCCGGAGAGACCGAGAGCGGACTTTTTGAGACGGTCCTTCAGTTCGTCCCAGATGGCCGCCTGGCGAAGGCTCGTCTCGACGATCTCGTCCAGGTCCGCTTTCTTCGTGATCCCCTTGAGGCGCGGGCCGTAGGCGACATTGTCATAGATGCTCTTCGGGAACGGGTTCGGCTGCTGGAACACCATGCCTACGTGGCGGCGCAGGACGATGGGGTCCACATCCTTGTAGGCGTCCACGCCGTCAAGCATGATCTCCCCTTCTACGCGGCACCCCGGCACGAGGTCGTTCATACGGTTCAGGGTGCGGAGGAACGTGGACTTGCCGCAGCCGGACGGTCCGATGAGAGCGGTGATCTTATTTCTTTCGATCTTCAGGTTGATGTCTTTCAGCGCCTGAAAATTGCCGTAATAGAGATTGACGTGGCTGCAGGTGAAACTGAGATTGGACCGGATCGGCATATCAGCTTCCGCGGCTGCCACACCAAGTACGCTGTCATTATACATTATGCATTCTCTCCTTCAGATTTCTTCGCTAAGTGGCGGCTCAAGAGACGCGCGCCGATGCTGAATACCAGGACCATGATCATGAGGACGGCCGATGCGGCTGCTGCCACGTCGCCGGCGGAAGCGCTGGTCGCCTCCGTACGGGCCGCCCATACCTGCAGGGAGAGCGTCTCCCCTGGGCGGAACGGATTCAGGGGGCACACCGGGGAGGTGATGTCCCACACGCTCCAGTTGATGTCCGTGCTCATGCCGGCGGTGTAGAGGAGCGCCGCCGCTTCGCCGAATCCGCGGCCCGCGGCGAGGATGATGCCCGTCATGATGGGGCCGACCGAAGCAGGAAGCATGACGTGCCAGATCGTCTCCCAGTGCGTCGCGCCAAGGGCAAGGCTCCCGTGTTTCCAGCCGATGGGGAGCGCCTTGAACGCATCATAGGTGGTCGTCGTGATGAGCGGCAGCGACAGGATGGATACGGCGAGCGCCCCGGAGAAAAGGTTCCACTGGGTATTCACCATGATGATGAAGACCAGGTAGCCGAAGAGGCCCACCACGATGGACGGCAGCGAGGACAGCGTCTCGATGGCGATGCGCAGGCTGTTCGTTACACGCCCTTCCGGCGCATATTCCGCCATGTAGACCCCGGCGGCGATGCCGATCGGTACGGAAATGACCAGAGAGAGGAAGACCAGATAGACCGTATTGAAGAACTGATTGCCGATGCCCGTCTCCGAGAAGGAGAAGATCTCCGGGCTGATGGCCTTGGCGCCGCCCCACACCACGTAGAGCGTGAACGCGATGAGCAGCAGCACGAATGCGCCGGATACGATGTAGAAAGTCGCCGTGGCGATCTCGTCGAAGAGGTGGGCCCGCTTCAGCCCGCCGTCTACATTGCGGAGATACTCTTTATTTGTGCCCGTCATATCTGCCGTCATGCGACTTCCTCCTTCCGGCCGGACAACGCGTGGATGATGAGAATGAATACGAGAGAAATGATGAAAAGCAGAAGTGCCATGGACCAGAGCGCCGCGTTGAATTCGCCGCCGTCCATCGCGCCGCCCATATCGGAGGCGATGGCCGAGGTGAGGTTGTTCGTCGGGTCAAGCAGGCTCTCCGGGAAGGCGCGCATCTTGCCGATGACCATGGAGACCGCCAGCGCTTCGCCGAAGGCTCTCGCAAGGCCCAGGACGATCGCCGTCAGGATCCCCGTGGACGCTGCGGGGAGCAGCACCTTGTAGAGCATCTGCCACCGCGTGGACCCCAGGCCGTACGCCCCTTCGATGTATTTATTGTTGACGCTCCGGATGGCGTCGGCCGACACCGACGTGATGGTCGGGTAGATCATCACCGCCAGCACGATCGCCGCCGCCAGCACCGACTGGCCGTGCGGCACGTCGAAGATTGTCTTGATGAGCGGTACCAGCACCACCAGGCCCACCCAGCCGTAGACGACTGAGGGAATGCCCACGAAGATCTCCACCGCCGGGCGGATGATCTTCTCTCCGAGCTGGGGCGAGATCTTCGTCATGAAGATCGCCGTGCAGAGGCTGAAGGGAACGGAGATGAGGAGCGCAAGCGCGCAGGTGAGGATGGAGCCCACGATGAAGATGAGCGCTCCCACCTGGCCGCCGCCCGCTTCCGTGTCGGACGGCTTCCACTCCGAGGAAAAAAGGAATTCAGCGATGGAATGATCGAACTGGGTGAACGTGAGCGACCCTTTTCCCAGAAGGAAGCAGCCGATCGCGATGGTCAAAACGATGAGGAACAGCCCGCAGATGGTGGCGATGCCCTTCCCCAGATACTCCCGGCGGAACATATTCTGTTGCCGCGACGTGTCCATAAAGTCCTCCTTTGTGAAACGAATACGCCAAAGCCTGGCAAAGCTCCGCCCCTCCCTCCTTCGACGGGGAAAGGAGAAGCGCGGCGCTCTGCCAGAATCTGGCGGAAGAAATCGCCGGGCGCCGATGGGGAAAGGTACCCGGCGATTCTTCAGCCGAAGGCGGCCAGGCCGCCCGATCCTGTCATGCAGTCAGCAATCAGCGCTGCACGGTCATCTTGGAGGTGACTGCGTAGCCCTGTTTTTCCAGCTCGCCGGCATACTTGTCGGAGACGATGTAGTCGAGGAACGCCTTCACAGCGCCTTTTGCCTCGCCCTTCGTGTACATGTGTTCATAGCCCCAGACCGGATACTTGCCGTTGTAGGTGTTTTCGAGGGTCGGTTCTACGCCGTCGATGGCAACGGTCGCCACATCTTTATTGTTGACGAGGTAGGACAGAGCCACATAGCCGATGGCGCCCTTCGTCTGAGAGATGCTCTGGATGAGCGTGCCGGAATCGTCCGTTTCGAGCGACTTGTTGGACGCTTCTTCCTTGCCGTCCATAGCGTACTTCGTGAAGAGCGCTCTCGTGCCGGACGTAGAAGGACGAGTCACGAGGACGATCGGTTCATCAGGGCCGCCCACGTCTTTCCAGTTCGTCACCTTCGCGGTGAAGATGTCCTGGATCTGCGCCTTGGTGAGGTTCTTCACCGTCGCGCCTACGTCCTTATTGACGATCGGCGCCATGGTGATGACGCAGACTTTATGATCCACCAGTTCCTTGGCTTTTTCAGCGGGCAGTTTTTCTTCCGCAAACACGTCGGACATGCCGATGTCCACAGAGCCTTCGGAGACCTGCTTGAGGCCCGTGCCGGAGCCGCCGGCGTTGAGCGTCATGGACACGTTCGGATTCTCCGCCTTGAACTTCGCGGAAGCGTCTTTTGCGAGCGGGAGCAGAGCGGAAGAGCCGGAAGCGGTCACCTTGCCGGAGAGATCGCTCCCCGCTTTTTTGTCCGCCGCTTTGTCCTGGCTGCCGCCGCAGCCTGCGAGCCCTGCGAGAACGACTACGGATAAACCTGCTGCTGCCAATTTCTTGAGATTCATTTTTTTCCTCCCTCAATACCTTACTTTGTTGTGGTGTCTACAGTGTACGGTACGTGTGTAAAATCCAAATAGCAAAATATGTATTTTTTTCGTCTACTTTGTAAAACCTGTGTAAGGCGCATGTATGGGAAAAATTCTCAAAATTCAGCCAAAAGCCCGGCCCATGGGCTATCTTCCCCCTTCTGCCTTTGTAAAGGGGAAAAGACATTTCTCATCGCCAATGCCGCGCTCTTCTGCCGCCGCAGCATCAGAGAGCGGCAAAAGCGACTCCCTCCCGCGTCTTTCTCTGCCCCTTCCGCCGCGCCCTGCAAAAGTCTCTCCCCGCCCGTGGGGCGCGCGCTTCCGATGCTTCCTCTTTGTAAAGCCAAAGCAAAGCGCCGCTTGAAAGCTGCGGCGAAGTTTATATAATAAAGAAAATTCCCAGGAGGTCATCATGAAATACACGGTCATCGAAGCGTTCTCCGACGGTCCAGGAAGCGGAAATCCCGCCGCCGTCTGCTTTATGGAAGCGCCCCTTCCAGCGACGCTCATGCAGCGCGCCGCCGCGGAGATCGCGCTCCCCGAGACGGCGTTCCTCACGGCGGGCCCGGACGGATTCAGTCTGCGCTGGTTCACGCCCGCCGCTGAGATCGACCTGTGCGGCCACGCCACGATGGCGGCGGGATACTTCGTCATGCGCTTCCTGCGCCCGGCGCTCATGGAGGTGCGCTTCCTCACGTCCGCCGGTCTTCTTCCCGTGCGGAAAAGAGGCAGGCTTTACGAGATCGAGCTCCCCTGCCGTCCGCCCCGGCGCATCGATCTTCCGGAAGACGCCTGCCGCACGCTCGGCCTTTCTCCCGCAGAAGTCTGGTCCTCCCGCGATCTGATCTTCGTGCTCCCCGACGAAGACGCCGTGCGCCGCTACGTTCCCCGCTACGGCGCCATGACTGCGCTCAGCCGCTGGCTCGGCGTCGTCATCACTGCCAAAGGGCGGGACACGGACTTAGTCTCCCGCTACTTTTGTCCGGAGCTGTCCGACGAAGATCCCGTCACCGGCTCCGCCCACGCGTCACTCGTCCCGCTGTGGAGCAGGAAGCTCGACAAAGCGAGGCTCACCGCCGCCCAGCTCTCTCCCCGCGGCGGCCGCCTCCTCTGCGAGATGGGCCGCGCCGTCCGCCTCGCGGAACAGGCCCGCCTCGTTTCCGAGACCGAGCTCCTCCTCTGATCCCGCCTCCTGCGGGAAGCGCCGAAAATGATCTTCCTTGCTGAAAAAAGAGCACCAAAAAACAGCCCGCCCTTTCGGACAGACTGTTTCTTTTTTATTTCTGGCTTTCGAGGTGCTTCAAGCCCTTCGCTGCGATGTCGCGGCGGTACTGCATGCCCCGCCACTGGATGTGGGAGACGCCTTCGTAGGCTTTGTCACGCGCTTCACGGAGCGTCGCGCCCCGGGCGACCACGTTCAGCACGCGGCCTCCGGCGGTGACGAATGCGCCGCTCTTTTTCTTCGTCCCTGCGTGGAAGATGTGGCATCCCGCGCGCTGCGCGTCTTCGATGCCGCAGATGGCGTCGCCGTCGGTGTGGCCCGCCGGATAGCCTTCCGAGGCGAGCACCACGTCCACAGCGTAGCCGTCTTTCCAGTGCACATCTTCGGGAGAGAGCGTGCCGTTCACACAGTGCATCATGATCTCGGCAAGGTCGCCGTCCAGCATGGGCAGCACCACTTCCGTCTCCGGATCACCGAAGCGGCAGTTGAACTCCACCACTTTCGGCCCCTCGGAAGTGATCATGAGCCCCGCGTAGAGGCAGCCCACGAAGGGGTAGCCTTCGGCGCGCATGGCATCGCACGCCGGCTGGAGGATCGTCTCCTGGACGGTCTTCATGAGGTCCACTGTCATGACCGGCGCGGGAGCGTAGGCGCCCATGCCGCCGGTGTTCGGCCCTTCGTCGCCGTCGTGGATGCGCTTGTGGTCCTGCGAGGAGATCATGGGCACGATGGTCGTGCCGTCACAGAAGGAGAGGACGCTCGCCTCTTCCCCTTCCATGAATTCTTCAATGACCACGGTGGTCCCCGCCGCCCCGAAGGACTTTCCTTCCATCATGTCCCGCACGGCTTCGAGCGCTTCTGCTTCATCCTGCGCGATGACCACGCCTTTGCCCGCGGCCAGACCGTCTGCCTTGATGACGAGGGGATACTTCGTCTGGGCCTTCACGTAGGCCACGGCATCTTCCTCACTGGTGAACGTCTCATACGCCGCGGTAGGAATGTGATATTTCTTCATGAGCTCTTTTGCAAAGCCTTTGGAGCCTTCGATGCGCGCCGCCGCCTGAGACGGGCCGAAGAACGGAAGGCCCGCTTCGCGGAACCGGTCGCCCAGCCCTTCCGCCAGGACCGTCTCCGGTCCCGCTACGGTGAGGTCCACCTGCATGAGCCGGGCGAAGTCGAGGATGTCTTCCTGGCTCGCCACCGGCACGGAGGAGGCCACGTCCTGCATGCCGTCGCTGCCGGGAATGGCGTAGACTTTCTCTACAGAGGGGCTTTCTCTGAGTTTCCAGCAGAGGGCGTGCTCCCGGCCGCCGCTCCCTATGACAAGTACCTTCATTTGGCTCTCCTTTTTATCCGTGACGGAAATGGCGGTGTCCGGTGAAGACCATGGCGATGCCGTACTTGTTCGCCATGTCGATGGATTCCTGATCCCGGATGGAGCCGCCCGGCTGGATGACAGCGGTGATGCCTGCTTTGCCTGCCGCTTCGATGGTATCGCCGAAGGGGAAGAACGCATCAGACGCCATGACGGAGCCTTTCGCTTTTTCGCCCGCTTCTTCGATGGCGATCTTCGCGGAGCCCACGCGGTTCATCTGCCCTGCGCCGACGCCGTAGGTGACATCTTTGCCGGTGAGGACGATGGCGTTCGACTTCACGTGCTTCACGATCTTCCACGCGAATTCCATGGCCGCCCATTCGTCTTCAGTGGGCGCGCGGTCGGTGACGACCTGGCAGTCTTCCCGGGTCTCGGCGCTGTCATCGGGGGTCTGCAGGAGGCAGCCGCCGGAGACTTTCTTGATCTGGAGCTCGGGCTTGGAGAGCTCCGGCACTTCGATGAGGCGGATGTTCTTCTTCGTGCCGAGCACGGCGAGCGCTTCTTCGGAGAATTTCGGTGCCATGACCACTTCGAAGAAGATCGGCTTCATCGCTTCAGCGGTCTCTTTGTCGCATTCGCGGTTCATTGCCACGATGCCGCCGTAGGCCGAGGTGCTGTCCGCTTCAAAAGCGCGCTGGAACGCTTCTTTCGCCGTCGCGCCGAGCGCAGTGCCGCAGGGATTGGTGTGCTTGATGATGGCGCACGCCGGGGTGTCTTTCCACTCCATGGCAAGATCCCACGCCGCTTCCATGTCGACGATATTGTTGTACGAGAGCTCTTTGCCGTGGAGCTGTTTGGCCGCGGCGATGCCGCCGGTCTCTTCGGGGTCTTTGTAGAACGCTGCCTTCTGGTGCGGATTCTCGCCGTAGCGCAGATCCTGGATCTTCGTGTAGGCCAGGCTGAACACATCAGGCATGTCGCTGCCGCCGTCCACCTGCTTTTCGAGGTAGTCCGCGATGGCGCAGTCGTAGAGGCCGGTGTGGAGGAACGCTTTCTGCGAGAGCTTCAGGCGGAACTCTTCTGTGAGCGTATCGGTCTTGATGCGTTCGAGGATCTCGCCGTACTGGGACGGATCGACCACGATGGTGACGTATTTATAATTCTTCGCTGCCGCGCGCACCATGGACGGGCCGCCGATGTCGATGTTCTCGATGGCTTCGGCGAGCGTCACGTCGGGCTTTGCGATGGTCTGACGGAAAGGATAGAGGTTCACCGCCACGAGGTCGATGCCGGTGATGCCGTGTTCTTCCATGGCTTTCACGTGCTCCGGATTGTCCCGGATGGCGAGGATGCCCCCGTGGATCTTCGGATGGAGGGTCTTCACGCGGCCGTCCATCATTTCCGGGAAGCCCGTCACATCGGAGACGGAGATGACCGGGATGCCCGCCGCGGCGATGGCTTTCATCGTGCCGCCGGTGGAAACGATCTCCACGCCCAGTTCATGGAGGCCTCTGGCAAATTCTACGACGCCCGTTTTATCGGATACGCTGATCAATGCTCTTTTAATCGTCAATTGATATCACTGCTCCTTTGCATGCATACCGGTGACCTTGTGCCCTTCCACATGGAGGGCGTCGTCACAAAACGCTTTGACCGTCCGCACGTACGCAGGGTGCTCCTGCTCGAGGATGCGCGCGGAGAGAGTTTCTTCTGTGTCGTCGTCGTAGACGGGGACGGCCGTCTGGGTGATGATGGGACCGTCATCGAGGCCGGTGCCGACGAAATGGACGGTGCAGCCCGCCACTTTCACGCCCGCTTCGACGGCCTGGCGCTGAGCGTGAAGGCCGCGGAAGCTCGGCAGGAGCGCCGGGTGGATATTGAGGATGCGGTTCGGAAAGGCGTGAACGAGGTCTTCCCCGCAGATGCGCATGTACCCGGCCAGGCAGATGAGGTCCGGCGCGAAAGACCGTGCCGCTTCGAGGATCGCCCCGTCGAAGGCGGCCTTGTCCGGATAGTCTTTCTTTTCGATCACCACAGAGGGCACGCCCCACCGCGCGGCCCGCTGGAGCACCTGTGCGTCATGATGGTCGCAGATGACGCCCACCACGGTGCCGCGGACGGTACCGTTCTCACACGCTTCGTGGATGGCCTCCGCATTGGACCCGCGGCCCGATGCGAAGATGAGGATGCGTTTCTTATTCATGGAAAAGACCGCCTGTCACGACCACGTCATGAGGTCCTTCTTCAATGCGGCCGATCTCATAGACCGCTTCGCCGTGCTGCGCGAGGATCTCTTTCGCCTTCGCCGCGTCTTCCGGCGCAGTGATGAGGAGCATGCCGATGCCGCAGTTGAACGTGCGGTACATCTCCCGCGCTTCCACGCCGCCTTCCTTCATGAGGAACGGGAAGACCGGCAGGAGCGGCCATGTGTCCGCATCGATGACGGCGCGGGTCCCTTCGGGGAGCACCCGGGGGATGTTGTCATAGAAGCCGCCGCCGGTGATGTGCACGAGTCCTTTGAGCTTCACTGCCTCCATCACGGGGAGCACGGCCTTCGGATAGAGGCGGGTCGGCGTGAGGAGCACTTCCCCGAGGGGCCGGTCCATGCCTTCATAGGTCTTTGCAAGGTCGAGTCCGTTGTCGCTGATGATGCGGCGCACGAGGGAGTAGCCGTTCGAATGGACGCCCGACGAAGGCAGGCCCAGGATGACGTCTCCCGGACAGATGGTCTCGCCGGTGATGAGGTCTTTCCGGTCCACCACGCCCACGGCAAAGCCCGCCACGTCGTAGTCGCCTGCCGCGTAGAAGCCGGCCATCTCCGCCGTCTCCCCGCCGAGAAGCGCGCATCCGGACTCGATGCAGGCGTTCGCCACGCCCTTCACGATCTCCGCCATGAGCTCCGGCGTGAGCTTGCCGGTAGCAATATAGTCGAGGAAAAAGAGGGGCCGCGCGCCCTGGACGAGCACGTCGTTCACGCTCATGGCCACACAGTCCTGGCCGATGGTGTCGTGGATGCCCATGTCGATCGCCAGGCGCAGCTTCGTGCCCACGCCGTCCGTGCCGGAGACGAGCACCGGCTCTTCCATGGCCTCTTTTTCTGCCTTCAGCGTGTAAAGGCCGCCGAAGCCGCCCAGGTCGCCCAGAACGCCTGCGGTATAGGTCGCCTTCACGCTGTCTTTGATGAGTTCGACTTCCCGCTCACCTGCGTCGATGTCCACGCCGGCTTCCGCGTAGGTCAGTCCTTTTTTCTTTTCGGTCATGCCTTCCTCCTTATTTCACCCGCGCTTCCATGGATTCGGGAAGCGGTTCCGCATATTTGCCGTCGAAGCAGGCAAAGCACATGTCCTCGCCGCGGAGGCACCGGATAGCCTTTGCCAACCCTTCCTGAGAGAGATAGTGCAGCTCGTCGGCACCGATGAGCTCGCGGATCTCCTCCACGGAGTGCTTGGCCGCGATGAGCTGACGCCGCTCCGCCGTATCGATGCCGAAGAAGCAGGGATACTTCACCGGCGGCGAACTGATGCAGAGCTTGATCTCCGCCGCACCGGCATTGCGGAGCATGCGGATGATGATGCCGCTCGTGGTGCCGCGGACGATGGAGTCGTCGATGAGGATGATGCGCTTCCCGGCGACGTTTCCCGCGATGGGGTTGAGCTTCATCCGCACGGCGCGCTCGCGCTGCTTCTGGTCCGGCTGGATGAACGTGCGGCCCATGTATTTGTTCTTCAGGAACCCTTCCGCATAGGGGATGCCAGAGGCGTAGGAATAGCCCAGCGCGGCCACATTGCCCGAATCGGGCACGCTCATCACGAGGTCGCCCTCATAGTGTGTCTCTTCCCAGAGCGCGCGGCCCATGTTGAGGCGCGCTTCGTAGATGCTCTGTCCATTCATGACCGAGTCCGGACGGGCAAAGTAGATGTATTCGAAAGAGCAGATCGCCCGGCGGTGATGGACGGCCGGTCCGTACATGGTGCTGTGCACGCCGCCATCGTCGATGGTGACGATCTCGCCGGGGAGCACGTCCCGCACGAACTTCGCGTCGATCGCATCGAGCGCGCACGTCTCAGACGCCAGCACATAGCCCGTCTCCGTCTGCCCGATGACGAGCGGCCGGTAGCCGAAGGGATCGCGCACACCGTAGATGGCACGGTCGGTGGCGGCGACGAGGGCGTATGCCCCGCGGAGGATGCCCATCACTTCCTTGATCTTGTCCTCCACCGCCTCTTTCCGGGAGCGGGCGATGAGCTTGATGATGACTTCCGTATCCATGGTGGTCTGGAAATCTGCGCCCGCCTCGAGGAGCTTACGCCGAAGGGGCGCCGTATTGATGAGATTGCCGTTGTGCGCCAGCGCGATCGGCCCCTCCGCGCAGTCCACCTGGAGCGGCTGCACGTTGCTCGGGATAGACGAGCCGGTGGTGCTGTAGCGCACGTGGCCGATCCCAATGAATCCCTGCTTCACGGGGAAGTCCCGGAAGACTTCCGTCACAAGGCCCATGCCGCGGAACGTCTCCATGGACACTCCGTCGGAGACCGTCATGCCGGCACTCTCCTGACCGCGGTGCTGCAGCGAGAAGAGACCGTAGTACACTTCCAACGCCGCATTGGCCGCGCGGTCAAAAATGCCGAACACGCCGCACTCTTCATGGGGCTTGTCATCATAAGTGGTAAAAGATGTATGGTTCACGGCAGACTCCTGTTTTCAATCTATGGGAAGCGGCAGGTCTCAGAATTTCTTGCCCGTCAGCATTTCATACGCTTCTTCGTACTTGGCGATGGTCTTGTCGATGATATCCTGGGGCAGGCTGTCGCCGGGATGCGCGGTGAGGTAGTCGCGGACGAACTGCTTGTCATAGGACGGCTGGCCCTGGCCGGGCTTGTAGCCTTCAAGCGGCCAGAAGCGGGAATTGTCCGGCGTGAGCATCTCATCCCCAAGGACGATCTCGCCCTTCTCGTCGAGGCCGAATTCGAACTTCGTATCGGCGATGATGATGCCTTTTTCAAGCGCGTAGGCGGCGCACTTGTTGTAGAGCGCAAGGGTCAGCTCAGAGAGCTTTTCCATGTATTCTTTGCCTTTGCCGGGGAAGAATTTTTCCACCCATTCCACGCCTTCTTCCATGGAGATGTTCTGGTCGTGCTCGCCCACCGGCGCTTTCGTGGAGGGCGTGAAGATCGGTTCCGGCAGCTTCTGGCATTCCTGGAGCCCTTCGGGGAGCGCGATGCCGCAGACCTTGCCGTCCTTCTGGTAGCCTTCCCAGCCGCTGCCCGTGATGTAGCCGCGGACGATGCATTCCACCGGGATCATGTTGAGCTTCTGCGTCTTCATGCTGCGCCCTTCAAATTCCGGGGTCTGGAAAAATTCAGGCATATCCTTCGTGTCGATCGAGATCATGTGGTTCGGCACGATGTCCTTCGTGAAATCGAACCAGAATTCCGACATGCGGTTCAGCACTTCCCCCTTCTTCGGGATCGGTTCTTCCAGGATGCGGTCAAACGCCGAGATGCGGTCCGTGCAGACCATGACGAGGCTGTCGCCGAGATCGTAGAGCTCGCGCACTTTGCCGGATTTGAACGGTTTGTATTCTTTCATGATGACTCCTTCTGCCCAGCGGGCAAATCTATGGAAATAATAAAATGAAAAACAGGATCAGCGGCCGAGTTCTTTCTGAAGCTTCTCGTCCTTTTCGTAGATCTGGCGCGCCATGTCTTCGCGGTACGCTTTATATTTTTCCGCCAGCGCCGCGTCGGACGCCGCGCCGATCTGCACCGCCAGGAGCGCCCCGTTCTTCGCGCCGTCGATGGCGACCGTCGCCACCGGCATGCCCGAGGGCATCTGCACGATGGAGAGGAGCGCGTCCATGCCGTCGAGCTTCGCGCCGGAGAGCGGCACCCCGATGACCGGCTTCATGGTGAGACTCGCCACCACGCCGGGCAGTGCCGCCGCCATGCCTGCGCCGGCGATGTAGCAGGTGACGCCTTTGGCTTCCTCGGCCGCTACGAATTCTTCGAGCTTCTTCGGGGTGCGGTGCGCCGAAGCGAGCGCCACATCGTAGGAGACGCCGAATTCATCAAGGATATCGAAGGCTTTCTTCATCGTCGGCAGATCGGAATCACTGCCCATTACAATCGCTGCATGCATATGTTTGTATTCCTCCTTTTATTCACCAAGGAAAATGAACCGGATCATGATGAGCACCGCCAGGACGTAGACGATGGGATGCACGTCCTTTCCGCGGCCGGTGACGAGCTTCATGAGCGCGTACGCCACGAAGCCGCCGCAGATGCCGTTGGCGATGCTGTAGGTGAACGGCATGAGCACGATGGTGAGGAACGCCGGGAAGACTTCTGTGAAATCTGAGAAGTCAATGTCCCTGACCCCTTCCAGCATGAGCGCTCCCACGAGGATGAGCACCTGCGCCGTCGCCTGACTGGGAATGAGCCCCACGATGGGCGCCAGAAGAAGCGAGGCGAGGAAGCACACGCCGCAGGTCACCGCGGTGAGTCCCGTCCGTCCGCCCGCGCCGACGCCGGCCACGGATTCCACGAACGCCGTGATGGTGGACGAGCCGAGAAGAGCGCCGAAGGACACGCCGCAGGCGTCGCAGAAGAGCGCCTTGCCCATGCCCGGAAAATCGCCTGTCTTCGGATTGACGAGCCCCGCCTTCGTCGCCGCCGCCACCATAGTGCCCATGGAGTCAAAGAGCTCTACGAAGGTGAAAGTGAAGACGATGGTCACGATGCCCATATGGAACGCGCCGGGGATGTCGAGCGCAAGGAAATTGTTATTGGAAAAGTCCGGCAGCGTGAAAGGGGAGAAGCCTTCCGGCAGCTGGGACACGCCCGTCGCATAGGACACGAGGGATGTCACAAAGATGCCGATAAGGATGGCCCCGGGCACGCCGCGGCTCATGAGGATGGCCGTGAAGAAAAGGCCGAAGATCGTCACGAGATGGCTCCCATCGGTCATACTGCCGAGCGCAAAGACCGTATCGTTCGCGCCCGTCGTATAGTGGCCGCCCGCATCCACCACAGCCTGGAGCACGTCCGGCGCGAGCGCCAGATTGACCGCCATGAGACCGCTCATCTTGAGGCCGATGATGCAGATGAAGAGCCCGATGCCCACCGTGATCGCCGATTTCAGCGAATTCGGGATGCCCTCGATGATCATCTGTCGGATGTGCGTCACCGTCAGCAGGAAGAAGACGATGCCGGAAATGAAAACGGCCCCCAGCGCGGTCTGCCACGGGATCTGCATCCCGATGCACACCGTAAACGCATAAAAAGCCAGCAGGCCGACGCCCGGAGCCAGGCAGATCGGATAATTGACGAAGACGCCCATGGCGATCGTCACGAGGCCGCCGCCGATGCAGGTCGCGATAAAGACCGCGTTCGGGTCCATGCCCGCCGCGGAAAGAACGCCCGGCGCTACGAAAAGAATGTACGCCATGGTGATGAACGTGGTGATGCCCGCCATGATCTCCGTGCGGACCGTGGTCTTACGTTCAGAGAGCGCAAAAATTTTGTCTAACATCCTGTCCCCCTTCTGCGGAATGAACGGCGCTTCATTCCCTGTGAAACAAGAAAAGCCGCTCCCTTCGCAAAACGGCACGGACTCCCTTGTCTCCCTTATTTACTTAGTCAACTTTATTGTAATGGCTGGTCCCCCGGTTGTCAAAGAAAGCGTGGAAAATCCACTCCTTTTTTGACCCATTCATTGGCCTTCCATGAAAAATACGTAAAAACGCTTCAGCTCCGCCGCGCCATATCTCCCAGCGAGGCCGTCTCCTCTTTATATGTTTCCAGCAGACGGAGGAACTCTTCTTCTGACGCGGCGCGCATGATCTCCCGGCGAAGGGCCGTCGCGCGGGGCAGGCCGTGGAAATAATGGCTTGCGTGGGCGCGCATCTCTCTGACGGCGATGTATTCGCCCTTCTCCGCCACGAGTCCCCGGAGATGCTCTTCCGCCATGGAGAGACGCTCCTCCCGCGTAGGCGGCGGCAGGACTTCGCCTGTTGCAAGGTACGTATTGATCTCGCGGAAGATCCACGGATTGCCCCAGGCGGCGCGCCCCACCGCCACGCCGGCACAACCCGTCTCCTCGAGGAGCGCTTTCGCCGACGGTCCGTCCGTCACGTCGCCGTTGCCCCACACGGGGATCGAGACCGCATCCACCACGCGGCGGATCTCGCTCCAGTCGGCGCGGCCGCTGTAGAGCTCCTCCCGGGTGCGGCCGTGCACCGTCACCGCCGCCGCGCCCGCTTCCTCCACCGCCCGGGCCAGCTCCGGCGCGTTGAGCGACGCCCGGCTCCAGCCGATGCGCATCTTCACCGTCACGGGGATGGATACGGCCCGCGTCATGGCGCGAATGATCGCTTCGGCCCGGGACACGTCTTTCATGAGCGCCGAGCCGTCGCCATTTTTGACCACTTTCAGCATGGGGCAGCCCATGTTCACGTCCACGATATCCGCCCCCGCTTCCTCCGCCGCGCGCGCCGCCTCGGCCATCACGTCCGGATCGTTTCCAAAGAGCTGGAGCGCCACGGGATGCTCCGTCGGATCGAGCTTCATCATCTCCCAGGTCTTCTCGTTCCTGTGATGGAGCCCGCGGGAGCTCACCATCTCCGTCGTGACGAGCGCCGCCCCCATGCGCCGGGCAATGACGCGGTACGCCAAGTCGCTCACCCCCGCCATCGGCGCGAGAGCGCACTGCCCGTCCAGCGAGACGCCGCCGATCTTCGGTCTTTCCATAGTTCCTCCTTATATAAGACGATTTCTTCCTATTCTAACAAACTTGCCCCCTGCCCGCCACAGACCCTCCGCCTCTTTTGGGCCCCAAGTCCCCGCACGGGCCTTCCGTGACGGCAGGGTCCGAAGCCGTCTTTCACGGGCTCCGCCGCATTGACTCCCTGCGGCTTCACGCGGCTCGCAACCAGGCTTTGCCCCGCGCCCCCTTAGGCATCCTCTGCCCTCCGTTTGCCCACGCAAAAAGCCGCTCCGAAGAGCGGCCTTTCTGCCTCTGTATATTACTGATCCTGGTACGCCTTGAGGAACGTTTTGAAAAATTTCACTGCCGGCTCGATCACGTCCACGGGGACCTTCTCATCGATCTGGTGCGCTTCGCCCCAGTCTTTCGTGACGATGCGGCCGCTGAAGCGGAAGATGTTCTCGCACACAGCGGAGTAGTTCCGTGAATCGGTCGCGCCGGTCATGACCATGGGCACCACCGCGGTGTCCGCGCCGTACACGTCGCGGATGACCTTTTCCAGGAGATGGTATTCATCGCTCTCAGCGGAGCTCTCCCGATGGGGATCTTCGCCGAAGGTGGCCTTCACTTTCACTCCCTCAGGAATGATGCTCTCCAGATAGGCGATCACCGACTCCACGGTGTCCCCCTGCAGGATGCGCACGCTCATGGTGCATTCCGCGTGAGAAGGGAGCACGTTCGTCTGGGGGCTGCCGGAGGCTTTCGTCACGGCAAAGGTGGTGTGAAGGATGGCGTCCAGATCACGGTCTTCCCGGGCGAGAGCGCAAAGCTCGTCCCAGTGCCCTTCGGGATCGGCGTAGACCGCGCGCCGCGCCCCGCTCTGCAGGGGAGCCATCGCCTGAAGCTGGGCTTTGGCGAGAGGCGTCAGGCGATACGGCATGGGATGGGCCTCTACTGCCGCCATGGCCCGGGCCACGTCGCCCAGCACCGTGCCGCGGCCAGGCTTGCTCGCGTGGCCGCCGGGGCCGTCCTTGTAGAGGATGATGTCGTTCGGCGCCTTTTCGCCGAGGCTCACCATGGCCGTGTCCACCGTTTCGCCGAAGTCGGCGCCGCGCTTCACGTAGCCCCCTTCGTCGAAGATGCAGCCGAGCTTCACGCCCGCCGCTTCCAGATGTTTCGCGGCCAGCACGGAGCCTTCCACTTCTTCCGAAGCCTGCACCTCTTCATTGTGCCCGAAAGAGAGATAGATGTCGAAATCCGGTTCGAAGCCCTCTGCGAGGAGATCTTCCACCGCTTCGCATTCGGCGATAAGGAGCGACTTGCAGTCGTTCGAGCCGCGGCCCCAGAGGCAGCCCTCTGCGATGTCTGCGCCGAAGGGATCGTGGGTCCACTGGTCGAGAGGCCCTGCGGGCACCACGTCCTGATGCGCCATGAGGAGCACCGGCAGGCGCTTTGCGTCCTTCGCCTTCCAGTGGTAGAGCAGGCTCGCGTGGCCGATGTCGGTGCGCTCCATTCGCTCATGGATGAGCGGATACGCTTCGCGCAGGAAATCATGGATCTTTTCAAAAGTCGTCCAGTCAGTGGACGCGTCGTTTTCCGTGGACACCGAGGGGATGCGTACGATGTCCTGCAGATGACGGATATACGTTTCGTTCATAACGATTCCTCCTTATATCTGAATGCTCTCATTATATCACGAGCCCGTGCCAAACGCCGCGGCGGCGGTCCGTTCTCTTTTGTTTCCCGTAATCCATAATGAAATTTTTCTATAATCAAATTGTCTTTACATGTGTAAAAAGCCATTGAAATGGCAAGGACATTCGCTGTACACTGTACATGAATCGATTTGATCTGACAGGAAGGCCCGCAGGGGAGCGTTTCTCGCCGCGGCGCTTCGAAAGGCTCTGCGGGAGCCTTGAGCCAATTCTGCGCGCAGCAAAGAAGGAGGCCCGATGATGTTTGATTTTGATACGGTGATCGACCGGAGGCATACATTCTCTCTGAAATATGACTTCAACGAGTCCCGAGGCTACCCGCCGGACGCGCTGCCTTTCTGGATCGCCGACATGGATTTCAGGACCGCGCCGTGCGTGACGGACGCGCTCGCCCGGGCGGTGTCTCACGGCATCTTCGGCTATGCTGACATGGATGACTCCTACTTCGAGGCGGTGCGCCGCTGGTTCCGCCAGAATTTCCGCTGGGACGTGAAGCGGGAATGGCTCGTGAAGACGGCGGGCATCGTGCCCGCGCTGAACGCCGCCGTCCGGGCATACACGAAGCCTGACGACGCGGTGATGATCCAGCCGCCGGTGTACCAGAGCTTCGCCGCGGCCATCGAAAACAACGGCCGCCGCATCGTGAAGAGCCCCCTCATCCGCCGGGGGCAGAAGTACAGTATGAACGACTTGGAAGACATCGAGCGGCGCATCGTACTGAATAATGTGAAGCTCACCTTCCTCTGCTCGCCCCAGAATCCCACGGGCCGCGTGTGGACGCGGGAGGAGCTCGCCCAGTACAGCGCCATCTGCCGCCGCCACCACGTGCGCATCGTGGTGGATGAGATCCACTGCGACTTCACCTACCCCGGCTACACCCACACGGCCTTCGGCACGCTCGGCGAAGAGGACACGAGGAATGCCGTCATCTGCACGGCCCCCACGAAGACTTTCAACATCTCGGGGCTCCAGGACGCGAACATATGGATCCCCGATCCGGCCATGCGCGCGGCGTTTCAAAAAGAGCTCCTCGCATCGGGCACGCTCCACCCCAATCTCATGGGCCTCATCGCGGGACGAGCGGCCTACACGAGCGGCAAGCCCTGGCTGGATGCGCTCAAAGCGTATCTCCTGCGCAATCTCAACTACGTGCGGAGTTTCCTCTCGGCCAATCTGCCGTGCATCAAGCTCATCGAACCGGAGGGCACGTACCTCCTGTGGCTGGACTTCCGTTACTATGGCCTGACAGACGCGGCGCTAGAGATGAAACTTCGGAACGACGCCCGGCTGCGGGTGAACATGGGCAACGTCTTCGGCTCCGAAGGGAGCGGCTACATCCGCCTCAACATCGCTTGTCCACGTGCGACCCTTGAAGAAGGCATGAACCGCCTCTACGAAGCGTTCAAATCACAGAAGCCCTCTGCCACGCCTTATTTCCTCTGAAAGATCCACAAAAAAGGCCGGCTCGCCCCCGTTGGCTGCCGGCCTTTTTTTGCGGGCACTTCGCCCTTTTTGATTTTGTTCTTTATTTCGCAAGGTCCCGCAGGAGCGCTTCCGCTTCCGCTCGGGCCGCCGCTTCTCTGTCTGGATCGTCTGTGATGGCAAGCGTCACCGCCTGTCCCTCGTGAGCGCCGGGGATCCACGCCGCTGGGATGACGGCCTCCCGCTCGTCTTCATCGAGTAGGACCGCCTTGTCCCCTTCGATGCGGTCCAGAAACGTTTCGATGGTCATTTCTTCTCCTTGTCCGTATACACGGTGAATGCGCCGCTGCCGTCGGTGGTGAATGTCACCGTCCCGTCCTGATCGGTGCGGAAGATGTGCGAGACGCCGTTCTTTGTGAGGCGGTCAAGCGCCGCTTTGTGCGGCAGGCCGTAGCTGTTGCCCGCTCCGGCGGAGAGCACCGCCACATCCGCTCCCACGGCCTTCACGAAAGGCGCAGACGAGCTGGTCTTGCTGCCGTGGTGGCCCACCTTGAGCACACTGCTCCGAAGGTCGGCCCCGGAGTCGAGGATGGTCTCCTCTTCTGCTTTCTCCGCGTCGCCGGTGAAGAGCATAGCCGAGCGGCCGTACACGAGGCGGCCCACGATGGAGTTGTTGTTGAGGTCGGGCTTCTTCTGTTTCCCTTCGGTGATGGTCTTCACCGGCGCGGCCACCTGAAATTCTACGCCGTCAAAGAGGGGGATCACGTCGCCCGCCTTCACCACGTGGAAGGGGATCTCCTTCGCCTTGATCTGCTTCAGGTACGTGCGGTAGGTATTCGTCGATGTGGGGACGCCGCTGTCGTAGACCGCGTCCACTTTCGCCGTCTGGAACACCGCGAGCATGCCCCCTACATGGTCCGCGTGAGGATGGGTGATGATCACCGCGGAGAGCTCGCTCACGCCGTAGTCTTTCAGGTACTTCTTCATCTGCGGCCGGTGATCCACGTCGCCCGAATCGATGAGCGCCCATTTCCCGTCTTTGGAAAGAAGAATGGCGTCTCCCTGGCCGATGTCGAGCACGCGGATGGCGAGCTCCGACCCGGCGGGCGAGGCCGGGGCTTCGTCTTTGCCCGCGCCGCAGCCCGCCGCGCCGAGCGCCATGGAGAGCGCCAGCACGCACGCCGCGAGCCAGCGGAACAGTTTTTGAAACATGACGTCTCCTTTCTCTTACACGAGGTCCCGGAGGACCGCCGCCCTCGCCGCAGGCACCTTTCGCGCCACGTCGGACGCGCTGTAGCCCACGGGTGTCTCCTTCGCGAGGAGGTCCCCCGCCAGACCATGCAGGTACACGCCCACGGCCGCCGCCTGACCGGCTTCCATTCCCTGTCCGGCGAGCGCCGCGATGATGCCCGTCAGGGTGTCGCCCATACCGCCGGCGGCCATGCCGGGGTCGCCGGACGTATTCACCCACGCCGTGCCGTCGGGCAGGGCCGTCACCGTGGGCGCGCCTTTCAGCACCGTCACCACGTGATGCGCCGCCGCATACTCCCGTGCGCAGTCGATGCGCCGCGCTTCGATCTCTCCGGCGGAGAGGCCCGTCAGGCGGGCGAACTCGCCCACGTGGGGCGTCACGATGATCGTCCCCGGGCAGTCTTCGAGAGCGATCTTCCTCTCGGCCACCGCGTAGAGCGCGTCCGCATCGAGCACGACGGTCTTTGCCAGAGACCGCACCATGCCTTCGGTAAAGCGCTGCGTCTCTTCATCCCGACCGAAGCCGCAGCCCAAAGCGACCACGTCGTACGCCTCCGCGTCGGCCAGCGCCTCTGGCAGGTCGGCCGCCGTGAAATGGGGCGCTTCGCTCAGAGCGCGCACCATCACTTCCGGCGCTCTGCCCGCGAGCCGCTCCGCCGCCTCGTGCACCGTGCGGAGCGCGATCTTGCCGCCGCCGCCGTAGAGCGCGCCCTGCGCCGCGAGAAGCCCCGCCCCTTCCATGCCGTCCGATCCGGCGAAGAGCCCGATGAAGCCATTCGTCCCCTTATGGGCCACCCGGGTCCGCACGGGAAGGAGCCGCCGCGCGTCCGCCGCCTCCATGAGCCGCACCGGATAGCTTTCCCGCGCCGCGTCGGGAATGCCGATGTCCGCGTAGAGCACTTTGCCGCAGTATTCTGAGCCGGGGTAGAGCATGTGCCCCCGCTTCACCGAGCCGAGCGCCACCGTGATATCGGCGAGGATCACCGCCCCCGCCGCGCGGCCCGTATCGCTGGAAAGGCCGCTCGGCACGTCGGCGGCCACCACCGCCGCGCTGGCGTCGTTCACGAGCGCGATGAGCGCCGCTTTTTCTCCGGTGACGGCGCTCGTGATGCCCGTGCCGATGAGCGCGTCCACGATGATATCCGCCCCCGCCAGGTACGGCAGCGCCTCCGCTGCGCGGGAGATCTCCACCACGGGAATGCCCATCTTCTCCGCCGCCTGCCGGTACATCCGGGACGCCGGCCCCATGTGGTCGGCGCTTCCCATGAAGAGCACCGTCACTTCCGCGCCGGCCGCCGCCGCGTACCGCGCCGCCACGAAGCCGTCGCCGCCGTTGTTTCCCGCGCCGCAGAGGATGACCGCGTCCGCTCCGTCCCAGCGCAGCTCTTCCCCTGCGAGACGCACGATGGCCGCCCCCGCATTTTCCATGAGCACCGCTTCAGGCAGGCCGTAGCCTTCCATGGCCTCCTTATCGAGCGCTCTCGCTTCTTCTGTCGTCGTCAGTATCATTTTTGCCTCCCTGCATCACCACTACCGCCGCCGCCATGCCCCCTTCGTGAGAGATGGAGACGGACATCTCCGTCACGCCGAGCTCTTCCGCCCGCCGCGCAAAGGTCCCTTCCAGATGGAGCACCGGCGCGCCCCACTTCGTCCACGTGACGTGCGCGTCCCGCCAGGCCGAGCCGAAGATGCCGATGCCGAGCGCTTTTCCCGCGGCCTCGCGCACCGCCCAGAGCGCGGCGAACGACTCCCATTTATGCGCCTTCTTCCCCTCGCAGTGGGCGATCTCCGCCTCTGTGAAAATGGCCTCCGCCCGCTTTGGAAATTTCGTGAGGAGCCGCTCCCAGCGCTCCGTCTTCACCAGATCTATGCCGACGTACATGGTCCCTCCCAGTATAAAACGATCTCTATCTTTATATTTGTATCTTATCTGCCCCGCTGGGAAAAGGCAAGGCGCACGCGGCGTCGGGCCTTGCCGAAAAAATTCTCCCCGCGGCTTGCCATACCGGCCAAAGCATGATAGAATAGCCAAGTATGAAACAGCAAAAGACGGGAGGTGAGACCATTGCCGCAAATCAAAGCAAACATCAAGACCATGAAGAAAGACGCAGCGAAACACGCTGTGAACGCTGCCGTCAAATCTCAGATCCATACGGCTGTGAAAAAAGCGATCGCAGCTGCGAACTCCGATAACAAGGAGGAGGCTCTTCGGGCGGCTGTCAGCGTCATCGACAGCGCAGCTTCCAAAGGCGTACTTCATAAGAATACCGCTGCCCGCAAGAAATCCCGTCTTCATGCCCGCGTAAATGCTGCCATCGCTGCGGAAAAGGCTGCTGAAGCCAAGGAAGCTGCAGAAGCAGAAAGAGAAGCGGAAAAAGAAGCTTACAAGGAAAAGATGGAAGAAGACAAGGAATGATCTCTTCCACAGGAACAGGGACCTCGCGGCCCCTGTTTTTTGCATGCTCCGAACGCTCTCCCACATGTCTTGACTTCCCCTGGCAGCTGCGCTATTCTAAAGAAGTAAAAAATTATCGTGTCCAGAGACGGAAAACACCGCGGAGCTCCTGCGGTCCCTTTTCCGTCTTTTCTTTTGCGAAAGATGCGCGCGGCGCAGGACCAGAAAGGAAGGTGTGCCATGCCTGCACAAAAAAAGTCCCTCATGAACCGTTTCCTAAACGGCGTGGAAGTGGTGGGCAACAAGCTGCCTGATCCGGTGTCTCTCTTCATCCTCCTCTCGCTCGTGACTGTCCTTCTCTCGGCGGTCTTCGGCGCGATGGGCGTGGAAGCGGTGCACCCGGGCACGCACAAAGTCATCAAGGTCATCAATCTCTTCTCCCTCGACGAGTTCCGCCAGATGTGGAGCAAGGCCGTGTCGAACTTCTCCACCTTCGCACCGCTGGCCATGGTGCTGGTGTGCGTCATCGGCGCGGGCTGCGCGGAGAAGAGCGGCTTCCTCGGTGCGTTCATGCAGAAGATGCTCGGCGATGCGTCGAAAGCGTTCGTGACCTTCGTCATCATCTTCATCGGCATCAACGGCAACGTCGCCGGCGACGCGGCCTTCGTGGTGCTCCCGCCGGTAGCGGCGGTGATCTTCCTCGGCATGGGCAGGCATCCGCTCCTCGGTATCTTCTGCGCCTACGCCAGCGTCGCCGCAGGCTTCTCGGCGAACATCATGCTGGGCATGACGGACTCACTCGCCTACGGCTTCACCGAAGCGGCGGCCCGCATGATCGACCCCACGTACACCGCCTCCCCGGCCATCAACTACTATTTCCTCTTCGCCTCCTGCATCGTGCTCTCCGTCGTAGGCACCTATGTGACGGAAAAGATCATGGCGCCCCGCTTCGAAGGGCAGGACCTCTCAAAGTATGAGCTCGACGAAGAGCTCACCCGCCTCACGCCGGAGAAGAGCCGCGCCGTGAACAAAGCGCTCCTGGCCACGCTCGCCACCCTCCTCGTGATCTTCCTCCTCTGCATCGGCGACGATCCCGTGCTGGGCGACCCGAAGACGGGCTCCATCATGGCCAATACGTCTCCCTTCATGCAGGGCATCATCCTCCTCGTGACGATCGTCCTCTTCGTGCCTGGCTGCGTGTACGGCTTCGCCGTGGGGAAATATAAGAACGACAAGGACCTCTTCGCGGACATTTCCCTTGCCTTCAAGGACATCTCCTCGTACATCATCCTGTGCTTCTTCTGCGCGCAGTTCACCAACTATTTCGCCTGGTCCAATCTGGGGGCGGTGCTGGCCATCAAGGGCGCGGCGTTCCTCCAGTCCATGAACTTCACGGGCATGCCTCTCGTGGTGGGTCTGGTCATCGTGGCGTGCATCGTCAATATCTTCATCGGCTCCGCTTCGGCGAAGTGGGCCATCCTCGCGCCGGTCATGGTGCCCATGATGATGCTCCTCGGCTACGACCCCGCTCTCACCCAGGCGGCATACCGCATCGGCGACTCCATCACGAATCCCCTCTCCCCGCTCTTCACGTACTTCCCCCTCGTGCTGGGCTATGTGAAGCGCTATGAAAAGGACACGGGCTTCGGCACGATCATCGCCAACATGCTCCCCTATTCTCTCATCTTCGCTGTGGTGTGGATCATCCTCCTCGGCGTGTGGGTCACCTTTGATCTCCCGCTCGGCCCGGGCGGCCACATCCATCTGTAACAGTTCCGGGGCGGTCCTGCCGTCCCTTTTTCTTTTTTGAAAGGAGCCTCTATGAATCTCAGAGACGAAGCCGCGCAGCTCGCCCCGTACATCCGGGACCTGCGCCGCCATTTCCACCGCCGCGGCGAGCTCTCCTTCCATGAAGCGGAGACCACCCGCCGCATCGCAGCTGAGCTTACGCCCCTCGGCTATGCCATCCAGACCTTTCCCGATTACTTCGGCCTCATCGCCACCCTCTCCGGCCCCGAGCCGGGACGGACGGTCCTCCTCCGGGCAGACATCGACGCCCTCCCCCTCGAAGAGGCGACCGGCGCGGACTACGCCAGCGAGACGTCCGGCGTGATGCACGCCTGCGGCCACGACTGCCACACGGCGATGCTCCTCGGCGCGGCCCGGCTCCTCGCCTCACACCGGGACGAGCTCCGCGGCACGGTGAAGCTCCTCTTCCAGTCCGCGGAAGAATCGGGCCACGGCATGCAGTACTATCTCGATCACGGCTATGCGGACGACGTGGACGCAGCCTTTGCCATCCACGTGGCGCCGGACATCCCCGAAGGGACCTTCGCCATTCCTGACGGCCCGCTCATGGCCTCGTGCACGGACCTTCGGTGCGTCGTCCGCGGCGTCTCCGCCCACGGCTCCACGCCCCACCTCGGCAAAGACGCCATCGTCGCGGCAAGCGCCATCCTTCTCAATCTCCAGACCATCGTCTCCCGCATGAACAATCCCCTCCATCCGCTCGTAATGACCATCGGCTCCGTCCGCGGGGGCAAACAGTTCAACATTCTCTGCGATGAAGTCACCATGGAAGGGACCATCCGCTCCTTCGACCACGAAATGAGCCGCCGCGCGCCGGAGCTCTTCCGGCAGATCGCGGAAGACACGGCGAAGGCCCTCGGCTGCACCGCCAAATTCATCCCCGTCTCCTTCGAGCCCGTCACCGCAAACGACCACGCCCCGCTCACCGCCATGGCCCGCCGCGCCGCGGCCCGCCTCTTCGGCGAAGACATCCTTCGTCCCATGAAGCCCTCCATGGCGTCGGAAGACTTCTCCCTCCTCATGGACCGCGTGCCCTCCATCTTCGCGCGCATGGGCACGGCAGGGGCCGCGCCGGGCTCGGCCTTCCCCCTCCACTCCGATCATTTCTGCCCGGACGACGGTCTGCTCTGGCACGGCGCGGCCCTTCACGCCGCTTTCGCTCTGGATTTCCTCAGCGGGAAAGGAGACAACTGATGGATACGAAAGCACTGGCCCTTCAGGAAAAAGACTATATCATCGACCTGCGCCGCTGGTTCCACGCGCACCCCGAGCTGGGCGGCCACGAAAAAGAGACCACCCGCCGCATCGCAGATGCGCTCCGCGGGGACGGCATCGAAGTCACCACCTTCGACGACATCACCGGCTGCATCGGCACCCTCCGGGGAGCGCTGCCCGGCTCCACGGTGATGCTCCGCGCCGACATCGATGCCCTCCCCATCCAGGAAGCGGACACGACGAAGCCCTACGCCAGCCAGAACCCCGGCGTGATGCACGCCTGCGGCCACGACTGCCACACGGCGATGCTCCTCGGCGCAGCCCGGCTCCTCGCCGCCCACAGAGATGAGATCCGCGGCACGGTGAAATTCCTCTTCCAGATGGCCGAAGAGATCGGCACCGAATCGCGGCACTACGTGGAGAAAGGATGCCTTGAAGGCGTGGACGCCATCTACGGCATGCACATCTGGTCCCTCCTTCCCTCCGGCACGTTCAACCTCGAAGACGGACCGCGCATGGCCTCCAGCGACCGCTTCACCATCCGCATCCACGGCAAAGCCTCCCACGGCAGCGCCCCCCATCAGGGCAGGGACGCCATCCTCGCCGCGGCCGCCGTGGTGATGGCCCTCCAGTCCCTCGTCTCTCGGGTGAACGACCCGCAGAACACCTTCGTCCTCACCACGGGCGTCATGAACGGCGGCACCAGGGACAACATCGTCGCCGCCGAAGCAGAGCTCGTGGGCACCACCCGCACCTTCGACAAAGCGTTCCGCAAGACCATCCCCGAGCTCATCCGCCGCACCGCCGAGGCCGCCGCCGAAGCGTACGGTTGCACCGCGGACTGCACCTATTTCTTCGGCCCCGCCCCGCTCATCAACGCGCACAGAGAGCTGAACGACATCGCCCGCCGCGCCGCGAAGGAGATCCTCGGACCGGATGCTCTCGTCCCCATGGAGCGCCAGATGGGCGCGGAAGACTTCTCCGTCTACATGGACGCCGCCCCCGGCCTCTACGGCCAGCTCGGCTGCCGCAATGAAGCGAAGGGCATCACCTCGCCCCATCACTCGGACACCTTCGACGTAGATGAAGACGTCCTCCCCCTGGGCGCGGCCCTCTACGCCCAGTTCGCTCTCGATTTCCTCGATCAGAAATAAGGCACGCAAAAAGCCGCCGGTCCCCCAAAAGGATCAGCGGCTTTTTTCATGTCTTCACACCGGCGCATCCACCGGATAGCCATTCAGCCGATTCGCCGCGCGGCGCAGCAGCTTGAACTGCCCCTCCGCCTCGATGATCTCCTCCAATGTCTCCATCTCGGAAATATGGCGGCAGATCTCCACCGCCTGCAGGAAGAGGAACACGTCGGAGTCGCCCACCGCCGTCTCCGGGTCGATGTGATGCGCTTCAAAATAATCGAGGAACCGCACGAGAATGCCCGCATAGCCCTCGAGCAGGACTTCCTTCCGCACGCTCACTTCCCATCGCTCGTCCATCCCCTCGCCTCTCTTCCGATACACACAAATATCTCCATTCGCCAGAAAAATGTCCGGCAGTTTTCTTCAAGGATCACTTTTCCTATTATAATCCATCTTTCCCGATTCATAAAAGGAATGCCGCAATTCGCATGCATGACGGCTTCCACATACAAAGCTCATATCTCTTCATCGATGGTAAACTTCCACGCGCAGTGACAGGTGGTATCCGTCACCTCCGGGTAGCACGACAGGCACTCGCAGCGGATGCGCCGGTCGATCGTGCGGGCAAAGCCGCCGTACTCCACCAGCCCCACCGCGCGGCACGGATGGAAAGGCATCCCCTTCGCCTCCCGGGCGTGCTGCACCCGGCAGGAGAGCGTGCGGTAGATGAGCGAGCCTTCCTCGCGGAGGATCTCGTCGTCATTGATGTGCGCATACAGGCGGAAACGGAGCGCCTTCTCGAGCCCGTCCAGCCCCGCTTCCTCCGGGAGACGAAGAAACTTTTTGATCTTCAGCGCCTCGATCACCGTGAAGCGCTCCCAGATAGCGATGTCATGGCGCATCGCCGCGTCCATGCCGTACGCCTTCTCCACCGACTGGAACCACACCCCGTCCATAGCGAGCCAGTCCTTCGCGTAGATCGTGACCAGCTCCGCCAGCGCCTCCTTCGGAAGCGCCATCAGCCGCGCCTTCTTCTCGTCCATAAGCCCTCCTTTGGCAGATGCCCCGCCGCATTTCGTTTTCTTTTATTGTAGCATACGCCGCCCGCGCCCCCGCTGCGGAGACTGCGGCGGCATGAAAAATGGCCCCTCTGTGACAGACTGTGATCGTCCGGCGTGTGATACGCTCTGAACATCCGGCCACGGGAAGCCCTCTTTTTTGCAGCAAAAAAGTCCGTGCTGAAAACACGGACTCTTTTGCTGCAAAGGATCACTGTTTCGCGCCGGTCTTGGCGATGGCTTTGGCGATCTTTGCGGCAAGGCCGGTGATCTCTTTTTTGGAGACAGAGCACACGGCGAGGCGGATGCCTTTTTTGAGGGGCACGAGGAAGACGCGCTCTTCTTTTTCGAGGTCGTCGCACACCGCTTTCGCCCCTTCCATGGGGAGGGTGATGAAGAAGCCGGAGATGTAGGGCACGTATTTCACGCCCGCTTCGTCCGCTTCCTTCATGAAGATAGCGGCGCGCTCCTGGATGAGCTTGTAGTACTTCGCACGCTCTGCGTCGAGCTCTTTCACTTCTTCCGGATTCGCGCAGATGGAGGCCATGGCCTTCATGGCAGCGCTGTTGGAATTGGACCAGCAGGCACGGCTGCTGTACTGGTTGATGTCCACGAATTCCTGAGCCACGTCTTCGTCGGAGGTGACGCAGATCATCGCGCCGATGCGCTGGCCGTAGAGGGTAAAGCCCTTGGAGAGGGTGTAGGCGACGATAGTGAGAACGTTTTTCGGGAGATTCTCAAATTTTTTGAAGAACGTGCGGCACGCTTCTTTTTCGCCGCTGTAGTCGAGGTAAGCCACGTCAGCCACGAGGATGATGTTTTTGTCCTTGCCTTCCACGGCTTTCGCGCAGAACTGGGCGACCGCGCCCCATTCGTCGTCGGTCATGCAGTAGCCGGTGGGGTTGTTGGCGATGCCGTTCAGGATGATGACGGTGTTGTACTGCTTCGCCACGAGGTCGGTCACCGCTTCTTCGAAGCTCGCCATATTGAAGTGGCCGTCTTCGGTGAGGAAGGAGAAGGTGCGCACCTTACGGCCCGCGTCGATCATGACGCTGTCGTAGGCGCCCCAGTGCCAGTCGGTAATGAGCACTTCATCTCCGGGGGAGGAGTAGTTGTGCACCGCGTGGTGGAGCGCGCCAGTGCCGCCGCTGGTGGAGAGGGCGCGGATGTAGCCTGCCGGACGGGACGCGCCGAAGCACTGGTCGATGCAGTCTTCGAGAAAATCCGGATAGCCCTGGATGGGCGCATAGGCGACGATCTCGCGGGGGGTGAGGCGCTTGTACGCCCGCTGGATGACGTCAAGCATGACGAGCTGGCCGTCTTCATCGAGGATGGAGCCGACGGTGCCGTTGATGACTTTGTCTTTCCCGATCTTGTCAGCGAGAGCGGTCGCTCTGTTGTTCGCTGCGAAAATATTGTCTTCGGCGCTCTTGCCTTTCGCCTGCACGGCGGCTGCGCTGTATTTTGCCATGGGGATGCCTCCTTGTGAGTAGACCTGGGAGGGAACGGCGAGCCGGGTCCTTCCAGTGAAAATTTATACAAGCATATTGTACGAAAAATGCAGAAACGTTGCAAGAAATTTCACAGATCTCCCGCCGCATCGCGGCAGGCCCTGCGGAAGAAATCCGCCATGCCCCTCATGGGCTGGACGGGCGCGCCGGCAGAGAGGATGAGTCCCCGGCCGCCAGTCGCTTTCGCGGCGCGCCAGATGTCGCGCTCCACTTCGTTCCGCAGGCCGAATTCGAGGTGCCGCCGGGAGATGCCGGTCATACAGCATGCGCCCATCATGTCCCGCGCCTCGGCGATCTCCGGGAGCGACTGGGCAGAGTCCCAGGCAAAGATCTCCACGGGGTATTTCCGGAGCACCGGGAAGAGGCAGTTCGTCCAGCCCGCGGCAAGGACGTTGCACCAGCCGGAGGAGGCGGAGAGCACCGCCAGATCGTAGGGCGCGCCGTACTCGCGGTAGAAAGTTTCGCCGACCAGTCCGTAGTCGGCAAGCGGTGCTTCGAAGAAGATGCCGTCCGCGCCGAGCTCGATCACCCGCTGCACGAGGGCGCAGGTGGTCTCGGTGACGGTCTCGAGGGCTTCTTTCACCATGGGCCCCGCCCCGCGGCGGATGTCTTCGGGCAGGTGAAAGGCGAGGCGGAAGACCGTGGCGATGGGGCTCGTCACGCGGAAGACCACCGGTGCGGCGGAGGTCTTTGCTGCGAGGATCTGCTTCAGCGCCTCCTGCTCGCGGGCGAGGGCCCCGCCGTTCACGGAGCTCCCGGAGAGGCGCTCCCAGTCATCAGGGTCGGTCACATAGGCGACGCCTCCCACTTTCGTAAATCCCGGCGCGGTGTAGTCCTCCGCGCTGTATCCGGCAGAGGGGGCCGTCACGATGAGATCGCTCTCCCACTCTGCGGCAAATTCCATGGCCGCCCGGGCGTGGTCCTCCGCGGTGCCTCCCTGCGGCGCGGGCTCCCAGAAAGCCACGGGGAGCCGGTCGGTCTCCTCGCCGCGGATGGCCGCCTGGATGCGTTCTCTGCTGTTCATGATCCGTTCCTTTCTGCGGGGCTCACCACGCCGCCGCCACCCCGTCCGCCCGAGGCTCGGTGGCGCCCACGAGGACGCCTTCTTCATTTCTCCAGATGATCTCGCCCCGGCCGAATTCGGACATCTCTTCGAGGATGCGGATGTCGTGGCCCATGGCGCGGAGCTCGTCGATGGCCTGAAGTGAGAAGCCCGGCTCCACATCGAAGTGGAGGCCCCCCGTCCACTGCCACCGCGGCGCGTCGAGCGCCTCCTGGGGATTCATGTGGAAATCGACGACGTTCGTGATGACCTGCAGGTGCCCCTGCGGCTGCATGAAGCCGCCCATCACGCCAAAGGGTCCGATAGCCCGTCCTTCCTTCGTGAGGAAGCCCGGGATGATGGTGTGGTACGTGCGCTTGTGCGGAGCGATGCAGTTCACGTGCGCCTCGTCGAGGCTGAAATTAAAGCCCCGGTTCTGGAAGGCGATGCCGTAGCCGGGCAGGACGACGCCGCTGCCGAAGTGGCAGTAGTTGCTCTGGATGTACGAGACCATATTGCCCTCTTCGTCGGCGGTGCAGAGGTAGACCGTGCCGCCGCACCGCGGGTCGCCGTAGTGCGGCGCGAGGGCCCGCGGGCCGATCTCGGCACGGCGCAGGTCACCGTAGCGCCGGGAGAGGAGCTCTGCCGCCGTGACGTGCATGTACTTCGGGTCCGTCACGTAGCGGTCACCGTCGGCGAAGGCCATCTTCATCGCCTCCATCTGGCGGTGGAGCGTTTCGGCGGTGTCCCGCGCTTTGAAATCGAAGCCGGAGAGGATGTTGAGCGCCATGAGGGGCACCACGCCGTGGCCGTTCGGCGGGAGCTCCCACACATCGTAGCCCCTGTAATTCGTGGAGATAGGCGTGACCCATTCGGGAGCCCACTCCGCGTAGTCTTCCTTCCGCACATAGCCGCCGGTCTCGCGGGAGAAGCGGTCGATGGCCTCGGCGATCTCCCCGCGGTAGAAGCTCTCGCACTCGCTGTCCCGAAGAAGCTCCAGCGTCTTCGCGTGGTCGGGAAGCTTCATCAACTCGCCCGCGCGGGGCGGCCGCCCGTCTTTGAGGAACGTCGCGAACCATCCCGCAAGGGCCGGGTCGTCTTTCAGCCGGATGAGCTCGTCGTACTCCTTCTGCCACTCCCGCGCCACGAAGGACGATACGGGATAGCCGTAGCGGGCATAGTGGATGGCCGGCTCGAAGAGCTCGCCGAAGGGGAGCCTGCCGAAGCGGCGGGACAGCGCGATCCACGCGGCGGGCGCGCCGGAGACCGTCACCGGGATCCACCCGCGCTTGGGCATCGTCTCGTGCCCCTTCGCCCGGACCGCTTCCGCCGTGATGCCAGCCGGAGCCCAGCCGCTCGAATTGAGGCCGCACATCTCGTCTTTCATCCACACGATGGCGAAGGCGTCCGCGCCGATGCCGTTCGACACAGGCTCCACCACAGTGAGGCAGATGGCCGCGGCGATGGCCGCATCCACAGCGTTGCCGCCCTTCTTCAGCATATCGAGCCCCGCCTGCGCCGCCAGCTGCGAGGCCGTGCACACCATGCCCCGCGCGCCGTAGACGACGCTCCGCCGGGACGGATAGCGATAATGCTGCTCATCCACATGAAAATGAAGTTCCCCCATAGGATCCCCCTCTTTCTTTTCCCCGCAGCGCAGGCCGCGGGACACGGCGGATACTCTCCGCCCTTTATTTCCTTACTGTATTATAACAAATCCTCTGCCCCGCACGGGAGCGCCCGCTGCCTGCGAGAGAAATTCTTGCCAACGCGCATGGCCTGTGGTACAATAGCGGACAATCACACAAGGAAATGCGCTGAAGAGAATCAGTAGCTCCCGAAGAAGGTGCAGAGAGCCGCGGGTCGGTGCGACGCGGCACGGAAGCGGAAGCGAACTCGTCTCGGAGCAGCCCGTTGAACTCACAGTAGACGGCGCCGGGAGCCCCCGTTAGCAGGGCGGGTCTATGACCGCAGAGTGCATGCTTCGGCATGAAATAGAGTGGTAACGCGAAAGGTTTTCGTCTCTTGGGACGAAAGCTTTTTTTATTTCCACAGGTCACAGATCAGTGAGCGCCCGGCGCGTCCGGGAAGCAGAGTGGTACCGCGGGTCTCCCGTCTCTCATCGAGGCGGAAGACTCTTTTTTATTTCAATATCCCCGCGCCCAGCGCAGGAATAAGGAGGCAATTTTCATGGGAATGACAATGACGCAGAAGATTATGGCGGCCCATGCAGGGAGAGACTCGGTGAAGCCGGGCGATCTCATCTACTGCAAGCTGGACTTCGTGATGGCCAACGACATCACCGCGCCGCCGGCCATCAAGGAATTTGACAAAGTCGAGTGCCCGGTCTTCGACCGCACGAAGATCGCTCTCGTGCCGGACCATTTCACGCCGAACAAAGACATCAAGTCCGCGGGCCTTGCCAAGATCGTCCGCGACTTCGCGAAGAAGCACGACATCGAGAACTACTTCGAAGTGGGCCGCGCGGGCATCGAGCACGTCATCCTGCCGGAGATGGGTCTCGTCGCGCCGGGCATGATGATCATCGGCGCCGATTCCCACACCTGCACCTACGGCGCGGTGGGCGCCTTTGCCACTGGCGTAGGCTCCACGGACCTCGGCGTGGCTATGGCCACGGGCGAAGCATGGTTCAAAGTGCCGGAAGCCATCCAAATGGTCCTCACGGGGACGAAGCCTGAAGACGTCACCGGCAAGGACGTGATCTTGACGCTCATCGGCATGATCGGCGTCTCCGGCGCGCTCTACCAGTCCCTCGAATTCACCGGCCCCGGCGTGGCGTCTCTCTCCATGGCGGACCGCCTCTCCATCACGAACATGGCCATCGAAGCGGGCGCGAAGAATGGCATCTTCCCAGTGGACGAGCGCACCCGCGCCTACGAAGCGGGCCGCGTCTCCCATCCTTACACGGAGTACGCCGCCGATCCGGACGCGGAGTACGCCCGCACCATCGAGATCGATCTCTCGAAGCTCTCCCCGGTGGTGGCCTTCCCGCACCTGCCGGAAAATACGAAAGTCGTCGGCACCTTCGGCGAGATCAAGATCGACCAGGTGGTGCTCGGCTCCTGCACGAACGGCCGCCTCGAAGATCTGGCCATCGCGGCGAAGATCTTCGAAGGGCACAAAGTCCATCCCGACGTGCGGTGCATCGTCATCCCCGGCAGCCGTCAGGTCTACCGCGACGCCATGAAGGCGGGATACATCGATACCTTCATCGAGGCGGGATGCGCCGTCTCCACGCCCACCTGCGGGCCGTGCCTGGGCGGCTACATGGGCATCTTGACCGCCGGCGAGCGGTGCGTGTCCACGACGAACCGCAATTTCCGCGGCCGCATGGGCCACGTAGACAGCGAAGTATACCTGGCAGGGCCGCAGACCGCGGCGGCCAGCGCGATTCTCGGCAGGATTGCCGCACCCAAGGAGGTCAAATAACATGGCTATCGAAGGCAAAGTGTGGCGCTACGGCGACAACATCGACACCGACGTCATCATCCCCGCAAGATATCTGAATACGTTCGACCCGAAGGAGCTCGCCTCCCACTGCATGGTGGACATCGACGAGACCTTCGCCCAGAACGTGCAGGAAGGCGACATCATGGTAGGCGGCCGGAACTTCGGCTGCGGCTCCTCCCGGGAGCACGCCCCCATCGCCATCAAGGCCTCGGGCGTGCCCGTGGTCGTGGCGGCGAGCTTCGCCCGCATCTTCTACCGCAACGGCATCAACGTAGGTCTGCCGCTCCTCGAGATCGGCGACGACGTGGAGAAGATCCATGCCGGCGACCGGCTCCGCATCGATCTCTCCACCGGGAAGATCGAAGACCTCACCACGGGCGACGTCTTCCAGGCGCCCCCGCTCCCCGGATTCATTCAGGACATCGCCAAAGCGGGCGGCCTCGTCAATTACGTAAAGGAGAAGAAACAGAAATGACAAAACATATCGTCGTCATCCCCGGCGACGGCATCGGCAGAGAGATCACCGATTCCGCCGTGGCCGTACTGAAAAAGATCGATCAGGTCTTCCACATCGGACTCACCTTTGAATGGAAAGACGCCGGCGGCACGGCGTACGACAAATACGGCACGCCGCTGCCGGAAGACACGGTGGAAGCGGCGAAAGCGGCGGATGCCGTCCTCTTCGGCTCTGTCGGCGGCGACCAGTGGGACCACCTCGCCCCCGAGCTCCGTCCGGAGCGGGCCATCCTGGGCCTGCGCAAAGCCCTCGGCCTCTACGTGAACCTCCGCCCCGTGAAAGTCATGGACGTGCTCGCCGAATATTCCCCGCTGAAAGAATCGATCGCCAAAGGCACGGACCTCCTCATCGTGCGCGAGCTCATCGGCGGCATCTACTTCGGCGACAAATGCGAATCGGAAATGCACAACGGCGCGGAACGCGCGTGGGACCTCGAGAACTACAGCGTCCCTGAAGTGGACCGCATCACCCGCTTCGCCATGACCGCCGCGCGGAAGCGCCGTCATAAAGTGACCTCCGTGGACAAATCGAATGTGCTCGCCACGTCCCGCCTGTGGCGGCGCACCGTGACGGCCATCGCGAAAGACTACCCCGACGTGGCCGTGGACCATCTCTATGTGGACAACTGCGCCATGCAGCTCGCCATCCATCCCACCCAGTTCGACGTGATCGTCACCTCGAACCTCTTCGGGGACATCCTCTCCGACGAAGCGGCGGTCCTCTCCGGCTCCATCGGCATGCTGCCGTCGGCCTCCATCGGTGAGAGCACCAGCCTCTACGAACCGATCCACGGCTCCGCGCCGGACATCGCCGGCCAGGGCATCGCCAATCCTTCGGCGACCATCCTCTCCGCGGCCATGCTGCTCCGGTACTCCCTCGACGAAGACGCCGCGGCAGACGCCATCGAGCACGCTGTGGAAGCGGCCCTCGTCGAAGGCTACCGCACGCCCGACCTGTACCGGGAAGGCTTCAAAAAAGTCAATACGCAGGGCATGACGGACGCCATCCTCGCCCACATCGGCTGATCGGATGAAACAGAAACGCATCGGGACACCTCCTCCCCGATGCGTTTTTCTTTTGAAAGGAAACGGTCCGTCCCGCTTCCTGCGCCGCAAGAGCCCGCTTCCGCCCATTTCGCTCCGCCGCCGTTGCGCCATCGCGCGCCGCGCTGTATAGTAAGCTGTATAGCATTCAGCATACTTTCCGTGAAAAAAGATCCAAAGAGGCTCCAACTATGCAGCGAGAACATTTCTCCTCCCGTCTGGGATTCATCCTCATCACCGCCGCCTGCTCCATCGGTCTGGGCAACGTGTGGCGATTCCCCTACATCACCGGCCAGTACGGCGGCGCCACCTTCGTGCTGCTCTACATCGCCTTCCTCCTCATCCTCTCGCTTCCCATCGTCATCATGGAGTTCGCCGTGGGGCGGGCGAGCCAGCAGAGCACGGCGAACGCCTTCGACCGCCTCGAGCCGCCCGGCACGAAATGGCACTGGTTCAAGTATGTGTCCATCTTCGGCAACTATCTCCTTATG
>CASEBK010000042.1 GCA_949286115.1 uncultured Veillonellaceae bacterium | reverse complement strand
AGCGGTCGGCTTGTCTGAGCGACCGAAGGGAGCGAGTTAAGCGAAGGTAGCGACCGGCCAGACTTCCAGGGCGGAGTGATCGGGCGGCGCCCTTCCTTCTTTGCTTCGTTTCTTCCTTCGGCGGCGAAGGAAGAAATGAAGCGACTATGGGGCTCGTATGCCCATGACGGGAACAGTCGTACATGAGAGAAACGAAGTCTTCGAAATGGAGACCCTCACTGACAGCTTCGAGGTCAGTGATACCATGATGTGGGTCCGTACCGAAAGGAAAAGAACCTCCCTCTTCGAAAATTCGCCCCGCAGGGCTCTCTGCCCGAAAAGGGCACAAAAAAAGACGGGAGCTCCGTCTTTTATTTCTTTTCCTCCGCCCCAAACTCTTCCTTGAGCATTTGGAGTGCGTTTTCTTCGTCCTGCGCGGCCGCTTTTTCGAGCCATTTCTTCGCTTCTTCCCGGTCTTCTTTCGTGCCGATGCCGTAGAGGTAGCACGAGGCGAGCCAGGTCTGGCCGTGGGGGTTGCCTGTCTCGGCGGATTGGCGGAAGTAGCGGAGGGCGGTCTTCGCATGGCCTTTTTCCCGCTGGTAGATGCCGTACTGCACCGCTGCTTCGGCGTGGCCGAGGTCGGCGGCGCGGCGGCACCATTCTTCCGCTTTCGCTTCGTTCGGCGCGGTGCCGATGCCCCGTTCGTAGAAGACGGCCAGATGGTTCATTCCCGTGGCCGATCCCATCTCGGCGGAGCGCTTCATCCATTCGAAGGCTTCTTTTTCGTCTTTTTTGACGCCGTTTCCTTCGAGGAGGAAGATGCCCAGCACGTTCGCCGCGTCTTTCGCAAAGAGCGCCCCGTGGGCGAAGGCCCGGCGGAGGAGAGACACGGCGCGGGTCATGTTCTTTTTCTTTCCGGCGTAGCAGCACATGGCCAGGTTCGCCTCAGCGTCGCCGTAGCCCATGGCGGCGGCTTTTTCGAAATAGTCCCGCGCTCTGTCTTCATCGGCAGGGACGCCTTCGCCATAGTAGTACATCTCGCCGAGCTTGTTGAGGGGCCGCCAGAAGCCCTGGGCGGCGGCGCGTTCGAGCCAGAAGAGGCACTGCTCCACGTTCTTTTCCGTGCCGAAGCCGTAGTAGTACATGTCGGGGAGCTCGTTTTGGGCGAAGACGTCTCCCGCCTCGGCACGCTTCAGTATCTCCGGAAAGACGATCTTCGGGATGGCCGTGCGCCCCGGATGGTCTTTGGGGAGGTTGTACGCCGTGTTGAGCTGGGCGAGGATGTCTCCGGCCACGGCCCCTTTTTTCCGCCACTCCGCGCCGCGGCGGATGTCCTGCTCCACGTGGCCGTAGCCCTGAGAGTAGTATTCTCCTAGGAAATACATGGCTTCGCCGTCGCCGGCCTGGGCGCATTTCTGAAACAAGGGAAAGGCCCGGTCGAGCTGGCACCGCAGATAGAGGGCCTTCGCTTCGGTCATGGCCTGTTTCTTCCAGTCTTCTCCCATGGCACGCCTCACAGCCCCGCCTGTACGAGGAGGGCCGCCGCTTCCCGGCTGCCGCCCTGGGCGGCCCGGCGGAGCCACCCTCTCGCCGCTTCCCGGTCTGCCGCGGTGCCGCGTCCCCCGAGGAGGCACACGCCGGTGAGGTACTGCGCCGCGGGCAGGCCCATCCGCGCCCCTTCGAGGAAGTACGGGAAGGCGCCCTTTTCATCGCCGCTGCTGAAAGCGAGCTCCCCCAGACGGAGCACTGCATAGGCGCTGCCGCTCCGCGCCGCTTCATTCAGCAGGGCCGTCCCCTGCCGGACGTTCCTCTTCACCGCCTCTCCTGCGAGGAGCATATCTCCCAGGTGGGCTTTCCCTTCCGCGTCGCCCTGGTCGGCCGCTTTTTTATAGAGCTGGTACGCCTTCTTCTGATCCTGATGGACATAAGTACCGGTCTCGTAGTACACGCCGAGCTCGACGGCCGCTTTCACGTACCCGTGGCGGAGGGCTTTCTGGTAGTACGACACGGCCCGGGCAGCGTTCTTTTCGACGCCGATGCCTTCGAGGAAACAGAACGCCAAATGGTACTCCGCCTTGCCCACGCCTTTGTCCGCGGCGCGCTTCAGGAGGGCCGCTCCTTTTGCTTCGTCTTTTTCGGCGTGCGTCCCGTTGAGGTGGTGGAGGCCCATCTCCATCTCCGCCTGCCAGAAGCCGAGCTCCGCCGCGCGCCCGCAGAGGTCCCGCGCTTTTTCTTCATCGGCGGGGATGGCCTCTCCTGTGCCGGACCAGAGCACGGCCGCCGAAGCGTAGAGGGCATTCACGTTTCCCTCCGCCGCTTCCGCCTCCGCCCGGACGAGAGCCTCCGCGAGCGCCGCCTGGTCGAGCTCCTCTTTCCGGAGGAAAAGGGCCGCCATGAGGGCGGAGAGGGCGTCTTTTTCCGCGCCCCGGCGGAACCACGCCGCCGCCTCGAGAGGATTCTCCCTCGCCTCGCTGAGGCCGAAGAGGTGGTACTGGCCGAGGCAGTACATGGCGCGGCCGTCTCCCGCCTTCGCCTCTTTTATGAGCGCGTCCCATGCTTCGCCGAGGCGGCCTTCCGTATAGAGCGTTTCTCCCTGTGTCATATCGTTCTCCTTAACAAAAATAAGACCTGCAAGAGGCCTTATTCCTTATTTCAGAAACAGCATCGGGTCGAGGGCCGTGCCGTTCACCCTCACTTCGTAATGGGCGTGGGGGCCTGTGCTGTTGCCGGTGCTCCCCGCCAGGGCCACCGTGTCTCCCTGATGGACCTGCTGCCCTTCGTAGACGACGATGGCTGAATTGTGGCCGTAGCGGGTGACGACGCCATTCGCATGGCGCACCTCCACGAGGTAACCGTAGCCGTCCACCCAGCCGGTCTTCGTGACGACGCCGTCGGCGGTGACGTGCACCGGCGTGTCGTAGTCGGTGGCGATGTCCACACCTTCATGGTAGGCAGAACCGATGCCTCCGGGGCTCTCCCGCCAGCCGAAGGGGCTGGAGATCTCCCCGGTGACAGGCCACATGGAGGGGGCGTCCGCGTCGTAGGCCTGATAGATGGCCCGCGCCACGTGGTCTCTCGTCATGAGATCCGACCGGAGGCTGATGATGTGCCGCAGCTCACGGTCCACGATCTCATTTAATTTCACGATCTCCGCCAGAAGGTCGCCCGGCGTCTCGATGGCAGAGGGCTTCTCCTCCGCGGCCTTATCGGGGACCGTGGTGCCGCCGCCCACGCCGCCGGAGGCGCGGCCCTGACCGTTCACCATGTTCTCCACTTCCTGGCCGATCTTCTCTACGCTGTCTACCTTCTGAGAGAGATCCTCCATTTTTTTCTCCGCCATGCGGAGCTGGTTTCGATAGAGCTCGTTCTCCGCGCGGAGCGACGTCATGGAATATACGGAATAGGCCGCCGCGCCCATGCCGACCACGAAGACCGCCGCCAGCGCCGCGAGGATCCCCTTCACTTTTCTGCATTCGTCTCTGGTGAAGAGAAATTCCACATTTCCCGTGTCGTGATCTTCCCTTTTTTCCATCGTCTCACCTGCCTTTTCTGCAAAAAGAACGCTCAGGCGCCGCGGACCTCCTGCACCGCTTCGGAAGCTCCGGCGGCGTTCTTCTGATTCTCCTCTGCGATGTGCCGCGGCTGCTCGTACGAGGCGAGCGCCATGCCGATGGACTCGGCCTCTTCTGAAGAGATGGCTTCCCGGCACTGTCCGTTCAGGATGGGCTTGGCATAGATGCGGGAGGTCTCCCGGCCCACGAGGGACGAGAGGACGAAGCCGTTGTTCGCCCCGTCGAGGAGCGTCAGGGAGAAGCTCAGCTTGTCCCCGCTGTCGTCGAAGGCGTCGTATTTCACGAGGCCGCTCCGCTGGAAGGACTGCACCTGCATATTGGACAGGAGCTCATGCTGGTGGAGCATGTCCTCCGACGAGCGGGTCATCTCCCGGAGCTCCTTCACCTCCACGGAGAGCTGCCGCTCGAGGCTCAGACCATTCTCGCCGGTCATGAAATACTGGTACTTCCGCGAAAGAGAGGCCACCTTCGCCCGGAGCAGGAAGACCTGCACGAGAGCGACGATCAATAAGAGAGCCATGACGGCGAAAATGATGTACGTAGTAAGGCTTCCGCTAAACATCTTGTTCTATCATTCCTCGTTTTTCAGGAAAGCGATGAGCCGCTGAAATTCTTCTTCGCCGGCGTATTCGATGGTGATCGCCCCGCGGAGGCGGTTCTTTCCCTTTCCGTTTTTGATATGCACGCCCGTCCCGAGGGAGAGCTTCAATTCGTTTTCGATCTTGCGGAAATACGGCGCTGCCGGGTCTTCCGCTTTTTCCTTCGGCGCTTTCCGCTCCTTTTTGCCCCGGACGAGCTCTTCTGCCTGCCGGGAGGAGAGGTTCTCTTTCTCGATGCGCCGGGCGAGCGCTTCCTGCTCTTCTTCCGAAGCGAGTGCGAGAAGCGGCCGCACCTGACCCACGGTGAGCCGGCCCGCGGCGAGGGCTTCCTGCACGGACGGGGGCAGGGCGAGGAGGCGCAGGAGGTTCGCCACGTAGGGGCGGCTCTTGCCCACCGCGGCGGCGAGCTTCTCCTGGGTGTAGCCGTAGGTGCTCATGAGGCGGCGGTACGCCTCGGCCTCCTCCATGGGGTCAAGGTCCTCCCGCTGAAGATTCTCTATGAGGGCCACTTCCGCGGCGGCCTCTTCGTCATAGTCCCGCACGATGGCCGGTACGGAGGCAAGTCCCGCCAGTTTCGCCGCGCGGAGACGTCGTTCCCCTGCGATGAGAGTGTAGCGCCCGCCCTCTTCTTTCCGCACGATGAGGGGCTGCACCACCCCGCGGGCCCGGATGGACGCGGCGAGCTCGGCGAGCGCCCCCTCTTCGAAGCGCCGCCGCGGCTGATGGGGATTGGGCTCGATGAGGCCCACGGCGATCTCCTCCGCCGCCTCCCCTTTCGGCGCATCCCCCAGAAGGGCCGAGAGGCCCCGCCCGAGCCGTTTTCCCTTAGACACGCTTTAGCACCTCCTGACAGAGACTCTTATACGCCGCCGCCCCTTTGGACTTCGGCGCGTACACCGCGATGGGCTCGCCGAAAGAAGGTGCCTCGGAGAGCTTCACCGCCCGGGGGATGAAGGTCTTGAAGACTTTCTTCCCGAAATATTTCTTGACTTCCTCCGACACCTGCACGGCAAGATTCGTCCGCCCGTCGTACATGGTGAGGAGGATGCCCAGGAGCGCGAGCTCCGGATTGAGACGCTTCTTCACCGCCTGGACGGTCTTCATGAGCTGGGAGAGCCCTTCGAGGGCGAAGAACTCCGCCTGGATGGGGATGAGCACCGCGTCCGCTGCGGTGAGCGCGTTCACCGTCATGAGGCCGAGGGACGGCGGGCAGTCGATGAGGATGAAGTCGTATTTCTCCCGGAGCGGCGCGAGCACCCGCCGGAGGAGCGTCTCCCGCTCGGGGAGCTCCACCATCTCCACCTCCGCCCCCGCAAGATCGATGGACGCGGGAAGGAGAGAGAGCTTCTTCACCGCCGTGCGGTACACCGCCTCTTCTGCGGGAACGCCGTCGATCAGCACGTCGTAGAGGGTCGTCTCAAAGCGGGACGCATCCATGGAGAGGCCGCTCGTGGCGTTTCCCTGGGCGTCCTCGTCCACGAGGAGCGTGCGGCGGCCAGACTCTGCGAGATACGCCGCGAGATTCACCGCCGTGGTGGTCTTCCCCACGCCGCCTTTCTGATTGATGATGCTGATGATCCGTCCCATACGCTTCCTCCTGCACATACAAATCAATTATAACATACAGCGCGGGAAAAAGGCCGGGAAATCCCGCCCTGCCGCGTCATTCTTTCCCCGATTTTCACGGGGCTGTCCCATTGTTTCACGTGAAACATAGAAAAGGAATATGTCAGGCATGCACGATGCACCATGATATAATGAGAAAAACGCAAATGAAAGGAGGGCTCTCATGACGCTTTCTTTCTGGCACATCCTCATCATGGCGGTGACGGTGGCTGCGGTCATCGCCGCGGGCCTCTGGGCGGCGCGGTCCGTGCGGTCCGCCGAAGGGTACAGTCTCTCCGGCCGCTCGGCGGGGGTGCCTCTCATCGCGGGCTCCATCGCAGGTTCCATCGTGGGCGGCGGCGCGACGGTAGGCACAGCGCAGCTCGCCTACACCGCCGGTCTCTCAGCGTGGTGGTTCACCCTCGGCGCGGGCATCACCTTCATCCTCATGGGCCTCTTCTACGCCCGGCGGCTCCGCGGCACAGGCCTTGTGACCATCCCGGAATTCCTCGCCAGCCACTACGGCGTGCGCGCCGAAGAAGCGGCGTCGGTCATCTCTTCCATCGGCACCTTCTTCTCCATCATCGCGAGCTCTCTTTCGGGCATCCAGCTCATCGCGGCGCTCTTCCACGTGCCGCACCTTTTCGCGGCAGGGCTCCTCATCGTCCTCGTGATGGGGTATACCTTCTTCGGGGGCATGAAGAGCGCCGGCATCGGAGGCATCCTCAAGATGGGCGTGCTGGCGGTGTCGCTCTCCATCGCGGGGATATCGGCTTTCCTTTCGCTCCATGCCATGCCGGAGGCGGACTTTTCGCGCCTCTTCGCGGACCCGGCGTGGATGAGCCTCGACGGTCACAGCGCCGAGCATGCCGCGGCGACCTTCCTCTCCATGATGGTGGGCGTCATCTGCACCCAGACCTATGTGCAGGCCATCTTCTCCGCGGCGACTCCGGAGACGGCGGCGGCGGGGTGCATCGCGGCGGCGCTCATCGTCATCCCGGTGGGCCTTCCTTTCATCGCCATCGGCATGTACATGCACGCCTTCGAGCCGGACGTCCTCCCCATCCTCGTGCTTCCCACGTACCTCGTGGAGCATGAGCATGTCCTCATCGCAGGCGTCGCTCTCGGGGGCATCCTTCTCTCCCTCATCAGCTCCATCGGGGGCCTGGCGCTCGGCATGGGCACCATGATCTCCCACGACATCGCCGGCGTCGTCTTCCGCATCCGGAGCGACCGGAAGCTCCTTGCCATCACGCGCTTTTCCGTGGCGGTGATCCTCCTTGCGGCGGGAGCCTTTGCGCTCGCCCATCTGGAGTCGCAGGTGCTCTTCTGGAACTACCTCTCCATGGCGCTCCGCGGCGGCGGCATCTTCCTCCCCATGACGGCAGCCATCTTCTGGACCGGCCACATCGCGCCCCGGTGGGGGCTCCTCTCCATCACGGTGAGCACGGCGGCGGCGGTCCTCTCTGCCACGGTCTTCCCCCTTCCCATCGACCCGGTCTTCGTGGGCCTCTTCCTCTCGGCGCTCTTCCTTGGCATCGGATGGATGAAAAATAAATGAAAAATCTTGTAACAATGCAAAAAACGCATCTATACAGGTGAATCGACCATGTATCGCTACTAAAAAGACAAAAAGTTCCCCGTTACACTACAGGCAGGATGATCGCATCCTGCCTTTTTTGATTGGATCGTTTCAGAAATGAGGTACCCTCTATGGCGCTCACCGATCCCTTTCTGCTCTCTTATCTCCGGCGATTCGACCGCGTTCCCTTCGAAATCACGCTCCACGGCAGGACCCACCTCATCGGAGAAGGCGCGCCGCAGTTCCGTGTGATCTTTCGGAAAGACATCCCGAAGGCCGCTCTCCTCACCTCCACGTCGCTCGCCCTGGGAGAGGCGTACATGCAGGGAGATCTCTTCATCGAAGGCGACCTCTTCACGGCGCTCTGCGCGTTCCTCTCTCAGACGGACAAGTTCGTACTGGACAAAGGTCCCCTTTCCTTCCTCTTCCACCCCGACACGACAGAGGCCGCCCAGCGGGAGCAGGTATCCTCCCACTATGACCTGGGCAATGATTTCTACCGCCTCTGGCTCGACCCGTCGATGAGCTACTCCTGCGCCTATTTCAAGACGGAGAGCGACTCTCTGGAAGAAGCCCAACGAAACAAAGTCCACTACATCCTGCAGAAGCTCCGGCTGAAAAAACACATGTCTCTTCTGGACATCGGCTGCGGCTGGGGCTTTCTCCTCATGGAGGCCGCCCGCTGGTACGGCGTCTCCGGCCGCGGCTGCACCCTGAGCCGGGAGCAGCAAAAAGAGGGGACCTATCGCCTTCACGAAGCGGGGCTGGACAGCCGCGTGACCGTGGAGCTCAGGGACTACCGAGAGCTCCCGAAGGAAGGGATCGTCTACGACCGCCTCGTGAGCGTGGGCATGCTGGAGCACGTGGGCCGGGAGAACTATCCCCTCTACCTCAGCACCGCCTCTCGCCTTCTCCGGGAGGGCGGCCTCTTCCTTCTCCATTTCATCGACGGCAGGGGAAAAGACGAAGCCAATCCGTGGATGCGGAAGTATATCTTCCCCGTGGGCACGCTCCCCGAGCTCGGCGAGATCATAAGCCTGGCCGTCTCCAGCGGTTTCCATATCCTCGACGTGGAGAGCCTCCGCCGCCACTATGAGAAGACCCTCCTCTCCTGGTATCACAACTTCATGGTCCACCGGGGAGACATCGCGGGCATGAAGGGAGAGACCTTCTGCCGCATGTGGGAGCTGTACCTGGTAGGGTGCGCCGCCGCCTTCCACGTGGGACACATCGACATCCATCAGGTGCTCATGACGAAGGGCGTCAGCAACGATCTGCCCCTGACGCGCTGGTACTGACCCTTTCCCGGCTCCGGCCGGGATCTTTTTTTTCATCAAATACGGCGCATGTCCGGAAAGGTCGAACCATTTTCCGCCGCATTTGCTATAATCAGGACAGAAAGGAGGAGAGCTATGGAAAAACGGCGGGGCGAGATGGAGCCCGTCTCGGCGGCGCTCGGTGAAGCGGAGCGGGTACTCTCCGGCAACGATGCCTTCCAGTTCTGGCTCTTTCAGCAGAAGTGGGAAAAGATCATCGGCGACGTGCTGGCCAGCGAATCCTACATCGGCCGACATTACGGGGACGTGCTCTATATCTACGTGACGAATTCCGTGTGGATGCAGGAGCTCATGATGCAGAAAGCGGAGATCCTCCGCCGCGTGCAGGAGGATCCCTACGGGGCGCGCTTCCGGGACATCCGGTTCCAGATGGGGCCGCGGAAGCCCCGCGTCGCTCCCGCCCTTCCCGCGCTCCGCCTCGCACCGCTCTACGACGCACGGCGGAGAGACGCCCCCGTCACGGAGGCCGAAGAGGCGTGGATCGATCGCTGGACGAAGGAGCACGTGCCGAAGGACGAGCTGCGCGCCCCCATCGCAGACATGATGCGGGGGGCGCTCCGCCGCCGGAAGGAAGAGCTCGCCCGGGGCTTCCACCCCTGCGCGCGGTGCGGCGTGCTCGTGCCGAAGGAGCGCCGTCTCTGCGATGCCTGTCAGGTGCAGGACGAACGGAAGCGGCGAGATCTGGCGGTGCTCGTCCTGAAGGAGCATCCGGAGCTCCTCTACGAAGAGGTGCGCCGCGCCGTGCCCTGCACGTACCGCCAGTTTGCCGAGGCGCGGGACATCCTCATCCACCGCTACCGGGAGAATTTCCTCCGCCGCTGCGGCACGGAAGAGGAACGGCGCAGGCTCCTCTCCCTCCTCACACATAAACCCTTCGCCTCTATCACGGAGGAAGAAGCGCGGCGGGTGCTCTCCGCCCTCCCCGCCCGCAGGATCGACTGGGAGGACGCAGAAAGGAGACAGAAGAAATGAGCATGGAAGAAGAATACAAGATCGACATCGACCGGTACATGGTGAAAAAAGGCGACAAGGTGGACCTCGGGAAGCGCCCCACCGCGTGCGACGCGGACATTTCCAAAAAGACCGTGAAGGACCTTCTTTTCCCGAAGGCCCTGGCCGAGATGAAGGAGTGGCAGGAGAAGCTCTACGCGCAGAACCTCGTGGGGATCGTGGTGGTGCTGCAGGCGATGGACGCCGCCGGCAAGGACGGCACGGTGAACCACGTCTTCTCCCAGCTAAATCCGGGGGGCGTGCACGTGGTGTCCTTCAAGCAGCCCTCTGTGGAGGAAAAGGACCACGACTACATGTGGCGCATCAATAAATCTCTCCCCTCCCGCGGGGATATCGGCATCTTCAACCGCTCCCACTACGAGGACGTGATCGTCACCCGCGTGCACGGCCTTCTGGAGAAAGAGCTCGCCGAAAAAGAGCTTCCCACAGGCCTCATCGACAAGGACATCTGGGACGAGCGGTACGAGCAGATCCGCCACTGGGAGAAATACCTCTACCAGAACGGCTTCCCCGTTGTGAAGATCTTCCTCCACCTCTCGAAGAATGAACAGCGGAAGCGACTGGTGGACCGCATCATCAACCAGCAGAAGAACTGGAAGTTCTCCCTCTCGGACATCGAAGAGCGGCAGTACTGGGACAAGTACCAGAAGATCTACGAAGAAGTGATCGAAGCGACCTCCACCGAATGGGCGCCGTGGTACGTGGTGCCTGCGGACAACAAATGGTACACCCGCTACGTGGTGGCCCTCATCACTCTGAAGGTACTCCGGAAGATCCATCCGGACTACCCGGAGCTCGCTCCGGAAGCGGCGGCGAAGCTGGAGCAGTTCAAGAAGCTCATCCAGCACGTGGACGTGCACGAGCTCGCGGACATCCAGCAGGCGATGAAGGAGAAGAAAGAGAAATGAAAAACGGCCGGCCTCTTTGGCAGAGACCGGCTTTTTCTGTGCATTTTTTTCAAAAGCTTCCCGATTTTAAGCAATTTCTCAAGACAAGAGGATGGGAAAAAGATTAAAATAAAAACAGCAAAGCATTTCGTTTCTCAAACAAAAGAAGAAACGGACCAGCGGAAGAGGGGGATGCTATGGATAAAGACGGAATCATCAATATCGACCGGTACAAAGTAGAGCAGGGAAAGACCATCCATCTGAAGGATTACTCCACGGCGTGCGATCTGCCCATGGACAAGGAAAAGGTGAAGACGGTCTATTTCCCGCAGATCCTGGAGGACCTCTCCGTCCTGCAGGCCAAGCTCTACGCGCAGAGCACCTACGGCCTCATCATCGTGCTCCAGGCGATGGACGCCGCCGGCAAGGACGGCACCATCCGCCACGTTTTCTCCCATCTCGACCCGAACGGCGTGCACGTGGTGTCCTTCAAGCAGCCCTCCACGGAGGAGAAGGACCACGACTACATGTGGCGCATCAATAAGGCGCTGCCCCGCCGCGGAGACATCGGCATCTTCAACCGCTCCCACTATGAGGACGTGATCATCACCCGCGTGCACGACCTCATCGCTCACGACAAGATCCCGAAGGATCTCGTGAACAAGGATCTCTGGGACACGCGATACCGCCAGATCAACGATTGGGAGAAATATCTCTATGAAAACGGCTTCCCCGTGGTGAAGATCTTCCTCCATGTGTCGAAGGACGAGCAGCGAGACCGCCTGGCAGAGCGCATCCTGAACAAGAAGAAGAACTGGAAGTTCTCCATGTCGGACATCAACGAGCGCCGCTACTGGGACAAGTATCAGGACCTCTACAGCGAGATGATCTCGAACACGTCGAAGAAATACGCCCCGTGGTACGTGGTGCCCGCAGACAACAAGTGGTACACCCGCTTCGTGGTGGCGCAGATCGTGGAGCGCACCCTCGACCGGATCGCCCCGAAGTTCCCGGAGATGTCGAAGGAAGTGAAGAACCAGCTGGAAGAGTTCCGGCGGCTCATCGAGAGCGGCAACGTGGGCATGATCGAAGAGATGCAGGACATGTTCTTCGACAAAAAATAAGACACAGAAAAAGCGTCCCTTATGGGCGCTTTTTTCGTGCCTTTTTATTTTGCCTGATGTTTCACGTGAAACATCTTTTTTTCAGAGCGGCACCACCTGTGCGTCTGTCCCGCTGTACTCGGCAGCGGTGACGAGGGTCTGGATATCCTTCTCCGCGAGGTACGAGAAGAGCGCGCGCCGCCGGGCGCTGTCGAGCTCGCTCCCGATGTCGTCCAGAAGGAGCACGGGATACTCCCCCGTTTCCCGGCGGATGAACTCCGCCTCGGCCAGCTTCATCGCAAGGATCGCCGTCCTCTGCTGGCCCTGCGAGCCGAAGCGGGCGATGTTCCTCCCGTCCAGCTCAAAGAGGAGGTCGTCCCGGTGAGGGCCCACGGACGTATGACAGAGCCTGGCGTCCAACTCCCGCGCCGCGGCCAGGCGCTCCAGATACCAGCTCTCGTCGGGCGTCCCCTCCCCTTCCCGGAGAAGGTAGCGCACGGCCAGGCGCTCCGCCCCGCCCGTCAGAGCCGCCTCCGTCCCGGCGAGGCACTCGTTCATCCGCGCCACCGCTTCCTGACGCTTCCGCACGAGGTACGCCGCCCCCGACGCGATCTGCATGTCCCACATGTCGATGTCCGGCTCGGCGCCGCGGAGCTGAGCCTGCCGGAGCGCAGCATTCCTCTGAGCCACCGCCCGGCCGTACCGGAGGAGCTCTTCGTAGTACCGAGGGCTCACCTGAGACACTTCGAGGTCGAGAAAACGGCGCCGGTCCTGGGGCGCGCCCTTCACGAGCTGCATCTCGTCGGGCGTGAAGAGCACCGTGCGGAACGTCCCCAAAAGGTCCTTCCGGCGGAGCTTCGTCTCGTTCATGGCAAAGCGGGCCCCCTCCCGGCGGGAGAGCTTCGCCGAGAGCTCATGAGTCACCCCGCGGAGGGAAAAGGACAGAAGGATGGTCCCCTCCTCTTCGTCCCAGCGGATGAGGTCCTCCGCCTGAGACGTGCGGAACGATTTTCCGATGGAGGCGAAGTACACCGCCTCGATGAGATTCGTCTTGCCCGCGCCGTTCCTCCCCGTGAAGACCGTGAGCTGCGGCGCAGGGGTAAACGCGGCGTCCTCCTGATTGCGGATGTGGATGAGGCGGAAAGAGACCAGCTTCATGACCGGCTCGCGATGCGGTACTCCTCGCCGTCCAGCGTGAGCACGTCCCCCTCGCGGAGCTTCTTCCGCTTCTCATGGACGGGCGCGCCGTTCAGCCGTACCTCGTGCATGGCAAGGTACGGCGCGATCTCCCCGCCCGTGCCGATGATGCCCTCTTTCTTGAGCGCCTGATCGAGCTGGATATAGTCGGTGTGGATCTCTATGGTCTTCATCATCAGCGTCCTCTCATGGGCGTCACCACATACTGGTACGTCTTGTCTTCTTCCTGCTCCACCAGCATGGGCCCGTTCCGCAGCAGATGGAGGATCACCGTGTCCCCTTTGGAATGTTTCAAAATATCTTCTATATAGAAACAGTTGAAGATGATGTGGATAGGCTCGCCGGTGAGCTCCGCGGGAATGGACGCCCGGGAAGAACCGATGGCCTTGTCCTCTTCATAGATGTCGAGCCGTCCATCGGCGAAATTGAAATTGATCGTCTTGTAGCTCATGTCCCGGGAGATCGGCGAGACCATGGCCACCGCCTCGCGGAACGCCCGGAGATCCAGCACCGCCGTCGCGTCGAACCGCGTGGGGATGACCCGGTGATAATCGGGGTATTCCCCGTTGATGAGGTTCGACAGGAAGTACGTCTCCCCGAAGGCAAAGGCCACGTGGCTCTTCGCCCAGGAGATGACCACCTCTTCATCTTCCCCCGCGGGAAGCATGCGCACCACCTCCGTCATGACAGAGGCCGGGACGATCATCCGTCCGGGCTGCTCCGCCGGCACGGAAAGCGTCACTTCCTTCGCTGCGAGCCTGTGAGTGTTCGTCGCCGCCATGGCGAAGGACGACCCTTTGATCTCAAAGAGGATGCCCGTGAAGAAAGGCTTCTGCTTATCGGTCGCTGCGGCATACTGGGTGAGATTCACCATCTCGGAGAGGACAGACGCGGAGACGGTGCAGCTCCCGGTGTTTTCCATCCGCTCCACCATGGGAAAATCGTCAGCGCTGCGGATGGGGAAACGGTACACCGCGTTTCCTGCGCTGAACTTCACGAAGCCTTCGCCCTGATTCTGCTCCATCACCACGTCCCCCGGCGGCAGCAGGCGGATCATCATGGGGAGCTGCGGAGCAGCTACGACGATTTCTCCTTCCTCTTCCGTGACGGCCGGGCAGGAGGTCTTCACGGCGATGGAGAAATCGTTCGCCTGGAATTCAGCGGAGCTGCCGGCAGCATGGATGTAAATGCCGTTGTTCGTATTAGAGGTGATCTTATTCTGTGCCGCCCTCGATACCATGTCGAGAGCGCGGGACAGTTCGTCTTTTTGGAAAATGAGTTTCATGGGTGTCTCCTTTACTATTTCTGGAAAATGATATGAAGTATAGCAGTAGCCGTAGTAGGGGCTGTGAATAAGTGCATAACTCTGTGAAAAGCCCGCCGTTTCGGCGAATTTCCGGTGGAATAACCCTGTGGATATCTTGGAAAAGTTATTCACGGTATCCACAGCGCGGGGACTTTTGCGACGTATCCACCGTCTTTTCACAGGAGATTCACTGATTTTTTAACAGATCCCGCAGCTCTTCGATGTTCTTTTTGAGAAGGGGGTCCGATTCGAGGCCTTTCTCCACCCGGCGGCAGGCCTGAAGGACGGAGGTGTGATCGTTCTTGTGGAAGACATCGGCGATGGACTGGAAAGGCTCGCCCAGATCGTTCCGGCAGAGGTACATGGCGATCTGCCGGGGCACGACGATGTTCTTCGGACGGCTCTTGCCGAGAAGCTTGGCCCGGGGCACGTCGAACCGGCGGCAAACCGTGTCGATGATGAGGTCCATGGTGAGCTCCTTCGTACTTTTTATATATTCGCTCTTCTGGAGCGCCGCCTTCGCCGTCTCGATGGTGATGGCCGTGTTGTTCACCCGGCAGAAAGCCTTGATGGTGTTGTAGGCCCCCTCGAGGATACGGACGTTCTTATTGATGTGCCGCGCCACGAACTCCACCACGTCTCTGGGGAGCTCGATGCCGTCCGTCTCGGCGTTTCGCTCGAGGATGGCGCAGCAGATCTCGAAGTCCGGCGGGCTGATCTGCACCACGAGGCCGCTGGCGAAGCGCGACTTCAGCCGGTCCTCCATGTCCTTGATGTTCTCCGGTGTGGTGTCGCTGGTCATGACGATGTTCTTCTGATTCTCGAAGAGGACGTTGAACGTATTGAAGAGCTCGAGCGCCGAAGATTCCCTGTTGGTGGTGAAGAACTGGATGTCGTCCAGGAGGAGCACGTCCACCGTGCGGTATTTCTGACGGAACTTTTCCGACGTGTTGTTCTTGATGGACGTGATCATCTCGTTCACGAAGGACTCGCTGGGCATGACGATGACCTTTTTGTTCTTCCCGTGCGTCATGATGTAGTGCTGGATGGCGTGGAGCAGGTGCGTCTTGCCAAGGCCGGAAGGGCCATAGATGAAGAGAGGATTGAACGAGCGGTTGTAGTCGTCGGTAGAGACCTGTTTCGCCACGGCGAGCGACGCTTCGTAGGCCATGCGGTTGCAGTTGCCGAAGACGAAATTTTCAAAGGTGTTCGCCGTCTTGAGCGAAGCCGCTTTCGGCGCCGGTGCGGGCTCGGCCTCTCCGAAGAGGCTCATCTCCTGCCGGCCCGTCTTCTCTTCCCGGAGCTTTTCTTCGATGGAAGGGAGCTTCGTCTCTTCCAGAGACCGCGGGCGGATGTTCTTCACGTCGATGGGCGGCGTGAGCGGTACGTCCCTTGCGGGAGCCTCTTCGGGAAAAGGGGCCGACCCGAAAGGCGCAGGGGTCTCCTTCAGCGCAGAAGAAGCGGGAAAGGGAGCGGCTCCGAAAGGCGCAGGCGTTTCCTCCGGCGCGGACGAGGCGGGAAAGGACGGCGCCGGGGCAGGCTGCGGCGAGGCGGGAACGGCGGCCTGCGCGGGCGCTTCGCCGGAAGCGTTCGGATTCAGGATGACCTCGAGCCGGGCCGGCGCGCCGGTGGCTTCGGCGACGAGAGATTCGATCTGCCGAGTGTAGAGATTTTTGACGAGAGAAATGAGATAGCGCTTGTTCGCGGCGATGACGAAGACCCCGTTCACGAAGGAGTACGGCGACAGCTGCGACAGAAACATCTCATAATATTGGGCGTTGTTCGTCTCCACATAGGAGAGGATGCGCTCCCAGAGGGAAAACATATCCATAGAAGATTCCTTTCTTCCGGAGGGGCTCCGTGTGAATAAATCTGTGAGTAATTGTGAATGACTCGTGAATTCCGGTGAATTTCACTTCTGTGAATATCCCGATTTTCTCAGATACCATCGGGATTTCAGGGCGCTTTAGACATTGTGCGTTTTCGGATTGTGCTTTTGTGAATAACTTCATTTTACCAGAAATCCCTCCCAAAGGGAACGGCTCCGGAGCAGCCGGAGGAGCGCCTCGGCGGCGGTGCTGATTTCGGCGGTCGCGGGCTCTATGATATGATAAAAGAAAAGGCTTTTGAAAGCGGAGGACACGCATGGAAATTTCTGATTTTCTTGATCTGGAGAGGCCCAATATGTGCCGTCTGGCGATTCTGCTCGCTATGACGCGCACGGATGAAGAGGAGAAAGCGGTCATCGCCCTGCTGCAGGAGCATCATATCCAGGCGGCGGCGACGACCATCTTCGGGTACAATATCACTTTCGAGGAGAAAATGATCCGCAGCGTGGTGAATCTGTGCCTCCACACAAGACTCATCGAGCGGAAGCGGAGCCACATCCATCCGGTGGTGCACTGTGTGCTCGAAGCGGCGCAGAGCACCCGTGCGGCGGAAGATATCGGGCAGAATTTCAAATTCAAAACGGCCGCCGTGCGGCAGGGCGAAGAATTTTCGCTCTGCTTCTACGGCGACCTGGGGATGCATCCCCTGTCGAGCCATAAATCGGTGGGTGTGGGGTATCAGATCCTCGGAGTATAAGACAGAAGAAAAGCGCGGAACCTCTGCGGGGCCCGCGCTTTTTCGTTTTATTTCTTATTCCTCATCGGAAGTCGGTTCTACATAGGGAAAGAGCTCCTCCCCTTCGTCCTCTTCCGAGTAGAGGTACGCCGGGAAACGGTGGGTGCGGTTGATATGGAGCTGGAAGATGTCGAAACGCTGATACGCGCCGTAGATGTCGTGGATGCCTTTCGGATTGATCTCGTTCGCGATGTCGATGTCCGCATAGGCGATGCCTTCCGCGTTGTCCGTGATCACTTCCGAGCAGGGCACGCCCGCAGGGGACGCGATCATCGTCATGGCGTAGGGCTTATTTTCATCGGCCAGATGGAGCAGCCATTCCCGGGTCTTTTCGTCGCCTTCGGTCATCTGCAGGATGGCGTCCTCATCGATGACGGCGGAGCAGCAGATGTTGTACACTTTCGATTCAAAGGCGTGGGCGCAGGTGCGCACGCGGAGGCAGTCTTCATAATTGGTGGCGGCACGGAACGTGGGCCAGCAGGCGGGATAGATGGAGATGTGCACCTGTTCTCCCTGTGCGCCGAGAGCGTACCGGGCAAGCGTGTTGGAATTTTCGCCGCAGATGAGCGTACCGATGCGGCCGAGGTCCGTGTCTTTCGGCGAAAGGGACGCGCCGTCCCCGAAGGCCCATATGAGCTTCTCGCCCCACGTGGGCAGGATCTTTCGGTGATGGCCGATCAGATCGCCCCGGTCGTTGAAGAGGAGGCTCGTGTTCCACATGGTGCCGAAATTGACGGTGCTCTTCTCCGAGACGCCCACGGAGAGGTAGACTCCGTTGTCGTGGGCGATCTCCTGCAGCCGGGAGAATGCCGGGCCGGGCACTTCCACGGCGTTTTCGTAGAACCGCTTATAAAGAGGATGCTGGTCGATGGGCGGCAGGAAGAGGCACCAGTAAGGGAAAGTGGGCACGAACGATTCAGGGAAGACCACGAGCTTTGCCCCGGCCGCGGCCGCTTCTTTCACCTTCTCTGCGATCTTTTCGATGGTTGCGTCCCGGTCGAGGAAGACCGGCGCGGTCTGGACGGCCGCCGCGCGGAACTTCGGATACACGTCGCCTGTGAATTTCTTTTCTTCCATTTTAGATTCCTCCTTATCTTATTCTGTCAAAACAGAAAATATGAACGTGCTTTATGGGATCAGCCCGAGCCATTCCCAGTAGGGAACGCTGGCGGCGAGCGCCAGGATGCTCAGCAGATGGAACGTGAGGCAGAAGGGCACCAGCTTCCGGTGGTCCAGCTTCTCGTCTCCCCCGGCGGAGTTGAACGCGGCGAGGAAGTTCACGTTCTGGTACTTCGTGAAATAGGGATAGACCACGCAGTAGGCGCACATGGCGGCGATCCATGGGCTCATGCCCGCTTCCAGACAGAACGGCGTGAGCACCACGATGAAGAGGGCGTAGCAGGTGGTCATGTCCACGATGATGAAACGCGCCAGGAGCGCCGCGAGGCCTACTGCCAGGACGAAAAGCACGGGTTCACTGATGAGGGCGGACATGGGGCCGCCGAAGGTCGCTCCGAGCCAGGCGTCGATGCCCGTCACGGTGATGGCATGGGCCAGATTGATAGCGCCGCCCATGAAGCAGATCACGTTCCAACTGATGCGCTGGTTGAAATCGGGGACTTTCACCACGCCGAGAGCGAGGAGCACGCAGAGGCCGCCTATGGCGGTGATTGCCGCGGGTACCGCAAGGGTCCGCTCGAGCACCCAGAAGAGGACGCACGTGAGGAGCACGGCGAGCGTCCATTTTTCATCCCGGTTCATCGGACCGAGGTCGTCCGCCATGGCGCGGATCTCCTCCCTGGTGATCTTTGGCGCGTGCTCCGGTCGGTAATGGAACTGAAGGAGCGCATACCCTGCGGCGGCGCAGATCAGGAGCCACGGCAGAGAGGCCATGAGCCAGTAGGTCCACGTGAACTGCGCGGACACTTCCGCCGGCAGGAGCCCAATGATGATGTAGGCGAAGAACGACGCGGAGAGGAACGCCTGCGAGAGCTGGTTGTAGCCGAGGTACATGGCGGACCAGAGGCCGGCCATGCCTTTCGAACGATGGGCATAACCCAGTTTTTCGCCGATATCCGTCGCCATGGCGCCCACGATGGACACCTTCACGATGGTGGACGGGATGAACGGTCCGATGACGAGCCCCGACCCCATGAGGGCGAGGGTCTGTCCGCGAAACGTGGGCGGCGCGATGCTCATCACTTTCAGCGCCACCCGTGCGAGGAGACCGCTCTTCGAGACGGCCACGCTGATGCCCATGGCGGCGATGAGGAGCCACACCGTCGTGCCGGAGAAGCTGGCGAACGCCTCATTGAAGGGCACGATGCCAAGGAGCGTCCACGCCGAGCACATGACGAAGATGCACACGAAGTCCGGTACGGCGTTCGTCATCCAGTTCACGATGGCCCAGGCGAGGAGCCCCGTCACCCACATGGCCGACTGTCCGAGCCCCTCCGGCGCGGGCGCCAGAGAAATGGCGAGACCCAGGGCGATCGCCGTTCCTTCGGCGAGGAGCTTTTTTCTTGTTTCCGGTTCCAAAAGACACACCTCCTGTTTGAAAAATAAAAAACAGCACACAGAGATTCCGTCGGGATATGCTGTGATGCTGTCAGTGAACTTTATTTGTGTTGCTTGGATTCTTTTTATGAAATTCTATACAAAATATAACATACTTTTTCCCAGCGCTCAAGTCGATATAGTACAATTATATGCCGTATTTAAGGTATATTTTAGATATAAGTATCCATGATAGATTGATAAATATTTCTGATTTATGTGTAATGCATTAAACTGATCCAGAGGACAGAGGCAAAGCGCCTCCTTTTCCCCGACTCCTTTTCCGGCAAAAGAAAAACCCTCCGGAGTTCCGGAGGGGGTGGTGCGCCCAATGTGATTCGAACACACGACACACGGTTTAGGAAACCGCTGCTCTATCCAGCTGAGCTATGGACGCATGGAGGCGGGCCGCCATCTCAGTATACCACATTCCCGTGATGGGGGGAAAGCGGCTCAGCGGTCGTCTTTTTTGAGGATGCGCCGGAAGCGGCCCAGAAGGCCGGCGTTCTTTTTGTCTTCTTTCGGCGCGGGGGCGGGCCGGGGCTCTTCCTTCGCGGGAGGGCGATGGACCGGCGGCGGGACGAAGGGCGGCGGCGCGGTGAATTTCGGCAGGCGCATCACCGGCGGCACCGGGGGCGTCACGTTCCGGTGGATGAGGAAGGACGCGCCGGGCTGGCTGTCTGTCTTCTCTGCGGTCTCTCTGGGGCCTTCGGCGTAGTGATAGGCGCTCGCTGTGGGGTCCGGCGGATTGCGGTACGGCAGGTACTTCACGTGGCTGAATTCGTGCCCGGCGAGGCGCTCCACGAGGATGTCCCCCATTACCTGCGGAGAGAAATAGGAGAAGGGCAGCCGCGGGGCCATGCGGGCGATGGAGGTGAGGAAGGCGGACTTCACGCCCCGGTCCGTGAGGCCGAGCTCGCTGCGGAGCTGGTTCATGAGGATGATGATGCCCTTCTGCGTGGGGAAGAGCTTCTCGTATTTCACGAGGGAGTTCCAGTTCTCCATGCCGGACATGTCGAGGAAGAAGACCAGGTAGAGATAGGCCAGGGCCTCTTCGTTCTGCCGGGCCCGGAGGTGGAAGTTGGAGATGCGGAAATAGAGATTGCGCAGCTTCGTCCATTCTCCGGCCATGACAAAAAGTGCGCTTTTCTGTTGAAAAGCACATTTCAGGATGTCCGATGCCGTACAGGAGGCGCCTTTGGCGGTGAGCGACCGCTGGGCCTCGCCGATCTCCCCTTCGGAGAAGCCGTAGTTGCAACGCGCGTTCAGCACGTATGCCATGTGGTGGGCGATCTCCTGATTGCCGTCAGCGGTGGCGACGTACACTTTCGGTACGGCATGAGCGTATTCATTTTCCGGTATCTCGCGGATGACCCGGCGCACCAGTTCCGAGTGCGTTCCCTCTGCGGGAAGGCCGTGGGCGGCGAGAAAGTGGGAGAGCGCCTTGTCCGGCAGCATGTTCACCGTCTCCTGCGGTCGGCTGTGGCGCACCCATCCTTCTTCGCACAGGTCGTGGATGCGCGTGTCCGCGTCCGCGCCGTACAGATCCTGCTGGTACTTCGGGACCGTGCTGTGCACGGGCTTCCCGTTGAAATAGTCCAGGATCAGGATATCCCGAATGGACAGACTCATACAGATCCTCTTTTGCAAAAAAATCGTTCGTCTTTTAGTATAGCGTGCGCCGCCCGTTTTGTGTAGTAGAGGGGGCGGTCAAGTTTTTCTGCGGGCGCTCCCCTGGCTTTCACATTTTTTTGAATTTCTGTATAATGAGGAAAAGAAAAAGAAATTTTTAATCTCACTTAGAGAAAGAAAGGAGCCTGCCTTTTGTATAGAAGGTGATCGTATGGAATACTGGAAAAAATTAGTGTACATCATCGCGGCCATCCAGGTGGGGACAGGGATCACCATCATCGGTGTGGTCTCTTTTATTCCCTTGTTTCTCACGTCCGAGCTGGGCGTGCACGACCCAGGCGAGGCGGCCTTCTGGTCCGGCCTCATCTCCGGGGCGACGCCCTTCTTCGTAGCGTTTTCCACGCCGGTGTGGACCGTGCAGGCGCAGAAACACGGCGAGAAGGCGGCCCTCGCGGGCATCCTCTTCCTGCTCTCTCTCATCGTCTTTGCCAATACCTTCGTTGCGACGCCCATGGAGTTCCTCATCCTCCGCGTGCTGCAGGGCATGACCGGCGGCTTCGTGGCCATCGGCATGGCTCTCGTGATGAACATCACGCCGAAGGAGAAGCTTCCCTGGGCGATGGGCGTCTTCCAGGCGTCCATGGTGTCGGGCATCATGTTCGGCCCGCTGGCGGGCGGCGTCATCGCTGACGCCTTCGGATACCGCGTGCCCTTCCTCGTGTTCGCCGCCCTCACGCTCCTCTGCCTCCTCGTGACCCTCCGGTACATCCCGAAGCACGCCGGGCCGGAAGTGCCGAAGACCCGCGAGCCCTTCATGAAGCAGCTCTCTCTCTTCATCAGGAATCCCGTGGTGTGCCTCATGATCCTCCTGCAGTTCCTGTGCAACTTCGGCATGAGCGGCATCGGGCCGATCCTGCCCCTCTACATTCAGAACATGATGGGCGGGGACGCCTCCATCGTCGCCACCATCGTGGGCATCATCATTTTCGCCGCCGGCGGCACCAGCGTGTGTGCCTCTCTCCTCGTGCCCCGCTTCACCGAGCATTTCTCCATGCCGAAGATCATCGCCGTGGCCACCCTCCTCACCGGGGTGAACTTCATCCTCCAGTACATGATGCCCACCGTGACCACCCTCGGCATCATGCGCGGCATGACTGGGATGACCCTCGGCTTCGTCATGCCCATCGCCAATACCATTCTCGCCTCGGCGGTCTCCCCGGCAGAGCGCGGCACCGTGGTGGGATTTGCAGCGAGCTTCTCCATCATGGGCAACGTCGCCGGGCCCGTCGCTTCCGGCGCCGTGGCCATGCACTTCAGCTACGCCGCCGTCTTCTGGATGACCGCGGTATGCTTCTTCATCGCGGCGTACCTCATCTTCCGGCAGCGCCGACTCATCGCCGCCGACATCGCCGTGGGACGGCACAAATGAGAAACGCCTTGACATGTCGTTTTACTCATGCTAAGATGAGCTCATCCAATTTCATACACCATTCATCAAGAGCGTCGGAGGGACTGGCCCAGGGAAGACGCGGCAACCCCATTGGAAGGTGCCAAATCCAGCGAGATATCTCGAAAGATGAGTCAAAAAGCACATGATTTCCTGTCTTTCGGGCAGGAATTTTTTTTTACCGCCCGGACCCATCGCGGAAATCCAGATCTTGGTGAAAGGAAAAGTACAAGGAGGTCATCACTATGAAACTGAAGAAACTCTGCATCGCCCTCATCGCCGCGGCTGCCGTCGCTGGCGCCGTCGCCGGATGCGGCGGAGACACCGCGAAGAAAGACGCTCCCGCCGCCGATGCCAAGAAAGAGATCACCGTAGGCATCAATCCCGGCTACAGCGAAAAGATTCTCGAAGTCGTCCAGAAGAACGCCGCGAAGAACGGCCTCAACGTCAAGATCCAAACCTTCTCCGACTATGTCACCCCGGACCTGGCGCTGGCCAGCGGCGACATCGACCTGAACGTCATCCAGCACAAGCCCTTCCTCGACGCCTTCAATGAGAAGAACGGCACGAACCTCATCTCCATCGGCAACACCTACCTCGCCCCGCTCCGCCTCTACTCCTATAAAGTGAAGAGCGTGGCCGAGCTCCCCGAAGGCGCGACCATCGCCATCCCGAACGATCCCTCCAACGGCGCGCGGGCGCTGCTCCTGCTGGAAAAACAGGGCATGATCAAGCTGAAGGAAGGCGTGGACCCGCTCAAAGCGGTGCCGCAGGACATCGGAGAGAATCCGAAGAATTTCAACGTCATCGAGCTCGAAGCGCCCCAGCTCCCCCGCTCCCTTGACGACACCGACGCATCTGTCGTGAACGCAGGCTTCGCGAGCGACGCCGGTCTCTCCACCGACTACGCCATCGCCGTCGAAGACGACACCAGCCCCTACGTGAACATCATCGCCGCCCGGGCGGAAGACAAAGACAATCCCACCTACCAGCAGTTCGTGAAAGAATTCCAGACCGAAGAAGTGCGCCAGTTCATCATCGACACCTGCAAAGGTGCGCTGGTGCCCGGATTCTAAAAAGCCCGCAAAAGAAAGACCGGTCCATGCCGGTCTTTTTTCGTGGGAAGAAATGGGGAAGTTCCGTTTTTTCTTTGTGTGGAGTTGTCACATGTGTCGAGGGATTCATCCTCCATGAGAGCGCAGAGGCTCATGGGGCGGGCCCCTATCTGTCGTGCACCTTCATCACATGACCGTGTCATGTCTGCGCTGCGCCTTCGGTGTTCCCTTGTGCTTCGATGACTTCAAACAAATGAACGGCCCCCCATACGATGAAGAACGTTTTCATCCTATGTGGGTCCGCTTGATCTGTATACTGCCATATGCGTCGTGAGGAGGTCCGTATCCCCCTGTGCCGATATGCCTGCGCCGCGCTTGCGCACCGCTCCGAAATATCTCCAATGGCTCCTCGGCTCTCTCCCTTCAGGGGCGCGCTGTCCCCATGAAAAACGCCCCCGAAGGGGCTGTTTCTCAGAAGTGATAGCGCGTGGATACCATCCAGGTATCCCCAGTATCGCGGCCATCGTCCGAGCTCTGGGCGAAGGCGTATTCGCCGTGAATGTCGATGTTCTTTCCCACCACGATGGTCCCTGTGGCGAGCCAGAAATGGCCGCTCCTCATGAAGATCTCGTCGTCGATGTCGAGGCCGGTCATGTTTTTGTGGTAGAGGCCGGCGTCCACGTCGTAGTAGCCGATGTCCGCGCGGAGGGACCACCGTTTCTCCGGGTCGAGGGTGCCGTAGCCTGCGCCGGCGGTCCAGATGGCGGGATCACTGGCGGCGTCGGTGTCCTTATAATAGTCGCCGAAGAGGCGGAAGGCGCCGATGGGCGCGGCGGCGTGGAGGCCGTACACATTGGCCCCTCCCCGCTCGCCCGTCTCGGAGGTGAAGGACGAGGTCTGCCAGTAGTCTGCGCCCACGCGGAAGGCGTCGAAGTCGGCGGCGGCCTTCGCATAGAATGCTTCCGCATCGCCGAAGGCGTCGTCTTCGGGCACGGCGTAGTGCGCTTCATCGGTCGTGCTGTAGTCTCCGCGGCCTGCGTCTTTGAAGCGGCCGAACCCGACGGAAGCGGTCACGCGGCCGAAGGTGCCGGAGAGCTCCGCCCCGTCGAAGGCGTTTCCATAGAGCCAGTCATCCTGCGTGCCCAGGTCGAGCTCGTAGCGGCCGAGGGTGAGCGCCGCGCTGCCCAGATCGTGGTGCACGTACATCCGGTCCATGGAAATATCGCCGCTGTCGCCGCTCTCGAAGTCGATGTCGCCCGTGGTGAGGCGGCCTGCGACGTAGGTGTCCTCATTCACGTCGCCCCGCATCATGAGGCGGAGACGGCCCGTGCGGACGTGATCTTTGCCATTGTCCTTATTTTCCGTCCATTTCTGGTAGGCCGTGCGCATCTCCGCCCGCCAGGTGATGCGCCCCACCTTCTCTTCGAGAGAAGACACGCGCACGCCGAGGCTGGTGAGCTCTGCGGCGTATTCCTCCGCCAGACGCGCCGTGGTCTGCCGCTCCTCCGGTGTGAGCAGGTCCTCCTTCGCCATGAGCCGCGCGGTGATCTGCGCCATCTCGTAGCGCGTCACCGGCCGGTCGCCGCGGAACGTCCCGTCGGGATAGCCTTCCACCACGCCCGCGTCGGAGAGGGCCGCTACCGCCTGATACGGCCAGTCCGACGGCGCCACGTCGGAGAAGGGATTGGCCGCGGCCGCCGTCCCCGCAAGGAGCGCCGCCGCCGCGCCGAGCCACAAAGATTTCATAGAGAGTCCCCTTTCGTTTTGGAAATATCGCATGCTATATACTATAGGAAATCTCCCGCCCTTTGTCAAACGAAGGGGATGGCGCGCCGGAAATGAGGGCGCTTTTTCGGCGTGGAAAATGGAGGCATGAGGTGCATTTTTGGTAGAGAAAGGTCTATCTCAGGCGGAGGCGGGTCCCATGGCGCTGATACGCCCGCATCCTTGCGAATGGCGTCAAAAAGAGTCTGCTGCTCGGAAAGCGCTCTTTTCTCCTTCGGAAGGTCCCTGATCTATAGAACACATGCATAAATCAATAAGCTATGCCCGTGCTATAATCGGGAAAAAGAGAAAAGGAGGAGGAAGTCCATGTTTCGTCCCATGAGACTTGGCGCGCAGGCGCTGACGAATGAGGAATGCGAGGCGGTGCTGCGCCGCGGGCGTGCGGGCGTACTTGCCGTGCTAGGTGATGAGGGGTATCCCTACGCGGTGCCGGTGAATTATGTGTATGCGGAGGGAAAGCTCTTTCTGCACGGCGCGAAGGAGGGGCACAAAATGGACGCCCTTCGCCGCTGCGACCGGGCATCTTTTTGCGTCGTCGATGAGGACACGGTGGTGCCGGAGGCGTATACCACGTCGTATCGGAGCGTCATCCTTTTCGGCCGGGCGCGGACCATTGAGGACCGAGAGGAGCTGGTGCGGCGGCTGGACGGATTCGCCGCGCATTTCGTGAAGGACGGCCCGGAGGCGCGGCGGGCGTATATCGACCGGTATCTGGACGCGGTGGCGATGGTAGAGATCACGCCGGAGCATGTGACCGGCAAGGAGGATGAAATGCGCCGCAGAAAGCAGACGTGACAGGCACCATGGAGCTCGTGCGCCTATGACGGAAACGGTCGAAGCTGAGAGAAATACTTTCTTTGAGCATGTGCTCCGCGCTGACAGCTTCGATACATCCCCGTCGTGATGCCGGTCCGCATCCCATGCAAATGAAAAACGTCTCATCGCAGATCGGATGAGACGTTTCTTTTGTTTGCGGGCTTATTCTTCGCCCTTCACTTTGCCGGAGATACGGTCCAGCAGTTTGCCGCCTGCTTTCTTGGCGGATTCGAGGGCGTTCTTCTTTTTGGCGTCCGCCGCTTTTTTCGCTTCGGCGGCTTTCTTTTCTTCTTCCGCTTTCTTCGCGGCGGCTGCGGCGGCTGCCATGCGCTGCTGTGCCGCTTCGGAGAGCTTGAAGGAGGAGGCCGGGGTGTTCGCCAGGGCCTGGCTCATGAAGTCGCGCCAGATGGTGGCGGGGAGGGTGCCGCCGGTGTAGCCTGCGTTGGAGGAGTTGTCGTCCCCCACCCACACGGCGGCCACTACGTCCGGGGTGTAGCCGATGAACCAGGCGTCGTGTTCGTCGTCGGTGGTGCCGGTCTTGCCTGCCATGGGCCGGCCGATGTAGGCGCCGCCGCCGGTGCCGTGGAGCACGGCGTCCTGAAGGATGCTGTTCAGCTCCTGCACGGCGTCTTCTTTGAGGACCTGTTTCCCTGCGTCGGGGGTCTCATGGTCCTCGAGGACGTTGCCGTTCCGGTCGAGCACTTTCACGATGGCCATGGGTTCTACGAGGAGGCCGTCGTTGGCAAAGACGCTGTACGCTTTGGCCATATCCCAGAGGGTCACGCCCTGGGTGAGGCCGCCGATGGAGGCGGCGAGGTTCACGTCGCTGTATTCCCCGCTGTCCACGAGGGTGGAGATGCCGCAGTCTTTCGCGGTCTGGATGACGTCGGCGATGCCCACGTCGTTCGCCAGATTGATGGTGGGGACGTTCAGCGAATCTACGAGGGCGTCGTGGAGCGTCACCTGTCCGCTGAAGGTGCCGTCGTAGTTCTTCGGCGACCAGCCGCCGGCGAAGGTCACTTTCTTATTGTCCAGAAGGGAATAGGAATGTTTCCCTTTTTCGAGGGCCGTCACGTAGGTGAAGGGCTTGAAGGAGGAGCCGGGCTGGCGGATCATCTGCACCGCCCGGTTGAAGTGGTCTTCCCCGCGGCCGCCCACCATGGCGAGGATGTGGCCGGTCTTCGCTTCGATGGCCAGCACCGCGCCCTGCGGTTGGGTGAGGCCGTTCTCGTCTTTGAAGGAGTCCGGCAGGTCCTGCTTCACCGCCGCTTCGGCGGCTTTCTGCATGTCCAGATCGAGGGTGGTGTACACCTGGAGGCCTTCTTTATAGATGGCTTCCGAGTCGTACTTGTCGGAGAGGGCCTGCACGATGTACGAGAGGAAATACGAGGCGGTCGCGCCTGTGCCGTCCGCGCCGGGCTTGGCCAGGTGGAGATCCGCTTGTTTCGCTTCTTCCGCTTCGTCCTTCGTGATGTAGCCGTATTTCGCCATCTGGTCAAGGACGACGGACTGGCGGGACTTCGCCGCTTCTACGCTGCGGAAGGGCGAGTAGTAGTTCGGGCTGTTCGGCAGGCCCGCGATGAGCGCGCACTGCGCCAGGTCGAGGTCCTTCACGTCTTTGCCGAAGTACACTTTCGACGCGGTCTGGATGCCGTAGCACCCCTGGCCGAAGTAGATCTGGTTCATGTACATCTCGAGGATCTCGTCCTTGGTGTACTTCCGCTCGATCTCGATGGCCAGCACCGCTTCGAGGAGCTTGCGCTTCAGGGTCTGCTCCTGCGTGAGGAAGGCGTTCCGCGCCAGCTGCTGGGTGATGGTGCTGCCCCCCTGGCCGGTGGCGTTGCCCGAGACGATATTGCTGTACACCGCGCGGAGGATGCCCCGCGGGTCGATGCCGTGGTGTTCGTAGAAACGGACGTCCTCGGCGGCGATGAAGGCGTGCTGCAGATCCTCCGGCACCTGCGAGAGCGGCACCGGGAGGCGGTTCTCCTCGGCGTGGATGGTGGTGATGAGCCGGCCTTTCCGGTCGAACACCTGTGAGGAGGCGTCCGGAGTCATCGTGCGGGACACGTCCGGCAGGCCGCCCCACACGGCGGACAAAAAGCCCGCGGCGGCCCCGCAGGTGATGATGAGCACGATGACCAGCAGGAAAAGAAGGATCTTCTTGAGGGGCGAAGACCGTTTCTTTTTCCTGCCGCCGTCGCGGTGGATATCTGAATCTTTCATGGGAGATCCCTTTCGTGAAACGAAAATGAAGTGATTTGCCCTATTATATCACATCCCCGCAGGCGGCGGCTCACCACGAGCGGGAGACGGCGGTGAAGATGGGGATCATCACGGTGAAGATCACCGCCGCGGTGAGGCTGCCCACGGCAAGGAGCAGTGCCGGCTCGAGGATGGCCTTCAGGCGGACGAGCTTCCGCGCGGTCTCCTCCGTCATGAGGCGGGCCGCTTCCCGGAGGAAACGGGGGAGCTCCCCGCTCTCTGTGCCGGCGGCGGTCATGTGGAGCAGGAGCGGCGGCGCAAGGCGTGCCTCCTGCAGAGAGCCCGCAAGCCCCATGCCGCGAGAGAGCAGGCTCCGCGCCCGGCGAAGGCGTCGGCAGCCCTCTGCGTTTCCTCCGAAGGTCTCCGCTGCGGCGAGCGCTTCCGAAAGGGGCGCCCCGCTCTGAAGGAGAGCGGCCACGGTGCTGCAGAAGCGGATGAGGAAGAGGCGGCGCACGAAGCGGGACCGGAAGAGGAGCGCCTCCCACCGGCGGCGGCCGTCCTTCGTGCGGCAAAAGGCCCAGAGGGCGAGCGCCCCCGCGAAGAGAGCGACGAGGAGAGAGGCGCCATAGTCCCGGAGAAAGAGACCGAAGGCGAGCGCGCCCCGGGTGAGCGGAGGCAGCGGCAGACCCAGCGCGTCGAAAAGGAGCGAGAACGACGGCAGGATCACCGTGAAGACGAGGGCGAACACCGCCGCCGCAAAGGAGAGAAGAAAGAGCGGGTACGCCACGGCCGCGCCGAACTGCCGCCGGAGGTCTGCTTCCTTTTCATAATACCGGGCGAGGCGGTCAAGCTCCTCGGGGAGCGCGCCGCTCCGCTCGCCCACGGCGGTCATGGCGAGGAAGAACGGCGGAAAGGCTCCGCTCTGCCGACACGCTTCGGAGAGGGGCTGCCCGGAGGCGACGGCGGAGGAAATGTCGGCGAGCGCTTCCCGCGCCGCGCGGCTCCCGTGCGCGCCCAGCACGGCGAGAGTTTCCGTCATGGGCAGTCCCGCCGCGAGAAGGGACGACCATTCCCGGCAGAAGAGGGCCAGCCGCCGTCCGCGGAAAGGTCGCCGAAAGAAGAGCGGCCGCCGCTCTTCTCGCAGGCGCTGCACGCCATAGCCCCGCTCGTGGAGCACGTCGGCCGCCGCCTGCGCCGTGGGCGCCGAGAGCCTCCCCGTCACCGCCGTCCCGTCCGCGCGGAACGCTTTGTATCGATACCGTTTCATCGCCGCCTCGGAAAGATGGTTCTTTCCCTTTTCTTTTTTCTCTATTATAAGGCTGCACACAGGAGAAAAACGGAAGCTGCAAAATTTCGAGCAAAAAAAGACTCCCGTGAAGGGAGCCTTTTCGTTGAGCCTCTGAAAGATCAGAACACGTAGTTCAGCGCGATTTCGAAAGCGTCGTGCAGATCTTCGTCGGTGCTGTTGTCGCGGTCGTACGCGAACATCCATTCACCGTGGAGGTACATGTTCTTCATGAGGCCCACATCAGCGGTAGCGAGCCAGAAGTTGCCGTCCTGGAGGAACATGGTGCCGTCGATGTCGAGGCCGCTCATGTTTTCATGATAGAGGCCTTCTTCCACATCATAGTATGCCACGTCGATGCCGAAGGAGCCCGGCTTCTGGAGATCCAGAGCGCCGTAGCCGAGGCCAGCCGCCCAGATCTGCGGATCGCCGTCAGCAGAGGTATCCTTGTAGTAGTCGCCGAATACGCGGAAGTCGCTGATCGGAACGATCAGGTTCGCGCCGATGACGGAGGAATCGCCTTTGTATTCCTTGCCGTTGGCATACATATCCGTGAAGTCGGAAACGGTGTAGTAGTCGATGCCCAGTTTTGCGAATCCGAGGTCGCCTTTCGCCTGTGCATAGAAGACGTCAGCTTCATCGAAGTTGCCGTTCGTATTGTCATCCGCAGGAGTTGCATCCTTGAAGCGGCCGAAGCCGAATTTCAGGTTGTAGTCTTCGTTGAAGTCAACTTTGAGTTCAGCGCCGTCAAAAGCGTTGCCGTAGAGCCAGGTGCCCTGGGTGCCCATATCGACTTCATAGCGGCCCATCGTCAGGCCCACTTTGTCGCCGAACTGGTGGTGCACGTAGATGCGGTCCATCTCAACGTCGCCGTCATTTTTGTTTCCTGCGTCGTTCTTGAAGTCCACATTGTTAGTGGTGAAACGGCCCACGACGGTGGTGTCTTCATTCACCTGACCTTTGGCGGTGATACGGACACGGCCCTGCCATGCGTCATTGCCGTCCGTGGTGCGGAGGAAACGCATACGAGCATCGCCGCTCCAGGAGATGTTGCCGACCTTCTTTTCGAGGTTGGACACACGTACGCCGAGGCTGTCCAGTTCGTCAGCGTATTCAGCAGCCAGTTTGTCGATGGTGGCGCGCTGTTCCGCATTGTACTGGTCTTCTTTCGCCATGAGGCGGGCGGTGATCTGTGCCATTTCGTAGCGGGTGATGTTCGTCTGGCCCTTGAAAGTGCCGTCCGGATAGCCTTCTACGATGCCCTGGTCGGACAGATCGGATACGGCCTGATAGGCCCAGTCGGAGGTGGACACATCAGAGAACGGATTGGCTGCATAAGCGGATGCGCCTGCAGCGAGAGCAGCGACTGCTGCCATTGCGAGAATCTTTTTCATACTTCTTCGCTCCTTTGAAAATGCTGCCTTTCGTGGGAGAAAAGAGTCGGTGAACATGTCCCCTGCAAGAGTGTCCTTGTTTCCTCTGCGTCATCTTCACGCCGTCTTTCCGGTCTTTACAGGAAAGGCATCGCCCGCCATGTTTTCCGGGCATGCTGTAAAAACTGGACTCATTGTAACAGCGGCGCATGGATTCCGTCAAGGCAAAAATGCATGCTTTATGCATTCATTTTCTGCATGGGTCCCATGGGCAGGTCCTATACATGGGGGCGTTTGATTTAGAAAACGCAAATTTATGCAGGATATTCTGAAAATTTTTGCATATCCTGCATTGATGGAGCGTTTACACGCGAGGGCTTACTGCATAGGCAGTGCGGGCCCACGCCGTGAGGTAAATGACGCCGAAGCTGTCGGTGCGGGGCTCCATTTCGGAGAGGGCGTATCTCTTATGTACGACTGTTTCCGCCTCAGGAGCACGAGCTCCATGGTCTCTTCATTTCTTCCTTCGCCGCCGAAGGAAGAAACGAAGCAAAGAAGGAAGGGCGCCGCCCGATCACTCCGCCCTGGAAGTCTGGCCGGTCGCTACCTTCGCTTAACTCGCTCCCTTCGGTCGCTCAGACAAGCCGACCGCT
>CASEBK010000041.1 GCA_949286115.1 uncultured Veillonellaceae bacterium | reverse complement strand
GACGTCGGAGTCAGCGCCCGGATAGTTCGCACGGACGGAGATCTGCGGCGGCGTGATGGTCGGATACCGGTCGACCGGCAGGGTGAACATGCACAGGAAGCCTGCGATGGTGATGAAAAGCGCGATAACGATGGCGAATACGGGACGGTTGATAAAGAATTTTGCCATAGTCCCTCCTTATTTTGCGCCGGTGTCTCTCTGAGCGACCTGTTCATCCAGCTGCTGGCGGGTCATTTCTTCCCCTTCCACAGCCTGGCCGACGGTGACTTTGCCCTGACCTTCGACGATGATCACGTCATCCATGGAGAGGCCGCCGGTAACGACGGTGTAGTTGCCGTAAGTGCCGCCGATCTGGATGGCCTTCTGGGTGACCTTATTGTCCACCACGACATCTACCATGTTCTTATCGAGCAGCGGGATGAGCGCCTGGGTCGGGATGAGGAGGCTGTCCTTGGCGATCTCTGCATCGGAGACGATGGTGCCGTACATGCCCGGCACGAGGAGATTGTCAGGATTTGCAAATTCGGCCTTCATGGTGAGCTGGCCGCTGGTGAGGCCAGGGTTCACCTGGACGATGCGGCCGGTCTCGCCGTAGATGGAGCCGTCGGAGAGGCGGAGCTTCAGGTGGTCGCCCCACTTATCCACGCCGTTCCCCTTCTTGGCCATCTCGAGGTATTCCGTCTCGGACATGTCGAACTGGACGTACACCGGGTCCGTGGAAGAAATGGTCACGAGAGCGGTATTCCCTGCGGTGGCATAGGTGCCGATATTGACATCGTCCAGCGAGAGCTTGCCGTTGAACGGCGCGCGGACGATGGTATCGTCCAAATTATCCTGAGCGATCTTCACCTGAGCACCCGCTGCATTATACGAGGCAAGGTACTGATCGGCGAGAGATCTCTGGGTGTCGTAGGTCTGGCGGGAAATGCCGTCGATGGCGATAAGCTGTTCATACCGGGAGAGATCAGCCAGCGCATTCTGGTAGCTCGCACCCGCCTGGGCCTGCTGAGCTTCCGCATTCGCCAGGTCCGACTCGTACTGGCGCGTATCGATGAGGTAGAGCGGCTGTCCCTCTGTGACCGTCTCGCCGCCCTGGATGTACTTCGCCATGATGGTGCCGGACACGCGGGCACGGACGGGCACCTCCTGCAGCGCCGCCACCGTCCCGGTGTATTCGTAGACGATGGGCGTGTCGGAGGTGAACGGCCGGAACGTGGAGACTTTCGTCGCCTGCGCCTGCTGCGCGCCCTGCTGGCTGCCGCAGCCTCCGACGAAAGCGCTTGTCGCCGCCAGCGCACAGAGCGCGGACACGGCGAGCCATTTCTTATACTTCATATCTTTCCTCCAAATCTGATCTCCGTCATTATTAACAGGAATGCAGTTAATTCTAACTACCACTAATCATAGCAAACTGCGCGACAGAAATCAATTAGTTTATTAACTATTTCCGAGAAAAATCTTCTCTCACAGAGCGCGGACGGGCACCTTTACCACCGCCTTGCGGATGCGGCGGACCCCCGCCGGTCCCGCACAGAGCGGACGGTGCAGGTCCTCGGGGAAGAACACCGCAAAGCGCCCCGGCCGGAGGTAGAGGTGGGTCTCGTCATCGGCTCCTTCGAAGAAATACAGGTCCCGGTCCGGGTCGGCCTCCTTCTCGCCGCGGGCGGCGTTCTTCGGGATGTAGCCGATCCACTCCTCTCCTTCGACGAGGTAGACCACGTCGATATATTTTTTATGGCCTTCCACGCGGCGCATCACCGCGGGCTCCGTCTCAGGGGACTCGATGGACATCCTGCCGCATCCCTCGATGGTATACGCGCCGTCTTCGGCATGAGCGAAGTCAAAGGCGCGGACCTTCTCAAGGCATTCATAGATGAGCGCCGGCAGCTGCGTCCGATAATTTTCCAGGCACGCCGTATCTCCTGCGATCATGGCAGCTCCTCCTTTCCATACTCAGATAAATAGTATTCTATTTATTTTAACCAGCGGTCTCCATTTGGTCAAGACAGGGAATTTCTTTCGCTCTGCTATAGAAAAAATCGCCCCCGCTCTCCGCGCCGCTTCTTCATACAGGCCCGCTTCTTACTGACAAAACTAAATTTCTTTTTTCTGTTTTCTTTTTCCTTTTTTCTGTCTGGGAAAGGGAAATGTTT
>CASEBK010000040.1 GCA_949286115.1 uncultured Veillonellaceae bacterium | reverse complement strand
CGCGGCGGGCGGTTCTCCCGCTCCGGTCTCGCCGGGCGCGCTTCCTGCCGCTGGCTCTGGGGACGCGTCTCCGCGCGGACTGCGGGCTTTGCCGCTTCCGCCGCGGGCGCGCTCTGCGCCGGAGCAGCCTTCTTCATCGCCGCCTGGGCTCTGGCCGCGCTCGCTTCCTGCTCGGCCCGATCCGTCGAATACGACGAGGAGAAATTCCCCTGCCCCTGCGGGCGCTTTCCATCCTGCGGACGGCCTTTGCTGTCAAAGCGCACCGTGCGGAACGCCGGCTTCTTCGCCGCTTTCCGGCCGCCGGATGCCCATTCCTTATCGAGGATGGCCTTCGCCTTTTCATCGACGCTGTTCACGGCTTTGCTCACTTCATACTGGTGCTTTTTCAAAACGCCGATGACCTCCTCGTTCGTCTTTCCATATATTTTTGCCAATTCATAGATTCTGTATTTATGCATACGCAGCCTCCTAACGACCGGCGTCCAGCTTCTGACAGACAGCCTTGCTGAATCCGCTGTCCGTGACCAATACGGCAGTTCTCACTCCCTTGCCAAGAGCCCGTCCCAATTTTTCTTTCTCGCCGAAGAGCCGCCAGGGGATGCCGCTTCGCTCCGCCATCGCCCGGTACTCTTTGGCCGTCCGTTCCGACGCGTCCTCCGTGATGAGGAGGAGCGCCCCTTTTTTATGTTTCAGTCCGTCCGTGAGCTGGTCGCTGCCCGACAGGAGAAATCCCGCCTTCTGCGCCAGCCCCAGGAACTGATAGATCGCCTTTTCATTCATGCCGGCTCAGCGATTCCTTCAGCGCATCGTACACTTCGCGGGACACCGGGCGCTTCAGCGAGCGCTCCAGCCCGTGCGAGTCGTAGGCCTTCTGGAAACAGGCCGGGTCATCGCAGATATAGACACCGCGGCCGGACTGTTTGCCCGTGCGGTCCACTTCGATGGCGCCCGTGGGCAGCGCTACGATCCGGAGCAGCTCCTTCTTCGGATGCAGCTCCCCGCAGCCCACGCATTTCCGCATGGGGATCTTTCTGACCTTCATGCTTCCGCCTCCGCATGCGCGCCTTCCGCTTCGATATCTCCCAGGATATCGTCGTCCTCGTCTTCTTCGCCGAAGCCTTCTTCCGCCGCCTGGCTCTCGCTCTTGATGTCGATCTTCCAGCCGGTGAGCTTGGCCGCCAGACGCGCGTTCTGTCCTGCCTTGCCGATAGCCAGCGACAGCTGGTAGTCTTCCACCACCACGAGAGACGCTTTTTCATCCTCTGCCACCGAGACGGAGACCACCTTGGCCGGCGAGAGCGCGTTCGCGATATAGATCGCCGGGTCCTCGTCCCAGCGGACGATGTCGATCTTCTCCCCGTGGAGCTCGTTCACCACGTTCTGCACGCGCTGCCCCTTCGGGCCGACGCAGGCACCCACCGGGTCCACCGTCGGGTCCATGGCATACACAGCGATCTTTGAACGGGAGCCCGCTTCGCGCACCACCGATTTGATCTCCACCGTGCCGCTGTAGATCTCCGGCACCTCCAGCTCGAAGAGCCGCTTCAGGAGCCCCGGATGCGTGCGGGACAGGATGATCTCCGGCCCCTTCGTCGTCTTGCGCACTTCCTTCACATAGCACCGGATCTTGTCGTTCGGCTGGAACGATTCGCCCTCCGTCTGTTCCGTGAAGGGCAGGATGCCTTCCACCCGGCCCAGGTCCACAAAGATCGTCCGGGACTCGCTCCACTTCACTGTGCCCGTGATGACGTCCCCTTCGCGGCCGGAGAATTCATCGTAGATCACGCCCCGCTCCGCTTCGCGCAGCTTCTGGATCATCACCTGCTTGGCCGTCTGCGCCGCCATGCGGCCGAAATTCTTCGGCGTCACTTCGATCTGCAGGATATCCCCCGCTTCGTAGACCGGATTGATTTTCTTCGCATCCGCCACAGAGATCTGGCTCGCCGCGTTCTCCGCCTCCGGGTCCACCGTCTCCACCACGTTCTTCTCCGCGTAGATATGATAATCCCCCGTCGTGCGGTCGATCGATACCGACGTATTGGCGTTGCTTCCCGTCTCTCTCTTATACGCCGTCAGGAGCACCGACTCCAGCGCGTTGAAGACCACGTTCTCCGGGACCTTTTTCGCCTTTACCAGAACTTCCACTGCCTGCAATAACTGTTCGTTCACGATTGATTCTGCCTCCCGCATTAAAATGAAAAATGTAGTCTGATCTGCGATATCTTATTTCTGGGGATCACCAGATCCTCCCCGTCCTTCGTCCGAAGCGCCACATCGCCTGCTTCCGTCAGTCCCGCGAGCTCCGCGGTGAAAGCCTTGGTGCTCCTGTCCTTTTCATCGAGCGGCGCGAAGAGCTTCACGTCCACCTCCGAGCCGGAAAAGCGCGCGAAGTCCCGGTCCTTTTTGATCACCCGATCCACGCCCGGCGACGACACCTCCAGCATGTAATTGTCCGGGATGAGGTCCTTCTCATCCAGAAGACGTCCCGCCTCTTCACTCACCTTCTGGCAGTCGTTCAGGTCGACGCCGCCTTCCTTATCGATGAAGAGACGCAGGATCCAATTCCGCTCCCGCACGTACTCCACGTCGACGATCTCGATGCCTTCCGCTTCCAGCATCGGCGCAAGCAGCGCCTCCGCCGCCTGTTCGATCTCCTTATGCGCCATGAACTCCGATCCCTCCCTCATATGAAATGTACCACTATAAGAAAAAGTGAGCCGCAGCTCACTCCCGGAAACATTTATAAAAAATCAAACATTACGTCTGAATTATAGCATGTTCCCGCCGCCCTTGGCAAGAATAAGGCCGAACGCATCGCTCATTTCGAAGACTGCTTTGCGCCGCTTCCGCCGCGCCCGACCCGTAAGACCTCTTTCAGGGCAAAGTCCTCTTTCGCAGTGTCCGACCTCCGAGGCGGGCTCCGGCCACTTTCATCTATAAAAAGAGAGCGCTCCCCTGCCGTTTCTCTCAAAGGAACGGGCGCCCTGCGGCGAAGCGGCGCAAAGGAGGCGGATGCGCGCCACCTGTCGCGCGAAGACGCGTGCGGCAAAAGGCGCGGAGATTTCCACAGGCATTTGGAAATCCGCGCGTTGTATTGTATAATAATGGCACATGGCTCTGCAGTTCTGATTTATGGCAGTCTCCGGGCCCCGTGCAATGAAATCCCATGAACCCTGTCAGGTCCGAGAGGAAGCAGCAGTAAGTGGACCGTTTCATGTGCCACGGTGCATCCTGGGGGCTGTCATAAATGAGGACTGCAGATTTTTTGATTGGCGAAATGAGGGACATCCTATGGCGTATCTCGCACTGTACCGCAAATGGCGGCCCCAGACGTTCACGGAGGTGGTGGGGCAGAAGCATATCTCCGTGCCGCTCGCCCGGGCGGTCGCAGAGGACCGGATCGCCCACGCGTACCTTTTCTCCGGCCCGCGGGGCACCGGCAAGACGAGCATGGCGAAGATCCTCGCGAAGGCGGTGAACTGCGAGCACCGCCGCGGCGCGGACCCGTGCAACGAGTGCCGCACCTGCCGGGAGATCACCAGCGGCGCCTCTCTCGACGTCTATGAGATTGACGCCGCATCGAACCGCGGCATCGAAGAGATCCGCGCCCTGAAGGAATCGGTGCGGTCGCTCCCCACGGTGTGCCGGAAGAAAGTGTACATCATCGACGAAGTACACATGCTCACGAAGGAAGCGTTCAACGCGCTCCTGAAGACGCTCGAAGAACCGCCGCAGCACGTGCTCTTCATCCTGGCCACGACGGAGCCGGAAAAGATCCCTCTCACCATCCTTTCCCGGTGCCAGCGCTACGAATTTCGCCGCATCTCCACGGAAGACATCCGGGACCACCTGCTCTTCATCGCCGAAAAGAGCGGCTTCTCCCTCACGGAGGAGGTGGCAGACCTCATCGCCGTCCGCGCCGAAGGGGGCCTCCGGGACGCGCTCTCTCTGCTCGATCAGTGTACCGGAGCCGCCGGCGGCCAGACGCTCACCGCGCCCATGGTGTACGACCTGCTGGGCCTCACCGGGAAGGACCGCATCCTCTCACTGGCGGGCCGCATCCTCCGCCGGGAGAGCGGCGCGGCGCTCACGGAATTTTCCGCCATCCTCTCCGACGGCAAAGAACCTTCGGCCGTGCTGGGCGAGCTCCTCGCCCATTTCCGGGACGTGATGATCGCCAAGGTCCAGCCGGACGCGCCGGAGCTCTCCATCTACGGCGACGCGAAGGCGCAGCTCCTCGCCGAAGCCGCAGCGCTCTCCGAACCCTTTCTGGACGCGCTCTTCGAATCGCTCCACGGCACTCTTTCGGAAATGAAGCGAAGCGCCTCTCCGCGAATGAGCGCGGAAATGGGGCTCCTCCGCCTCGCCCGCCTCCGGGGCAGCCGCACCCTCGAAGGGCTGCTGGACCGCATCGAGGCGCTGGAGCGGCAGATGCAGCAGGGCCTGCCCGCGCCGATGGCCGCATCTCCCGTGGCGGCGTCCGTACCCATCCCTGCGGCGCCCCCCGTGCCTTCCGCCCCGGCCGCTCCTCCGGCTCCCGCGCCGGAAATGCCGAAACCAGCACCCGCTCCTGCCGTCTCCCAGTCCGTGAAGGCCCCTGTGCCGTCCCCTGAGACCAACACGCCGCCCGACGCGCCGCAGCCGAAAAGAGCGGCGGCCCCCCGCAAAGCTACGCGAAAGGCCGCTGTTTCCACGCCGGCGCCGGAGCCTGTCACGGTGCCGATCTCCACGCCCACGCCCGCGCCGCAGCGGGAGCTGGCAGGCGAGCCCTCTGTGGACCTCATCCCGCCGGACACCTATCCCGCCCTCTGGAAGAAGATCCTCGCCCATTTCATGGCCATCCACCGCATCGACATCTACACCTGCTTCTCCAAGAGCGCCCTCATCTATGCGGGTGGGGCGCGCGCCGTCATTTCCGCGCCGCAGCCCTTTATCGTCCAGGCGTGCAACACCGAAGCCTTCCAGAAGATCACCGCCGAAGCGTTTCGCCAGTGTACGGGGAAGGCCCTCATCCCCCATACCGTGCTGAAAGGAAGCCCTGAAGAAGCCCAGGCAAAAGCCGATGCCGCCGCGCCGCCCGCACCGACCGCTCCGCAGGCGGGCGAGACCGCGAAGCCCACCGCGCCCGCGTCCGCAGAAGACGGGTATGTCCCCGTCTCGAAGGACGCCCTGCCGCAGGACCCGCTCCTGGCGGCTGCCTTGAAAATCGTCCCTGACTGTGATATATATGAAAAGAAATAAATTGGGGTTATATGCCCTGTACTCATGAGGAGGAATACCATGTTTGGAAATAGAGCACAGATGCAGAGCATGCTGAAGAAAGCCCGCAAGATGCAGGAAGACATGCAGAAGGCCCAGGAAGAAGTGAAGAAGCAGACCGTGGACGTCACCGTCGGCGGCGGCGCTGTCTCCCTCACCATGAACGGTGAAAAGCAGATCACTGCCCTGAAGATCGCCAAGGACGCCATCGATCCCGAAGATCCGGAAATGCTGGAAGACCTCATCACCACCGCGGTGAACGAAGCGTCCCGCAAGGCCGACGAAATGGCGAAGAAACGCATGGAAGCAGTGACCAGCGGCCTCGGCCTGCCCGGCGGCATGTTCTGATGAACGACGCCCTTGAAAACGTAGCCGCCCAATTCCGCCGCCTGCCCGGCATCGGCGTCAAGACGGCGCGGCGGCTCGCCTATTTCATGCTGGAGCGCCCGGAGAGCGAAGTGGCCGATTTCATCCAGGCCATCGAGACTGCCCGGCGCTCTTCGTGTTATTGCTCGGTATGCTGCAATCTGGCCGTATCCGATCCGTGCAGCATCTGCGCCGACCCCAGGCGGGACCGGTCGATCATCTGCGTGGTGGAGCAGCCTCCGGACGTGCAGGCCCTCGAAGCGAGCGGCGAATACAGAGGGCTCTACCATGTCCTTCACGGCGCGCTCTCTCCCCTGGACGGCATCGGCCCGGACCAGCTCCGCATCCGCGAGCTCCTCGCCCGGCTCGAAGGCGACGAAGTGAAAGAAGTCATCCTCGCCACCGATCCCGACACGGAAGGAGAAGCCACCGCATTCTATCTCTCCCGTCTCATCAAACCCACCGGCATCCGCGTCACCCGCATCGCCCGGGGCCTGCCTGCAGGAGGCGATATCGGCTACGCCGACAGCCAGACGCTGGCCGGCGCGGTGGAAAACCGCCGGGAATTATAAGGAGGTCTCATGGAAGAACTGCTTGAACAATATCCCCTCGTCGCAGGAGTGGCCGCCGTCATCGCCGTATATGTCATCTTCAAACTGATCGGCCTCTTCACCTTCCTGCTCCGCCTGGGTCTGGCCGCAGCCATCGGCATATTTATTTTCTACTACTACATCCAATAAAACAAAACGCAGAGACGACGATCGTCCCTGCGTTTTATTATTGCTCGCAGTCTGTTTCCGCGCGCAAAAAAAGCCGGGCACACACCCGACTTTTCAATGCCTGGAGCCGGCAATAGGATTTGAACCTACGACCTACGCATTACGAATGCGCCGCTCTACCAGCTGAGCTATACCGGCAATCAACGAGTTTATTTTACTGAATCTTTGCCTTTCTGTCAAGAAGGAAATCAGGATTTTTTCTTCTTGCTCACCATGAAGCCAGTGGCCTGCTGGTTGGCCATGATGACGATGTCGCTCAGCTGCACCCGTTTCGGCTGGGAAACGGCAAAAACGATGACGTTTGCGATGTCTTCCGCCTGGAGCGCATCGACCCCTTCATAGACCGCCGCTGCCCGAGCCTTGTCGCCGTGGAAGCGCACTTCGCTGAAATTCGTCTGAACGATGCCCGGCTGAATGGTGGTGACCTTGATATCGCTGTCGATGACGTCGATGCGGATGCCGTCGCTGAATGTCTTCACCGCTGCTTTCGTCGCACAGTACACCGCGGCCCCCGCATAGGCATAGAGCCCGGCGGTAGAGCCGAGATTGACGATGTGGCCGCTGTTCCGGGACAGCATCGCCGGAAGGAAGGCCCGCGTCACGAGGAAGAGGCCGCGGATGTTCGTGTCGATCATCTGCTCGATATCGTCCGGGCTGGTCTCCTCATAGGGCTCAAGGCCCCGCGCGAGGCCCGCATCGTTCACGAGCACATCCGGCGCGCCGCATTCTGCCAGACACGCTGCGGCGGTCGCCTGAACGGCGTCTCTATCCCGCACGTCCAGCGGATACACGGAGACGTCCGCGTTGTACTTCATGCGCAGGTCCTCTGCGGTGTCATTCAGTTTCTCCACATTGCGCGCGGCGAGTGCCAGACGGTATCCCTTCGCCGCAAGGGCTTCCGCTGTGGCCCGGCCGATGCCGCTGGTCGCGCCGGTGATGAATGCCAGTTCACTCATAAAATTGCCTCCTTCGTTTTTTCTTTCATTATACAACAGAGGCGCTTGCGCCGCAGGACCGGCCTTCGTACAATACAAAGAAAAGGAGGCACTCATGAGACCGTACCCGTTCCTTCCCCTCGTCCTCTCTCTTGCTCTCGCCGGATGCACGCCGGAGCCGCCTGCGCCGCCCCCACAGGCATCCGTCACGTCAGACGCTGCATCGCCTGCCGCGGAGACGCCGCCGCTCATCCCGGAAGCGTCCACTGCGCTCTCCCAAAAAGCGCTTGCCGCATACGGCGCAGGAGATGCACCCGAGGCGAGGCGTCTTACGAAAGAAGCGCTCGCCGCATCGGGCAAAAACTATGAGGCCCTCGCGCTGCAGGGACTTCTCACCGCGTTTGACGGCGCGCCGGAAGACGGTGCTGCGCTCATCGAAAAGGCGCTTGCCCTCGCTCCGGATTATGTCCAGGGGCACTACGACATGGCCATGGCGCTGAAGCTCGGCGGCCATTATGAAGCGTCCATCCGCCATTTCCAAAAAGTCCTTGAGAAAGATCCGCAGAACGTGTGGTCCATGTACGGCATCGCCACCAATTACGCAGACTTGCGGGATAAGGAACATGCCCTCCTCTGGCTGAGAAAAGCGGCGGCGCTCGATCCGGACGAAGTGAAAGACACCGCCGCCCGTCAGGATCATTTCCAATGGCTCCACGGAGACGCGGACTTCGAAGCCCTGGTGCGGGGATAAAATGAGCAGCAAAAAACAGGAGATCGACGTCTCCTGTCTTTTTTATGGTTTGTACTTGATTCAGCGATAGAGCCCCATGGCATGGATGGCTGCTTCGTAGGTCTTGTGCGCTTTCGCGTGCGCTTTTTCCCGGCCTTCGTCGAGGATCTCATCCAGCTCGGGAGAGCCCATGAGCTCTTTGTACCGCCCGAGGATCGGCGACATTTCGCCTACTACGAGATCTGCCACATCTTTCTTGAAGACGCCGTACCCCTGCCCTTCGTACATCGCTTCGATCTCGTCGAAGGTCTTGCCGGAGATGGCGGCGTGGATGCTCATGAGGTTCGAGATGCCCGGCTGGGTCTCTTTGTCGTAATGGACGTGGCCGAGGGAGTCCGTCACGGCCCGCTTGATCTTCTTCACGATCACATCCGGCTCGTCCAGCATATGGATGGTAGCCATGTCATTGTCGTCGGACTTGCTCATCTTGCTCGTCGGGTCCTGCAGGCTCATGACGCGCGCGCCGCCCTTGGGCGCCCACATCTCCGGCAGGGTGAAGACTTCGCCGTATTTCCGGTTGAACCGCTCCGCCAGATCCCGGGTGATCTCCATGTGCTGCCGCTGGTCTTCGCCGACGGGCACGAGGGTCGCCTGGTAGAGCAGAATGTCGGCGGCCATGAGCGGCGGGTACGTAAGGAGCCCCAGCGGGATGAAGCCTTCCTTCGCTTCTTCTTTCCGCGCCTTTGACTTGTACTGGGTCATGCGCTCCATCTCGCCCACATAGGCGGTGCAGATGATCATCCACCCGAGCTGAGCATGCTCCGGCACTTCAGACTGTACGAAAATGGTGGCTTTCTTCGGGTCGAGACCGGCCGCGATGTAGAGCGCCGCCAGGTTGCGCGTGCGTTCGTGAAGCTGCTTCGGGTCCTGCGGCACGGTGATGGCGTGCTGGTTCACGATGCAGTAGTAGCATTCCGCGCTGTCCTGAAAGGGGATGAAATTCTTGAGCGCCCCCAGATAGTTGCCGAGGGTGAGATCTCCGCTGGGCTGAATGCCCGAAAAAATGGTATCCATGATAGTTGCCTCCTCATTTCAACGAAACGCTGACCTCCTGTGGAAATCAGCGTCTCTGCCATGTATGAAATTATTCTACGGTGACCGACTTGGCCAGGTTTCTCGGCTTGTCCACGTCGTTGCCCCGCTTGATGCCCGTATAATACGCCAGGAGCTGCATGGGGATGACGGAAAGGATCGGCGCGATGAATTCATCCACCCGGGGGATGCGCACCACCGCTGTGGTGTATTTCTCGATCTCCGCATCGTCGTCATAGCCGATGCCGATGACCTCCGCCCCGCGGGCGCGCACTTCCTGAATATTGCTGTACATCTTCGCGGCGATCTCGTCCTGCGTCACCACGGCGATGACCGGCGTCTTCGGCGTGATGAGAGCGAGCGTGCCGTGCTTCAGCTCACCGCCGGCATAGGCTTCCGCGTGGATGTAGGAGATCTCCTTGAGCTTCAGCGCCCCTTCCATGGCGATGGCATAATCGATGGAGCGGCCCAGATAGAAGATGTCCTCTGCGTCTTTCAGCTTGTCTGCAAAGTCCGCCATGCGGTCTCTCGACTCGAGCACTTTTTCTATGTGCTGCGGGAGCGCTTTCAGCGCACGGAGGATGTCCGCCACTTCTTCCGGCGGGACAGTGCCCTTCACCTGCCCGATGTAGAGCGCGAGCAGCAAGAGCGCCACCAGCTGGGTGGTATAGGCCTTCGTGGAAGCCACGGCGATCTCCGGCCCCGCCAGGGTGTAGATCGTGTAGTCCGCCTCGCGGGCGATGGAGGAGCCGATGGAATTCGTCACGGCCAGGCTCTGCGCCCCCAGACGGCGGGCTTCTTTCAATGCAGCCAGCGTGTCGATCGTCTCTCCGGACTGGCTCACCACGATGGCGAGCGTCCCTTCCGTGGTGAGAGGATGGCTGTACCGGTATTCCGAAGCGATCTCCACGGAGACGGGGATGCCGGTGAAGCGTTCGAGGTAATATTTTGCCACGAGCCCCGCGTGATAGGCGGTGCCGCAGGCGGTGATGAGGATATGTTTGAACGTGTTGACGTCTGCCTTCGACCAGTTCAGGTTGTCAAAGACCACTTCGTCATGAGCGCCCACATGGATCTGGACGGTGTCGCGCACCGCCTTGGGCTGCTCGTAGATCTCTTTCAGCATGAAATGGGGATAGCCGCCCTTTTCCGCCGCTTCGGCCGTCCAGGTGACTTCCTGCACCTTCTTGGAAATAGGCAGGCCGTCCGCGCTGTACACGGTGACGCTGTCCGGCTTCACCACGGCCACTTCGCCATCGTCCAGCACGTAGATGCGGCGGGTGCGGCTGATGATGGCCGGGATATCGGAAGCGATGAAGTTCTCCCCATTGCCCAGGCCGATGATGAGCGGATTGTCCTTTTTCGAGCAGATGATCGTATCCGGCTGGTCCTTATCCATGAAGAGGAGCGTGTACGTGCCCGTGATAGACGCGAGCACCTTCCGCACGGTGGCGAGGAAATCGCCGTCGTCAAGCTCTTCCGCCAGGTGCGCCGCCACTTCCGAATCCGTATCGGACTTGAACACATGCCCTTTTGCAAGGAGCTCCTGCTTGAGCTGCATGTAGTTTTCGATGATGCCGTTATGCACGATGACGAAATGATTGTGGCAGTCTCCGTGGGGATGGGCGTTCCGGTCGGACGGCGCGCCGTGCGTCGCCCAGCGAGTGTGGCCGATGCCGCAGTGTCCCGAGAGAGGCTTATCCCGAAGCACCGCTTCCAGATTGGCCAGGCGCCCTTCCTTCTTCTCGATCTCGATGCCGCCGCCCGTATAGACAGCGATCCCTGCGGAATCATACCCACGGTATTCCAGACGCTGGAGCCCGTCGATGAGGAACTCCGATGCTTCGCCTTTTCCTGTATAGCCTACAATACCGCACATAAGTGAATCCTCCTTAATATCTTTCAGGTCCGCGGCAGGGCCGCGCTGCTTTTTTCCATAGAGGAAATTATACTCGTATATTATACCATATGCGTCATATAAGAGAAATGCCCGCATCATCGGGGATGCGGGGAGAGGTCAGAGGCTCTGGAGAACGCCTTCCATGAGCTGGGCGTCGCTCATCTCCGAGAGGCTCGTCACAGCGGCGGCGAGGCCGGCGAAGAAGAGGCACAGGAAGAAGAGCGCAAAGAGCAGGAGCGGCACCAGCGCCACGAGGAGCGCCTTCCCGGTGCCGAAGCCGTAATTCTCACTGATAGCGAGCACATCGAGGGCAAAGCTCCACAGGAAGAGGAGCGATGCGAAGGCCCCTTCCGCACCGCCGAGGGCGAAGCCGAAGAGGCCGCCGAAGACGGTAAACGCATAGGGAAAGGACGCCGCCATGAATCCGGCGGTGATGCCTTTGGCCGTGCCCCGGCCACCGAGGAAGCCCGCGCAGTAGTCAGTGACCGCGCTGTGGAGGAAGAGCCCCATACCGAAGACAATCACGCCGGCGAAGAATCTCGTCATGAGCTCCGGCCCTTCCAGGATGGAGGAGAGGGCGAGGAGGAAATTCACGAAGAGCCACAGGAGCGCCGCCTGGGGCAGCTTCTCCCCGCGGGTGACCGTGCGGAGCGCCTGCCTGGGCGCCGTGAGGAGCTGGTACATCAGGTCGAGGAAATAGTTCATGCCGTCCTCCTTATCTCACCACCGGCGAGCCGGATTCTGACGCGATCCGATCCATTGCCGCGTCCGCCATGCGCCGGCCAAAGCCGTCCGCCTCCGAGGCGAGGAGCCCCGCGAGAGGATGAGCCGCCCCGGCGGTCTTCGTCGGCACGTCGCCGTCGGCAAAGCCCGCGCGGCTCGCGGCGTAATTCAGCGCGTCGTAATAATTGCCCAGCGCGTCGATGAGGCCCGCGTCGAGCGCCTGTCGTCCGGTGAAGACCCGCCCGTCGGCGAGCGCCCTCACCTTTTCTTCGTCCATGCGGCGGCCGTCGGACACCACGCGGATGAACTGGCTGTAGATGTCGTCCACCATCTGCTGGAGCAGGGCGCGTTCGCTCTCCGTCATGGGACGCCACATAGAGAGGATGTCCTTGTGCGCGCCGCTCTTGATCTTTTCATTGTAGACGCCCAGTTTGTTCATGAGCTCTTCGATGTTGTTGTAGTCGATGTAGACGCCGATGCTGCCCGTCATGCTCGCGGGACTGGCGAAGAGATAATCTCCGCGGCAGGCGATCCAGTAGCCGGCGCTGGCGCAGAGATCTCCCATGGAGACCACCACGGGCTTGCCGCCGCTCTTCACCTTGTCCACCTCTTCGGCGATCTCCTGCGCGGCCGCCGCCGATCCGCCGGGCGAATTGATGCGGAGGAGCACCGCCTTGGCGTGCGGGTCGAGCCTCGCCGCCCGGAGCTCTCTCATGATGCGCTCACTCGCCGTGCCCTGCTGCTGGGCGAGCAGCCCGCCCGTCTCGGCCCCGCCGTAGATCGTGCCGTCGATGCGCACCACCGCCACATAGTCCTTCCCCACCGGCTCGGCCGTCCCGCCGCTCCTGAGGAAGAAGGCCAGCACCGCCGCAAGGACGAGCGCCGCGCCGAGGATGAGCACCAGGAGCTGCCGCCTCGTATATTTCCCTGTCATAGTCGTTCCTTTCTCGATACTGCCGCTTCCTGCGGCCTCTGGGATTGTCTTATTATACTACAGCCGCCGCGGGAGGGATATTCCCGGAGAAAATTCTGCCGCGCCCCATTTCCCTCTGTTATTCCCCCGCCGGGCGTGTATAATAAAGGAAGAAATTGTATATCCCTAAAAGTAAAATACAGCAGACCGCAAACCAGCGGCGCACAAAGGAGACGACCATGGATCTCAAAGAATTCTGGCAGAATAAGGAAAAGCCAAAGATCTCCTCATACATCGACATCTTCAAATCCATCGGCCCGGGACTGCTCGTTGCGGTAGGCTTCGTAGACCCGGGCAACTGGGCCTCAAACATCGCCGCCGGCTCGGTCTACGGCTATCAGCTCCTGTGGATCGTGACCCTCTCCACGATCATGCTCATCATTCTCCAGCACAACGCGGCACATCTGGGCATCGTCACGGGGAAATGCCTCTCCGAGGCGGCCACGGCGTATATGAATAAGCCTCTCAAGAATTTCATCCTCGCCACGGCGATGTGCGCGGCCATTTCCACGGGGCTGGCAGAGCTCCTGGGCGGCGCCATCGCCCTCCAGATGCTCTTCGGCGTCCCCCTCCGCGCGGGGGCAGCGGCGATGCTCCTCCTCACGCTCTACCTCCAGTTCAGCCACTCCTACAAACGGGTGGAGAAGCTCATCATTTGCTTCGTGGGCATCATCGGCGCGGCCTTCCTCATCGAGCTCGGTCTCGTGCCGGTGGACTGGGCGGCGGCCCGTCAGGGCTGGGTCGTGCCGGTCATCCCCGAAGGGGCCATGCCTGTCATCATGAGCGTGCTCGGCGCGGTCATCATGCCGCACAACCTCTTCCTTCACTCGGAAGTCGTCCAGAGCCAGCAGTTCCACCTCTCCGGACCGGTGACCATCGAAAAGAAGCTCAAGACGGAATACGTGGACACCATCTTCTCTATGATCGTCGGCTGGGCCATCAACAGCGCCATCATCTTCATCGCCGCCATCGCCTTCTATGACAACGGCATCACCGTGACGGACCTCTCTCAGGCGGGGACGCTCCTCACGCCGATCCTGGGCCCTCTCTCGGCGGAGATCTTCGGCGTGGCGCTTCTCTTCGCGGGCATCGCGGCGAGCCTCACCTCCGCCATGGCGGGCGGCTGCATCTTCGCTGGCATGCTCGGCGAGCCCTACGACTCTGCGAGCCGCCACACCCAGCTGGGGACCCTCCTCACGATGATCCCCGCCTTCCTCATCATCTTCTTCATCAGTTCCCCTTTCGAAGGGCTCGTGTGGTCGCAGGCCTTCCTCTCGGTGCAGCTCCCCTTCACCGTGTTCACCCAGCTCTACCTCACGTCCTCGAAACGCATCATGGGGAAATATGTGAACAGACGCTACACGAAGACAATGCTCTGGGGCATCGGCATCCTGGTGACCTTCTTCAACCTGCTCCTCCTGCGCGACATGTTCTTCGGCGCATAAATAAAACCTCTCTTCCTGCCCGGCAAGACCGGATGGGGAGAGAGGTTTATTTTGTAACGACTCTATGCGCGCGGAAAAACTTTGTAAAATAAGAGCGAATTTGTCATACAGACAAGGCAAACGCCCTTGAGGTCATCTCCTGCATCGTGGCTGTCAGCTACATGATCATGATGTGGGTAGACCGCCGCAAAGGCGCTGAGGGATGAAGGGGCGGAGCACCGTCCCGGCCACCTTTTATTACACCAGGAAAAGAAGACACGCGGGAATCATTGCCGCTCTTGGATGGAAACCCAATGAACGCGGCAGAAATGAACCCTGCCGCCGTTTCCCTGCATGTATGTTATAAAAAAACTCTCCGCAGGCTCGGCGCGAAGCCGCCCGTGAAGAGGTCTTTTTATTTTGCGAATACGAACTGGATGAGCGCCATGTAGCACGCCGTGCCGGCTGACATGGACAGCATCATGTTCCGCTTCGCCAGGTGCACCGCCGCCGTCACGGCCACGGCAAGAAATTCGGGCAGGCCGTGTGCGCCGGAAAAGAGCGTCACGTGCCGCAGGCAGTACACCACGAGGAGAGCAAAGACCGCCGCGGGAAGCGCCCGGCCGAGGTAGCGCACGTACGCCGGCATGGGCCGCCCCGGACCGAAGAGGAGAAAGGGCAGCGCCCTTGTCGCGATGGTCATGGCCGCGCAGACGGCGATGACCGCCGCCTGCTCCGCAAAAGAGAGCTCCGTCATGATGCACCTCCCGCCCGCTCGATGGGCCTCCGGAGCACGGTGAGCGCCCCGAGGATGAGCGCCATCGCCGGCATCATGAACCGGGCGGCGCCAAAAAGCGCAAGGGAACCCGCCGCCGCGGCGATGCCGATGACTGCCGGCCAGGGCGTCTTCTCCCGGAGAAGCTGTTCCAGAAAGATCACCACGAACATGGCGGTCATCACGAAGTCGAGCCCCGCCAGGTCCAGTGAAGAGAGCATCTCCCCTGCAAGTCCTCCGAGAAGAGAACCGGACACCCAGTAGACGTAATTCAGCAGGCTCACGAAAAAATAGAACCAGCTCCGGTCCACGTCGGGCGCGGTCTTTGCGGTGTAGTTCAGGGCAAAGGTCTCGTCGCAGAGCCAGAACACGAGGAAGGGCAGCTTCCATCCCGTGCCGCGATATTTCTCCGCCATGGAGAGGCCGTAGAAGAGGTGCCGCGCCTGCACGATAAAAGCCACCACCGCCGTCCCCACCGGCGCGAAGGGCGACACGAGCATGGACACAGTGATGAATTCCAGCGAGCCCCCAAAGATGATCATGGCCATCATCATGGGATGGCGAATTGTCAAATCAAGTGCAACACTTCATTGTGATAGATTTCATAAGGTGTTTTGTATCCCAGACATTTCCTCGGACGATGATTCAGCTCATCCACCTTGCTTTGAATATACTCATCCGTATATTCCAGGAAATCTG
>CASEBK010000039.1 GCA_949286115.1 uncultured Veillonellaceae bacterium | reverse complement strand
CTTCATTTCTTCCTTCGCCGCCGAAGGAAGAAACGAAGCAAAGAAGGAAGGGCGCCGCCCGATCACTCCGCCCTGGAAGTCTGGCCGGTCGCTACCTTCGCTTAACTCGCTCCCTTCGGTCGCTCAGACAAGCCGACCGCTTGACGCCACCGACCAGACTTCCTCCCTTCGGGCACCGGGCTCCGTTCAAACGGGCGGGGTGCTGCACCAGTGCTGGGCTTGTGTCGCGCATTTTCAATGCGCCTCCCCTTTGCTCTCGTCTCTCTTCATGGAGGGAGCAGGCCTACATCATGGCGCGAATGATGTCGAAGCTTTCGGTGCAGATTTCATCGTGATACACACCAGACGTGGCAGGCGGAGCAGTTTCCCGCTGTGCGGAGACTGCTTTGCTTTGATCTCGTAAGCCAGTCTTATCACGACGCGAGCGGCGGGGGTTGTTTTTATTTCTTTTCTGCATGAAAAAAGCCCCGGGCGGGGCGTTTCCTATAGACGTTCTATGAGAGGAGGGCGGCGAGGGGGATGAGGGCAGCGAGGAAGGCGGCGTTCCACAGGGTGAAGCGGAGGAGGAAGGCGCCTTTTTTATAGGGGTAGACGGCGGCGTAGAGCTGGAAGGTGATGAGGCTGGCAAGCGAGGCCACGAGGGTGCCGAGGCCGCCGATGTTGACGCCGGTGAGGAGAGCGGCGGGGTCTTTCGCGAAGCCGGAGAGGAGGACGGCGGCAGGGACGTTGCTGATGATCTGGCTGGCGAGGAGCCCTGCCCAGAGCTCGCGTCCGGCCACGAGAGCGGTGAGGAGGCCGTTCACTTCGGGGAGGCGGCGGAGGTTGCCGATGAAGAGGAAGAAGCAGAGGAAGGTGAGGAGGAGGAACCAGTCCACGCCTCGGAAGAGCCGCCGGTCGCAGAGGGCGGTGACGGCGAGGGTGACGAGGAGGACGGGCTCCCACGAGAGGATGCGGAAGACGACGAGGAGGGCGAGGACGAGGAGGAAGAGGTGGGGCAGGAGGGCCGGAAGGAGCTGCCGCCGGGGGAGGGGGCTCTCTGTCTCCATGTGGCCTTCCGCGGGATGGGCGGGCACGGCGGCCGCCGCGGCGAGGAGGAGAACGAAGGAGAGGCCCGCATAGGGAAGGACGGCCCAGGCGAACTCGCCAAGGGAGAGGCCGGCTGCGGAGGTGAGGTAGATGTTCTGCGGGTTGCCGATGGGGGTGGCCATGCTGCCCAGATTGGCGGCGATGGTCTCGAGGACGGAGAGGCGCAGGGCGTCTCGCCCGCGGCCGATGCGGCGGAAGACGAGGAGGGTGAAGGGCACGAAGGTGATGAGGGTGACGTCGTTCGTGATGACCATGCTGCTCGCGAAGCACAGGGCGGTCATGGTGACGGAGAGGGCGCGGAGGGTCCGGGCGCGGCGGAGGAGGGCTTCGCCCAGGAGGAGGAAGACGCCCAGGCTGCGGAAGCCGGCCACGACGGTCATGAGGCAGAAGAGGAGGGCGATGGTGCGCCAGTCGGGGTAGGCGAAGTATCCCGCGTCGGGCGGGACGAAGAGGGCGGAGAGGGCGGCGGCCGCGGCGGCGCAGACGCACACCGGCTCTTTTCGGAAGGCCCGGCGGAGCCCTGGGAGCATGGAGCTTCCTCCTTTCTGTGGACATAGGGGTGTTTCTACCAGTATACACGGCGGAGGCCATGGGCAAAAGAAAAAAGCCCATGATGCCATGAGCTTTTCTCCGTAAATATCAGAATACGTCTTTCAGGACGATGGTCTGCTCGCGGGACGGACCGACGCTCACGATGCCGAGGGGCACGCCGATGAGCGCGGCGATCTGTTCGAGATAGTACCGGCAGTTTTCCGGCAGGTCTCCGTAGGAGCGGATGTCGCTGATGGGGGTCTTCCAGCCGGGGAACACGCGGTAGATGGGCTTCACTTTTTCGAGGAGGGCAAGGTCTGCCGGGTATTCGTCCAATTCTTTGCCTTCGTATTCATAGCCGACGCACACTTTGATCTCGTCCATGTCGTCGAGAATGTCGAGGCGGGTGATGGCCAGGTAGTCGAAGGTGTTGAGGAACGCGGCGTAGCGCACGGCCCGGGCGTCGAGCCAGCCCACGCGGCGGGGCCGTCCGGTGACGGTGCCGTATTCGTGCGCGGTCTCGCGGATGTGGTCGCCGGTCGCGTCGTGGAGCTCGGTGGGGAAGGGGCCTTCGCCCACGCGGGTGCTGTAGGCTTTCACCACGCCGAAGATGTTCTGCATGAGGTGCGGCCCGATGCCTGCGCCGACACACGCGCCGCCCGCGATGGGGTGGGAGCTCGTCACGTAGGGATAGGTGCCGTTGTCGCAGTCGAGCATGGTGGCCTGCGCGCCTTCGAAGAGGACGTTCCTGCCTTCAGCCACGAGCTGATGCACGGTGTGGTTCGTGTCTTTCACGTAGGGACGGAGGATCTCGGCGTAGCCCAGGTAGTCGGCGAGCATCTTTTCATAGTCGAAGCCTTCCGCACCGTAGAGCCGCTCGAGGAGCATGTTCTTCTGCTCCACGTTGTAGCGGAGCTTTTCCGCGAAGACGTCTTTGTCCATGAGGTCGCAGATGCGGATGCCGATGCGGTTGATCTTGTCCGCGTAGCACGGGCCGATGCCGTTCTTCGTGGTGCCGATCTTGCGGCTGCCCTTGCGCGCTTCTTCCGCTTCGTCCAGACGGACGTGGTAGGGGAATACGATGTGCGCCCGGGTGGAGATCTGGAGGTCCGACACGTCGATGCCCTGCGCCTTCAGGCGGTCCATCTCTTCGATGAGGCTCTTCGGGTCGATGACGACGCCGGTGCCGACGATGCAGACGGTGCCGGGATACATGATGCCGCTCGGCATGAGGCGGAGCGGGTAGGCCTTGCCGTCCACCACGACGGTGTGGCCCGCGTTGTTGCCGCCCTGGGAGCGGACGACCACGTCGGCTTTCGCCGCCAGGTAGTCTACGATCTTGCCTTTGCCTTCGTCGCCCCACTGAGCGCCGATTACCATTGCTGTAGCCATAGGATTCTTCCTTCCGTTCTTTTGCAATACCATGCGGGCAGTGCCCTTATACGTATCGTATTATAGCACAGGTCACAGGCCGAAGCGGGCGAAGATCTCGTCCACGTGGGCGAGCATCGGCCGGTAGTCGAAGCACGCTTTGATCTCTTCGGGGGTGAGGTATTTCCGCACGTCTTCGTCTTTGCAGAGGTTTTCGTAGAAATCTTCGCCCTGGAGCCACCGCTTCATGGCGTTCCTCTGCACCCAGCGATAGGCAGTGTCGCGGTAGGCGCCTTTCGCCACGAGCGCCAGAAGCACCCGCGGGCTGTAGATGAGGCCGCCGGTGAGATTGAGATCGGCGAGCATTTTTTCCGGGTAGACGAGGAGCTTGTCGATGAGGTTTGCCGTCTCGTTCAGGATGTAGTCGAGAGCGATGGTCGCGTCGGGGAGGATGACGCGCTCCACCGAGGAGTGGGAGATGTCCCGTTCATGCCAGAGCGGCACGTTTTCGAAGGCCGGCACGGCGTAGCCCTGGATGAGGCGGGCCATGCCGCAGATGCGCTCGCTGCGCACGGGGTTCCGCTTGTGAGGCATCGCGGAGGACCCTTTCTGCTTCGGGCTGAAATATTCTTCCGCTTCCCGCACTTCCGTCCGCTGGAGATGGCGCACTTCGAGGGCGATCTGCGAGAGGGTGGAGGCGATGACCGCCAGCGTCGCCACATATTCGGCGTGATGGTCGCGCTGCACCACCTGGGTGGCGATGTCTTCCCGTTTGAGGCCCATCTTTTTGCACACGTATTCTTCTACATAGGGGTCGATGTCCGCATAGGTGCCGACCGCGCCGGAGAGCTTGCCCACGCGCATGTTGTCCGCGGCGTGCTCCATGCGGTCGATGTTGCGGAGGGTCTCCGCGTACCAGAGGAGGAGCTTCAGGCCGAACGTGGTGGGCTCGGCGTGCACGCCGTGCGTGCGGCCGATGGTGGGGGTATGTTTGAATTCCACCGCGCGGCGCTTCAGCACGTCCGCCAGGCGGTGAAGGTCGTCCAGGATGACGTCCGAGGCCTGAGAGAGCTGCACGCAGAGGCCGGTGTCCTTCACGTCCGTGGAAGTGAGGCCCATGTGGATGTACTTCGCCTCGTCACCCACGTGCTCGCCCACGCAGGTGAGGAACGCGATGATGTCGTGATTGATCTCCGCGTCGATCTCATGGATGCGGTCCACGTCGAAGTCAGCCTTCGCCTTGATGACCTCCACCGCTTCCTTCGGGATGCGGCCCAGCTCGGCGTTCGCTTCGCACGCGGCGATCTCCACATCGAGCATGGTCTGCCATTCATTTCTTTCATTCCAGATCTTTTCCATCACTGGACGGGTATATCTCGGTATCATTCTATATCTCCCTTCGGTTTTCCTTCACGGGCGCAGATCTCGCGTCCCACGACGACCCCCGCCGCCGACGCCTGCGCCAGCCCCCGCGTAATGCCCGCGCCGTCGCCGATGGCGAAGAGATTTCCGATCTTCGTCTCCAGCTCGTACGAGAGCTCCATACGGGAGGAATAAAATTTGACTTCCACGCCATAGAGGAGCGTGTGCCTCGAATTGGCCCCCGGGGCGATCTCATCGAGCGCCTCGAACATCTCCATGATGTCCGTGAGGAACCGGTACGGCAGCACCAGCGAGAGGTCGCCCGGGGTCGCGCTCGGCATGGTGGGCCGCACCAGTCCCCGGCGGATGCGCTCGGCCGTGGAGCGCCGCCCGTCACGGAGGTCCCCCAGACGCTGCACGATGGGGCCCGCCCCCAGCATGTTCGCCAGCGAGGCGATGTATTTCCCGTAGGCGATGGGCTCCTTGAACGGCTCGGTGAACTGCTTCGACACGAGGATGGCGAAATTCGTGTTGCCGCTCCGCTTGTGGGCGTAGCTGTGGCCGTTCACCGTCTGGAGGCCGTCGTTGTTCTCCGTCACCACGAAGCCGTAGGGGTTCATGCAGAACGTGCGCACCCGGTCGTCGAAGCGGCGGCTGTAATAGATGAGCTTCGACTCGTAGCAGATATCCGTGATGGGCTCGTACACCTCCGCCGGCGACTCCACCCGGACGCCGATGTCCACCGCGTTCGACGTGGTGCGGAGCCCCAGCCGCTCCGCCTCCTTGAGGAGCCATTCTGCCCCCTCCCGGCCCGGCGCGGCCACCACGTACCTGGCGCGGATGAGACGGCCGGCGATGACCACGCCCGCGGCCCGGCCGTCCTCCACGGCGATCTCGTCCACCGCCGTGCCGCAGCGCACCTCCACGTTCGGCGGGAGCGCCTCCCGCATGCGCGCGAGGATCTCGCCGTTCACATCCGTGCCGAGGTGGCGGATGCGCGCGGGGATGAACGCCAGATCGGCCGCGGCCGCCCGCCGCTTCAGCTCGTGGAGCTCCTCGGCGTACTCGTCGCCGTAGACCTTCCGGTCCGCTCCGCCGTAGCGGCAGTATACGCCGTCCACGTAGGAAATGAGATGGGCCAGCTCCCCTTTATTCATATAATCGTCGAGATTGCCGCCGTACTCCGTGGTGAGCGTGAGCTTGCCGTCGGAGAAAGCCCCCGCGCCGCCCCAGCCAGAGACCAGGTTCGTCCGCCGGTCCGAAGCCGGCGCCGAGCGGTCCTTATTGAGCGCCCGCCGCGCGGCGATGTCGAGCCCCTTCTCCACGATGAGCACGGACGCGCCCGTATCCGCCAGCTCCAGTGCCGTAAAGATGCCCGCCGGTCCCGCGCCGATGATGACCACGTCATAACTCTTTGACAAAAGGCATCCCTCCCCTGGGGGAAAACAAAAAACGCTCCGCACATGGGGAGCGATGGCAACAGAAAAATTTTATTCCCTTTTCATCATATAAAAATAGAAAGAAGGTGTCAATGAGAACGAAGGAAAAGGGCGCAAAGAGGGCCCTTTCCGAAGAAAAAGTCGCCCCTCCGCGGCGAAAGAACGCGCCGTCCCTCCGGCCGCTCTCCGGGGACGGAGACCGGAAACGGTCCGAAAGGGGCGAAAGTCCTTTTCCACGGCAAACGTGTCAGAAAAGGCGAAGACCGGTTTTTCCGGGAAAGTCCCCGGAGAAAACAAAGTCCCCTTTCGGCAGGAAAAGGGAGTTTGCTGCGCAGGCACGGTTTTCTATTTTTTTGGAGCGAGTCCGTAATTCGGTGGGGACGAGGACGGAGCTGTTCGTGCGGGGCGAATTTTCGAAGAGAAAGCTTCTTTTCATGGGGGTGCGGACCCACATCACAATGACTTCGTTTCTCTCATGTATGACTGTTCCCGTCAGGGGCATACGAGCCCCATGGTCGCTTCATTCCTTCCTTTGGCTGCCCAAAGGAAGGAATGAAGCAAGGAAAGAAAACCACCGCCCGATCACTGCGCCCTGAAAAATTGGTCGGTCACTACCCTACGCGCAACTCGCTCGTTGCGCTCGCTCAGACAGGCGCTGCGGCTGACGCCACCGGCCAATTTTTCTCCCTTCGGGCACCGGGCTCCGTTCAAACGGGCGGGGAAGCTGCACCAGTGCTTGGCTTGGGTCGCCCATTTTTCAAATGGGCATCCCTTATGCTGGTGAATCTCCTCATGGGGAAGCAGACCCACATCAGGATGCTTACGATATTTTGCAAATAAAGCGGGCCCACATACGGTGAAAATATTTTTCATCGTATGTGGGTCCGCTGTGTTGTTAGAAGTCATCCGAGCATAAGGGAGCCGCTGCTTGCGGCGCGACACAAAGATACTGCGGGCATGAATCATAAGGAAAGGATGGGCCTGAGACCGCACCGTATAAGATGGTCCGCCAGCATAAGAGAGTGCCGAAGGCACGACGCAAAACTTCCATGGCCATGCGAGAAAAGGCCGCGAAGGTTGGAGTCCGCATCGCCTGCCGTGTTTGATATGCATCGCGATATGAGTCCGCACCGACAGCTTCGAAGACCTTCACATTGCGATGTAGGTCCGCAGCTTAATGAGAAAATACAAAGTCAGAAAGGATGCGCATAACAAATGCGCGACACAAGCTGCTCCGCCGGTTCAGGACACCCGCCCGTTGGAACGGAGGCCGACCCCGTAGGGGGGAGATTTGACGGCCCGAAGCGCCCGGACGGAATGACTGTCTGAGCGAGCGCAGCGAGCGAGTTTCATTCCGTCAGCGGAGGGCGGGCAAATCTCAGGCCGGAGTGACCGCGGCGGCGGCTTTTCTTCCTTGCTTCGTTCCTTCTTTTTCCGGAAAAAGAAGGAATGAAGCGACCATGGAGTTCATGCTCCAAAAATGGGAACAGTCGTACATGAGCGATACGAAGCCTTCGTGATGTAGGTCCGCATCTTAATGAGTTACTACATTCACATCAAAAATAAGCCCCGCTCCAACAGCTTCGATACCGTCAGTATCGCGATGCAGTCCCGCTCCCCCATGCGCGGCTCCGTCTATCCCGCCCCCGCGCCGTCGTCGTTTCAAAAAAAGAAGACCCGCGAAGGCATTCTTCCTTCACGGGTCTTCTTAGAGCCCTGCTTTTCGGCGGAGAATCTCCTTCTCTTCCGTTGAAAGAGGCTCTTTCCACAGGAGCTCTGACAGGGCCTGCTTCATGGTGCGCATGTGATGGCGGCCCATCTCCATGTAGGAGAGGAGCTGCTCGTCTTTTCCTTCGCGGATGAGGTGGGCCGCGGCGGGAATATTCGTCAAAATTTCCCGTAGGAGGAAGGTGCGGCGGCCGATGCGGCAGAGTTTCTGCGCGGCCACAGTGCGGAGGACGGAGGCGAGAAGGGCGCGTATTTCCCGTTCTTTTTCCGCGGGGAAGGCGTGGACGAGGCGGCCGATGGCTCCGGCGGCGCTGTCGTTGTGGAGGGTCGCGAGGACGAGGTGGCCTGTCTCGGCGGCGGTGAGGGACGCGGCCATGGTCTCCGCATCGCGGAGCTCGCCGATGACGAGGACGTCCGGGTCTTCCCGGAGGGCTTCTTTCACGCCGGAGGCGAAGCTCTCCGTATCGACGCCCACTTCGCGCTGGCGGATGAGGGCGGCGCCGGAGGGGAAGAGGTATTCCGGCGGGTCTTCGATGGTGAGGATGTGCCGGGGCGCGCGGGCCGCGGCGAGGATGAGCCGGGCGAGGGCTGTGCTCTTGCCGGAGCCGGCGGGGCCGGTCACAAGGACGAGGCCGCTCGAAAGGGAGGCGGCGTCTTCGATCCACGGTCCGTCCCGGTCGGGCGGGAGGGCCGCGATGGAGGGGAGGAAACGGATGGCTGCCGCTTTCCGGCCTCCTGCGCGGTAGAGGTGGAGGCGGCACCGCACGCCGGGAAGGGCAAACGCGCCGTCTCCCGCGCCGCCCCGCTCCCAGAGGGCGCGTTTGGCCGGGGGGAGGAGCTCTTCGAGGGCAGGGAAGAGATCGGGGAGAGCGCCTGCGGGGCGGAGGGTCCCTTCTTCGCGGAGATAGGACGGCCCGCCTTCGGTGAGATGCACGTCGGTCGCCGCGGGATGGGCAGCAAGGAGCGCGGCGAGCGGCGCGAGCGTTTCTCCTGTATGTTCCATTTATAGCGCCTCCTCTCCGGCTTCTCCTGCGATCCATGCGGCGTCTTCAGCGGCGATGCGTCCGGCGGCGGCCGCGGCCTGGGCCGCTTCGGCCATGGTGGGCTGACCGGCGTCTCGCATGCATCGGATGAGCGCGTCCGGCCGGGCCATGTCGTGGATGAGGCTCCGCACGCGGGGCGTGACTTCCAGCAGCTCGAAGATGCCTGTGCGCCCTTTCCGTCCGGTGCCGCCGCAGGCTTCGCACCCCGGCGCGGCATAGGCCTCTCCCGTTTTTACGCGGCAGCGGGGGCAGAGGGTCCGCACGAGGCGCTGGGAGAGCACGAGGGAGAGGGAGGCGGCGATGAGGTAGGGGGCGACGCCCATGTCCACCAGCCGGAGCGGCGCTTCGGCAGCGTTGTTCGTGTGGAGGGAGGAGAGCACGAGGTGGCCCGTAAGGGCGGCGTGCACCGCCATTTCCGCGGTCTCCCTGTCGCGGATCTCGCCGATCATGAGGACGTCCGGGTCCTGCCGCACGAGCGCCCGCAGCCCGGCGGCGAAGGTGAGGCCTGCCTTCTCGTTCACGGCCACCTGCGTGACGCCGTCGATGCGGTACTCCACCGGGTCTTCCACGGAGATGCAGTTCACCTCCGGCCGGTTCAGGAGCTTCATCGCCGCATAGAGGGTGGAGGTCTTTCCCGAGCCGGTGGGGCCCGTGGTGAGGATGAGCCCGCTCCGGCCCGCCAGGCACCGGAGGAATGCTCGCTCCTGCACGGGGAGCATGCCCAGATCGTTTCGTTCGATGAAGGCCACGCGCCCCGAGAGGATGCGCACCACGATGGTCTCGCCGTACATGGAGGGCAGCACAGAGAGGCGCAGGTCGTAATCCTGGCCGCCGTCGGTGAAGACCGCGCTCCCGTCCTGAGGCACCCGCGTCTCCGCCACGTTCATCCGGCCCATCACCTTGCATCGCACGGCGAGCTTCTCCGCCATGTGCCGGCCGAGGAGAAAACGCTCCTCCAAAAGGCCGTCCCGGCGGAACCGCACCCGCACGGCCTCTCTGCCGGGCTCGATGTGGATGTCGCTCGCCCCGTCCCGTATGGCTCGGCGGCACAGCTCATTCATGGCCGTCTCCGCCGAAGCCGCGAATAATTCTTCCATAAGCGCCTCCTTTTCCCCATTATAGTCCTTTCTCCGCCGCCCAGCGGCGGCAGCGCCCATCGGGCCATGATCGGTCCCGCGCACAGGTTCCGCATGAAAAGTGGCATGATCTCCACTTTTTCGGCCGAAAAAATGGCATACGCCCCACTTTTTCCCTTGAATTTTCGGCAGCGGCTTTTATGATGGAGAAATGACGGGAACGCGGAAATTTTTTCAAAAAATTTTTTCGCGGCGAAAGGATGCGTCGGCGGCGCGTCAAATGAGGGATTTTTTCGTCAGGGCGCGGCGTTTCTTCAGGGACTGAAGAGGGAGGAAGTGACGGGCGGCGTCGTTCGTTTACGGTTTTTCCCCGGCTAATCTTTTCACGGCGGGCGGCGATTAGGGGAAATGGGGAGCGGGCGGGGCTCATTTTTTCGTTATGTCTCTAAATTTTTTGTGGAGAGGAGGGGCGCCATGGCGTTTTGGATAGGGCTGTTTCTGCTGGTGCTCATAGTAGATGTGGCGCTCCTTCGGCGGTGGCCGGCGCTTCGCCCGGCGCGGCGGATGGAGCGGCTGGCCCGTCTGGCGGACCGGTGGCCGTGGGCGGTGCCGTTTCTTTTCGCCTTGGTCTACGGGGCTTTTCTCTATGGGCTCGCTTCGTTTCTCTGGGAACGGCTCGGGCGGTGAAGATGGTGGGAAAGACAGCTTTCGAGGAGGCTGTCTTTTTTGGTGCCTGCACGCGGCCTATCACTGCGGACCGGGAAAGAGAAATAAATTTCCCCGCAGGGAGAGCAGGCGGAGCGTGGCAGTGGAGGGCCGCGCCTATGCTGGAAATATAGATGTTTTCGATAGATGGTTCGAAAAAAGAGATGGAGGGACACATGAAACGAAGGATGAGGCGGGCGCGCCGGGGATTTACGCTCATCGAGCTGATGATCGTGGTGGCCATCATCGGCATTCTGGCAGCGGCGGCGGTGCCGAGCTTCATCGACGCCACGGACGAGGCGCGGGTGGCGCGCATCCAGGCGGATCTCTCTACAGTGGGCTCGGCGGTGGAGATCTACTACGCGAAGAACGGGAAGTATCCCGCGGCGCTGTCGGACCTCGTGGCGGACTCTGACGGCCGGGGCGGGTATCTCCGGGCGGAGCCGAAGCCGCCGGTGGACGGTGATGAGTACGCGCTCAACGGGACGACCGGCGAGGTGACGTACACGTTCAACGGTGTGACCTATTCGTCGTTCGGCACCACGTCGGAAGACGGGAACTGACGGAGGCGCGCGGTGGCAGCGGAGGAACCGGGGCGGACGGTCCGTCCCGGCGCGGTGCTGGCGGTCACGGCGGGGCTGGCTGCGGCGTCTTGTCCCTTTTTCTTTGCGGCGGGGGCGCTTTATCTGTGGAGCGGTCTCCTTTTCGAGGCGCTTCTCGTCTTTCCTGCGGCGGAGGACTGGCGCACGGGGTACATCTCCGACGCGTGGAGCCTCGTGCTCTTCGCGGGCGGGGCGGCGCACTGGCTCCTCCTCGGCCGGGCGGAGGATCTGGCCACTGCGGCGGGGATCTTCATCCTCTTCTTCGCGCTGGCCCGTCTCAGGGCAGCGGGAGAGGGAGACGCGTATCTCGCGGGGGCGGCGGCGCTGTGGCTCTCGTGGGAAGAGGCGGCGGTCTTCCTGTGGGGGGCGTTCGTCCTGGGAGGCCTCGCTGGAGCCGTACTGGTCGCGGCCGGCGGGAAGAGGCTCTCGGAAGGCGTGCCTTTCGCGCCCTGTGTGGCCGCCGCAGGAGGGATCGCTTATGGAGCGGGGGATGCGCTCTTCGCGGCGTGGCTGGCGTTGTAGGCGGGGGTATGTCCTCGCGGAGGCGCTCTTTCTCACAGCGGTACTGGCGCTCGCTGCGGGGTTGCTCCTGCCGCGTCTTTCGGACTGGCTGGACGAGCGGCGGCTCGATCTGGCGGCGCTCGAGGCGTGCGCGGTGATCCGCACGGTACAGGAGGACGCGCGGAGCGGGGAGGTGAAATATCCCGGCACGAGTCTGGAATATAAAGAGCTTTCCTTTCAGATGAAAAACGGCCGCGTGCGATACATCTGCCGGCGGGGCATCCAGTCTGCGCCGCCTACAGGATACCTGCCGGAGGGCGTCACGGTGTCCCCGGTGACGGCGACGCTCCGCTTCATGAAGGACAGCTTCGCCGGGGCGAGCACGGATTACAGCTTCACCCTCTACAGCCCGCGGAGGAAGTTTGCCCGCCGGGTGACCGTGGCCATGTACACCGGCCGCGTGCGGGTGGAGCCCATCACGCTGTGAGCACGCAAAAAAGCCGCCCGGAGGCAGCTTTTCATTTCCTTATCTTATGGCTCGTCCTGATGGAGCGCCGCAGCAAGGCGCGTGGGGACGGTGCGGGCGCCGCGGACGGCGAAGACGCCGAAGTCTTTCAGCCGCGAGAGGGGGAAGCGATCCGGCCCGTATCGACGAAGAAGGCGGAGCTTCATCACCCGGCGGATGGTGAGGCGGGCGTCTTCGTAGTCGTAGGGGATGTCCGTCTCCATCACACGGCAGGCGTAGCGCACAGCGGACACCGGCGCGCCCACATAGAGGTAGACGGTGTCTCCCGGGCGGATGGAGGCGGTCTGCTTCCAGAGGAGCGTGTCTGAGGCGGCGAAGGCCGCTTCCAGATCGAAATAGGAGGGGTTCGCCGGGCAGAGCCATTCCTTCGGCGGGCGGGGCCGGGCCGTTTTCTTTTTTTCCGCCGCGGCGCGCCAGCTCGCATCCACGAGGCCGCACAGCTCTTCGAAAGGGACCGTGCCGTCCAGGAGGGCAGTCACCCACGCTCCGCCCATGTGGTAGCCGGGGAGGTGCCCCGGACGGCGGAACAGGTCGTCTCGGTAGAAGGCGTCGTCGATCTTCACGTCCAGCACGTCCGCGCGGTCCGTCCCTGCAAGGCCCAGGCGGTCCCGCGGCACGTCCATGAAGAGGGCGTACCATTTCTTCGTATCCGGTCGGCGCAGCACGGCGTAGCGGGGATAGCGGCTCCAGAGATATTCTGGCTCTGTGCCGTACCGGTCTTTCGCGAAGGCGAAGAGGCGCTCCCGGAGCGAAAGGGCAGTTTCCATAGCGGTCACCTCGTTTTTTTTCATCATACGTCCGCGGCGGGCGGAGCACAAGAGAGGAGGCGCCATGAGGCGGCGAAAGGGACTGCTCCTTCTGTGGGTGCAGATGGCGTCGGCGGTGCTGCTCCTCCTCGCGGGGAGCGCGCTCGCCCTCACCGCGTCGGCGGCCCGGGGCGAGGCCCGCGCGGAGGAGACCGCAGAGATGACGCTCCTCGCGGAGGAAGCGGTGGAAACGATGAAGTACGACGCCCGTCTGGGCGGGGAAGCGGCGGTGCCGGAAGGGGCAGAGCGAAACGGCCGGCGCTACGCCGTGGAGGTCAGGCGGGAGGCGGTCCTCGTGGAGGGCGTGCCCTGCGAGGCGGCGGCGGTGACGGTCACGGCGGCGGACGGGGCAGCGCTCACGTTCCGCACGCTCCTCGGCCCGGCGGCGGAGGAAACAGAAGAAACGGAGGGAGAACCATGAAGCGGGGATTTCTCTTTCTGGACGCGCTGCTGGCTTTGGCGCTCCTTGCGGCGCTTGCCGCGGCGGCTTTTCCTGCCATCGGGCACATCGCGGGCGCGGCGGCCGCGGAGGAAAGGCGGCTCCACGAGGCGGAGACGGCGCTCTTCTCGTGCAGCTATATCGCCGACAAGATCCGCTGGTCCCTGCGGCGCACTCCGGAAGGGGCGGTGACGGATACGCAGTGCGTCGTGACGGCGGAGGCGCAGGACGGGACGCTCCGGCCGTACACGCTCTATGTGCTGAACCATCAGTGGACGCTCCGCCTCTACACGGGACGGACGCAGCCCCTGACGGGCGGAGAGACGCCCCTCCTCTACGAAGTGCGCGCCGCAGGAGACGCGCCGTATTTCCGGGGCGAGCCCGGGGGTCTCGTGCATCTCTCCTATGAAGTGGGGCCGGCGGGCCTGGCGGAGGGGTATGCCGTCTCCGCGGCGGTGCTTCCGCTGGCGGACTTCTTCCTCATGGGGGCGCCTTATGAATAGACGGCGGGGCGTGCTCGCCCTGTGGCTCCTCCTCACCATGGCGGGCCTGGCGGCGGCGCTGGCGGGGCTCTCCTTCAGCGCGGCGCACAGAGCGCGCACGGCGGAGCGGTATCGCGCAGGGCTGGCCGCGCAGTACGCTGCGGAGAGCGGCGCCGTGTGGGGACTCTCTCTTCTCCGGCAGGAAGCGGTGACGGAGGAGCGGAGCGCGGCCTTTTCCCTCTCGCCGGGGACGGAGACGGCGGTGCGCCTCGTGCCGGAGGACGGAGAGGAAACGGAAGAGGCGGAGGAAAGGGCCGCGCCGCGAAAGGTGACGGTCTATGCCCGCGGCACGGAGACCGCCTCCGGCCTCATCCGCTATGTGGTGCTGTGCGCGGAGACCGCCGAAGGGACGGTCACGGTGACGGAGGTGGACGACAGGAAATGGTCATAAGAAAGAAGAGAAAGGGCCGCGCCGTGCTGTGCGTGCCCGCCGAGGGCGGCGCGTACTTTGCGGAGGCAGCGGGGGAGGTCATCGGCCGGGAAGCCTTCTTTGCGGGCGGGGACCCGGCCGCTCTGGTGGCGCGCGCCGTTCGGGAGGGATTCCGGGGGCCGCGCCTTTTTCTGGCGCTTACTCTGCCCGGCCTTCGCGTCGAGGCCCGCCGTTTCCCGGACATGACGGAGGAGGAGCTCGGCGAGACGCTCCGCTGGGAGCAGGACCGGCTCTTTCGGAGCGCGGAGCCTCTCGCCATGGACTGGAAAGCGATCGCCCATTCGCCGGAGGGGTGGGAGACCTGCGCTACCGCCTGTGAGGAGGAAGCCTTCGGCCGGTGGGCGGACGGAGCCCGGGCGGCGGGCTGGCGCGTGGCCCGGGCAGCGCCGCTCCTCCCCAGCGAAGGGGAACAGGTGGTCTTCGTCGGCAGGAAGGAATGCCTCATGCTCGCCCGCAGCGGCGGCCTGGCGAAGCGCCGCTTTCGCGCGGGGGAAGAGGAGAGCGCACTGCCGCTTCTCACCGGGGAGGAGACGCCCCTTGCCGCCGTGCCCATGGCGGACTGCGGGCGCGAAGACTGGGCGGCATGCCTCGCAGCGGGCCTGCCGTTTCCGCCGTATGAAGAGGCCCTGCGGGGCGCGGCCCTTCGTCTGCTCCGCCCGCCGCTGCTGGACCTCTCGCGGCCGGCCGATCGGGACCGTCCGTTTTTCTGCCGGGAGAATCGGACGCTCCGCCTCGCGCAGGGGGCGTGCGCCGTCCTTCTTCTGGCGCTCGTCGGCTGCACCGCGGGCTATCTCTATGAGGAGCGGGCCCTCGCTGCGGAAGAGACGCGGGCAGCGGCGCTCACCGACGCGTGGCGGAGCCTCTCTGCGGCGCGGAAAGCGCGTGCCGCCGCAGCCGCCGCCCGAAGGGAAGGGCGGGCCTTCGTGGCGGGCGACCCCGCGTGGGACCACCGGCTCCTCTCGCTCGCCGAGAGCCTGCCGCCGGGCGTGGCGGTGCG
>CASEBK010000038.1 GCA_949286115.1 uncultured Veillonellaceae bacterium | reverse complement strand
TGCTCTTCATCGACAACATTTTCCGCTTCGTCCAGGCAGGCTCCGAAGTATCGGCACTGCTCGGACGTATGCCGTCCGCCGTAGGTTACCAGCCGACGCTGGCCACCGATATCGGCGAACTGCAGGAACGCATCACCTCGACGAAAGACGGGTCCGTCACCTCCGTCCAAGCCGTATACGTACCGGCCGACGACCTCACCGACCCGGCTCCGGCAGGCGTATTCACCCACCTCGACGCGACGACGGTCCTGAACCGTTCCATCGCCGAACTGGGCATCTATCCCGCCGTCGATCCGCTCGACTCCACCAGCCGTATCCTCGACCCGAACATCCTCGGCGAAGAGCACTACAAGGTGGCTCGCGGCGTACAGGCGATCCTCCAGCGCTACAAAGAACTGCAGGATATCATCGCCATCCTCGGCATGGAAGAACTCTCCGATGAAGATAAAGTCATCGTAGCCCGTGCGAGAAAGATCCAGAGATTCCTGTCTCAGCCTTTCTTCGTAGCAGAACAGTTCACCGGCCAGCCCGGCAAGTACGTACCGCTGAAAGAGACCATCCGCGGCTTCAAGGAGATCCTCGAAGGCAAGCACGACGACCTGCCGGAAGGCGCATTCTATCTCGTAGGCACCATTGACGAAGCGATCGAAAAGGCTGAAAAGATGAAGAAAGGGGAATAAGCCATGGCTGATACCCTTGTCTCTCCGCTGCATGTGGAGATCATTACGCCTGACGGTCCGATCTATACGAAAGACGGCGCCACGATGGTGGTGGCCCGCGCGGTGGACGGCGAGTTCGCAGTGATGAAGAACCATCTGCCCCTGGCGGCGGCGCTCCGGGTCAGCCCGGTCCGCATCAAGACCGAAAAGGGCGAAGAAGAAGTGGCCGTATTCGGCGGCTTCCTCGAAATGGCGAACAACTGCGTGAACATCATCGCGCCGCTCGCCGAGCTCGCATCGACCATCGACGTGGCCCGGGCGGAAGCAGCCAGAAAGCGTGCGGAAGAACGCCTGGCCAAGCGCACCGCCGACATCGACGTGGAACGTGCGGTACGCGCCCTCCAGCGCGCCCTCACCCGTCTCCACGTGGCAGGCAAACTCTGATGCAGCAAAAGGTCCCGATACCCTCGGGGCCTTTTTTGCGTGGCAAGGAAAGAGAGGCCCCTCATGAAAAGGCTCTCACGAAACGCACGCCGCCCTGCCGGGAGCCGCGAGCGATCCCTTCCGCGATGAAAGACCGGACGCTGACGGGCGGAGCGGCGGACGAGAGCGGCGGGGCTTCCGGTGGACATGGGCGGCTTCAGAAAGAGAGAAGGGAAGAAGGCGCTTGACGGCAAATGTCGGCGCAGGCGATATGCCCGGTGAAGATGGCACGGCAGCTGCGGGAGGGCAAAGCGCAGGGCATGCCCGGCAGAGACGCGGTGCGCGGATGAGGCCGGACGGGCCGCGCCCTCCTGCGGGAGAGTCCGCCGCCCTTCGACTCCGATGAAACGCATCCGGCCTGTCGCCTGTCCTGGCGCGATGAAACGCAGCGGGGGCTGATCTCCGGTCCACTCCGATGAGACGTGGGGCCCCCGAACGATGCACAAAAGAAAAAGCCCTTTCCTTTTTGGGGAAAAGGCTTTTATTTTTTATCGCTTTATTTCTTTCTTGCGGCGGAGCCCGGCGGGAGATGGCCCTTCGCGAGGCGCTCGAGGGCTTCGCTGTCATCCCACTGGGTGAGCACCGTGAGCTGGTCGCCCTGACGGATCGCGGCATCCCTGTCAGGGACGAAGGAGACGCCGCCCCGGGTGACCTCCGCGAGGACCGTGCGCGGCGGGAGAGGGAGCGCGCCGGCGGTCTGATTTTCGAGGGCCGAGCCTTCCTCCACGGTGAGCTCCACGAGGCGGGTGTCCACGGGGGCGCTGCCGAGATGGGCCGCCGCCTGCCGCCGGAGGAGCGCTTCATAGATTGGGACGCCGCCAAGGAGGCCGCTGGTGACGTACGCCACGGCGGTGACGAGGGCGAGCGGCATGAGGTGCTCGAAGCTCCCCGTCATTTCCAGAAGGAGCACCGCCCCGGTGATGGGCGCGCGCACGCTGCCCGCAAAGAAGGCCGCCATGGCGAGGAGGATGAGATTCGTCATCGTCTCCGGCGCGAGGAGCCCCGCCCCGATGAGGACGTCGCCGAAAGCCGCGCCGGTGAGGGCTCCCGCGGTGAGAGAGGGGAAGAAGAACCCTCCGGGGACGCCGCTCCCGAAGGAAATGAAGGTGAAGAGCGATTTCCCCAGCAGGAGCGCCAGCACGACGGGCAGCGCCGGGGGAAGCGCCGTCACCGCGTTGATGAGTCCGTCGCCGCCGCCGGCAAGGAGAGGGCAGAGGAAGGTGACGAGGCCCGCGCAGGCGAGGGCAAAGGCGATGCGGGCTTCCCGCCGCCGGAAGCAGGGGAGGCTGTAGAAACGGGCCGCGCCGAGGAGGCCCTGATTGAAGAGCACCGCCGCCGCGCCGCACACCACCGCGAGGAGTGCCGCCCACGGGAGGTGTTCCGCCGGGAGGGGCCGGGTGCCGGTGAAGAGGAAGATGGTGCCGTCCCCGAAGAAGAGGCGCACCGTGCACGCCGCGGTGACGGCCGCCGCCATGGCGGGGAGGATGACCACCGCGGAGAAGTTGTGGTGGAGCTCTTCGAGGGCGAAGATCATCCCCGTGAGGGGCGCGTTGAAGACGGCGGAGAGGCCTGCCCCCGCGCCGCCGGTCATGAGGCACCGCTCTTCCGCGCGCCTGCGGGAGGTAGCTCGGCTGGTGCCCTGCGCCGCCGCCGCGCCGATCTCCACG
>CASEBK010000037.1 GCA_949286115.1 uncultured Veillonellaceae bacterium | reverse complement strand
GCAGAAAAAACGCCGAAGGAAAAACGGGAATTTTATATCCCCCGCCTCCGCAGAGAACGCGGCCTTTACGGCACAGAATTTGAGATCCGTCTGCGCAATAAAATGGAACAGCGCGCCATCGCCAAAGAGTGCGCCGCCTGGATACGCAAAAAAGTCAGCTTCAAATCCAACACCACCGCGCAGCATATGAACGGCCTGATCGTGACCGACGGCACCGCCTACTATCCCATTCAGAATTTCACGACCGCCGATCTCGGCTGTGCCAGGAGCGACGCCGCCTTTACCGCGATCTTCAAAGTAGACAGCTATCCAGAAACACAGGCCCTTCTCGAAAACTTCAACTCAGTCTGGCAGGACCCGGCCCAGGCACAGGACGTGACCGACCGCGTCGCCGAGAGCATCGCCGCCGTCTATCAGGAAAACTCCCCGGAGTTCATTTATTTTTACACTCTTTATAATATCTTCAGCGAATTTCTGGAAGACATCTCCGAAGACGTCCTTCCCAATGAGGCCACCGGATTCAGAGACAGCGCCATCTGGAGCAAGCTCTACAATTTCCAGAAAGACGCGGCGCTCGCCATCATCAATAAACTGGAAAAATACAACGGCTGCATCCTCGCCGACAGCGTCGGTCTGGGGAAGACCTTCACCGCGCTGGCCGTCATCAAGTATTATGAGAACCGCAATAAATCCGTCCTCGTCCTCTGCCCCAAGAAGCTGGCGGAGAACTGGAACACCTACAAAGGCAACTACAAAAATAATCCTCTCGTAAGAGACCGCCTGCGCTACGACGTGCTCTTTCACACCGATCTCTCCCGTACGAACGGAACGTCAAACGGCATCGACCTTTCCCGGCTGAACTGGGGCAATTATGACCTCGTCGTCATCGATGAGAGCCACAACTTCCGCAATGGCGGCATGACCTACGGCGAAGAAGGGAAAGAGAACCGCTACCTGCGCCTGATGAATCAGGTCATCCGCCCGGGGGTGAAGACGAAAGTGCTCATGCTCTCCGCCACGCCGGTGAATAACCGCTTCAACGATCTGAAGAACCAGCTCGCCCTCGCCTATGAAGGCGACCCGGCGGAGATCAACGATAAGCTGGATACCACCCGCCCCATCGATGAGATCTTCCGGCAGGCGCAAAAAGCGTTCAATACGTGGAGCCGGCTCCCCGAAGAAGAGCGCACCACAGACCGGCTGCTCTCCATGCTGGACTTTGATTTCTTCGAACTGCTGGACAGCGTCACCATCGCCCGCTCCCGCAGACACATCGAGAAATATTACGATACCGCCGCCATCGGGGCGTTTCCCGAGCGGCTGCCGCCCATCTCCCGCGCGCCGGCCCTGACCGATCTGCCGGACGCCATCACCTATAACGAGATCTACGAGAGCCTCATGTCCCTCAATCTTGCCGTATACACGCCCTCCGCCTATATCCTTGATTCCCGGCGGACCCGCTATGCGGACAAAGTGAAAGACAAAAACGGCGGACTCACCCAGCGGGGCCGGGAAGAAGGCATCCGCCGCCTCATGAGCATCAACCTGCTGAAGCGCCTCGAAAGCTCCGTCGCGTCCTTTCAGCAGACCCTCACCCGCATTCTTTCCCTCATCGATACGACCCTCCAGACCATCCGCGCCTACGAGGCCGGTCAGAGAGGCCTTTCCGTCGCGGAGCATACCGTTCCCGACGATCTCGACGCGGACGATCTGAACAGTACCCTTTTCTCCGTAGGGCGAAAATTTCCCATCCGCCTGGACGATATGGACTACATCTCGTGGGGCGCGGCGCTCGCAAAAGACAAGACGATCCTGACCCGTCTCTCTCAGCGCGTCTCCGCTGTCACGCCCGATCACGACCAAAAGCTCCAGACCCTTCTCCGCCTCATTCGGCAGAAGATCGCCCATCCCATCAATCCGGGCAACAAAAAGATCCTCATCTTCACCGCCTTCTCCGATACGGCAGACTACCTCTATCAGGAGATCGGTCCCATTCTGAAAAAAGAATTCGATCTGAACTCCGCGGAGATCACCGGCACAGTCGACGGCCGATCCACCATCCCGGGCCTCCGGTGCGATCTGAATACGGTGCTCACCTGCTTCTCCCCCGTCTCGAAAGGAAAAGAGCTCCTCATGCCGGACGATCCCCACGATCTGGACATCCTCATCGCCACCGACTGCATCTCCGAAGGGCAGAATCTTCAGGACTGCGACTATCTCATCAACTACGACATCCACTGGAACCCGGTGCGCATCATCCAGCGCTTCGGCCGCATCGACCGCATCGGCAGCCGCAACGCGCGCATCCAGCTCGTCAATTTCTGGCCGGACATGGATCTGGACGAATACATCAATCTGAAAGCCCGCGTGGAGACCCGCATGAAAGCCTCCGTTCTGACCGGCACCGGCGACGACGATCCCATCGATCCCGAAGAAAAAGGCGACCTCGCCTACCGCCGGGCCCAGCTGAAACGGCTGCAAAAAGAAGTGGTCGACCTCGAAGACATGACCAGCGGCCTCTCCATCATGGACCTGGGCCTCAATGAATTTCGGCTCGACCTCCTGGAATACATGAAACATACCGACGACGTAGAGCACACGCCCCACGGCATGCACGCCGTCGCCCCCGCTTCCGGCGATGCGCCGCCCGGCGTCATCTTCATTCTGAAAAACATCAACGGCAGCATCAATACGGATCGGCGGAACCGCATCCACCCCTTCTACATGGTCTATATCGGAAACGACGGCGCCATCCTCTGCGATCATCTCCGCCCGAAAGACCTCCTCGATACGCTCCGCCTTGCCTGCCGTGGACGGGGAGCCCCCATTCCCGCGCTGTACCGCCGGTTCAACGAGCACACAAAAGACGGCAAAGACATGCGCGCCGTCTCGGCGCTCCTCGGCAGCGCCGTCCGCTCCATCATCCATACGAAAGAAGAGAGCGACATCGACAGCCTCTTCACCGCCGGCGGCACATCCGCCCTCGTCTCCGACATCGCCGGACTGGATGACTTCGAACTCATCTGTTTTCTCGTTCTGCTCTGAAGGAGGCCCCATGCTCCAACTTCCCGCCCGCACCGTCTTCGACCGGCGCATCCCCAAGCAGACCTTGTACGAGCGCCTTGCTCTCACGCCCGCTCTGCATCAGGCCTTGGCCCGGCAGGTCCGCGCCGTCTTCTGGCGGCACAAGATCGCCCCCGCCACGATGGACGTCGTCCCCGGCCCCGCCGTGTCCGAAGTGGAAGTCTTTGAGATCGCCCTTACGGAGGCGCCGCTGCCCGATGCCCTGCTCCGCCTCATCGATCAGGCCATCCCCTATCACAGCCTCTTCCTTCTCACCTGGGACGGCCTCTGTCAGGCATGGCTCGCCTACAAGGACACCTCCGGCAGTGCGCCGAAAGTCGGCCGCTACTACCACACCGGCTGGCTCCCCGAAGAAGAGCTGCCCCTCCGCCTTGCCGGCCGCACCACCGACGACGTCTATGAGAACTTCCTCCGCCAGATCGCAGGCGGCCGCCTCGCAGGCCCCCCGCTTCCTCTGAAAGAAGCCATCCGGCGCGACGGCGAGCGGGAAG
>CASEBK010000036.1 GCA_949286115.1 uncultured Veillonellaceae bacterium | reverse complement strand
CTGCCAGCCCATGGCCACGCCCGCCGTCGCCCGGGCGCGCTTGGCCGCCGGCCAGGTCTCCGCCACGAGCGTCATGCCGATGCCGTACTCGCCGCCCAGACCGAGCCCGGCAAGGAAGCGGAAGATCTCCAGATGCGTCGCCGAATCGGCAAAGGCGCACGCCCCGGTGAAAATGGAAAACAGGATGATCGTCACCGCAAAGGTGTGGACGCGGCCCACATAGTCCGCCATGATGCCGAAGAGATAGCCCCCGAGCACCGTGCCGATCATCGTATACGTGGCGATGAGGCCGCCCTCGCCGAGCGTCAGCCCGAATTCCGAGACGATCGCCGCCATCGCGAACGACAGGATGAGCACGTCCAGACCGTCCATCGCATACCCGATGATGGACGCCCACATGACCTTCCAGCGCTCTTTCCGCGTGACACCGGTCTCTTCAAATTCCAGCTCTTCCAGAGTTTTTTCTGCCATAGTCTTCTCCTTCCCAAAAATCCCCGCGCACGGCTGCGCAATGACACACACTATCGCCTATTTTAATATAAAAATCCTCCATTGCAAGATGTATGGAAAAAATTTCTTACAAAAAATTTTCCGCTCCTCCGCGCCCGCGCCGCTCCCTTCCGAAAGCCTCTCCGCCGCGGACCTCCTTCCGCCCTGCGCCCTTCAAGGACTGATGGAGCGCACGAAAAAACTCCATCCGAAGATGGAGCCTACTGGTGCGGCTGGTGAGACTTGAACTCACACGACCTAACGGTCACTACCCCCTCAAAGTAGCGCGTCTGCCATTCCGCCACAGCCGCATATGTGGAATAAATGTATTATAATCGCCCCGCCCCAAAATTGCAACCGTATACACCGCCCGGCCCCAAAGTCCTTTTTCAAATGAAACTCATCTGCGGACCTCTCCGCCCCGTTTCGGCGGAAAGTCCCCGGAAGCCCTCTCCGGCCTCACAGGTCTCCTGTACCCCCGCTCATCTCCTATGTCCTCGCCCGGTCCGTCCGACCTTTTGCACCCCCTCCGCCCTCTTTCATCCCGTCTGCTCCGCTCGCCCCTTATGACATCACGCTCCCCCTGTGACCTCTCACGCGCCCGCCGCCTTCTTTGCGCCCTGCCGCGCCATTCCTTCCGGCAGTCCCTGCAGGCATAAAAAAATACGGCCCACGAGGACCGTATTTCCATTTCGATCTTATTTCTTGAAGGCGAGGAGCCCTTCGGCCACTTCGCCCATGGCTTCCTCCACGGAGGGATGAGGCCGGACGATGGAGGCGAAGACTTCGGCATTGGTGCCGGTTGCGATGGCCAGCGTCGCTTCGCTCACGAGGTTCGACGCTTCTTCACACTGGAACTCCGCACCGATGAGGCGGCCTTCGCCGTCGGCGATGAGCTTCATGTAGCCCCCTTCACCGGCGATGAGGCTCTTGGCGTTCGCCCCCATCACGGCGCGGCTGGCGGTGTAAGGACGGCCGCTGGCTTTCGCTTCTTCTTCCGTGACGCCGATGGAGGCGATCTCCGGGCGGGTGTACACCACGGAGGGGATGAGGTCGAGGCGGATAGAGCAGTCTTTCCCGGCGATGGCCGCGGCGGCGATCTTGCCCTGCGCTTCGGCGGTGTGCGCCAGCTGCGGGAAACCGGCGGTGATGTCGCCGATGGCGTACACGTGGGGCACGCTGGTCTGACAATGCTCGTCGATGACGACGCGGCGGCGGTCTTCTTCGAAGGTGAAGGGCGTGAGGCCTGCCACGCTCGCCCGGCGTCCGGTGGCGATTAGCACGCCGTCCGCGGCCGCTTCCTGCGGCTTATTGTTCAGGGTGTAGCGCACCACGAGGCCCTCTTCGCCTTGCGCGATCTCCGTGACGGAGGCCTTCGCCACCACTTTCACGCCTTTCTTGCGGAAATCCGCCGCAAGGTGCCGCGCGAGGTCCGCGCTCATCGGCGGGAGGATGCGGGGCATGGCCTCGATGATGGTCACTTCTGTGCCGAGGGCCTGATAGACTTCGGCGAACTCGGTGCCAATGACGCCGCCGCCGATGATGACGAGGCGCTCAAAGGGCGGGAGCTCGGCGAGGATGCCGTCGCTGGTGTACACGCCGGGGAGGTCCGCGCCGGGAATGGGCGGCACGGCGGGCACGGAGCCGGTGGCGAGGACGATGTCGCCCGCAGTGAGGACGGTCTCACCGTCCGCCGTTTCCACGGTCACTTCGCCTTCGGCGGTGATGTGGCCGGTGCCGGCGTAGATGTCGATCTTTTTCTGCTTCAGGAGCTTTTCGAGGCCCGCGCGGAGCTGGCCCGTCACGGAGGCGCAACGCCCGCGGAGGGCGTCGTAGTCGGGGCGGACATCCTCCGCGTCCACGCCGTAGGTCCTGCCGTCTTTCATGAGAGAGAGGAGGCCCGCCGCGAAGAGGAGGGTCTTCGTGGGGATGCAGCCCCGGTTCAGGCAGGTGCCGCCCAGGAGGTCCTTTTCGATGAGGGCGGTCCTGAGTCCGTAGGCGGCGGCGTGGAGGGCGCAGGAGTAGCCGCCGGGGCCGCCGCCGATGATGATGAGGTCGTAATTCATAGTTGTCTCCTTTGCGAAAAAACGCCGCCCCGTGGGAAGCGGCGTTTCAGTCTGTCAGGTGTGAGCGAGCACGAGCGAGGCCGCCGACTGAAGGACGTCCCGGGAAAGGCCGTCTGCGGCGGGGATGGCCCGGATGCGCGCCGCCATGGCTTCGGGCTCGGCGGGGCATCCCGCAAGGGCCTCGGGCAGGGCGGCGATGACTTCGGAAGCCATGCCGTCCGAATCGACGGAGGCGGCAGTGATGACACCCTCTTCCGCTTTGACGGAGAGGCGGAGCCGCCCCCAGCCGAAGACGCCGGACCACTCGCCGGTGGCGGGGAAACGGCGGCCGAAGCGCCACTCGTCGGAGGCGAAGAAGGCCGTCCTGCGGTCCAGCTCCGCGCCGTCGAAGTCGCTCTCCGTAAGCTCCGCGGCGGGCGCGCCGTACTCGGCGGCGAGCGCCTCTTTCATGGCCGCGGCGAAGGCATCCACCGTAAGGCCCGGCGCGAGCTCGGAGAGGTTCACCACTTTCGAGGGGACGGACTGTACGCCCCGCGTGTGGAGCTTCGACGTATCTGTGTCGAGCCAGCGGGCTAGCGCCCCCATGTCGGCATCGATGAGCACGGTGCCGTGATGAAAGTTCCGGCCCCCCGCATGGTAGTAGGCGTTGCCGGAGAATTTCCGCCCCTTGGCGGTGAGGTCGTTCCGGCCGGTCTTCTCGATGGAAAGGCCAAAGGACGCCGCCGCCCGGGCGATGACCGCCACCTGCCGCGCCTCGTCGTACATACCGTCTCCGGCGCAGAAGGTGAAATTCAGATTGCCGTCGTCGTGGTACACCGCGCCGCCGCCGGAGAGACGCCGCGCGAGGTGCCCGCCGTCCGCTTCGAGGGCGTCCACGCGGCATTCGCTCCGCGCGTCCTGATTGCGCCCGATGACGACGGTCTTCCGGTTCTGCCAGAGGTAGAGCGTGACCGCCCCCCCCGGCACGCGGCGCGTGAGGTACTCTTCGACGGCAAGATTCCGGAAAGGATCCCGGCTCACCGCGCGGTTATCAAAGAAATAGAGCTTCGGCGCCATCAGCCTTCACGTACCCAGCGCAGCTTCGGATGGCGGGCCGCGGCCACTTCGTCGGGCCGGCCGATGGCCGTGTCGTGGGGCGCGCTGTGGAGGCTCTCGGGATCGCTCCGCCCTTCTTCGAAGATCTTGCAGAAGACGTCGGCCGCTCGGTCGAGGGTCTCCTTGTTCTCCGTCTCCGTCGGCTCGGCCATGAGCGCTTCATGGACGATGAGCGGGAAGTACATGGTCGGCGGATGGATGCCGTAGTCGAGGAGGCGCTTGGCCACGTCGAGGGCGGACACGCCGGTCTCTTCCTTGTATTTCTGGAGGGTCATGACGAATTCGTGCATGCACGTGCCGGGATAGGCGATGTCGATGGCGTCTTTCAGGCGGGTCATGAGATAGTTCGCGTTGAGCACCGCCATGCCGGACGCTTCCGCCAGCCCGTCGCCGCCGAGAGTCAGGATGTACGTGAGCGCCCGCACCGTGACGAGGAAATTGCCGAAGAAGGTGCGCACGCGGCCGAAGGAATGGGCCGGGCATGCGAAATGATAGCCGTCCTCGCTCTTCTCCACGATGGGATGGGGCAGATAGTCCGCGAGGAAGGCCTTGCAACCCACCGGGCCGGACCCGGGGCCGCCGCCGCCGTGAGGCGTGGAAAAGGTCTTATGAAGGTTCACATGGACGCAGTCGAAGCCCATGTCTCCCGGACGCGCCCGGCCGACGACGGCGTTCATGTTCGCGCCGTCGTAGTAGCAGAGGCCCCCCGCTTCGTGAACGATGCGGGTGATCTCGAGGATGTTCGGGTCGAAGATGCCCAGGGTATTGGGGTTCGTCAGCATGAGACCGGCCGTATCGGGACCGACCGCCGCGCGGAGAGCGTCCAGATCGACGCCGCCTGCTTCGTTCGACTTCACGGGGACAACGGAGTAGCCCGCCATCGCTGCCGACGCCGGGTTCGTGCCGTGCGCCGAGTCGGGGACGATGATCTTCGTGCGGCCGTGGTCGCCCCGCGCTTCGTGATAGGCGCGGATGAGGAGCAGCCCCGTGTATTCGCCGTGCGCCCCCGCTGCCGGCTGGAGCGTCACTTCGTCCATGCCGGTGATGTCCGCCAGAAGATGCTGGGTCATGTACATCGCTTCGAGCGCGCCCTGGACGGTCGCCTCCGGCTGGAGCGGGTGGAGCTCTATAAAGCCCAGCAGAGCCGCTGCCGATTCATTCACCGCGGGGTTGTACTTCATCGTGCAGGAGCCCAGGGGGTAGAACCCGTCGTTCACGCCGAAGGCCTGCTGTTCCAGTTCCGAATAGTGGCGGCTCATCTCCACTTCGCTCACTTCCGGCAGATCCGGCGCCGCACTGCGGAGCGGGAAATCCGGAACGGCTTCCGGCACATCGCATGCGGGAAGCAGAGCCATTCTGTGGCCGTGACGGCTTCTTTCAAAGATCAGCTCCATGGTATTCCTCTCCTTTCAGTACGGCGATCACTTCATCCATCTGCGCTTTCGTATTCATTTCCGTAGCGCACCAGAGCATCTCATGTTCTCCGAGGGGGAGCCCTGCGAGGATGCCCTTCGCGGCGAGCTTCTGCTCCACTTCGGAAGCGGGGATGGGCGTCTTCGTCACGAATTCGTGGAAGAAGGGCTTGTCATAGGCAAGGCCGTAGCCAATCGCGCCGAGCGAGGCCGCGAGGTAATGCGCCTTCGAGAGGCAGAGCTCTGCCGCCTGCCGGAGCCCTTCCGGCCCCATGGCGGTGAGGTAGGCCCCGGCGGTCATCGCGCAGAGCGCTTCGTTCGAGCAGATATTGGAGGACGCTTTCTCCCGGCGGATGTGCTGCTCCCGCGCCTGCAGGGTCAGTACGAAGCACCGGCCGCCGCGGGCGTCTTTCGTCTCGCCCACGATGCGCCCCGGCAGTTTTCTCATCATTTTTTCCGTCGCGGCCATGAAGCCGAGGTACGGGCCGCCGAAGGAGAGCGGCAGGCCCAGCGGCTGCCCTTCGCCCACGGCGATGTCCGCGCCTACTTCGCCGGGCGTCTTCATGAGGCCGAGAGCGATGGGATTGACGCCCATCACGGCGAGCGCGCCCTTTTCATGAGCGAGCGTCACCAGAGCGTCCGAGTCTTCCATCACGCCGAAGTAGTTTGGCTGCTGGAAATAGAGGCACGCCGCATTGTCCGTGAGCGCCGCTGCGAGCGCCTCCCGGTCCGTCTCGCCGGCTTTGGCGGGCACGACTTCTACAGCAACGCCGCGGCTCCGGCAGTAAGTCTCGATGGTCTCGATCACTTCCGGATGGACCGTGCCGGAGACCACCGCTTTCGTCCGTTTCCGGCTCTGACACATGAAGATGGATTCCGCTGCGGCCGACGCGCCGTCGTATACGGAAGCGTTCGACACGTCCATGCCGGTGATGGCGCAGATCATCGTCTGGTATTCGAAGATGGACTGCAGGATGCCCTGGCTGATCTCCGCCTGATAGGGCGTGTAAGTCGTGCGGAAGGCTTCCTTATTGATGACGTTCTTCACGATGGACGGGATGTAGTGATGATACGCCCCGGCTCCGCGGAAGATGCTCCGGTAGACGGTATTCTTTCCGGCGAGCCGCTCCATCTCTGCAAGGACTTCCATCTCGGACTTTCCTTCCGGGATGACTGGCTCTTTCCGGTAGACTTCTTCCGGTACGGAAGCGTAGAGGTCGTCCAGAGATTTCATGCCCACCGCGGCGAGCATGCTCTCTCTTTCCTCAGGAGACGTCGGTACGTAGCTCCCCATATCAGGCCTCCCCGCCCGCTTCGCAGAGGGCTTTGTACGCATCGGCGTCGAGCAGCTCTTCCTCCTCGGTGACGTCTTTCACTTTGATGAACCATGCGTCGTAGGGAGCGCCGTTCACCGTCTCCGGCGCGTCCAGGAGCGCTTCGTTCACTTCGGCCACCACACCGGTGACGGGGCTGTAGATGTCGGACACGGCCTTGACGGACTCCACGTCGGCGAAAGATTCGCCCATGGTCACTTCATCGCCCACTTCGGGAAGATTGATGAATACGATGTCCCCCAGCTGGTCCTGCGCATAGTCCGTGAGGCCCACCTCGACGAGGTCGCCGTCTTTCTTCAGCCATTCGTGGGTCTTTGCGTAGCTTACGTTCTTCGGGAATTCCATGATTTGTCCTCCTTATTTCTATTTATATATGAAAAAATGAAAATGAGTTATCTCTTATAGAAAGGCAGCGGCACCACTTCGGCCGCCACTTTCCGGCCGCGCACGTCCGCTTCTACCGTATCGCCCACGGCAACTTTGCCCTTCGTGACGAGCGCCATGGCGTATGCGCCCTTCAGGTAGGGGCAGAAGGTGCCCGACGTGGTGTGGCCGATCTTCTCGCCGCCGGCATAGAGGTCTTCCCCTTCGCGGACGATGCCCCGGCCCGTCACTTTGAGGCCGATGCGCTCGCGGGTGATGGGGTGGGCTTCGATGCCCGCCTTGCCGATGAAGTCCGGCTTATTCATCTTCACGCCGAAGTCGAGGCCCGTCTCGAGAGGATTCACGGTCTCATCCATTTCATGGCCGTAGAGAGGCATCGCCGCTTCGAGGCGGAGCGTGTCCCGCGCGCCGAGCCCACAGGGAAGGATCCCCTCCTCTGCGCCAGCCGCCAGGATCGCGTCCCAGAGGTCCGCCGCTTTATCCGCCGGGCAGAAGATCTCGTAGCCGAATTCGCCGGTATAGCCCGTGCGGGAGACGAGGCAGTCCACGCCCGCCACCGTCACGTGCTGCGACGCGCTGTAGTATTTCTCAGGAAGCTCGCCTGCTTCGACGAGCTTTGCGAGGATCTCTTTGCTCGCCGGGCCCTGCAGCGCGAGGAGCCCGGTCTCATCGGAAATATCCGTGAAGGTCGTCTCCGGCAGGAGGTTCGGCTTCATGTGCGCCACGTCCTTATCATGATTCGCCGCGTTCACCACCACGAGGTATTTCTCCTCTCCCAGGCGGTACACGATGAGGTCATCCAGGCATCCACCGTCTTCCTGGCACATCACGCCGTAGCGCACGCGCCCCACGGCGAGGCTGGTGTAGTCGTTCGTGAGGAGGTGGTTCAGCGTGGCGAGCGCCCCCGGACCTTCGAAGATCACTTCGCCCATGTGGGACACGTCGAAGAGCCCCGCCTTCGTGCGCACCGCCATGTGCTCGGCGATGATCCCCTTATCATACTGCACCGGCATGATATAGCCGCCGAAGGGCACCATCTTCCCCTTCAGCGCCACATGTCTGTCATAAAGCGGAGTTTTTTTGTCCATGTTTCCTCCCTTTCCGCGGAGCAGTGCCCCGCCGCGCGCCTTTCTGCCTGCCGCAGCAGAACAAAAAAAGCGCACTGCAAAATCACAGTGCGCCTCTGTCCTTTCACCTGAAAGATCCGCCGGATGTCCGGCTTTGCTTCTTCGGTGTCCAGCCTTGCCCGGACTCTCCAGAGGTCTGTCCGACGCCGGTCCTTTTACCTGAGAGTTTCATCCCCTTCGGTGTCCTTGCGGCCCTCTCCCGACATCCTCATCCAGTGCATCGTATCGCGGCCCCGCATTGGGCCAATATAAAAATGCTACCTAAATGGTAGCATACCGGCCCCCTGCTGACAAGGCGCATATCTTTTTGCCATGGCGCCCATGCAGGGATTCTATACGCGTGGACGCCATCCTCGAGGACGCGTACGCTTTTCCGTGAATAGCGTCATTCCCGCTGCAGTTGCGCGAGACTCCCTCCCCCTCCGGCAGATGGCTCCGCCCCGCCCGCCGCCTGTGCCTCTTTTCAGATCAAACGCCCCGCTGCCTGCGGGACCGGTCTCATGGACCTGCGGCCTCAGGAGAAAGGAAACCGGTCCGAAGGCGCTAAAGTCCTCTCCCGCCGCGAAAGACCGCCTCGCCCCCGCAGGAGACGGAGCGCGCTCCCACAGGGGCGCCTCCCTCGCGGAGGCACCGAAAAGGTCCGCGCCCGGCAAAGACAGGACACGCCCTCTGCTCTTCCCGCCCGTGCGTCTTTTCGCGCTTTTCTTTATTGAAGGGGCGAATTGTCAAATCAAGTGCAACACTTCATTGTGATAGATTTCATAAGGTGTTTTGTATCCCAGACATTTCCTCGGACGATGATTCAGCTCATCCACCTTGCTTTGAATATACTCATCCGTATATTCCAGGAAATCTG
>CASEBK010000035.1 GCA_949286115.1 uncultured Veillonellaceae bacterium | reverse complement strand
CATAAGGAGATAGTTGCCGAAGATGGACACATACTTGAACCAGTGCCATTTCGTGCCGGGCGGCTCGAGGCGGTCGAAGGCGTTCGCCGTGCTCTGCTGGCTCGCCCGCCCCACGGCGAACTCCATGATGACGATGGGAAGAGAGAGGATGAGGAGAAAGGCGATGTAGAGCAGCACGAAGGTGGCGCCGCCGTACTGGCCGGTGATGTAGGGGAATCGCCACACGTTGCCCAGACCGATGGAGCAGGCGGCGGTGATGAGGATGAATCCCAGACGGGAGGAGAAGTGTTCTCGCTGCATAGTGGAGCCTCTTTTGATTCCTGCGCACAGGAAGTTTTCTACCTACTATACAGCGCCTGAAGCGGCGGCGCAACGGGCCTGCATTTTTTTGAACAGGCGGAACCGGTCTGGTATAGTAAAGAAAAGGAGGGATATCGATGAACAGGAAAAAGATACATGCATGGGCTTCGGCATGGCTGGACGAGCTCGCCTGCAGTCCGCTCTCCGAATATGACTTTGAGGAGCATTTTGGCAAAGAGTGCGAACGCATGGGGTTCGTGCTGGACTGGGGCGCGTCCTTTTTCCGCGCTTTTGACTCGGATGCCTTTTTCCATGCGGAAGGATTTCTGCGCTGTGTGAATACGATCGATGATGCGGGCTTCCTCGGCTCGGCCCTGTATTCAAAGTGGCGGGAGATCGTCAAATCGTGGGGACCCGTACCGGACGGGTACTGGGAGGATACGGTGCGGTGGCTCGCGATGGTATTCCTCCGGTTGGAACAGGTCACGGCGAAGACAGGGGCGCGTGCGCCCGGGCTGCGGTCTGTGAAGAAGATCTGTCTCGTCGGATATTCCGGAAGCTTTTGCCGCTGGGATGAGGATACGATATGCGGGCAGCGGCTCATCGTCCATGCCGATGGTCGGTGCCGCTTCGTCACGAAGAGCAGGAATGGGAAGAAGCGGGAGAAACGTTTCACTATTTCAAAAAAGAAGGCGAAAGAGGTCTTGGACGCAGCGACGCTCTTCGGATGCGGCGGCAGGCGGCGCGTCGTGGGGAACGCGTATCCGGGAGCTGTGTGCGATGGAGGGGGCTGGTCGTTCCGCCTCTCCGACGGTCATGGGCGGCACGCAGAGTACGAAGGTTCGCTCTGTGGGCGTGCGGGCGCCGTGGGGCCGCTGTCTCTGTCGGACATCCTGCGGGACGCGCTGCGCCTGCCGGAGCTCTGGGCACTGGACGGGCGGAGCCGGGAAGGGGCGCTCCGCCGCATCGTTGTGCAGTATGTCCCCGCGCCGGGAGCGGACGCCTTCCCGGGTCAGCAAGGGAAAGAACGGCTCGTCATCGACCGGGATACGGACCGGATGACGTATGACAGGGGCGCAGCCCGACTCATCCTCCGCGGTGGTGCATCGCAGCTTCTGGATGCGCTGGAAGGGGAAGGCGTCTTTTCCTCGGGGCCCATCGTGCCTCTGCCGCCGGACCCCATCATTTATGAAGAGGAAGGGCCGGATGAAACGTCGGCGGAGAGAAGCGATATCGTGCCCGCGCTGCGCCGGAAGTCTCGTGTGGGACAGCCCGGACGCTACCGCCTTGCCGTATCGTACCTGGGCAAGCCGAAGCAGGTGTGGGAAGGCACTTTTGATCTGGGAGAGCTTCCAGAAGAATGGGAGACCTTTGCGGAGATGACGGAAGAAGCGTTCCGCAGCGGCACAGGGGGCGTGCTCTTTGATCCCGCGCAGTATAAGTGGCGGCGGCGCAGGCCCGGCGAGTACATCTACTGCAGCGTCGTCTTCGAGGAAGGCGGAAATGCCTACCGCTACCGCACGGAGGACGACAGCCTTCACATCGGCGACCGCGTCCGCGTGCCCGCCGGACGGGAAAATCGGCCCTATACCGTCACCATCACAGACATCACCTACTGCCTTCCAGAGGATGCGCCGTATCCGCCGTCTCGGACCAAAGTGATCCTCGGCCGGGCGGACTGAGGGAAAAGCAGGAGAGGCTCCGAAAGGGGCCTTTCTTTTTTCTGCTCTGTTTGAAAGGAAGACCGCTTTTGGAGGCAAAAAGGCCGGAGGTGCCGACCGGTCTGGATGCGCGTTTTCTTCAGGCAGAAAGAACGTACTCGCCGTGAAAGAACCTTTTGCTGGCAAAGAGGACTTTCCTTTTGAAGAAGGCGGAAGGGAGCGGAGAGGCCGCATCTTGTCAAATCCCGGCGGGCTCGCTATAATAGATGCAACGCAGAGAAAGAGAAAATCTTCTGTCAGAACTCAAAGAGAGCAGGCGGCCGGTGCGAGCCTGTGGGGGAGAGAGAAGTTTCCGCTCTGGAGCGGCCGGCGATGAACCGGACGGACGTATCCGATATCGTACAGAGAGCTGGCAGCAATGCAATTTGGGTGGCACCGCGAATCTTTCGTCCCTTGGGATGGAAGATTTTTTTGTTTCCCAGAGAGATTTTATAGAAGAGGAGAGAAGAAGATGCTGGATATCAAATTCATCAGAGAGCATACGGATGAAGTGAAGGAGAATCTGAAGAACCGTCACAATCCCTTCGATGTGGACGAGGTGATCAAACTGGACGAGAAGCGCCGCGCCCTGCTGCAGGAGACGGAAGCGCTGAAGAGCCAGCGGAACGCCGAGACGAAGAGGATCGCTCAGGCAAAGAAGAACGGCGAGGACGCTTCGGCGGCCATCGCAGAGATGAAGGAAGTGGGCGAGAAGATCGCCGCCATCGATGGGGAACTGAAAGAAGTAGAGACGGAGCTTCATGCGCTCCTCCTCCGCATCCCGAACATGACAGATAAATCTGTGCCGGTGGGCAAAGACGACAGCGAGAACCCGGAAGTCCGCCGCTGGGGCGAGATTCCAACCTTCGATTTCCCTATCAAGGCGCATTATGAGCTGGGCGAAGACCTGGGCATCCTCGACGCCGAACGGGCGGGCAAGGTCTCCGGCGCGCGGTTCTATTTCTACCTGGGCGACGCGGCGCGTCTCGAACGGGCCATCTACAACCTGATGCTCGACATGCACACCCGGGAGAACGACTACACCGAAGTCATCCCGCCGTACATCATCAACGGCGCGTCTATGACGGGCACGGGCCAGCTCCCAAAATTTGCGGAAGACATGTACAAGGTGGAAGGGGAAGACATGTACATGACTCCCACGGCGGAAGTGCCGCTCACCAATTACTTCGCCGGCGAGATCCTCGACGGGAAAGACCTGCCGGTGCATGTGACGGCCTTCACGCCGTGCTTCCGGAAAGAAGCGGGCTCCGCCGGCAAAGATACTCGCGGTCTTATCCGCCAGCATCAGTTCCACAAGGTAGAGATGGTGAAGTACTGCAAGCCGGAAGACAGCTGGGATGAGCTGGAGAGCCTCACCGCCGAAGCGGAGCGCGTGCTCCAGCGCTTGGGCCTGCCGTACCACGTGGTATGCCTCTGCACGGGCGACATCGGCTTCTCCTCTGCGAAGACCTACGATCTCGAAGTGTGGATGCCGGCGCAGAACAAGTACCGCGAGATCTCTTCCTGCTCGAACTGCCTTGACTTCCAGGCGCGCCGGGCGAACATTCGCTTCCGCCGCCATCCGGGAGACAAGCCGGAATTCGTACACACCCTGAACGGCTCTGGTCTCGCCGTAGGCCGCACGGTAGCTGCCATCATGGAGAACTACCAGCAGGCGGACGGCTCCATCGTCATTCCTGAAGCGCTCCGTCCCTACATGGGCGGTCAGACGGTCATCAAAAAACGCGAAGGCTTCCCGAGCTCGAAAGGAGAATAAAAAACAAAGAGCAGCGTCCGAAAGGGCGCTGTTTTTCTGTGAGGAGGATATGAGGGGAAAAGATAAGAGCAGGGGCCCTATACAAATTTTTTATATTTCCTGAAAGACAGTTCGGAGGGGCTGTGGTACAATGAAAAACGAAACGTATCGCAGGAGGTGAATCTGTTGAACGAAATCATGGGTCTGGTGGAGATGTTCTGGCCTTTCCTCGTGCTCATCGCGGCCTTTTATTTCTTCATGTATCGGCCGCAGAAGAAGCAGGAGCGGGAGCGGAACGATTTCCTGAACTCGCTGAAAAAGGGAGACCATGTGGTCACTGCGGGCGGCATCTACGGCGTGATCCGTTCCCTTCGGGACGATACGGCGACGCTGGAGATCGCGCCGAAAGTGGTCATTAAGATCGATAAGGCGTCCATCATGAAAGGCGCCGGAAAGTCCGCAGAGGACAAGCCGCAGGAGAAGGCGGAAAAGAAATCTGAGCCGGAAGAAGAAACGGCCGGCACAGAGGACGACGCATGAAAACGGCTTCTGAGATAAAGAAGGCGCTGCGGCAGGAGATGCTCGCCAGAAGGCGGGCTCTTTCTGCTGATGAGACGTCGCGCATGGCGAGAAAGCTTGCCGCGGAGGTGCTCGCGCTTCCCTGCTACCGGGCAGCACGGCGCATCCTGGCGTATCTCGCGCTTCCCGGCGAAGCGGATCTGGACGAGGTGCTCCGGGCGGCGCTCCGCGAGGGAAAAGAGGTATACGTGCCGGTGTGTCTGCCGGAGCGGGCCATGGTGGCGGGACGGCTTCTGGATATGGAGCACTTCGTCCCCGGGCCGTACGGGCTCCGGGACCTGCCACCGGGCTATGAGACGGCGGAGCCGGAGGCGATGGATCTCGTGCTGGTGCCGGCGGTGGCCTGCGACGAGGCGGGGCACCGGCTGGGGCACGGCGCGGGCTACTACGACAGGTACCTGCCCCGCGTGGCGGAAGAGCGGCGCGTGGCGGTGCTCTGGGATTTCCAGATCGTTGAGAGGGTCCCGTCGGACGAATTTGACCAGCGCATGGGCGGCTTTGTCACGGAAAAGCGCGCTCATTTCGTGCGCTGAAGGGGTGTGAAGAGTGAAAGATACTATGAAAAAGGCGAGCCTTCGCAAGGGGGCGTTCGTCCGGTTCTGGGTGGTGATCGCCGCGATCATCGCCGTGTTCGGCCTGACCATCGGCGGCCTGGCGGGGAGCATCCGTCAGGGGCTCGACCTGCAGGGCGGCACGCACATCGTGATGCAGGCGGAGGACACGGAACAGAATCAGGTGACACAGGAAGCGATGACACAGGTCATCGGCATCATGCAGAAGCGCATCAACGAGATGGGCCTCACGGAGCCGATCATCCAGCAGGAAGGGGCCAACCGCATCATCATCGAGCTTCCGGGCGAGAAAGATCCCCAGCGGGCCATCGAGACGATCGGCAAGACGGCCGTGCTGGAGTTTAAGGATGAAGAAGGAAATACGGCGCTCACCGGCGAGGACCTGAAGGATGCGAGAGAGCAGATGGATCAGGGCAAAAATCCGGTGGTCGCGCTTGAATTTACCGATGAGGGCGGAGATAAATTCGCCGCGCTGACGGAAGCGAACATCGGACGCCATATCGCCATCTATCTGGACGGCGAGCTCCTGACTGACCCGGTGGTGAATGAAGCCATCACAGGCGGCCGGGCGGTCATCACAGGCCAGCGCACGCTGGACGAGGCAAAGGATCTGGCGATCCTGCTGCGGAGCGGTGCGCTCCCGGTGAAGATGTCCGTCATGGAAGTGCGCACGGTAGGGCCGTCCCTCGGGCAGGACTCGAAGGATAAGTCTATCACGGCCTTCACCATCGGGCTCTCGCTGGTGGTGCTCTTCATGCTGGCCATGTACCGCATGGCGGGCTTCGTGGCGGACGTGGCGCTTCTGGTGTACGTGCTGATCCTCCTGGCGATCCTCTATGGGCTCTCGGCGACGCTCACGCTGCCTTCCATCGCCGGCGTCATCCTGTCCATCGGGATGGCCGTCGATGCGAATATCTTGATCTTTGAACGGTTCAAGGAGGAGATCGCTGCGGGCAAGATCCTGCGCCTGGCGGTCCAGGCGGGGTTCAAGCGCGCCTTTACGACCATTTTCGATGCGAATATGACGGTCATCATCACGTCGGCGATCCTCTTCTTCCTCGGAAGCGGCACGGTGAAAGGCTTTGCGTTCACGCTGGGCCTTGGCGTGGCGGTGAGCATGTTCACGGCCATCACGGTGAGCCGGACGCTGCTCATGCTCCTCATCGACGCTTCGTGGATCCATAACCCCTGGTGGTTCGGCGGCAAAAGGGGGTATGATAGATGAAAAAATTCAACGTCGTGCGCCATTTCAAATACTGGTTCACCCTGTCGGGCCTGCTGGTGATCCTGTCGCTGGCGTCCATCTTCATGAACGGCTTTAATTTCGGCATTGATTTCACCGGCGGCACCATCCTCGACGTGTCGTACAAAGATCCCGTGACGGTGGCGGAGGTCCGCGAAGGTCTTGCAAAGGACGGCCTCGAGACAAGTGTCATCCAGCTCTCCGGAGAGACGCAGGAGGAGTCGGGGCGGAACGTCATCATCCGCACGAGAAATCTTTCGTCGGAAGAATCTCAGAAAGTGGTGGCGGACATCGCTCTCCCGGATAATCCCGCGGAGATGAACCGCATCGAAACGGTGGGCGCGGTCATCGGCTCGGAAGTAACGAAGAACACCCTGCTGAACGTGGTGCTCTCCTTCGGCTTCCTCATCGCCTACATGTCGTTCCGCTTCGAGCACCGCATCGCCATCTCAGCGATCACAGCCATCTGTCACGATATCCTCATGGTGCTGGGGGTCTTCGCGTTCTTCCAGCTGGAGATCGACGGGTCGTTCCTGGCAGCCATTCTGACGGTCCTGGGCTACTCCATGAATGAATCAGTGGTCATCTTCGACCGCATTCGTGAAAATCTTCATACTCATCGGAAAACGGACAGCTACGAGACATTGGCGAATGACTCCATCCGGCAGACCATCCGCCGGAGCTGCTACACGCTCACCACGACCATGTTCGCCGTGGCGTCGCTCTATTTCTTCGGCGGGGATACGACGAAGAACTTCGCCCTTGTCATGATGATCGGTTTCCTGAGCGGTGCGTACTCTTCCATCTGTGTGGCCACGTCCATCTGGGTCAAGTGGCACGAGCACGGTCACAGCGTGCGCAACGCCGGTCTTCACGTGAAAAAGAAAGATACCGCCGCGGAAGAGGCGTGATATTTCCCAGAAAAGCTCTGGTGCTTCATGCATCGGAGCTTTTTTGTGCGCCCGTGCATTTTGAGGGAAGGCAGGTTACAATACAGGAAGGCCGGAGGACCAAAAGCGGCCGTATGGGGCGGCCCGGAAAAGAGGAACTATGAAAAAGATCGCATTTTATGGAAAAGGCGGAATTGGAAAATCCACCACCGCGTCGAACGTGTCGGCGGCGCTCTCTCTTGTGGGGAAGAAAGTGTGCCAGATCGGGTGCGACCCGAAGAATGATTCCACGCGCCTGCTCCTGGGACATATCTGCCGGGAGACGGTGCTCGATAAGGTGCGCACGTCAGAGCCGGAAGATATCCGTGCAGAAGACATCGTCCATACCGGATGGAACGGCATCACCTGCGTGGAGGCGGGCGGACCGGAGCCGGGCGTGGGCTGTGCCGGTCGGGGCATCATCGTGGCGCTGCAGCTGCTGGACCGCATGAAGGCGCTCCCCGAAGCGGACCTCACGCTCTACGATGTGCTGGGCGATGTGGTGTGCGGCGGCTTCGCTATGCCGATCCGCGAGGGCTATGCTACGGATATCTACATCGTGTCGTCGGGAGAGCTCATGTCGCTCTATGCGGCGAACAACATCGCCAAAGGGGTGAGGCGCTTCGCCGCAAGGGGTAAAGTGCGCCTGGCAGGGCTCATCGGAAACAGCCGGAACACGCCGGGAGAGAAAGAGCTCCTCGCGGAATTTGCAGAACGGCTCCATACGCGGCTCATCGCATTCATCCCGAGAGATCGGATCGTCAATCTGGCGGAGAACCACCGGCAGACAGTGCTTCAATACGCGCCGGAGTCGGCACAGGCAGAGGTCTACCGGAAGCTCGCGGCGGCCATCTGGGACAACACGGAGCTCACGGTACCCACGCCGGTCACGTTTGATGAGCTGGAAGCGCTGGTGACGAAGTATGGCACTGAAGACTAAGTGGCTCCTGACGAAGAAGGAGTCCTGCAGCTGCGTCATGCCCGGGGTATATCGGGCGCTCGCTTTCTGCGAGGGGGCGGTGGTGATCTTCCACAGCCCGAAAGGATGCGCGCAGATCGCCTCTACCATGGACGCGGGGAGCCAGTTCCGCATGTTTGGCGAAGGGCGCCGGGAGCAGCTTCCCGCATCGCCTCTCCTGTCGTCTCATCTGCGGGAGAAGGACTGCATCTTCGGCGGGACGGACCGGCTGAGGGGCGTGCTGCGCTACGCGGCGGAGACGTACCACCCGAAATGCATCGCCGTGGCTACATCGTGTATGGCAGGCGTCATCGGCGACGACGTGGAGGCGGTATGTGAAGAGGCAGAAGCAGAGCTTGGCATCCCCATCCTACTCTCTCCGGCGGCGGGCTTCCTCGGCGGCGCCTATGAGGACGGCGTGCGCGCCATGATGGATCAGATCATCCGGCGGTTCTTCCGCCCGCAGGAGCATGTTCCCGGCAGGGTACTGCTTCTGGGCGATCAGATGGGGCCGTGGGGACAGTACACCATAGAAGTGAAAGATATGCTCGCCTGGTTCGGACTCGACGCGAAGTGGCAGTTTCCGGGGTACGTGCCTGTGCGGGAATGGGAGGCGATCCCGTCGGCGTCGCTGGGGGTGATCCTCGGCAGCGTGGGTCAGGCGAACGGCCTTCTTGAAGAAACGGCGGCGCGGCTTGCAAAAGAGTTCGGCATTTCTTTCCTGCCGCCGGTCTATCCTATCGGCTGGGAGAATACGCGCCGCTTTATCCGGACGCTCGCAGCGCATCTGGGCCGCGAAGCAGACGGCGAAGCGCTCCTTCAGTCGAAGGAGAAGGAACTGGATGATTTTGTCGGTTCGGTCCTCCCCGTGACAGAAGGGAAATCGGCGGTCCTCGGCATCGGGCGGAGCCTCCTGCGGTATGATCCGGCGGATACGGTGCAATCCATCAGGCGGCTCCGCATGAAGCTCTCCGCGGTGGTGCTCTATGACAATCTCACTGGAGACGACCGATCTGCCATGGCGAAGGCCGTGCGGGCGGTGACGGCGGCGCCGGTGCTTTCCGCGGACGAAGGGCGGGAAGCGATCCGCTCATCCGATATCCTGCTCACCACGGATGAGCTGCTCGATCCGGGGACGAAGCAGCTCTTTCTTCCCATGGTGGCGCTCATCGGCGCCTCCGGGGAGATCAGTCTGCTCCGGGGCATCTATCGGCTCCTCTGCCGGTATGGTGAGAAAGGAGGCATCGCCTATGTCTAAGGCAGAATGGGAGGCGGCGTGCCATCATACGGACACCTGTGCGCTCACCGGCGCGGCGGCGTTCTTCATGGGGGTGCCGAAGAGCCACGTGCTGGTGAATGGGCCTCTCTGGTGCTATTTCTATGCGCTTCGCTATCTGGAGAATGCGGCGGGCTATCTTTCCTCCCACATGACGTGTACCCAGCCGTCGGGCACGGCCATCGTGTACGGCACGGAGGAGGATCTGCTTCGCGGCTTCGACGCCATCCGAAAAATGGACGCGCCGGAGCGGGTCTTCGTGGAGAACAACTGCAGCATCAGCATGATCGGCGATGACATCGCAGGCATCGCGGCGCGGGCGGACCTGCCGTGGCCGGTGTACGCCATGGACAGCGGCGGCGTGAAGGGCGGCTTTGCCGGCGGATGGTCGCAGGCGCTCCTTCGGATAGTGGCGGAGATGAAGCCGCAGAAGACGCGCTCCCGCGCGGTCAATGTGCTTGGCGTGACGCCGTTTCTCCTGAAAGGCAGAGAAGATGCGGCAGAGCTGAAGCGGCTTCTCGAAGCGGCGGGCTATGAAGTGCTCTCCATGCCCGGTGCGGGAAGTTCCTGGGAAGATATCCTTCGGGCCCCGGCAGCGGCGCTCAATCTGGTGGTGCGGGACGAGCTGGGACTGGCTGCCGCGAAGCAGATGGAGAAGGACTTCGGAGTGCCATACCTCTCCGTGGGGCTGCCCTACGGCATGAAAGGGACAGAACGGTGGCTCTCCCGCATGGCGGAGGCACTTCCCTGCAGCGGGCTGCCCGCCGTGAAGGAAGAGATCGAGCGGCGAAACACGTACATGCGGCACTTGGCGATGGACATGGAGTCCCTCTGGGGGCCTCTGTGGTTTGACCGCATCCTCATCGCGGCGCTCCCCTCTGAGGCCGCGGGGCTGGCGGAAGCGGTACGCGGCGAATGGGCGGACACGGAGCGGCTCATGGTGCACCTCCAGCACCGTGCAGATATTTCCATTCCCGCCGCGGATGAAGTGCTCACTGTCGGCGCAGATGACGCGGCTATCGGCGCGGCGTACGATGCGTGGCAGGGCGGGCTCCTCTTGGCGAGCGCTCACGAAGAGTCGCGCTTCATCCGGCTGGGGAAGCCGTTCACGCCGTGCATCATAGCCTATCCGGCAACGGACAGGATGTTCCTTACAGACCTGCCTTTCTGCGGCGTCCGCGGGGCGGAGTATCTTTATGAGCGGCTGTGGAACGCAAAGCTTCTGGAGCAGATGAAGCCTTTTCGGAGTGGAGAGGAGAAATAAGGAAGGAGGCGATTATGATCGGACACTGGCTTCGGTATTACCGCAATTACAAAGGGCTCCTTGCGGGAGTCATCTTCGGAACGTTCGCTGCGTCTGCGCTGGACCTTATCTTTCCGGTGGTGGTGCGGGATCTCATCGCACGGGTGCTGCCCGCAGGCGATATGGAGGCGCTCTATGTCGGCGCGGCGGCGCTCCTGGCGCTGTACGCGTGTAATTTCCTCATCCAGTATGCCGTGTCCTATTACGGCCACGTGATGAGCGCGGGCATCGAGCACGACATGCGCCGCGATCTGTTCGCCCACATCGAGGGGCAGTCCTTTTCCTATTTCGACAATGAAAAAGTGGGACAGCTCCTGTCGCGCATCACCAGCGATATCACAGAGGTGAGCGAGCTCTCCTTCCGCGGACCGAATGATTTCTTCATCTGCGCGGTGACGATGGCAGGGACGCTTCTTATCATGCTGGCCATGAACTGGCAGCTGGCGCTGCTCGTGGGGGCGCTCCTCATCGTGAAGGCCGTGCAGACGGTGCATACGAACCGCCGGATGAAAGCGGCCTTCCGGCGAAATCGGGCGAAGATGGGCGAGGTGAGCGCCCGCGTGGAAGAGAGCCTCTCCGGGGTGCGCCTCACGAAGGCTTTTGCCAGGGAAGAGTATGAGCTTGACAGGTTCAGCGAGAAGAGCGACGAGCTCCGGCGAACGCGGTGCGATTCCTATCGGCTGGTGGCGACCTTTTCCGCGGGGATCAATCTTTTCACCAATTTCATCTATGTGTCGGTGCTCCTTGCCGGGGGTCTCATGATCGCCGACGGGACGCTTGCTTTTGCGGATTTCGTGGCGTTTCTGCTTTATGTGAACATCTTCATGAAGCCGGTCTTCCGCCTCACCATTCTGGCGGAAGTGTATCAGCGGGGCATGGCGGGGCTTCATCGCTTCGAAGAGATCATGGCGGTCCGCCCTTCGGTGACAGACCCGGCGCATCCGCTTCCCGTGCAGGCCCGCGGCGGAGACATCGTCTTCGATCACCTGACCTTCGGCTACGATCCGGCCCGTCCCATTCTGCGGGACCTGACCTTCACCATCGAGGCGGGGAAGACCACCGCTTTCGTGGGAGAGACTGGTGCGGGGAAGAGCACGCTCGTGAGCCTGCTCCTTCGTTTCTATGATCCCACGAAGGGGCGCATCACGCTGGGCGGCACGAACTTGCGGGACGTGTCTCAGAAGGCGCTTCGACGGGCAGTGGGCATCGTTCAGCAGGACGTTTTTCTCTTCTCCGATTCCGTGGCGGAAAATATCGGCTACGGAAGGGATGACGCTTCGGAGGAAGAGATCGAACAGGCGGCGCGCATGGCCGCCGCGGACGGATTCATTCGGGCGCTTCCTAAAGGCTATGCGACGGAAGTGGGCGAGCGGGGCGTGAAGCTCTCCGGCGGGCAGAAGCAGCGCATCGCCATCGCCCGGGTCTTTCTGAAGGACCCGCCCATCCTCATATGGGACGAGGCCACGGCGGCGCTCGATACGAAGACGGAGGAGCAGATCCAGGAGACGCTCGCCGCTCTTTCGAAAGACCGGACGACGATCCTCATCGCGCATCGCCTCTCTACAGTGCGCCACGCGGACCGCATCATCGTGCTCGACCGGGGGCGCATCGCGGAAGATGGCACGCACGAAGAACTTCTGGCGAAACGGGGAAAATATTTTCAGCTCTACGAGGCGCAGCGCACGGGCGGAGAGAAAAATTTCTCTTGACAGAGGCGGTGTTTTCCTCTATAGTAGGCACAATAAATGCAGTGACAGAGATATGACCGCAGCAAGCAGCCCCAAAGAGAGTCCATGGCCGGTGAAAATGGACGGGCGGCCCTGTGAGTTACCCCTCTACAGCAGAGGCGCGGAAGGCAAGTATGCGCCTTCGGGTGGCTTCGTTAGCAGCCGACGAGAGATCCCTTCGGGGGTCAATTTGGGTGGAACCACGGAAGACAGCTTTCGTCCCTTGCGGGCGGGAGCTTTTTTATTTGTCACGAAGGACGGGCGCCCCAGGTCCGGGACTTCACAGAAAGGAAGAGAACATGGTCAAGATTTTTCTGAAAGACGGAAAAGAACTGGACTTCGAGAGCGCTGTGCCGCTCTTTGAAGCCGCGAAAAAGATCTCCAACAGCCTTGCGCGGGATGCGGTCGCCGCCGGCGTGAACGGCACGCTCACGGACCTCCGCGAACCCATCCAGGACGGCGCGCACGTAGAGTTCTATACGAAGGAAGATAAGGAAGGGCTCTTTACCCTGCGCCACACCTGCTCTCATATTCTCGCCCAGGCCCTGCAGCACCTCTATCCGGGCATCAAGTTCGCCATTGGTCCGGCCATCGATACTGGTTTCTATTACGACATCGACAGCGACCATGTGTTCAGCCAGGACGACTTCGCCGCCATCGAGCAGGAAATGGCAAAGATCATCAAGGAGAACCTGCCGCTCGAAAAGAAAGTGGTCTCCCGGGAAGAAGCGCTGGCTTATTTCAAAGAAAAAGGGCAGGACTACAAAGTGATGCTCATCGAAGATCTGCCGGAAGACGCGGTGATCTCCCTCTACACGCAGGGCGACTTCACGGATCTCTGCGCAGGACCTCACGTCCGCTCCACCGGCAAGGTGAAGGCGTTCAAGCTCATGACCGTGGCCGGCGCGTACTGGCGGGGCGATGAGCACAACAAGATGCTCCAGCGCATCTACGGCACGGCTTTCTACAGCAAGGAAGACCTGGATCATTTTCTCTTCGTCCGTGCGGAAGCGGAGAAGCGCGACCACAGAAAGCTGGGCCGTCAGATGGACCTCTTTAGCTTCCACGAAGAAGGGCCGGGCTTCCCGTTCTTCCATCCGAAGGGCATGGTGCTCCGCAACCTCCTCATGGACTATGAACGGGAGCTGTTCAAGAAATATGACTATGAAGAGATCATGACGCCGATCATTCTCTCGAAGAAGCTTTGGATCCAGTCCGGCCACTGGGATCATTACAGAGAAAACATGTACTTCACCCAGATCGACGGCGAAGACTATGCGGTGAAGCCGATGAACTGCCCCGGCGGCATCCTCTATTTCAAGACGAAGCAGAGAAGCTACAAAGAGCTCCCGAAGCGGGTCGGCGAATTTGGCCTCGTACACCGCCACGAGCTGCACGGCGCGCTCCACGGCCTCTTCCGTGTGCGCTGCTTCACCCAGGACGACGCGCACATCTTCATGACGCCTGAGCAGATGGAGAAGGAAGTCATCGGCACGCTCCATATGTATCAGGACCTGTACAGTGTCTTCGGCCTGCAGTACCATGTGGAGCTCTCCACCCGTCCGGAAAACTCCATGGGCTCCGACGAGCTCTGGGAGATCTCCACGAATGCTCTCCGCCACGCCATCGAAGACGCGGGCGTGCCCTATGTGGTGAACGAAGGGGACGGCGCGTTCTACGGACCGAAGCTCGATTTTCACATCGAAGACTCTCTGGGACGCACCTGGCAGTGCGGCACCATCCAGATGGATATGCAGCTGCCGGAACGGTTCGACGTGAACTACATCGGCGAAGACGGCGAGAAGCACCGCGCCGTCATGATCCACCGCGCGGGCTACGGCAGCCTGGAGCGTTTCCTGGGCATCCTCATCGAACACTTCGGCGGCGCGTTCCCCACCTGGTTCGCACCGGTGCAGGTGAAGGTCATCCCCGTGGCGCAGTCTCACCTCGAATACGCGAAGGATGTGGCGGATACCCTTGCCGAGTCCAACATCCGCGTAGAGCTGGAAGAAGCCAATGAGACGCTGGGCTACAAGATCCGCAAGGCCCAGACGGAAAAAGTACCGTACATGCTCATCATCGGCGACAAGGAGATCAAGAGCCGCACTGTTTCCGTCCGCACGAGAAACGGCGGCGACGAAGGCAGCCGGATGCTGCCGGTCTTCATCGCTGACCTCATCCGCGAGATCAAAGAACGGAGCCTCTGATGGAGCGGGAACTGCAGAGCGCGGACGTGGGACGCGTGGCGCTCCGCATGGCGCTCTCGGAGACGCGGGCCGATGAGAACGCCCTCCGCGGACGGCTCGCCGAGAGCGGCATCCGCGCGGTGGCGGTGAATTTCGGCGGCCGCTTCCCGGACATCCTGCCGAAGATCTTTGAATCGGCCATCGTGGCGGCGCAGCGCCAGCACGTGGTCTCCGATACGCACGTAGGCGACGGGGCCGTGCTGGGCGCGGTGGAGTCCGCCATCGAGCAGATCAAATTGAAAGCTCTCGGCATGAACGTGGGCGGCAAGATCGGCATCGCCCGGTGGAACGAGCATCTCTGCGTAGCGGTCTATGTGGGCGTGGGGGTCCTCCGTTTCAACGAAGTGGCTGTCGGCATGGCGCACCGCGCGCTTCGAAACGATCTCACCGAATAAGACAAAAGAAAAATCTCTCCGCATCCTTCGGGATGGGAGAGATTTTTTTGATGCTTTTTAGCGGTCTGCTTGGCCCGCAGGCGCTTCGTCTGTTTCACCGTGATACTTGAAGTGGAAATAGAGAAAGAGGAGTGCCGCGATGGAAAAAGCGGCGAGACTGGTGAGCTGCGCGCTCTTGAGCCCCCAGAGGAGCGTACCGTAATCGCCGCGGAGATACTCGAGGAAGAAGCGGAGCAGCGAGTAGAGCATGACGTAGAGGCAGAAGACCGTGCCTTTCGCGTGGCGGAAGCAGGAGTACCACAGCAGGAGAACGAAGATGATCATGTCCCCCTGGCACTCCCACACCTCCGCCGGCCAGAGCGGCTGCGCGCCGTACGTGCGGAAGGCGAGCGTCGTGTGCGGATAGAGAAGGCCGAAGGCCGCGCCGGTGGGATGACCAAAGGCATCACCGTTCATGAAGTTCGCGATGCGTCCCACTGCCTGTCCAAGAATGACCGCCGGGGCGACCACGTCTGCAAAGTGGAGCACCGGGATGCGGTGCCGCCGGAGGTAGAGGTACGCGGCGGTGCAGGCGAAGATGAGCCCGCCCTGGATGGCCATGCCGCCCTGCCACACGAAGGGGATCTCCAGCAGGTGGTCGTGGTAGTAGTCCCAGTCGAAGAAGAACACGTCCCACAGCCGTCCGCCGAGGATGCCTGTGAAGGCGATGGTGAGGCCCAGGTCAAAGATATGTTCCTCCCAGCCGCGGCCGTCCTTTTTGAGGAGAAAATATGCGGTGATGCATCCCGAGAGGATGCCCAGCGAGAAAAAGATGCCGTAGAAACGGATAGGGAAGTCCCCGATGAAAGTGAGATACTGATGCATGACGATCCTTTCCGGCCGCCTTGACGGAGGGCGCGCCATCTTTTATATTATTTACATTATACCTGAGGTGCCAATAGAAAAACGACGAAAGAGTCGCAGGAGAGAAAGGACAGACCATGAAACACATCTGGATGAGCGTGGCGGCAGCGACGCTCCTGCTCACGGTGAGCACGGCGGCGGCAGCGGCAGATACCGCGGCCAGCACAGAGAGCCCGCTCAAAATCAGAAATAAAGAATGGAAAGGAGAGACGCTCGTCCTTCGGGACGGTCGCGTGTACGGCGCGCCGGAAGCGCTCGCCCGGGGCGGCCGCTGGGAGATCACAAAGGAAGGAAGCGCCTATTTCGCCTCCGTCCCTGTGGGTGAAGGGAGAGAGAGCGTGCGCCTGCCCGTTGGCAAAGACGGCCTCGCGGACATCTCCTTCTTCGGCGATCAGGCGGGCCTTACGTTCAAACTGAACGAAAAGAAGAAAGAGATCAAATTCGACAAGCCCAAACAGGAAAAGAAGAAAAAAAAGGATAAGAAGAGATCCGACGCGAAAAAGAAGATCAAAAACGACGGTGAAGTGCTCGTCATGTGGGACCCTGATTCGGATTTCGACCCGTCGAAGCCCTTCTTTGAAAAGGGGAAAGAAAAGCGCATCGTCTCTCCCGGCTGGGGCGCCTACAGTGCCATGAGCACGGGACGGCTCTATTATCCCATCGACTATATCGATCGGGCGCAGAAAGCGGGCGTCCTCGTCATGCCCATGGTGAACAATGATTTTGACGCGGATGCCACGTCCGTTTTTCTGAAGGATGAAAAGGCGCAGGATGCATTTCTCCGGCGGCTCGCGGCGTATACGGAAGTGTACGGCCTGGACGGATGGAACATCGACTTCGAGAACATGGACCCGAAGGACGCAGCGCGGTTCACTGATTTCATGGCCGATACGGCGGACCTCATGCACGGTATGGGGAAGAAAGTCTCCGTGGACATCACTGCCATCGGCGACGCGGACAGCTACTGGAGCGGCTGCTATGACCGGAAGGGGCTGGCAGAGCATGTGGACTACGAGATCCTCATGGGGTACGACCAGACAGCCGCGGGAAGCAGCCACGCCGGGCCGGTCTCGGCGTATGACTGGCTGGACCGGGTGCTGCCGCCGCTTCTTGAAGAGGTGCCGGCGGATCAGCTCGTGCTGGGGCTTCCTTTCTATACCCGCGTATGGACAGGGGACGACGGCAGCGTGAGCTCCGATGTGCTCACCGTTTACTATACGGATGAATTTGCAAGGAAGCACAAGATCGTGCCGCGGTGGCAGACCAAGGAGCGTCAGTTCTACGCGGACTGGCGGGAAGGAGGCGTGCGCCGCCGGGTGTGGCTCGAAGAAGAGCGGTCGCTTGCGGAGAAGCTCGGCCTCGTAGAGAAGTACAAACTGGGCGGGGCCGCTTTCTGGCGGTATGGCTTTGAGGCGCCCGCGGTATACAGCGCGCTGGATAAGGCGCTGTGACGGCGAAAATGAGAGAAAGAGGAAGAGCGGCGCTTTTCCTCTTTTTGTTTGACGCTCCGGGGACAGCATATTATAATGGAACCGATATACTTAAAAATCATAGGGACATTGGGCGCTGCCGGTATCCTGACAAGTATGGAAGGTGAGTGTATGGAAAAATACGTTCCTCAGCAGATCGAGAAAAAATGGCAGAAGATCTGGAAGGACACGGACGCTTTCGCAGTGAAAGAAGATCCGAACAAGAAAAAGTATTACGTACTGGAAATGTTCCCGTATCCGTCGGGCAATCTCCACATGGGCCATGTGAGAAACTACTCCATCGGCGACGTGATCGCCCGTTTCAAGAAGATGCAGGGCTACAACGTCATCCATCCCATGGGATTCGATGCCTTCGGCATGCCTGCGGAAAACGCGGCCATCAAACACGGTATCCCGCCGGCGAAGTGGACCTATTCCAACATCGATAACATGACCCGCCAGCAGGAAGAACTGGGCCTCTCCTACGACTGGGACCGCAAGGTGCTCACCTGCCGGGAAGATTACTACAAGCATACCCAGAAGCTCTTTGAGATCTTTTATAAGCGCGGCCTTGCCTATAAGAAGGAAGCAAAGGTCAACTGGTGCGAGAGCTGCCACACCGTACTGGCGAACGAACAGGTCGAAGAAGGCCGCTGCTGGCGCTGCAAGACGCCGGTGGTGAAGAAAGACCTTTCTCAGTGGTTCCTGAAGATCACTGCCTATGCGGACCGTCTCCTGGCAGACCTTGACCATATGCCCGGCTGGCCGGAACGTGTAAAAACGATGCAGCGCAACTGGATCGGCCGCTCCACGGGCACGCAGTTCTCCTTCAAAGTAGAGGGCATGGACGCGGAGATCCCCGTGTACACCACCCGCGTGGACACGGTCTACGGCGTCACCTACATGGTGCTCGCGCCGGAGCATCCTCTCGTGCCGCGCCTCATTGAAGGCAATCCGGAAGCGGACAAGATCCGCGCCTTCATTGACAAGGTGAAGAATGAAAATGATATCGAGCGTACGTCGGAAGCGGCGGAAAAGCTGGGCATGTTCACCGGCAGCTACGCCGTCCATCCGCTCACGGGCGAGCGCGTGCCGATCTGGATCGCCAACTACGTCCTCTACGAATACGGCACCGGCGCGGTCATGGCCGTACCGGCTCACGATGAACGCGACTGGGCGTTCGCCAAGAAATACAGCCTGCCCATCAAACTGGTCGTGCAGAACAAAGAAGGTACGCTCAATCTTTCCTCCATGGAAGATGCCTATCATGAAGACGGCATCCTCGTTGATTCCGCAGAGTTTACAGGACTGACCTCCGCTGAGGGCCGCGAAGCCATCACGAAGAAATTTGAAGAGATGGGCATCGGCGAAGGCAAGGTCAACTACCGCCTCCGCGACTGGCTCATCTCTCGTCAGCGCTACTGGGGCTGCCCTATCCCGATCATCAACTGCCCGCACTGCGGTCCGGTGCTCGTGCCGGAAAAAGATCTGCCCGTCGTTCTTCCGGAAGACGTGGACTTCGTTGCCGGAGCGACCTCTCCTCTTCAGACGAGCGAGAAATTCCTCCACTGCAAGTGTCCGCAGTGCGGCGCCGACGCGCTCCGCGAGACGGATACCATGGACACTTTCATCGATTCGTCCTGGTACTTCCTCCGCTACACGGATCCGCAGAATGCCGGCGAGCCCTTTGACCGCAAGAAGGCAGACTACTGGATGCCTGTCGATCAGTATATCGGCGGCATCGAGCACGCCATCCTGCACCTGCTTTATTCCCGCTTCTTCATGAAGGTCCTGCAGGATGAAGGACTCGTGCGGGACGCCGAGCCGTTCACGAACCTCCTCTGCCAGGGCATGGTCCTGAAAGACGGCGGCAAGATGAGCAAGTCCGTGGGGAACGTGGTGAGTCCGGAAGAGATCGTCGGGAAATACGGCGCTGATACGGCCCGCCTCTTCATCCTCTTCACGGCGCCGCCGGAAAAAGATCTTGCGTGGAGCGACCAGGGGGTGGAAGGCTCCTATCGCTTCCTGAAGCGCGTGTGGGCCATCGTGGGCCGCTACATGGAGCTCACGAAGACCAGCGCGCCGGAGCTCAATGAAGATGAAAAAGCGCTCCGCCGCCGTCTGCATCAGACCATCGCGAAAGTGACGGAAGACCTGGACGGGAAGTTCAATTTCAACACCGCCATCAGCTCCATCATGGAACTGGTGAATGCCATGTATCTCTATGTGGAGAAGCATGACGCCATCCATGAAGCGTGCGCGAAAGAACTGGTGCGGAATCTGCTCATCCTTCTGGCGCCGTTTGTACCGCACATCACGGAAGAACTGTGGCAGCATCTGGGCGAACCGGAAAAGAGCGTTCACGATGTGAAGTGGCCGGAAGTGGACAAGAGCGCCCTCGTGGTAGACGAAGTAGAGCTCGCCGTGCAGGTGAACGGCAAGGTTCGCGCGACCATGACCGTACCGGTCGCCATGGACAAAGACGCCATTGCCGAAAAAGCGAAGGCTCTGCCGGAATTGGCAAAGTACACCGATGGTAAGACCATCGTGAAATGCATCGTCGTGCCGCGCCGCGTAGTAAACATCGTTGTGAAATAAAATCACAACGGATAAGAATAAAAGCCCGGAAAGTGATTTCCGGGCTTTTTGCGTGTCCTGCACGCGGAAAAGAAGATAGGAAAATATCCCGCCCCTCGTTTCGTGAGGAGCGGGATATTCTCTTATCTCCGGTCACCTGCGATGCGGAGCAGGTAGAGAAAGAGATTGATGAAGTCGAGGTAGAGGGAGAGCGCGCCCATGATGGCGATCTTCTGACCTGCGTCGGTGGCGCCCGTGTCGTGAGTCTCGGCGATACGGCGGATCTGCTGCGTGTCGTAGGCGGTGAGCCCCGTGAAGATGAGGATGCCCGCATAGGAGATGAGCAGTTCGAAGAAGGAATTTTCAAAGAAGAAATTGACGATCGTCGCCAGGATGAGACCGAAGAGCCCCATCAGACAGAGATTGCCCATACGGGAGAGATCGGCTTTCGTCATCGTTCCATAGACGGACATGACAGCGAAAGTCCCTGCGGTGACGAAGAAGACGCTCGCGATGGAAGTCGTCGTATAGACGATGAACACGGAGGCCAGTGTGAGACCGTTCAGAATAGAATACACGAGGAAGACCGTGGTGACCGCCCGCAGGGACATGCGGGAGACTGCCGAGGAAAGATGCCACACGAGCGCGACGGTGGCGATGATGAGGCCCCACATGCTGAGCTTGCTCGTGAAGAGGAGCGACAGCAGGAAGGGACTCTCTGATACGTGATAGGCGGTGAAGCCCGTGATGAGGAGCGCGATGGCCATCCAGGCGTACACGTCCTTCATGAGGCCGGGCATATTGATAGACAGCCCGCGGCTCATGGTCTCGGCATTTTCATAGGGATTCATAGAAGATTCTCCTTTCATCATACATGACAGTAATTTCTTTTTTTATTATTCTTAATTTTATTGTATCATACAGATAGAAGGAACGAAAGATAAAATGTTTTAGAACGGGGGTGCGCATTATGAATATTTTTTGTGAAGGGCAGACTTTTGCCCTGCCGACGGGAAGTACGGCGGGCGATCTGTGGCGGCAGCTCCACGGGGAAGCCATCTCTGAAGAGGCGGTGCTCGCGGACTGCGGCGGAGAGATCCTTGATTTCCAGACGCCGCTTCCTGGGGACGGAACGGTCCGGTGGGTGCCGCTCGCATCGAAGCCGGGATACCTGGCGTATCAGCGGACGCTCATCATGCTCCTCGTGTCGGCGGTGAAGGAGGTGTACGGACCGGAAGCGGACGTGCAGGTGAAACATTCGCTGGGCAGCGGGCTCTACTGCCGCTTTCCCGACGGGCACATCCCGCGGGCTGGAGAGCTCGCCCGGCTCGAGGAGGCCATGCGGGCCATCGCGGCTGAGGCGCGTCCTATCCGCCAGGTGATGCTCCACTGCTGCGACGTGGTGCGCTTCCTTCGGGCAAAGGGATGCGAGGCCGAGGCGGATCTTCTCGAGGCGCGGGGATTCGTGCAGATCGGCGTGTACCGCGCGGGGGATGTGACAGATTATTATTTCGGTCCCATGCTGCCGCACATGGGCTGCATCCATGCGTTTTGTCTCTCGCCGTACGCGCCGGGATTCCTGCTGCGCTTTCCCGACGAAGGAGAGCATGCCGTCGGGCCGTATCAGGAGGAGCCGCTCTTTGCGAAGGTCTTCCTCGAGGCGGAGGAGTGGGGCGAGATCATCGGCTGTCACAACGTGACGGAGCTGAATAAGGCCATCGACAATGGAGATATCCGTCATTTCATCGCCATGGCGGAGGCGCGCCACGAAAAAAGTCTGGGCCATCTGGCCGATGAGATCTGCGGGCGCAAGCCGAAGATCCGTATGGTGTGCATCGCCGGACCGTCGTCAGCGGGAAAGACGACGTTCATGAATCGGCTCCTCGTGCATCTCTGGGTAAACGGGGTGAAGCCCGTGATGGTCTCTCTCGATGATTTCTACAAAGAGCGCGTGCCTGGCGTGGAAGTCAATTATGAGAATCTGGACGCGCTCGACGTGGATCTTTTTCAAAAACTCATGGGCGAGCTTCTTGAAGGGCGGCGCATCCGTCTGCCTCGTTTCGATTTCAGGACCGGAAAGCAGAGCTGGAGCGAAGAAGAGTTTCAGCTCGGCCCGGATCAGCCCGTATTGGTGGAAGGGCTGCACGGCCTCAATCCGGAGCTCACCCATTTCGTGCCGGGTTACCAGTGCATGCACATCTATCTGGGGGCGCTGACGCAGCTCTCCATCAACAATCACAACCGCATCTCCACCACGGATACACGCCTGCTTCGGCGCATGGTAAGGGATGCCCGTACGCGGGGCATGGACGCGGAGACGACGCTCGCCTCGTGGAACCGCGTGCGCCGCGGCGAGGAGGAGAACATCTTCCTCTTCCAGGGCCGGGCGGATGTCATCTTCAATACAGCGCTCCTCTACGAGCTCCCCGTGCTGAAGAAAAAGGCGATGCCCCTCCTCAGGGCGATCGGCAGAGAAAGCCCGCAGTATGCGGACGCGCAGCGGCTCCTCACGTTTCTCATGCCTTTCGAGGAGCTCGATGAGAATGTCGTGCCGGATCATTCCATCCTGAGAGAATTCATCGGCGAGCGGGACGGCGCGGACTTCTGAAGCCGTTGCGGATTTCGTCTTCATCCGATATAATAGATACAGCAAAACGAAATTTTTCAATATAGAAGGAGGAAGGCCATGAAAGCGTATGACATCATCATCATCGGCGGCGGCCCGGCCGGTATGAACGCGGCCATGTATGCGGCGCGGAAGGAGCTCCGTGCGGTCGTCGTGACGACAGACTTCGGCGGGCAGATCCTGCTCACCAGCGAGATCGAAAACTATCTGGGATTCCCGTCTATTTCCGGATTCGAGCTGGCGGACAAGATGGAAGCGCACGTGCGTCAGTATCCTGTGGATTTCGAGACGGCTTCGGTGGAGACGCTCACCCGGCAGGAAGACGGCACTTTCGCGGCGCATCTGGACGATGGGCAGGATATCGTCGGCAAAGCGTGCATCGTCACCGCAGGCAAGCGGAGCCGCACGCTGGACATCCCGGGCGAAGCGGCGTTCACCGGCCGCGGCGTGAGCTACTGCGCCACCTGTGACGGCCCCTTCTATCGCAATAAGACCGTCGCCGTAGTGGGCGGAGGAGACAGCGCGGTACAGGCGGCCATCGAGCTCGCGGCGATCAGCCCGAAGGTCTACCTCCTCGTGCGGAGCCGCATCCGTGCGCAGGAGATCCTCGTGAAACGCATGCAGGAGCATGACAACATCGACGTGCGCATCGGCTGCGTACCGGAACGCATCGAAGGGACGAAGAAGATCGAATCGGTGACGGTGAAGTATACAGAAACGGGCGAGACGGAGACGATCCCCGTGGAGGGCTGCTTCGTCGAAGCGGGGGGCATTCCGAATAACGGATTCCTTCCCGCAGAAGTGCAGATGAACCGTGCCGGTGAGATCGTGACGGACAAGGAAGGCCGTACCAATGTGCCGGGGCTTTTCGCCGCAGGGGACGTGACGGACGGCCCGTACAAGCAGGTGATCATCGCCGCAGGAGAGGGGGCAGCAGCGGCGCTCTCCGCTCATGAGTACCTGCTGATGCACGCATGAGGATGACGAAAGCGCTCCGGCAGGAGCAGCTCCGGCGGCTGAAAGAAGTCTACGGGGAGACGAAGACGGCGCTTCATTATACCAATCCGTTCACATTCCTCGTGGCGGTGATGCTCTCCGCGCAGTGCACGGACGCTCGGGTGAACGTTATCACTCAGCGGATATTCCCGCGGCTCGACAGTCCGGAGAAGATGATCGCGCTCACTCTGCCGGAGCTGGAAAACGAGATCCGCGACTGCGGGCTCTATCACGCGAAGGCAAAGCACCTTCTCGGTACTTGCCGCATGCTTCTTGACGAATACGGCGGAGAGGTGCCTCAGGATTTTGAGGCGCTCACGAAACTGCCCGGCGTGGGACGCAAGACGGCAAACGTGGTGCGGAGCGTGCTCTGGGGCTATCCGGCTATCGCAGTGGATACACATGTCTTCCGCGTGTCGAATCGGCTGAAGCTTGCCGTGGGAAAGACGCCTCTTGAAGTGGAAGAGGGGCTGCAGAAGGCCATTCCCATGGAGGACTGGTCCGCGGCGCATCACTGGCTCATCTGGCATGGCCGCAAAGTGTGTCACGCGCGGAAGCCGGACTGTGCAGGCTGCTTCCTGCGGGATGTCTGTCCGAGCGCGCCAAAAGAATAAGGAATGAAGAAGCAGGCTCTTCGGGGTCTGCTTTTGCGCGGAGCGAAGTATCTTTTCTGCGCGGACAGAGAAATGAAAAGTAGTGCATGCTGTAGACAATCTTGACAGGACAGAGAGAGGATGATGCCTCACCTGACATATATAGTGCCGATTTAACGGGAAAAGTGGAGCCGAAAGCCTTGAAAATGCCCGAAATTTTTACAAAAATGGGAAGCGGTGATAAAATAAGACAGATTTTGGAGGTGACTCTTTTGCGGAAACGATACATCGGGGCCTGCGCGGCGCTTTTGTGGCTCCTCTCCATGGAGACAGCGCCGGCGGCGACTCTTCGCACGGGCATGAGCGGCGCGGCGGTGACGGAGCTGCAGCAGTCGCTCGCAGAGGCAGGGTACTTTGCCCGCACGGCGGATGGCGACTACGGCTCGACTACGGCCAGAGCGGTGGCTCTCTTTCAGGCCGATCACGGTCTTGCCGCAACGGGCGCGGCCGACGATGAGACGGTCCGCCGTATCCGGAAGGAGAAAGACCGAGACGGACGCAAAGGGGGCGGCGTCGTCATGACGGAAGGGAACCGCGGCGCCGACGTGGCTGCCTGTCAGCATCGGCTCATCGACGAAGGATACCTCAAAGGCGCGGTCGACGGCCTGTACGGCCCGGCGACGGCCGCGGCGGTGCGGGCGTTCCAGAAAGCAAAAGACCTGCCCGTATCCGGCATCGTCGATGAAAAGACGAAAGAGGCTCTTGAGAAAAACGCATCTTCCGAAGAGACGCTTTCGCAGGGAGACCGGGGCGGTGCGGTGAAAGAGGCGCAGCGGCAGCTCCATGAGGCAGGGTATCTCTCCGGCGCGGCGGATGGCGTTTACGGTAGCCAGACTGCTTCGGCCGTGCGGGCGTTCCAGCAGGAACGGGGACTTTCCGTGACGGGAAAGATCGATAAGACAACCTGGAAAGCCCTTCGGGAGACGCCGAAGACCTCGAGTGCCCTTCGCGAAGGCGATCGGGGACCTCGGGTGGCCCATCTGCAGAACCTCCTGACGCTCCACGGTTTCGCGCCCGGCTCGATGGACGGCGTATACGGACGGGGCACCGCGGCAAAGGTCCGGGAATTTCAGAATTTCTGCGGTATGAGAGCCACCGGCACGGTCGACGAGGCGGTGTGGCAGAAGCTCCGCAGCGCGCCGGTCTTCCGGGGCGAATATAAAAAGGTGATGCGCATGCAGTCCACTGCCTACACGCCCTATGATGGCGGCGGCACAGGCCGGACGGCCAGCGGCAACGTGGCAGGCAAAGGCCATGTGGCTGTCGATCCAAACGTCATTCCCCTGGGGAGCCTCCTTTTCATAGAAGGCTATGGCTATGCGCTGGCCGATGACATCGGCGGCGGCATCAACGGACAGACTGTAGACGTGGGCGTGGATACCCTTGATCAGGCGTACGGCTGGGGCAACCGCCGGGTGAACGTGTACCTCGTGCAGTAAAGACGGGCCGCTCTTCGGAGCGGCTTTTTGCGTGCTATAATACGAATAAGGAAAGAAAACGGAGAAAGGAGGAGGCGGCCGTGAGAGATGCGATGGCAGCGGCGCGGTATGTGCTCAATGCGTGCGCGGAGGAGGGCACTCCCATCAATAACTGGAAACTGCAGAAGATCCTCTACGAACTGCAGCGGGCGTTCTACACGGCGTTCGATGCGCCCTGCTTTGAGGATGATTTCGAGGCGTGGCCCTGTGGTCCGGTAGTGCCGGCGGTATACTATGCGTACTGTACGGCGGGCGCGTCTCCGCTGTATCTGAAGTCAGAGACGGCGGACGTCTTCACCGGGGAGGAAAAAAAGACGGCCGATGAGGTCATTGAGAAGCGGAGCACGCTCCATCCGTGCTACCTGGAGCGGGACGCGAAAAAAGAGGGCCGTCCGTGGGCAAAGGTATTTCGGGGCGGCACGGGGAGCCGCGCGGTGATTTCCAAAGAACAGATACGGACGGGGGAATGAGCGATGCGGATGAACAATGAAGACTGTAAAATGGAAGCGCTCGACCGAGTGCTGGATGCGCTGTCCTGGACGGTCCTTCGTTTCAATGAAGAAGAAGCGGCAAAGTATGATGCGGCTTTTCAGGAGATCTTTCTCGGCGGATTTGTGCCTGAGCCGTCTCGGGTCTTCTTCCGTTTGTCCGAGATCCATCGGAGCAGCGACCGGAGCACGGATACGCTGGCGGAGAATCTGCGGCTTTTCTGCGCTGACCGGGAAGCGCAGAAAAGCCGGTATGCGGCGGACCTGCGGAAACTGGCCGATTTCGTTTCTCTGGAGACCGCACATCTGGGGTACCTGGATGCTTCAGCAGAGCTGAGGGAGCGGCAGGCGGCGGCTATGATCGGCAAAGCCGGCGTGGCGGCAGAGGCGGCAGACCGCGTCCGGGAGCAGATGGGACGTTTCCAGCGGGAGTCGATGGCAGCGGTTGGCATCGTCGCAGCCATCTTGGCGGCATTTTTTGCAGGCATCGGCTGGTCTGCCTCCGTGCTGGAAAATATCGAGAAGGCTACGGTCTATCGTCTGTCTGGCATGACGCTTCTGCTCGCGGTGGGGCTCTTCAATCTGCTGGCGCTTCTCATGTCGTTCATTCGGAGCATGATCGGGACCGAAGACAAGCGTTTCCATACGGTCTACGTGTGGGGCAATGTCCTGCTCCTCGCGCTCCTTGCGATGGCCGGGGCGGCGTGGCTCTTCGACCTCTCGGCGACGCGGCCGCTTCTGGCGGACTGGCTGCGTGCGGTGCTCTCCGCCGGAGCATGATCTTTTCTTAAAAAGGCATCCGCTGCGGCGGGTGCTTTTCGTTTGCTTCCCATTGGATGAGCACGAAGACATATTTGATTCTCTGTGCGGGTATGTTATCATAGGATTAAGAAAGATTAGAAAATAAAAATATTTTGGAGATCATGAGCCGGAAAAGGGAAAGAAAAGCGCCTCGCGGCGAGGGCTTCAGGAGGGGATCATGAGAAACTGTATACTGATCATTGAAAGCGATAAAAGCGTGGGACATTTCCTGCAGATGAAGCTGGAAGCGGAAGGTTTCACCTGCCTCCTGGACAATACGGGAGAATCAGCGGTGGATCTGGCGGGGCAGAGACAGGTCGATCTGATCATTCTGGATCCGGACGCGCCGCTCAAGGATGGGCACAGCATTCTGGAAAAAGTACGGGGAGTGAGCTCGCTCCCGGTGATCTACCTGTCGGAGAACGGCAGCGTAGATGCGAAAGTGCACGCTCTGGACGCGGGAGCGGACGACTACCTGGCCAAGCCCTATGCGACGAAGGAACTCGTAGCACGCGTCCGGGCGGCGCTTCGCCGACATGAAGAGCCGGCTATCATCGTGGACCCGTCGTACACCATCCGCGACCTCCTCATTTTTCCGGATCGCCACGAAGTGCGCGTAGGCGATGAGTACATCGATCTCACGAAGAAGGAATTTGATCTGCTACTCTTCCTTGCGAAGAACAAAAACCGTGTGCTCACGCGCCAACAGATCCTGGAAGAGGTGTGGGGATATGGCTATGTGGGCAATACGAACATTGTAGACGTATACGTGCGCTATCTTCGCAGCAAGATCGATGAGAAAGTTGGGCAGAAATACATCCATACCATTCGCGGCATCGGCTACGTGGTGAGGGACTGATGATCAGGCAGGTCATCGTCTGCGAGGGAAGATCGGATGCTGCCCGCATCGCCCTTGCCGTAGACGCAGATGTCATAGTGACGGAGGGGTATACGCTCCGCCCGGCCGTCGTAGCCGATCTCCGCGCAGCCTATGAAAAGCAGGGGCTCATCATCCTGACCGATCCGGACGGCCCGGGAGAACGCATCCGGCAGCGTCTGACCGCGCTTTTTCCAGAGGCCCTGCATGCATTCGTCCCCAAAAAAGACGCCATGGCGCCCGGTGACGTGGGCATCGAGAACGCCTCGCCCGAGGCCATCCGGGAAGCGCTCGCAAAGGTGCGTGTTCAGACGGTAAAGGATACGCACCGCTTCAGCGCAGCCGATCTTTTTGCCGCGGGCCTTTCCGGCGCGGCGGATGCCGCAGAGAAGCGCGCTGCTGTAGGGGCAGCTCTCGGCATCGGCTATGGGAACAGCCGTCAGTTCGTGAAGCGGCTGAATCATTTTGGCATCACCAGAGAAGAATGGGAGGCGGCGCTCGCCGATACAAGGGAGGACATCCATGATTGAAGTCGAACTGGCAGACCGCCAGACAGTGCAGTACATCGTCCGTCGGTTTCATCTCCGGCTGAAACACAAACTGGGGCAGAATTTCCTCATTCGCCCGGACGTGGTTCGTGCCATCGCAGAAGCCGCGGAGCTTGAAGCTGGGACGCCCGTCATGGAGATCGGCCCGGGCATCGGCACGCTCACGCAGGCGCTTGCCCGTACCGGGGCGAATGTGACTGCTTTTGAGATCGACCGCAGCCTTGAAGAGGTGCTCGCCCATACCATGGAGCCCTATCCAAATGTGCACATCATTTACGAAGACGTGCTGAAAGCAGACCTGCCGGGCATTCTGGGAGACAAGACCTGGCACGCCGCGGCGAATCTGCCTTACTATATCACCACGCCTATCCTGCTCTATCTTATCCAATCGGAGCTCCCCATCGCACTCTTTGTCTTCATGATGCAGAAAGAAGTGGCCGACCGCATCATGGCAGAGCCCGGAAGCAAGGCCTACGGCGCGCTTTCTATCGCGGTGCAGTATTACTGTACCGTCGAGAAGATCCTGGATATTCCGCCCACGGCATTCATTCCCCGGCCGGCCGTGACCTCCACTGTGCTTCGCATGCGCCGGAGAGAAACGCCTGCCGTAGTCGTGAAAGAAGAAAAACTGTTCTTCCGCCTCGTCAAGATGGGCTTCGGTCAGCGGAGGAAAGTATTCACGAACGCCATGAAGACCGGCGGTATCCCGTCGGAGCTGGGGGAGGCTATTCTTGCCCGTGCCGGTGTAGACGGCAAGCGCCGCGGTGAGACCTTCTCCATGGAAGAATACGCCCGCCTTGCCGACGCGTGGCATGATCTGAAATAAAAGGGGTTAAACGGCATCCCGTTTGCTGGACCGTGTGATATAAAAGCCCGGAGAATCCTGAGGAAGAGGGGTTCCTGCCAACTATAAAACGATACAAGGATGGATGAAAACGATGAAAGGATTCAGAAAGAAACTGGAGGACGATCTTGATCATTACAAAGATCAAAAGGAAGCTAAAAAAGACGACGTGAAAATGTTTGCTACAGCCAAGTTTTGAAGATCAGTTCAAGGCCGCTGAGTCTCTTTCATAAGAGGCCGCAGCGGCTTTTTCATATGAGAGAAGGCGGTGTGTTATTTGCGCACGTGTGGTGAAAGCGGTGGGCAGATCGGTTTTGCGAAGACGCAGGGGGAAAAGCGGAATTTCCCGAAATGACTGGAAAAAAAAACGCCGTTCAGCTATACTTAAATAGATATAAATGAGTATTTCCTTTCATATTTCGTAAAAGAAGGGGGACAATATGAAAATTCTCGTTTGCGTCAAACAGGTCGTGGATACGTCGAAGATGGAAGTCGACCCGAACACGGGACGTCTCAACCGGAACAACGCGAACAGCATTCTGAATCCTTGTGATAAAAATGCGCTGGAAGCGGCGCTGGCGCTCAAAAGTCAGGTCGGCGGCACGGTGACGGTCATCACTATGGGGCCGCCTCAGGCGGGAGCCGTTCTTCTGGAAGCGGTATCCATGGGGGCAGACGATGTATATCTCATCACGGACCGCGCGTTCGGTGGAGCGGATACGCTGGCGACGAGCTATACGCTCGCAGCGGTCATCCGTAAACTGGGCAATGATTTCGACCTGATCTTCTGCGGCCAGGAATCGATCGATAGCAATACGGCGCAGGTCGGTCCGGAAGTGGCGGCCATGCTTGGCGTCGCCGATGTGAGCGCAGCAGTGGGGCTTCAGTATGAGGATGGGAAAGTTACCGTGACCCGTCAGGTCGGTGAAGGCTGTGAAGTGCTGGAGCTCAAACTCCCGGCGCTCGTCACGGCAGCGCCTGCGCTGAATACGCCGCGGTATCCGAGCGTCCTCGGCATCCTTCGGAAATATGAAACAGAGATCCATCAGATCACGGCAGCGGATCTTGATATCGATCCGGCTCGTATCGGGCTCAAGGGATCGCCTACGCAGGTGCGGGGCATCCGTCCGGTGGTGCCGCCGAAGAAGGAAAATCTGAGAATTGAAGACCAATCGGCCGCTGATGCCGCAGCGATGCTTGCTGACGCGCTGGCAAAAGTCAATGTGATTTAAGGAGGTCCGCGATGGATTTTTCTGATTATAAAGGGATTTACGTCATTGCCGAAGTGCGGGATGGCAAAGTAGAAAACGTCACGGGCGAGCTCCTTGGTGAAGCACGGAAGCTGGCGGAAACGACGGGAGATGCGGTAGAAGCGGTGCTTATTGGAAGCGGCGTCCGCGCAGAAGCGGAGACGCTCGTAGCATATGGCGCAGATGTGGTCTATGTCATCGACAGCCCGCTCCTTGCGCATTATGATGGCAAAGCGTATGAAAAAGAACTGGGCGCGCTTCTTGCGGAAAAGAAACCGAGCGCCATCCTCTTCGCGGCGACGCCGTATGGCCGGGATCTGGCACCGCGCATCGCTTCAGCTGTAGTATGCGGCGTGACGGCTGATGTGACGGAACTTTCTGTCGATGAAAAGACAGGGCTCATCGTATGGTCCCGTCCGGCTATGGGAGGCAACATCATGGCGGACATCATCAGCCCGCAGTATCGCCCGCAGGTGGGGACTGTCCGTCCGGGCACCTTTGACCTGCCGGAAGCGGATCCATCCCGCAGAGGGACGATCATTGATGTGCCGGTCTCTCTTACCGCTGACGATCTTGGCACGATCCTGAAGGAAGTCATTCCTGTGCCGAAGGAAGAAAACCCCATCGAGAAGGCAGAGATCATCGTGGCCGGCGGCCGCGGGATCCACAGCGAAGAAGAATGGGCGCTGCTTCATGAGTTGGCAGACCTTTTGGGGGCCAGCGTTGGTGCGAGCCGCCCCATCTGTGAATTGGGATGGGAACCGCACAGCAGTCAGATCGGGCAGACGGGCAAATCTGTTTCGCCGCATATCTATTTCGGCTTCGGTATTTCCGGGGCGATGCAGCATATGTGCGGCGTCAAGGCAGATATCATGATCGCTGTGAACAGGGATAAGAATGCACCAATTATGGAGATGGTGGACTATGCGGTGACGGCAGATTTGAAAGAATTCCTGCCTGCTTTCATCGCCAAAGTGAAAGCGCTCCGCAGTAAATAACACTATAAGGAGGGGGACGTCATGGCAGAAGAAAAGGCTACGATTTTCTATAATCACCAGTATTATTACAGTTTTGCCAATGTGATGAACGCGGATGATCGCGGTCTCCAGTTCGGCGACGGCTGCTATGAATGGATCCGCGTGCACAAGGGACATCCGTTCGCACTGTCTTATCATGTAGACCGGCTGTACCGCTCCATGCGGCTCCTCGGCATCCGCGCGGTGGTCGCGCCCGATGAATTTACAGAGATCCATGAGATCGTCACTGAAGAGAACAACATCGAAGAAGGGTACCTGGTGCTCACGGTGACTCGCGGCGCGGGAACGCATGATTTCACGATCCCCGGTCGCATGGCCATGAAGCCGAATACGCTCGTCTATGCGCGGCCGCTCGACATGGGGGCGATCGAAAAAGCACAGCAGGGCGTTTCCTGCGTGACGGCAGAAGATACCCGCTGGCCGCACTGCGACATTCTGAGTCTCAATATGCTCCCGAATATCATGGATCGGGCAGCAGCACAGAAAAAGGGCGCTTATGACGCGATCTACCTGCGCGACGGTATGGTGACGGAAGCGACTCATTCGAATCTGTTCATCGTCAAGGACGGCGTTATCTGGACAAGAAAGGCGGATAACTATATGCTGAAGGGCATCACCCGTCAGCTCATCCTCACGAGAGTGGCGCCGACGTGCAGTGTGACGGTCATTGAACCGGAGCAGGAGAATCAGCTCATTACGAAAGAACGGATGATGAGCGCGGAGGAAGTATTCCTCACCAATTCTGCTGCAGGGGTCATCCCGGTGCTCTCTATCGACGGACAGCCTATCGGCGACGGCAAGATCGGCAAAGTGACAGCCAATCTGCAGAAACATTACCTCCATCTGCTGAACGACGGCCTTCCGTGATCGGCAGGTAAAGAGACGCGGCATCGTCTTCGGGCGGCCGCGTTTTTCTGTGGCTGCGGCAGCATAAAGAGGGACTCCGGCCTGTGGTATAATAAAAAGACAAAGCCGCCGGCGGCAAAGAACGGGGCGGACTGGAGAGAGGAGGACCATGCGCGCATTAGGGATCGACCCCGGTACGGGACGGTGCGGATTTGGCATCGTGGATAAAGCGGGAAGCCGCGTTGCGGCGGTGGACTATGGTGTGATCGAGACGTTTCCGGACATGACGCCATCGGAACGGCTGAACATCGTTTATACCGGAGTCTGCCAGCTGATCGACGCTTACCAGCCGGAAGTGATGGGCGTGGAGACGCTGTATTTCAACAGGAACATCACGACAGCGATCGCAGTGGCCCAGGCGCGCGGCGTCATTCTTCTCGCAGGATTTGAGAAAAAGGTGCCGCTCTTTGAATGCACGCCGCTTCAGGTGAAGCAGCAGGTCGTGGGGTATGGCCGGGCGGAAAAGCGGCAAGTCATCGATATGGTGATGCGCATGATGTGTATTACGGAAAAGATCGACCCCGACGATGCGGCGGATGCACTGGCCATCGGCCTCACCGCGATCTATCGAACGGAGCACGAGGCCATTTATGGGAGAAGTCAATGATAGGATATATTCGCGGGACAGTCACCGCCATTTTTGAGGACAGCTGCTTTATTGAAGCAGGGGGGATCGGCTATCGGGTCTACATCTCCGAGAAGGACCGGGATGCGCTCTCTCTGCAGCAGGAGGAACGGCTCATCACCTACCTCGCTGTGCGGGAAGATGCGCTGACTCTGTACGGATTCCTTTCTCAGGAGGCGTATGACCTGTTTTTGCTGCTCCTCTCCGTATCGAAGATCGGCCCGAAAGTGGCGATGGGAGTGCTCTCCGCGGTGCGGCCTGCAGAATTTGGACTGGCGGTGAGGAATAAGGATCTCGGCGTCCTGACGAAGCTTCCCGGCATCGGGAAAAAAACGGCCGAGCGGCTTCTTCTGGAACTCAAGGACAAGATCGGAAGCTTTGCCGGGGAAGATACGGCGGGCATTGCACCGTCTGTCTCCGCGGCATCCGGCGCAGCAGCAGAAGCGGTGGCGGCGCTGTGCTCTCTCGGATACAGGCCGGCTGAAGTGGAGCCGGTGGTGCAGTCGCTGGCTGTCGCCATCGATGATACCGCATCGCTCATCGGGGCTGCGCTTCGGGAACTGGGAAGAATGAGGACATAGAATGATCGAACAGGTAAAAAGTCTCCGTCCGAAAACGCTGGAAACCGCGGCGGAAGAGACGCGGATCGTGGCGCGGGAGGAGACGGAACGGGATGAATGGCAGCAGTCGCTCCGGCCAAAGACGCTCTCAGAGTATATCGGGCAGCCGGATATGCGGCGAAATCTTTCCGTCTATATCCAGGCGGCGCGCACGAGAGGCGAGGCGCTGGATCACGTGCTCCTTTACGGGCCGCCGGGACTGGGGAAGACAACGATGGCGAGCATCATCGCCAATGAACTGGATGTGAATTTCCGCATCACCAGCGGGCCTGCCATTGAACGACCCGCGGATCTGGCGGCGATCCTGAGCAATCTCGAGGCGCATGATGTGCTGTTCATCGATGAGATCCATCGGCTGAATCGAAGTGTGGAAGAGATCCTTTATCCGGCGATGGAAGATTTTTCGCTGGACATCATCATGGGGAAAGGGCCGGGAGCACGGTCATACCGCATCAACCTGCCGCCCTTTACGCTGATCGGGGCGACGACCCGCGCAGGAGCGCTGGTTGCGCCGCTCCGGGACCGTTTCGGCATCATTTTCCGCATGCAGTTTTATGAAACGGTGGAATTGAAGCAGATCGTCTCTCGGGCATCTCATATTCTGGGCATTCCTATCGAAGACGGCGGGGCCGAAGAGATCGCGCGCCGCTCCCGAGGGACACCGCGCATCGCGAACCGGCTCCTGAAGCGGGTCCGCGATTTCGCACAGGTCATGGGGAGCGGTGTCATCACGCACGAGATCGCGGCGGATGCACTCTCTGCTCTTCATGTGGACCAGCTGGGGCTCGATGCGACAGACAGGGAAGTGCTTCGGACCATCATCGAGAAATTCGGCGGCGGTCCTGTGGGTATCGATACCATCGCGGCGGCGGTGAGCGAAGAGCGGGCCACCATCGAAGATGTGTATGAGCCGTATCTCATGCAGATCGGTTTTCTGACGAGGACGCCCCGGGGGCGCGTAGCGACAAAGGCTGCCTATGACCATCTGGGGATCCCCTGGAGCGCGGGCGATACGGCGCTGTTTGAGGGCTGACATATGCAAATGGGAAAGATGTTGATGGTGATGGGCGCGGTGCTCCTGGCGGCCGGAGCGTTTCTTTATTTCGGCGGACGGTTCAGTTTCCTGGGACACCTGCCGGGAGATATCCATATTTCCCGGGGCAGTACTGACTTTTATTTCCCGATCGTTAGCTGTGCGCTGGTCAGCCTGATCGGAACGATCTTGCTGAATCTGTTTTTCAGAAGGTAAGAAATATGAATAAAACATGGATCATCGCGGCGGCGCTTCTGGCGGCGGTCTCTCTGGGAGGCAGTGCGGCAGAGGCAGGCTACCTGAAAGGGGAGCAGCCGAAGACGAAAAGCACGCAGGCCGTGCAAAAATCAAAGGGGAAAAGCTCTCAGTCCGTGAAAGATGAGATGAGCCGACTCGAACCGGGCGAGAGGGGACCTGTCATCGAAGTGGGGCTGCTGTCTGGGCAGGCCTCCGTGCAGGTGAAATGCCTTGGTGACAGTGAAGCCAGGGCAGGCGGCAAGACTTGGCAGTCTTACAAAAAAGGACAAACATTGTCCATATCACGGAGCGGAAGCGATGTGGTCATCAACGGAAAGAAGAAAAAAGGGCCCGTCTATCTGTCAGCGAAAAAAGATGACGGCGCTGCATTTTCCGTGAAAGGCAATTCCTATCGCGGCGACATCAAGCTTCTGCCGTCAGCCTACAGCAGCGGCATCACTGTGGTGAACGCGGTGCCTATGGAAGAATATCTCTGCGGCGTGGTGCCGAGTGAAGTCTCGCCGTCGTGGCACGAAGATGCGCTCAAGGCGCAGGCTGTGGCGGCCCGGACATATGCCATGTATCATCGGGACGGCTACCGCGATGCAGGATACGATGTGACGGACGATACCCGTTCTCAGGTCTACCGCGGCACGGCCGTCGAAACGACGGCGACGAACAATGCCATCGCGGCGACCGCCGGCGAGCTCGTGACGAGCGGCGGCAAGGCAATCGACGCGGTGTTCCATTCCAACGGCGGCGGCTATACGGAAAACAGTGAGAATGTCTGGGGCAGCCAGATCTCCTATCTGCGCGGCGTGAAGGAAGAGAGCTCATCTGTGGTAGATCAGCCGTGGACGAAGACCGTATCGGTCGCGGAATTTCAAAAGGTGCTGGGCATCGGTGATCTGAAGAAGATTGAGCTGTCCAAACTGAAAAAAGGCCCTATGAAGGTGAAGGATCGCGGCGTTTCCGGCCGGGTGAAATCCTTTACTGTCGAAGGAAGCAAGGGCAGGAAGACCGTCACCGGTGATCAGATGAAGAGCTGGTTCGGCCTTGGCAGCACGCTCTTCGATTTGAAAGTGAAAGGAAAAAATCTGGTCATCACCGGTTACGGCGCAGGCCATGGCCTGGGGCTCTCTCAATGGGGAGCCGAAGCGATGGCGTCTAAGCACGGAGGCAAGGACTATTACAAAAAGATCCTCACTCATTATTTCACGGGGACCAAAGTGGAAAAGGTATATTGAGAAGGTATAGAAAATGAAACTGGAAGAATTTAATTATGATCTGCCCAAGGAACTGATCGCTCAGACACCGGCGGAACCGCGCGATTCCTGCCGGCTCATGGTGCTGGACAGAGAATCGGGGGAGTATGCGCACCATACTTTCAGGGATATCCTGGATGAGATCCGCCCCGGAGATATCTTTGTGTTCAATAATACGAAGGTTATCCCCGCCCGGCTTTTTGGAAAGAGAAGTACCGGCGGCCGAGTGGAAGTGCTGCTCCTCACGCCGAAGGGAGACGATGAATGGGAAGTTCTCGTTAATCCGGGGAAGAAAGCACTTCCCGGTGAGGTGATCACGTTTTCTGAGCACGTGTCCTGCGAAGTTCTGGACAAGACGGAATTCGGCGGACGGCGGGTGCGGTTCCGCTATGACGGCGACTGGGACAATCTGCTGGACCAGATCGGCGAGATGCCGACGCCGCCTTATATCCATGAAAAGCTGGAAGATAAGAGCCAGTATCAGACGGTATATGCGAAGTACAAGGGCTCGGCCGCGGCGCCTACGGCAGGGCTTCATTTCACGCCGGAGCTGATGGAAGAGATGAAGACCCGCGGGGCAAAACTCCTCTTCGTGACGCTTCACGTGGGCATTGGCACGTTCCGTCCCGTGTCGGAAGAAAACATCGAAGATCATGAGATGCACCGCGAATGGTATACCGTGTCAGAAGAAGTGGCGGATGAGATCAACCGCGCACGGGATGAAGGCCGGCGTATCATCGCCGTTGGGACCACGTCTGTGCGGACGCTGGAATCGGCAGGGCAGAGCGGCCGCGTTGAGTCCGGCAGCCGCTGGACGCAGCTCTATATCTACCCCGGCTATCAGTGGCATATCGTGGATGCGATCGTCACCAATTTTCATCTGCCGGAATCGACGCTCATCATGATGATGGCGTCCTTTGCAGGGCGTGAGCATATCCTGGCGGCCTATGAGGAAGCGGTGCGGCAGAAATACCGGTTCTTCAGCTTTGGCGACGCCATGTTCATCCGCTGAGGAGGAAGTATGGTCATCAACTACGAGCTGATCGCGGAAGATGAAAAGACCGGTGCGCGGGCAGGACTGCTCCACACGCCGCATGGCACGTTCCAGACGCCCATGTTCATGCCCGTGGGCACGCAGGCGACGGTGAAGACGCTCACACCGGACGAGCTTCATGAGATGGGCGCGCAGTTCATCCTCGGCAACACCTATCATCTGTTCCTGCGGCCGGGGACGGCGCTCATCCGCGAGGCCGGCGGGCTGCACGACTTCATGGGATGGGACGGCGGCATCCTGACAGACAGCGGCGGTTTTCAGGTGTTCAGTCTCGGTGCGATGCGGAAGATCAAAGAAGAAGGCGTCTATTTTCGTTCGCACATTGACGGCTCACTGCAGTTTCTTTCACCGGAAGTGGCAACGAAAGCGCAGGAAGATCTGGGAAGCGATATCGCCATGGCTTTCGATGAATGCATTCCCTATCCGGCGGATCATGACTATGCGGAGAAGTCCACGGAGCGCACGGCGCGCTGGGCGGAGCGGTGTCTTAAAGCGCACACCCGGACGGACCGGGGCATGTTCGGCATCGTCCAGGGCGGCATGTACAAAGATCTCCGCAAGCGGAGCGCCGAGCAGATCGCCTCGCTTCCTTTCGATGGGCTGGCCATCGGAGGCCTTTCCGTGGGGGAGCCGCACGATCTCATGTACGATATTCTGGAACACACGACGCAGTGGCTGCCGAAGCATAAGGCGCGCTATCTCATGGGCGTGGGCACACCGGACTGTCTCGTGGAAGGCGTGGCGCGGGGGATCGACATGTTTGACTGCGTATTTCCCACACGGGTCGCGCGGAACGGCATGGCCATGGTGCACACCGGCCGCATGAATATCAAAAATAAACAGTACGAGCATGATTTCCGTCCGCTCGAAGAGGGATGCGGATGCTATACGTGCCGTCACTTTACGCGGGCATATATCCGCCATCTGTACAAGACGGAAGAGACGCTGGCGCTGCGGCTCCTCACCATCCACAATCTGTATTTTCTGCTCCAGTTCATGCGGGATATGCGTCAGGCGATCCTTGAGGGGCGCTTCACTGCATTCCGGGAAGAGTTCTGGGCGCATTACGAAAAGAAAAAGATTTGATGAAAGGCAGGCACTGCGTCTGCCTTTTCCTGTGCTCCGGTATGGGAAGTTTTTGAGATTGAGCAGAGAAGGAAAGTGATGCGGAGGGTGCCTTATCTTCTGCCCGCTCCAAAGAGCTTCGTGCAGGAGAAGAGAGGCGTATTTCCCTGGCGGGCATTCTTGATTTTTATGCTTGAGCTGTGGTAGGATAATCACAATCTTTTCATTGAGGTGAGAACGTATGCCGACAAAAATCAGTGTAGAAATCATGGAAGAATTGGGCGATCTGTCGGTCAGCTCCAACGGCTGGAAGAAACAGCTCACGTATACGAGCTGGAACGGACGGAGTCCCAAGTTTGATCTTCGCTCCTGGGATGCGGATCACACGTCTATGACGAAAGGTCTCACGCTGACCAAGGAAGAATTGATGCACCTGCGGGATATTCTGGACCAGCTGGATTTCGACAAGTACGAAGGCTGAGCAAGACAGTTTCATATAAGGGAAAAGGCTCTCCGGCAGGGAGGGCCTTTTGTGTTAGAAAGGCGAAATATGGATTCTTTACAGACGCGGCAGCGAAAGGCCTATCTGTTTTGCCTGGCCGGCATGGCCATCGATGCACTCCTCGGCTTGACGAAGATATTCATGGGCTGGCAGAGCGGGTCGCTTGCGGTCGTAGGGGACGGCTTCAACAATGTGACCGATGTGGGATCGACGTTTCTGCTGTTGCTTACGTTTTATTATGCGGCTAAGCCTTCGGATAAAGAGCATCCTTTTGGACACGGTCGGCTGGAATACCTGAATTCCACGGTGATGGCGGCGGCGGTGCTCTATGTGGGGATATCGCTGGCCATCGATTCGGTGCAGAAGATCATGGCACCGGAGCCCATCGTCTTCAGCCCTCTCCTCGTAGCGGTGCTCCTTGTGGGCATCATCGGCAAGCTGGCGCTTTCCCTTGTGTATCGAAAGGCTCAGAAGGCAACGGGGTCGGAAGCTTTCAGCGCATATGGCGCAGACTCGGTCTCGGATGTGCTCTCCACTGCAGGCGTTTTGGCCGCGGTGGTGGCGGAGCGGTTCACCGGGTATCATATCGATGGCTGGGTGGGGGTCCTCATGGCGGCGGCCATCCTCTACACCGGCTATTCTATCTTGAAACAGGCGGTCAATTCGATCATCGGCGCACCGCCGGACAGCGAAGTCTATCGGGAAGTAGAAGCGTTCATGCTGTCTATTCCCGGTATCTACGGCGTGCACGATCTCATCATCCATGACTACGGTCCGGAGAATCATTTCCTCTCTGCTCATGTGGAAATGGACAGCCGGATGAATCTGGTGGACAGCCACCATCTGGCAGAGCACGTCATGGAGGCAGTCAAGGAGCGTTTTCATATCCAGGCGGTGCTCCATGTAGATCCGAAGGCCGTGAGCAATCCCCGGGAAGGGCAGTACATGCGGGATCTGGAGGCGGCTATCTACCGGTCGCAGCTGCCGCTGGCGTATCATGACTTCTTCGTGGAAGAAAAAGAAGACGATATCCATCTGTCGTTTGAGTTGTCGTTTACGGGAAGATGCAAAAAGAGCGATCAAGAGATATTCCGTGCGCTCGATGCGGAGATGAAGGAGATGAATCCGAAGTACCATATCGATATCATGGTGGACCGCAATTTTATCAGCGGGAAGCGGTATGGCGCAGAAGACGAATGAAGGAAAGGCGTTCCGGGGGAATGCCTTTTTCCTATGGGGGCTTTGTGACAGCCGTCAGATTTTATGCTAAAATAAAATTAATAGTGAAAATACATAAACAGTGAATAAATTCTAACGAATAAAGGAAAGCTTTATTCAGAGCAGGATCCTCGGAGGCGCAGTGAGCCTCGCGGCAGAGGAAGAATCGAGGGCGTATGCAGGATTGGAAAAAACTGGCTTTGGCGGGACTTCTGATTTTCACGATGGGCGGGCACTGCGGTGCGGCCATGCAGCTTGGCGACTCTGGGGCGCCGATCCGGGAGCTTCAGCGAAACCTGGCGGCCGCCGGTTATGATGTGACGGCAGACGGCAGCTACGGCCCGGCGACGGCGCAGGCGGTAAAGAGCTTTCAGGCGAGCCATCACCTTGCCGCGGACGGTGTGGTAGGGCCGGAGACATATCAGGCGCTTACCGGTACGGCAATGCCGAAATATAAGATCGTCATCGAACGCAGTGAGAATGGAAGGCAGACGCTGAGCTGGCATCCCAATCCGCAACATGGAGGCGCCATAGACTGGCAAAGCGGCACCTTTGCAGGACAGACAGCACTTGCGGTGACGGCGGAAGCACAGAAATATATCGGCGTGCCATATCGGTTCGGCGGAACGGATACTCACGGTTTTGACTGCTCTGGATTCATTCAGTATGTGTTCCGCAAGAAGGGCGTGGCCCTGCCGCGGGCAGCGGATGAGCAGTATCATCTTGGGACGCAGGTGTCCCGCAGTTCGCTCCGGCCGGGCGATCTGGTCTTTTTCTCCACTTATGAAGACGGTGTGTCCCATTCCGGCATTTACATGGGAGAAGGACAGTTCATCAGCGCGACCACCAGTCAGGGCATCGCCGTGGCGGATATGACGAGCGGCTACTGGTCGGATTGCTATATCGGAGCAAAGCGCGTCTTATAATGAACGGGAGAGCACAGGCATGACCTGTGTTTCTTTTTTTGTGCCGGAGCGCATATAATAAAATGGAGAAAGGAGGCGGGGCCGATGCGCATCGGACTGATCCAGATGGAGATCGAGAGCGGTGAAAAGGAGAGAAATATTCGCCGTGCCTTTTCGCTTCTGGAGGCAGCGGCGCCGCGGAGCGATCTGCTGGTCTTGCCGGAACTGTGGACCATCGGATATGATTTCCGGCGCATCCGGGATCTGGCGACCCGTCCCGGCGACGACTTGATCCGGGGGCTCTCCTCCTTCGCACGGTATCATCACGTGACGCTCGCTGCGGGGACGCTCCCTTTGGCGCATGAGGGGGCGCTCTACAATACGGCGCTCCTTTTCGGACCGGACGGCGAGATCAAGGGACACTATAGCAAGCGTCATCTTTTCTATGGATATCTAGAATCGGAACTTATGAAGGCGGGCTCACGCGCGCTTCAGGTATCCGTCGGCGGCATTCAGACCGGCATGGCGGTGTGCTATGAATTGTATTTTCCGACTCTGTTCCGCGCTATGGCCAGAAAGGGGACGACGCTCGTCATCGTGCCTGCCTCGTGGCCTCTCCGACATGTGAGCCGGTGGGAGGTGCTCGCCCGCGCCCGCGCCATCGAAAACGGCATGTACGTGTGCGCTGTGAATATGGCCGGTGCTTATCATGGCGTGGTATTGGGCGGGCATTCGCTCTTTATCGATCCGGAAGGAAACGTACTGGCAAAAGCCGGGACAGGGGAAGAGATCTTGTACGGCGTATATGATGAGATGAAATATCAGGATCTGGGACAGCATCTGGCAGTGATCCGTTCGGTGAGGGACGGAGAAAAGGAGGCATGACGATGGACGAATTCATGAAACGGCGGAACCGCATGGCGGCGGAAAAAGTGATCGCGGCGCTCCGCCGCCGTCATATGAACGGCGAGTATGCAGAAACGAAGGAAGAGGCGCTTCGGCTGGCGCTTGTGGCCATTCCCGAAGGCAGCACCGTCGGATGGGGCGGCAGCATGAGCATCGAGGAGATCGGCCTGAAGGCAGCGGTGAAGGCGGGACCGTATCGCTGTATCGACCGGGACGCGGCGAAAGACGCGGAAGAGCGAAAAATGCTGGAGCGGCAGTGCTTCTCCGCAGACGTGTATCTCATGAGCACGAATGCCATCTCAGAAGACGGCATCCTTGTGAATCTGGACGGGCGGGGACCGCGCGTGGCGGCGCTCTGCTACGGGCCGGACCAGGTGCTCATCATCGCGGGCATAAATAAACTCGCCGCCGATGTGGAAGCGGCCATCGAGCGGGTGCGGCACACGGCAGCTCCCATCAATGCGCTACGTTTTCCCGGGAAGACGCCCTGTCGGGAAGGCGGCCTCTGCCGCAACTGCCTGGGAGAGGGCTGCATCTGCAGCGATCTGGTCATCACGAGAAACAGCATGTTCCCCGGACGCATCCATGTGATCCTCGTCGGCGAAGACCTGGGATACTGAGCTGGGACGCGGTCTTTGGGTGCCTGCCAGGGCGCCGGGGACCGCGTCTTTTCTTTACCTGCCAGAATGAGTCGTGTATAATTGAAATACTGAATCTGTCACCGTATACGGTATAAGGAGGAATAGAATGAAAGGCAATGATATCCGAGAGAATTATCTTTCATTTTTTGAATCGAAGGGGCATCTGAGACTGCCCAGTTATTCCCTGATCCCGCAGAACGACCCGAGCCTGCTCCTGATCGGCGCGGGCATGGCGCCCCTGAAACCCTTTTTCACAGGCAAAGTGGAGCCGCCCCGTCATCGCGTCACCACGAGCCAGAAATGCATCCGCACCGGCGATATCGAAAACGTCGGTCATACCGCGCGTCATCATACGTTCTTTGAAATGCTGGGGAACTTCTCCTTCGGCGACTATTTCAAAAAAGAAGCCATCACCTGGGCTTGGGAATTTCTGACGGAGGTGCTCAAGCTTGAAAAAGAGCGTCTCTACGTCACCATTTATCCCGACGATCAGGAAGCGCACGACTATTGGCATAAGATGATCGGCGTGCCGGAAGATCATATCTATCCCATGAGCGACAATTTCTGGGAGATCGGCGAGGGCCCTTGCGGTCCGGACTCGGAGATCTTCTACGATCAGGGCGAAGAATTCGGCACCGATCCGGAAAATCAGATGGGCGGCGACGGCGACCGTTTCCTGGAGATCTGGAACCTCGTATTCAGTCAGTTCGATCGGCAGAAAGACGGTTCGTACCTGCCGCTGGCAAAAAAGAACATCGACACCGGCGCGGGGCTGGAGCGTCTCGCCGCTGTGATGCAGCATAAAAAGAACAATTTTGAGACGGATCTGTTCTTCCCCATCATCGAACGGGCGGCGGCACTGGCTCATACCGCTTACGGCGCGGGCGCAGCGTCTGACGTTTCGTTGAAAGTCATCTCCGACCATGCCCGCGCGCTCACGAACATGATCGGCGACGGCGTGCTTCCTTCCAATGAAGGGCGCGGCTACGTGCTCCGCCGCATCCTCCGCCGGGCGGTGCGCCACGGCAAGCTCCTCGGCATCGAAGGTCCTTTCATCGGCCAGATGATCGACGAGGTGGTGCAGATGATGAGCCCGGCCTATCCGGAGCTCATCGAGAAGCAGGACTTCATCAAAAAGATCGCCGGTACGGAAGAGCAGCGCTTCCAGACGACGCTCAATGCCGGGACGGACCTGCTCTCGGAGATGATCGAAGACCAGAAGAAGAAACAGCAGCATGTCCTGCCCGGGGCGGACGTGTTCAAGCTCTACGATACGTATGGTTTCCCGTGGGAACTCACGAAGGAGATCGCCGGAGAACAGGGCATGGACATCGATGAAAAGGGATTCGAAGCGTCCATGGAAGAACAGAAGAAACGGGCGCGCGCGGCCCGTGTGAAGGTTTCCATGAAGGTGGCTACGCCGGATACGACGAAGCTCGATCCGGCTGCGCTCACGGCGGACGATCGGGACGGCGAGACGACGCTTCTCCTTCTCGGCAAAGAAGGCAAAGAGATCCATGAGGCGGCGGACGGCGAAGAAGTGACGGTCGTCCTTCAGAACAATCCTTTCCACGCCGAAGGCGGCGGGCAGGTGGGCGACACCGGCCGGCTCACTGCGGCAGAAGGCGTCATCCGCGTAGACGATGCGAAAAAACTGCCTGACGGCATCGAATATCTCATCGGTGTCGTAGAAGAAGGGACGATCTCCGAAGGCGAGACCGTCATGGCGGTGGTCGATCGGGAACGCCGGGAAGCGCTCGCTCGGAACCATACGGGCACGCATCTCCTCCAAGCCGCGCTGAAAAAAGTGCTGGGCAAGACGGTGAATCAGGCGGGATCCCTCGTCCTTCCGGACCGGCTCCGTTTCGATTTCACCTGGCCGGAAGCGATGACGGCAGAGCAGATCCGGCAGACGGAAGCGCTCGTCAATGCGGAGATCCGCAAAGGGACGGAGCTCTCTTTCCGGGAGATGCCCATTGAAGAAGCAAAGAAGCTGGGAGCGATGGCGCTCTTCGGTGAAAAATACGGCGATATCGTGCGGGTGGTCACCATCGGGGATTTCAGCATGGAACTGTGCGGCGGCTCTCATGTGAAGAACACCGGTGAACTGGGCCTTTTCCGCATCGTGAGCGAAGGCGGCATCGGTTCCGGCGTGCGCCGCATCGAAGCGATCACCGGGCAGGCCGCTTATGAATCGACCGTCCACGACCGGGCGCTCATCGCCGAAGCGGCAGAGCTCGTGAAAGGCAAACCGGAAGAACTGAAAGAAAAGATCGAAAAGACGCTAGCCGCTCTCAAGGCAGCGGAAGCAGAAAATGCAAAGCTCAAGCAGCAGATGATGAAAAGCCGTGTGGATGAGATCCTGCGGAGCGGGACGGAAAAGAACGGCGTCACCTGCATCGGCGCGGTGGTCGCGGCGGACGGCATGGATGAGCTTCGCAGAGCGGCTGACCTCATCCGGGCCAGAGTGCCTGCATCGGCGTGCATCCTGGGAGCCGTCTCCGATGGCAAGGTGCATCTGGTCGGCATGGCTTCTGAGGAAGCCGTCAAGGCGGGCGTCCATATGGGCAAAGTGGTCTCGGCTGCGGCGAAGATCTGCGGCGGCGGCGGCGGCGGCAAGCCGGGCATGGCTCAGGCTGGCGGCAAAGATCCGTCGAAGCTCGCCGAAGCGGTCCAGGCAGGCAAAGAAGCCATCACCGCGATGATTCAGTAAGGAGGGACAGCCATGGCAGTCTCAGATGAAACCATTTTATTCAGCAAAGGGGCCGATGAAGGCGAAAATACGCGGGCGGCGCTGATCCTCCAGGTGGTGTACGGCGCGCTGAAAGAGGCAGGGCATAACCCGACGGCACAGCTCGTGGGCTATCTGCTGTCCGGTGAGCTCACGTACATCACGAGCCGTCATGATGCGCGGAAGATCGTATCCTCCATCGAACGGGACGAGCTCATGGAAGAGCTGATCCGGTATTACGTGAAGAACAAAGGTCTGTAAGATGCGGATCATGGGACTGGATGTGGGCTCGCAGACCATCGGCGTCTCCGTGAGCGATCCTTTCGGGTGGACGGCACAGGGTGTCGAGACCATCCGGCACACCACGCGAGAGAAAGATTTCCAGCGCCTTGGCGAACTGGTGAAGGCCTATGAAGTGGAGCGCTTCGTGCTCGGCATGCCGCTCAATATGAATGGCACGAAGGGCATGCGCGCTGAACGGACAGAAGAATTTGCGGCGGCGCTGAAAGAAGCGTTCCCGCAGATCGAGCAGGCTTTCTGGGACGAACGGCTCACCACGGTGATGGCGCAGAAAGAGCTCATCGCCGCCGACGTCAGCCGGAAAAAGCGGAAACAGGTGATTGATAAGATGGCGGCCGTCGCGATCCTTCAGGGGTACCTGGACTGGCGCGCTCGTCAGAAATGAGGTATGGACATGGTAGACAATATGGAAGAACCGATCGTTGTGACGATCACCGGGCCGGACGGCAGCGAACAGGACTTCGCGCAGGACGTAGTCATTCCCTATGACGGGAAAGAATTTGCGGTGCTCGTCTCCATTCCGGAGTCGGAATCGGATACGAAGGAGCCGGAGATTATTCTGGCCCGCATCGATACGGACGAGAACGGCGAGGCGGAATACGTGCCGCCCACCGATGAAGAGTACGATGCAGTGGAAGCCATCTACAACGAGATGTAAAAGGAAAAGCGGGGCAGAGGCTCCGCTTTTTGCGTGCCTCCAAACAGACGTGTCCCCTGCGCATAAGCACGCTGCAAGCGGCGAAGGAGCGAAAGTGGACGCAGGCTCTGTGTGCCTATTTTCAGATATGGTACAATAAAAAAAGACTATCTGAACATAAGGACGATTGCAGGAGGAGTTATGGGAAAGCATTTTTCTTTTGTGCACTGCGCCGATCTTCATCTGGGCGAGCCCTTTCACGGACTGCGCGCGGGGGACAAGGGACCGTGGACGGAAGCCATCGGGAAAGCGACGTTTGCCGCGTTTGAAAAGGTGGTGGACATCGCGGCGGACAGCCATGCGGATGCGATCCTCATCACAGGCGATGTGTACAACAGTGACCATCACAGCCTGGCGGCGCAGATGGCCTTTGCCCGGGAGCTGTACCGGGCGGCGCAGCACGGCATCCAGGTCTTCATCGTGCACGGCAATCACGATCCGGATGAAGCTTGGCGCGCCGACATTCCGCTTCCTCCATCCGTCCATATCTTCTCTTCGGAAAAAGTGGAAGCAGTGCCGCTCATGGTGGACGGTGAGCTCGCCGCGACGATCTACGGCGTGAGCTACGGTGCGCGCCATGTGAAGGACAATCTGGCAAAGATGTTTCAGCGGAAAGAAAACGACGGTTTTGCCATCGCCATGCTTCATACGGACATGGGCGGCGAAGGCAGTCCCTATGCGCCGTGTTCGCTGGACGACCTGACAGAGACGAAGATGGACTACTGGGCTCTGGGACATATACATACGCGAAAGATCGTGAGCGAGTCTCCTCATGTGGTCTACCCGGGCAATACCCAGGGGCTCGATTTGACCGAGACCGGTCCGCGGGGATGCTATCTCGTGGACGTGGGGGCTTACGGGACGGTGACGCTCAAGTTCATGGAGACCGATGCGGTACGCTGGCTCGATATGCCCGTGGATATCAGCGCGTACTCCGATCAGGAGGCCCTGCTGCGGGAGATCATGCGGCAGCGGGCGGCTCTCAAAGAGCTCACTGGACGGCCGAACATTGCCCGGCTCATCCTGCGCGGACGGGGACCGCTCCATCGGGCGGCCGCCTCCGAATCCGGGCGGGAATTTATTTTGCAGGCGCTCAATGAGAAAGAGCAGTTCCGCCACATCTTCACATATTTCAGCCGCGTCGAAGATGAGACGAAGCCGGCGATCGACTTGGCAGAACGGCGGCAGCTGCCGGATGTGCTGGGGGATTACCTGCGCGCTTATGATGAGACGGCAGAGCTCCCGAAGGTGAAGCTGGCGGAAGCGCTCCGGCAGATCGCAGAAGAACAGCCGGAGATGAAGAAGATGCCTGCGGTGCTGGCCCTGGCAGATGATGAAATGCTTCTCCGGGCGTTCCGGAAAGCGGAGCTCATGGGGGCGGAATTGCTGGCAGAGGAGGATGCGGATGAAGATCACTGATTTACAGCTCCAGCAGTACGGTATCTATCAGGATGTATCCTGGAAGCCGGCGCAGGACCAGCTGGTGGTCGTCATGGGAGAAAATGAAAGCGGAAAGACGACGCTTCTGAATTTCATCCGGGACATGCTCTTCGGCTATCGCCGGGGACAGTGGCACGGACGCCGGGGCAATATGGGCTTCGTCCGGGAGGGCGGAGAGACCTGGCGCGTCCACCGCGATGAGAAGACGAGCTGGTTTGAAGACAGCCGGGGCGAGACCTATGCGGAGGAGCTTCCTTCGCTCTGGTGGCATGGACTGAACCGCGCCATGTACGAGAAGATCTTCGCCGTCGGTCTGGAAGACCTGCAGGGGGCGGGCTTCCTCTCTCAGGAAGACGTGCGGAGCCGCTTCCTCATGATCCAGGGCGGCGATAAACTGGCGGACGCGAAGGCGGCACTTTCCGGGGAGATGGAGGCGCTTCTTCTGCCCTCTGTGCAGGGACGCCGAAAGATCAATCAGCTCATGGAGCGCCTCAAAGCGGTCCAGGCAGAGCTGGACGGCCTCTCGTCTCAGGAGGAGATCTTTGCGGAGCTGCAGAAGAAGCAGGCGTCCATCAAAAAGGAGATCGCCGAGACGGGCGCGCGCCTTGCGAAAGAGAAGGACGAGGACAAGGCGCTGGAGAAGAAGCTCGGCGCGTGGAAATATTACACCCGCGCCCGGGAGATCAAGCGGCAGCTCCTCCTGAGCGAGCAGGTGAAACTTTTCCCAAAGAATGGCAAAGAGCAGTGGAACCAGCTCATGAGCCGCATGGAAGTGATCCACGACCAGAGAGAGCAGCTGCAGAAAAAGCTCGACGAATACACGCCGAAGGCCAAAGAAGAGATCATTCCCTGGGCGGACGCTTCGGATGCACTGGAAAAGCTCTATACCGACCTCGGTCAGTGGAGCCAGACCATCGAAGATCTGGACGAGCTGAAGCAGGAAAAGAATGCGTGGCGCGCGGAGTTTGCGCACATGGGCTACAGCCTGCCTCTGTGGGACCGCATGATCTCGCCGGACGAAGAATTTTCCATGGTGAACTGGGAAGAAGGGCGCAGGCTCGCGCAGAGCGTCTCCGTGAGGGATAACGAGCTCCATTTCTGGGAGCAGCGGGAACCGAAAGTGGAAGAGGCGGACTTCAGCGAAGAGGAAGCGCCGAAGCAGACCGAAGAAGAGTGGCACGCATTCGAGGAAAAGGCGAACCAGGCGGAAGCGCTCCTTCACAGCGAGATGGACCTTGAGGAAGAATGGAATGCTCTGGCCCAGAAGGAAGAGAAGACGTACACCCTGTGGTTCTGGCTGGGCGCAGCGGGTCTCATCGGAGCCGTGGGCGGTGCGGCGGCGTTTTACATGGCCTTCGCAGGCTTTGCCGCGCTCTACGGCGCAGGAGCCGGCGCGGTCCTTGCCGTGGCAGGCTTCCTCCTGAACAGCCGGGCAGCGCATCAGAAGGAAAAAGCCATGGACCGGCTCCGCGCATCCAGAGAAGCGCTGCGGCAGGAGCGGGACAAGCTTGCCGCAGATTTCCCCATCGCGCTGCCGGAAAAAGAAGAGGACCTGCAGGTCTTCCACAATGCGCTCCAGCAGAAGCGGGCCGATTTTTACAAGGCGCAGGCGGAGGCACAGGCGCTCTCGTGGAAAAAGGAATCTCTCCAGCGGCAGAAGAATGAACACAAAAAATGGGAGACCGAAGGTGAATCGCTCCGTGCAGAGAAGCAGCGCGCCGCCGATGGCTGGAATGCGTGGCTCGCGAAAAATCATCTGCCCCAGACCGGCGCGGATAATCTGAGCGCGCTTCAGGAGGAGTGGCAGAAGCTCTATGCGGCACAGGGGGCGGGAAAGATCCTCGACGTGCGCATCGAGAAGGCGCAGGAAAAGCTGGATGCTTTTGTGCGGCGGGCGCTCTCTATCATTCGTTCGGCCGGCATGTCCGTGGAAGCTTCGCCGGAGACGATCGCCGAGATCTATGAGGAGAATCGGAAGCGCATGCTCGAGTGGCAGGCTATCTCGGAGAAGAATCGGCAGCATGACGTCTACCAGAAGGAAATGGACCAGCTGAACGCCCAGTGGGATTCCTGTCAGAAGAGCGTGACGACGCTGTTCTCGCTGGTGAACGCGAAGAATGCCGAAGAGTTTGCGGAACGCGTCACCGCTCACGAGCAGCATGACCAGCTCACGAAAGAATGGGAGTCCGTGCGGAAGGACATCCGCCTCTACGCGGGAAGCGAAGAAGAGTTCACGAAGCTCTGGAGCGCTCTGGAGAGCGGAGAATATGACGAGTGGATGGAGAAGCACAAAAAGCTCCTTGACGCCATCGACGCGGATCAGGCGCAGCTGGGCGAACTGCAGAAACAGCAGGGAGCGGCGGAGAACGAGCTCTACCGTCTGGCCGGCGACGACCGCATCACCCGGGCGCTGCAGGAGAAGGAAGAGACCGAAGCCGATCTTCGCCATGCAGCGGAAGAATGGCTCACTGCTATGTACGCCGTGCATTTCCTGCAGAAGGCGCAGAAGCAGTACGAGACAGGCCGTCAGCCGAAAATCATAGAGAAGGCCAATGAATTTCTTCAGGCCATGACAGGCGGACGGTACCAGCTCGCCGTGAGCGAAGACGGAAAGAGCGTGTATACCACTGACCGCATGCACAATCGGAAAGATGCCCGATTCTGGTCGTCCGGCACGGGGGATCAGGTGTACCTTGCGCTGCGCCTTTCCATGGCGCTGGCCTTTGGTCGGCAGCTGGAGCCGCTGCCCATCGTGCTCGACGACATTTTCGTCCGGTTCGATGAGGGGCGGCAGAAGGAAACGCTGCGCTTCCTCATGGATCTTGGGAAAGAGCAGCAGATCTTCCTCTTCACATGTCACGCGCAGACCATGCGACTGGCAGAAGAAGTGGGGCGGGAGAAACAGACGGGCGCCTTCGTCCGCCTGAGGAATGGAAAAATGAGCACGGCCGGGGAAGTCGGCTGAAGGGAAGCGGACCGAAAGGCCCGCTTTTCTGCTGCTATGGGCGGTATGCTATAATAGGAAAAATATTTTCGATGGGACAAACGTCCGGGAGGATCGATGGACTCATTTCGCATTTTCTTTTTGAGCCACAGCGGCTTTTTGATGGAGCTTTCCGACTGCGTGCTGCTCTTTGACGTGTACCGGGACCCGGCGAAGGTCATTCCGCCTTTTCTGGCGGGAGAGAAGCCGGTATATGTCTTCGTGAGCCATGCGCACGGCGATCATTTTCAGCCCGTCATCTATGACTGGGCGGACCGCACGGCAGGGTACTTCGTGCATAAAGACTGCGCGCCGAAGCGGCCGCTTCCACAGGTACATCTTATGGAGCCGGGCGATGCGGCCGCGGCCGACGGCCTTTCCGTTTCCATGTACGGTTCTACCGATGAGGGCGGCTCGTTCCTCATCCGTCATGAGGCACGGACGATCTTTCATGCGGGCGATCTCAACTGGTGGCACTGGGCCGGAGAGAACGATGAGGAGAACCGCGCGGCCAGGGACGCCTATTTCGCAGAGCTGGAGATGCTCTCCGGCGTCCCGGTGGACGTGGCGTTCTTTCCCGTAGATGCGAGGCAGGCTGTCGCCCGGGAATGGGGCGTCTCGGCCTTTCTGGCCCGCGTGCCGGTGAAAGAGCTTCTGGTGCCGATGCACGCTTTCGGCAGCCGGTGGTGCCCGTCGTATGCGTTCCGCTGGCGCTTCAGCAGCGTGCCCCTTTGGATCCCCGAAAAGGAAGGAGACGTATTGGAGAGATGAATTATACCTGGCTCTATATTTTCCTAGTACTGATGGCGGGAAATATCGCGCTCCAGTTCGTGCCGTTCTACTGGTATGTGGAAGCGGTCATCGTGATCAATCTGGCCATTCTCGGCGCTTCGTACCTGATCTTCCGGCGGGACTACTTTTCGGACCTCAGGGCGAATATGCTTTTCATGACGGGACTGACGGTCATCAATATTCTGACGGACCTGGGGATCATGTCGTATATCATGTCGTGGATCGCTTTCGGCGCGTTGTTCGTGTGGTCCATGGCCGGAGGGGGCCGAAGCCGTTGAGAGAGGCGAAGAGCGGAAGAGAGAGGACCGCAGACGCCATACTGGCCGTCTCGGCGCTCGCGGCGGCTGGCGCGGCCTTTTTGCCGCCGTCTTTTGGGAGCGGACTCTTTTTTCATACGGCACTTGCGGCCGCAGTAGGGGGCGCGGCGGACTGGTTTGCCGTGAATTCTCTGTTTCGCCGGCCTCTGGGGATCCCCTTTCGGACAGAACTCGTGCCGCGGAGCCGGGACAAGATCATCCGCATGGCGCGGGTCATGGTCACCGAAGAGATCCTGACGGTGCCCCGTCTGTATCGCGTGCTGAAAGACCATTCGCTTTCAGCCGCGTTTTTGCCGTGTATGGAAACGCATCGGGCAGAGGTCCGGAAACTGTGCGGGCAGGTCATTCTCGCGGGACTGGAAGCGCTCGATGCGGAAAAAATGGCTGATCGGGCAATGGATGCGGCAGCGCTCACGGCGGAGCATATCGATTGGGCGGCGCTCCTGCAGAAGGCTCTGCCGCCCGTGGGCGGGGATATGATACGATCAGAATTCCTCGCCGGACTGCAGCATGCTGGTGAGGCATTCCTCGAAGAAGGCCTGACAGAAGAAGAGCTGCTCAGCATCTATCACCGCGCGTGGTCGGCTTACGAACGGGGCGGCCGCGGGCGGAGCATGCTTCGCGGGCTCCTGCAGAGCCAGGCGGGGCTGACGGATGAGAAAGCGGCGGTCCTCATTCGGGAAAAAATCAGGGATTGGGCCGCTTCTCTCGGGGACCCGCAGAGCGGCGCGGGACAAAAGCTCATCGCGGAGTATGAACGGTTCCGTGCGCGGCTGGACGATGAAGCCTTTCGGGAGCGGATCAACAGCGCGGTGCGCCGATATGGGCTGCCTTTCCTCCGCACGGAGGGCGCGGCGTGGCTCATTCGTTTTATGGAAGCTCACAGAGAAGATGGCGCCGAGGCAGCGGCAGCGAAGCTGGTACAGCAGCTGGAAGAGCGTCTGCAGGATGAAACGGTCCGGCGGCGGGCAGATCGGTGGCTCCTGAGGCAGGCGGCGGATCATCTTCCCCGTCTTCATGAGCGGATCGGCGATGCGGTAGAAAGGGCGCTCTCCGGGTACAGCGGCGAAGCGATGGCCAATCTGATCGAGTCGAACGTATGGCATGACCTGCAGATGATCCGTATCAACGGCTCGCTCATCGGCGCGGTGCTGGGAGGTCTGGCCTATGTGGCCTTTTATGCGGCGGCAGGAGGAGCGGCACTGTGAGAAACGATACGAAAGCCAACTGGATCTTGGCGCTCTCAGCAGTGTCCTTTGCGGCGGCCTTCATCTGGCGGCTCGATCACGACGATATGGGGGCGCGGGCGTTCTACTTTCTGACGCAGTCGGCATTCATCGGAAGCGCTGCCGACTGGTTTGCCGTGACGGCCCTGTTTCGGAGACCTCTGGGCGTTCCCTTTCACACGGCGCTCATTCCGCGTCATCGGAAACGCCTTATCCGTGGCATCCGCAGGACGGTGGAGGAACGGCTGGTGCGGCCGGAACTTTGGCAGGAGCTCAGTGCGGGGCTCGCTGTGAGCCGCTGGCTCCGCGGGCAGCGGGAGACGCCGCAGGGGCGGCACATGGAAGCGCTCATGGCCCGCGCGGCCGGCCGGGAGGCCAGAGCATTTCTGGCGCGGCATGGAGAAAGCCTGGGAAAGTTTGCCGAAGATGGACTGGCTTCGATCCCCGCAAAAGCGGCGGAGGCATGCCGGACGGCGCTTACCGGCGAAGAAGCGGCGGGGCGGATGTTGACGCGTCTCCTTCAGGGGGGCGCCGTCCTTCTGACGAAAGCGGAGATCCGCCAGGCGGTGGCAGCAGTGCTTCGACAGTTTACGGAGGCACAGAAAAAGAACCGCCTCATCGCTATGGTCATCTCCGCAGGAGAATCCATGGGCGTCATCAGCTATGACGGCATGGCAGCGGCGATCTGCCGGGCCGGACGGGAGCAGCTGCTGCGCTGGAACAACCCGTCTCATCCGTATCGTGCGGCCCTGCAGACGGAGCTGTCGGGCGTTCTGCAGACGTTTTTGGCTTCGCCCGCTGCGGTGGACATGATCGAAGGAACGGTCCAACGCGTCCTTGGCGCTCTGCCTGTGGAAGATGTGGCCGAAGAGACGGCGGCGCGGCTCCTTTCGGACTGGGACAGAGAAGACGAAGGAGGGCTCTCAGCACAGAAGCTTTTTGAAGCTGCGGTCCGTCAGGCACTGGATCGGGCGCTGGCGGATGAAGCGCTCTGCAGGGCATTTGACGAGGCGTGCCGTGCGCTTTTCAAGGATGCGGCGGTGTACGAGCATGCGTTCCTGGGCGATGCGGTGGAGTCTGTCCTCGATTCGTACGATGAGAAAAAGATGAATACTTTCATCTACAGCAAAGTCAGGGACGAACTGGGATGGGTGCGCATGAACGGAGCATTCTTTGCGGCGGTAGCCGGTCTCTGTCTGTTCAGCCTCGCTTCGTGGCTGGCGTTTTAAAGAGAGCGCATTTCCAGCGGCGCTGTCATGAGATGGGCAGGTGTGCGCCAACTTGACAACAAAATATAAAAAATTTAATATTAATGTAGCAATCGACAGATTGCCTGTGAATTACAGCATGCGTATAGATGTAGAAAATCAGAACGAAGGAGGTGAAACTCATTGGATATAGATGAAGCTATGCTTTTTATGTGTCTCTCAGCGATCGCCGCGGCTGCTATCGGCTGCGGCATCGGTTATGTTCTGCGCAAACACATCGCAGAGGCGCGGATCGGCTCTGCGGAAGAAAAGGCGGGCCGCATCCTTGACGATGCGAAGAAGGCCATCGAGAACGCCATGCGCGAAGCGGAGAACCTGAAAAAAGAAGCCATGGTCCAGACCAGAGAGGAGATCCACCAGCTGCGGGAGGACGTGGAGCAGCAGAACCGCGAACGGCGGGATGAGCTGCAGAAATACGAACAGCGCCTCGTGCAGAAGGAAGAACATCTGGAACGGCGGAGCGATGCCGTAGAGCAGCGGGAGACCGATCTCAGCCGCCGGGAAGACCGGATCAAAGACCAGGAAGAAAAACTGGAGGGACTCTGCGAAGCGCAGACGAAGAAACTGGAAGAGATCTCTTCCCTTTCTCAGGAAGAAGCGCGGAAGATGATCCTGGACAAGGTGGAAGACGGACTGCAGCATGAAAAGGCCGTCCGCATCCGTGAAGCCGAAGCGGAGATCAAAGAGCATGCCGATCAGACAGCGCGGGAGATCCTCGCGTCTGCCATCCAGCGGAACGCTGCGGATACCGTGTCGGAGACGACCGTATCGGTGGTGTCTCTGCCCAATGAGGAAATGAAAGGGCGCATCATCGGCCGGGAAGGCCGGAACATCCGCGCCATCGAGACGCTCACCGGCGTCGATCTCATCATCGACGATACGCCGGAGGCCGTCATCCTTTCCAGCTTCAACCCGGTCCGCCGGGAGATCGCACGCCTGGCGCTGGAGAGCCTCGTGAAAGACGGGCGCATCCATCCGGCACGCATCGAAGAAGTGGTCGCCAAGACGAAGAAAGACGTAGAAAAGGCGATCCGCGAGGCAGGCGAGCAGGCGGTCTTCACCTGCGGCGTCCGCAGCATCCATCCGGAACTCGTAAAGATCCTCGGGCGGCTGAAATACCGCACCAGCTATGGACAGAACGTCCTGCAGCATTCCATCGACGTTTCGTACTTTGCTGGCGTTCTCGCCAATGAGATCGGAGCGAACGTGGAGCTGGCCAAGCGGGCGGGGCTCCTGCACGATATCGGCAAAGCCGTAGACCGGGAGCAGGAAGGCACGCACGTGGAGCTCGGTGTAGAGCTCGCTACGAAGTACCACGAATCGCCGGAAGTGATCAATACGATCGCGTCCCATCACGGAGACACGGACCCCATCTGCGTGGAGGCGGTCCTCGTAGCAGCGGCCGACGCCATTTCGGCGGCCCGTCCCGGTGCTCGGAGAGAGACACTGGAGAATTACATCAAGCGTCTCACCAAGCTGGAGGACATCGCAAAATCTTTCCCCGGCGTTGCCAGTTGTTTCGCCATTCAGGCGGGGCGCGAGCTCCGCGTGATCGTGAAGCCGGAGAAAGTGAACGAAGATCAGGCGGTGATCCTGTCGCACGATATTGCAGAACGCGTCGAAAAGGAACTGCAGTACCCAGGCCAGGTGAAAGTCGTCGTGATCAGAGAGACAAGAGCTATCGAATACGCAAAATAATTCATACGGGAAGGTCCCTGCTGGTTTCAGCGGGGGTCTTCTTTTTTGCTTTTGCTTTTGCTTTTGTTCGGGACCCTGTATTGGAATTGATAATAAATGGTAGAAATTGAGAATCACGCATGATACAATACAAATGAAAATAGAGAAAATACAGGTGTCATCATGAAAGAAAAGTATAAGTGGATCTTCAGGGAAAAGGAACAGGAAGAAGCAGCGGCTCCGTTTTTCGCAGACTGGGGCGTGCCGGATGAAATGGCGCGTATCCTTCAGCGGCGGGGCATCCGGTCAGAAGAGGCGCTGCGCCATTTCCTGAAAGATACGATGGATGATCTGGCGGACCCGCTTCGCATGAAGGGAATGCCTGAGGCGGCGGAACGGATCGAGCGCGCACTGGCGCAGAGGGAAAAGATCGTCATCTATGGGGACTATGATGTGGACGGCATGACCGCCACGTCGATCCTGTATCGGTTTTTTCGCCGGCTCGGCGCAGACGTCGGCTTTTATATTCCGGGCCGGGATGGAGAAGGGTATGGACTCAATCCGGGCGCGGTGGAAAAACTCTGCAGCGAAGGCTATACGCTTCTCATCACCGTGGACTGCGGCATCAGCTCAGCGGCTCTCGTAGCTGACTGGTCAGACCGGATCGATTTCATCATCACCGATCATCATGTGCCGCCGGAGCTCCTTCCGACGAAGGCTGTGGCGGTGATCAATCCGCATCAGACAGGGTGCGGCTATCCCTATAAGGAGCTTGCGGGCTGCGGCGTGGCCTACATGCTCTGCCGTGCGCTGTGGAAGCGGCGCACCGGGCAGAATTATGCGGAAGATACGGAGCTCGTCGCATTGGGGACCATCGCGGACATGGTGCCGCTCACCGGAGAGAATCGGATCCTCGTCAAGACAGGACTGGCGCTGTTTCCTCATACGAAGATCAAGGGGCTGGCGGCGCTTCTTCAGGCAGCGGGCATTCTGGGCGGTGATCGGGGAGAGCGGCCTGTAACGGCGGATCAGGTCTCGTTTGGGCTGGCTCCGCGCCTCAATGCCTCCGGCCGCATCGCGCACGCCAAAAAAGGAGTGATCCTCATGACGACGGAGGAGACTTCTGAAGCGGCGCGTCTGGCGGAGGAGCTCTGTGCCATCAATGTGGAGCGGCAGACCATCGAGCGGTCAATCTTTCAGGAAGCGCTCGTCCGTCTGGAGGAACTGGAAGGAGAGCAGTCCATGGCGCTCGTCGTGGATGGCAAGGACTGGCATCCCGGAGTCATCGGCATCGTCGCCTCCCGCGTGCTGGAGCAGTTCCATCGGCCGGTGCTCGTCATCACCATTCATGACGGCGTAGGGAAAGGGTCCTGCCGGAGCATCCCAGGTTTCAATATCTATGAGGCGCTGAAAGCACAGAGCGATCTCCTGCTGCAGTTCGGAGGCCATACCATGGCGGCAGGGTTCAGCATCGAAGAAGCGAAGATCCCGCTGTTTCGAAAACGGCTGAACGAATATGCGGTAAAGGTCCTCACGGAGGACGACTGCATTCCCCGGCTGGAGATCGAGCAGACCGTCCCGCTTTCAGAAGTCACGCTGGATTTCATTCGGTCTCTCAGTCTGCTGGAACCCTGCGGCTGCGAAAATCCGAAGCCGCTTTTCGCGAGCCGGGGCGTCTTCGTGGAGAGCGCGCGCCGCATGGGCGCAGAGAGCCGCCATTTCAAATGCCTTCTGTCGGAAGGAGGCACGGCAGCGGAGGCCGTATTCTGGAATCCCGGGGAGGATGATCCATGCCGCCCTGGAGAGGAAGTGGCCATTGCCTATGAGCCGGAGATCCATGAATGGTACGGCGAACACGTGCAGCTCATCGGAAAAGATGTGCGGGAAATGACGCCGGGCGCGGAACTGCTGCTGGACCGTCCGTTTCTGGTGGATGTTTTCCTGAAGCTCCGTAGCCTTCTCTCCGGCGGGAGCCGGACCGTGGCGGACGTGCAGCAGCAGCTGTGCAGCATGTATCAGGGAGCCTGCCCGGAGCTCAAGATCAAGGCGGGGCTCGTCGTCTTTGAAGAGATCGGCATCCTGTCTCGATACAGCCGGGGCGGGCAGGAATATTTCATTTATCATGTGCTGAAAGACAAGATGGATCTGCAGACGTCGCCGACATTCTGCAGGTATCGGAAGTAAGAAGGGGATCGTATGGAAGAGGAAAAAACAATGTCTGCGGCAGCGCAGGCGGAAGAGAACGCAAAGGCGCGGGAGACTGAGCGTCAGGAGCTGATGGGCAAGACGCTGAATGAAGAGCCGATCCATACGGATGCCTCCGCTTCTTCCCTGGCGGAATTCCTGCTTCATCAGGATGAATACATCGAGGCGCAGAAAAAGCAGAAGAACTATGCCGAAGAGGTCCATACGGCCTATCAGGAACTGATCGACACGGTGAAAGGCTATATCCACGATCAGAACAAGCTGGACGCCATCCAGGAAGCGTTTGAGCTTGCGTACAAAGCGCACGCCGACCAGATCCGCGCGACCGGTGAGCCGTACATCATTCACCCTATCTCGGTGGCCTATATTCTGGCGGAGCTGGAAATGGACGTGCAGGGGCTCATCGCAGCGCTCCTGCATGATGTGGTGGAGGATACGGAATACACGCTGGAAGATATCCGCATGCTCTTCGGGGATGACGTGGCGTTTCTCGTGGACGGCGTGACGAAGCTCTCTCAGTTCCATTACAAAGATAAGGAAGACCAGCAGCTGGAGAATTTCCGCAAGATGTTCCTCGCCATGGCGAAGGATATCCGCGTCGTGGTGATCAAGCTGGCGGACCGGCTCCACAATATGCGTACCCTCGGCGTCTTCCGCCGGGAGAAGCAGCAGCGCATCGCCAGGGAGACGATGGAGATCTATGCGCCTCTCGCACACCGCCTGGGCATCTACAACATCAAATGGGAGCTGGAAGACTTGTGCTTCCATTACCTGTATCCCGAAGAATATTATGACCTCGTGCGGCAGATGAAGCAGAAGCGGAAAGCCCGGGAGGAGATCGTCAACGATACCATGCGGGTGCTTCATGAGCACATCGAAGCGGCGGGCATCAAGGCGACCATCACCGGGCGGCCGAAGCATTTCTACAGTATCTACAAGAAGATGAAGCGGGACAATAAGGATCTCTCTCAGATCTACGACCTCTACGCGGTGCGGGTCATCGTAGATACCGTGCCGCAGTGCTACGCCGTGCTGGGCATCGCGCATTCTCTCTGGAAGCCGCTGCCGAACCGCTTCAAGGATTACATCGCCGTGCCGAAGCCGAACATGTACCAGTCGCTTCACACGACGGTCATCGGGACGAAAGGGCAGCCCGTAGAGATCCAGATCCGCACCTGGGAGATGCACCACATCTCTGAATACGGTGTGGCGGCCCACTGGCGGTATAAAGAAGGGCAGCACGCCAATACGAAGGATTTCGACGCGAAGATCAGCTGGCTACGGCGCCTCCTCGAGTGGCAGGATACGTCGAACCCGAAGGAATTTATGAACGCGCTGAAGCTCGACGTATTTTCCGATGAGGTGTTCGTCTTCACGCCGAAGGGCGACGTGATCAATCTGCCGAAGGGATCCATCCCCGTAGACTTTGCGTACCGCATCCATACGGAAGTGGGGAACCACTGCGTGGGGGCGAAAGTCAACAACAAGATCGTGCCGCTCGATACGAAGCTGAAAAACGGAGACATCGTTTCCATCATCACATCGAAGACCGGAAAGCCCAGCTACGACTGGATTAATATGGTGGGCGCGACGGAGAGCAAGGCGAAGATCCGCAACTGGTTCAAAAAGGAGAACCGGGAGGGAAACATCGCCCGTGCTTCGGAACTTCTGCCGGCAGAGGCGGCGCGGCAGGGCTACAACTGGAAAGACCTCATCGCAAAGGGGCGTCTTGACCAGGTGGCGCGGTCGTTCAATACGGGAACGGACGACGATCTGCTCGCTTCCGTGGGCTACGGCGGGGTGAGCGTCAAAGCGGTGCTTCTGAAGCTCATTGAGCTGTATAAGAAGGACAACAATGTACAGAAGCCCATCGAGCAGCTCAAAACGGCAAAAGCGCTGGAAAATCTCAAGATGCACAGCGTGCGCAAACATTCGCAGAGCGGCATCCTCGTGAAGGGCGAAGCCGGTCTCGTAGTGCATCTGGCCAAGTGCTGCAATCCCGTGCCGGGAGACAGCATCGTTGGCTATGTCACAAGGGGGCGCGGCGTGTCGGTCCATCGGGCAGACTGTCCCAATGCGGTCAATTTTGACGACATGGACCGGCTGGTGGACGTGGAATGGGAACAGGAAGCCAACGAAATGTTCCTCGTCACGATCGAAGTGGTGAGCTACGACCGCACTGGACTCATGGCGGATATCCTGGCCGTGCTCGCGGGGATGAAGCTCTCTGTCGCGGCGGCCAATGTGAAGGTGCAGCCCAGCGGCATGGCGGTGATGGATCTGGGCATCCAGATCAAGGATCTGCAGCAGCTGGAGTTCGTGATGACGAAGCTTCGCCGGATCAAGGGCGTTCATTCCGTACGGCGCATGCATTCCAAGAGAGGAGACATAGGATGAGAGCCGTGGTGCAGCGGTGCAGTTACTGCCGCGTCCTTTCAGGCGGAGAGGAAACAGGCCGGAGCGGCGAAGGCTTTGCCGTGCTCCTTGGCGTCAAAAAAGGGGACACGGAGAAAGATGCGCAGTACATCGCCGATAAGATTCTGCATCTGCGCGTCTTTGAAGATGAAGAAGGCAAAATGAACCGCTCCATCCAGGACGTGGGGGGAGAGCTCATGATCGTCTCGCAGTTCACCCTGTACGGAGACTGTCGGCATGGGCGGCGGCCCAGCTTTTTTGAAGCGGAAGAGCCGGATCGGGCAGACGAACTGTATCTCCGGGTGGTGTCCTTCTGCCGGGAAGCCGGCATTCGCGTGGAGACGGGCCGTTTCCGCACGCATATGAAGGTGGCGCTGGAAAATGACGGCCCGGTGACGATCCTCCTGGACAGCAGCAGGGCCTTTTGATCATCGTATCCGATACACAGAGGAGAAATCATGATGAAGATCAGTTATCTTGTGCTCGGTCCTTTTATGACGAACACGTATATCGCGTGGGATGAGTCTTCAAAAAAGGCGGTCATCATCGACCCGTCGTTTTATCCGGAAAAGATCTGGCAGGCGGTGATGAAGCTCGGCGTCACGCCGGAAAAGATCCTTTTGACGCACGCCCATGTGGATCACATCGCCGGGCTGAATTCCCTGCGCGGCAAGTATCCCGATGCCAAAGTCTATATGCATGAGAAAGACCTGCCGCTCCTTCGGAGCGCCTCGCTCAATCTGTCTGACATGCTGCCGGAGCCGATCCACTGTGAGAAGCCGGACGTGCTGGTCCGGGAAGGCGATCACATCACGGAAGGAGCGATGGATTTCCGCGTGCTGGAAACGCCGGGACATACGCCGGGCGGCATATCTTTCTATGAAGAAAAAGAGGGAGTCGTCTTTACCGGAGACTCTCTGTTTCAGGGCTCTATTGGGCGGACAGATTTCCCCGGCGGCAGCATGACGACGCTCGTGGAGAGCATTCGAACGGAACTGTTCGCACTGCCGGATGCGGTACATGTGCTGTCCGGTCATGGAGACCCGACGACGATCGGCATCGAAAAGAGGAGCAATCCTTTCCTCGTCGGAGTCTGATATGAAAAGAAGCGCGCAATTTTGGCTGCGGATCGCAGCGGCGGCCTTTCTGGGGCTCATTGTATGTCTGGTGCCGGCGATCCTCTTTCCCTTTGGGCTGTCGCTCATCCTGGCCATCCTTTTGAAGCCGCTGGCGGATCTGTTTCACCGGGCGGCCCGGCGGGCAGGGGCTGGACGCGTTCCCTATGATCTGTGGATCGCTGCGTCCTTCGTGGTATTTGCCGCTGCGCTGTACGTCATCTCCGCTTATGTGCTGGTGCCGTTCATCAAGGAGTTCAAGGAATTTGCCGCAAGCGTTCCCGGCATCATCGTCAATATCCAGCAGGCGATCCTCCGGCTGGAGACGCAGTATCAGCTGAGCGCGATGCCGCCGGAGATGAAGCAGCTCATCGCCAATACGCTGGAAAAGATCGGAAGCTATACGCTCCAGCTCGCATCGGTGAGCGTATCGGCGGTATTTTCCTTCGCCGGGACGATGGTAGAGCTCATCATCGTGCCTATCATCACTTTTTACATGATCAAAAAGGGCGGCGTGTTCTGCCGTGGCTTCATCCGGCTGTTTCCAGCGGCCTATACAGAGCATCTGGACGGTCTCTTTCACGAGATCCACTATGTGCTCTCTGCCTATATCCGGGGCCAGCTTACGCTGTGTGTGCTCATGGCGCTGGTTGTTTTCATCGGAATGATGGTGCTGGGCATTCCCTATCCGCTGGTCATCGGTCTTCTGGCCGGGCTGGTGGAGATGATCCCCATCCTGGGGCCGATCATCGGCGCGGTGCCGCCGGTACTTCTCGGGCTGACTCAGGGGTCCGGCGTCATGGTGAAGGTCATCCTGTTTTACATCGTCGTGCAGCAGCTTGACTCGCATCTCATCATGCCGAAACTCATGGGGAGCATCATCAACGTCCATCCGGTGGCGATCATTCTTGGCGTGCTCGTGGGCGGTCATCTTTACGGCATCGTGGGCATGATGATCGCCGTGCCGCTTCTGGCGGTACTGCAGGTCGTGCTGAAACATATGTGGTTTTATGACCGTTATAAAGCTGGGCAGTCGAAGGAGGACCCTTCATGAAGAATCCCAATATGATGAATACGCTGCGGGAGCGCATCAAGGAGAAAAAATACAAATTCACCCGGCAGCGGCAGGTGGTGCTTCAGGCGTTTCTGGACAGCCGGGAAAAGCATCTCAGCGCGGAGGATGTCTTCGCCATGGTGAAAGATGAGAATCCCGATATCGGTCTTGCCACCGTCTATCGGTCTCTGGAGCTGTTCACTTCGCTGGACCTTTTGAAAAAACTAGATTTCGGCGATGGGCGCAGCCGCTATGAGCTGAATGACCGGAGCCTGAATCGTTCGCATCATCATCTGATCTGTCTTGGCTGCGGGAAGGTCGTGGAGTTTTCCTACGATTTTCAGGAGGGCCTGAAAGATCAGATCGAGCGGGACAATGGCTTTCAGATCGTTGACTCCCAGTTGAAAGTGTACGGGTACTGCAGAGAATGTCAGAAAAAGAATCTTCTTTGAGTTATTGTTTCGACGGGCCTGTGTCCTTTTCTTCTATGACGGCACAGGCCTTTCTTCATTTTGGTTTTCATCACGAACAGGAGGAAAAGGCGCGGTGGCGCTTCGTCCTTCGCGAGTCCGCTGGAGGATGGGAGGCGTCGCTCGTTTGTGAGGGCCGCTCCGCCGCAGGGCCGCAGCGCTGCCGCTCTCGGCGGGAGGCAGCGCATTTTTTGATGGACGCGCTGGCCCTCGCGACGGGGAGGACGCTGGGACGATGGGGGTACCTGCTCGGCATGCGGCCGGTGAAGGCGCTCTATCCATACCTTCAGGAAGAGGGGTGGGAAGAGCGCGCCCGCGCCTTTCTGAAGAAAGAAAAAGTGACGGAAGAGACGGCGCATCTTCTTCTTGCAGCGGCTGGCGCCCATCGCAGGCTTCTGGAGGAAGAAGGGGAGAACAGGGGGGAAATGACTTCGCTGTATGTGCACATTCCTTTCTGCCCCAGCCACTGCGTCTACTGTTCGTTTCCCTCGGCCGTGATGCGGCGGGGCGCGGCGCTGGACGGCTATACGGAGGCGCTCTGCGGAGACATCCGCCGGGCGGGGGAACTGATCCGCAGGAAAGGGCTCGCCGTGGAGAGCATCTACTTTGGTGGCGGGACGCCGACGATCCTCACAGAGGCGCAGATGGCGCGCGTGCTTGCGGCGGTCCGGGATGCAGTGCCGCAGGGCGTGCGGGAATGGACGGTCGAAGCGGGGCGGCCGGACACAGTCAACCCTTCGATGCTCGCTTTACTTCGGTCCGACGGGGTGGATCGGATATCCATCAATCCGCAGACCATGCAGGACCCTATCCTTGCCAGGATATCCCGCACACATGGAGGGGCCGACGTCTTTCGTGCGTTCAAAGAGGCGAGGGCGGCCGGCTTTCACACGATCAACATGGACTTCATCTGCGGACTTCCTTCTCAGACGGTTCGGGATATGGCGGAGAACCTGCGCGTGATTTGCCAACTGCGCCCGGAAAATGTTACAATTCATACATTGGCCGTCAAGCGGGGCAGCCCTTTTTTTCAGAGAGAAAAGGAGTGGGACCTGCCGAAGGAGCCGGCCGTGGAGGCGATGCTTCGCCTGGCCGGCGAGCGGCTCCGGGCAGCGGGATACCATCCGTACTACCTGTACCGGCAGAAATATATGGCAGATGATTTTGCCAATGTGGGATGGGCTCTTCCCGGACACGATTCGGTGTACAATATACAGATGATCGGAGAGCGCCAGCATGTGGTCGGCGCGGGCGCCGGGTCTGTCTCAAAGGCCGTGCTGCCCGGCGGTTTTCGTTTGAAAAAGCTCTATATGCCAAAGGAACCGCGTGTATATGGAGAGATGTGGCCGTCTCTCTGCGGCAAGAGAGAAGCGTTATGGGATTTCCTGCCGGATGGCGGGGACCTACAGAAATCATAAAGAAGGTGGCAAGATATGCAGGCTTTGCGTGGCACGCAGGATATTCTTCCGGAAGACGCCTATAAATGGAATTATATGGAGAGCGCCATCCGCCGTCTGTGCAGCTGCTACGGATACGGAGAGATCCGCACTCCCATGTTTGAAGCAACAGAACTGTTCCAGCGCGGGATCGGCGACACGACCGATGTGGTGACGAAGGAGATGTATACGTTCACTGACCGGGGCGGGAGGAGCATCACCCTGCGGCCGGAAAATACGGCGTCGGCAGTGCGGGCGTACCTGGAGCACAAGCTCTATGGCGATCAGCAGGTGCACAAGCTGTTTTACATCGGCTCCATGTTCCGTTACGACCGGCCTCAGGCAGGGCGGTACCGCGAATTTCATCAGTTCGGCGTGGAAGTGCTCGGCGCAGATTCTCCTGCTGCGGATGCGGAAGTGATCTCGCTAGCGTATACGCTCTTCCAGAAGCTGGGACTGAAAGATCTTGTGCTTCATGTCAATTCCATCGGCTGCGGGAAATGTCGGCCGGTGTACCGTCAGAAACTGATCGAATATTTCAGAGAAAGAGAAGAAACGCTCTGCGATACCTGCAAAGACCGGCTGGAGAAGAATCCGCTCCGCGTGCTGGACTGCAAGGAAGAAGGCTGCCGGGCCGCTGCGGCGGGCGCGCCGAAGATCACCGATTATCTCTGCGAAGAGTGCCAGGCGAAATTCGATGCGCTCAAACGGTACCTGACCGCGCTTGGGATCTCTTATGAACTGGACCCGCAGCTCGTGCGGGGGCTGGATTATTACACCAATACGGCCTTTGAGATCCAGTACACGCCGCTGGGCGCGCAGAGCGCCATCTGCGGCGGCGGCCGCTACGACGGTCTGGTGGAAGAGATCGGCGGGCCGCATACGCCGAGCGTCGGCTTTGCCGTGGGACTTGAACGGCTGCTGCTGGCGCTGGAGATGCAGCATCTGATTCCCGAGCCGGCAAAGCCTCGCCACGTGTATATCGCAGCGCTCGGTGAAGCGGCGGTGGCCGAGGGCGTGAAGATCCAGCAGGCGCTCCGCGGAGAAGGCGTGCGCGCGGATATGGACCTTCAGGGGCGCAGTCTCAAAGGGCAGATGAAGCAGGCCGGGCGGAGCGGCGCGGACTACACGGTCATTATCGGCGACAATGAGTTGGCTTCGGGAAGCGCTGTGGTCAAGTCCATGGCGGAAGGCAGCCAGGAAAATATTTCCTTTGAAGCGATCCCCAAGTATATCGCAGAGAGGGAAACTGGAGTACAATAAGACAATGTAAATGATGCCGGAGACGGCAGGATATAGCGGAGCCCGAAGGGCGCGCAAAACACAGATCATGATTGGAGAGGTGCTAATTTATGGAAACAATGGCAGGCATGCATAGATCCTGCGGGTGCGGGACCGTCAGAGAAAGCGATCAGGGCAGAGAACTGACACTGGCAGGCTGGGTGCAGCGGCGGAGAGACCACGGCGGTCTGATCTTTATCGACCTTCGTGACCGTTCCGGTATCGTACAGCTCGTCCTTTCGCCGCAGTACGGCATGGAAGCGTTCCACAAAGCAGAGACGGTGAGAAACGAATTCGTGCTGGCGGTGCGCGGCACGGTCCGGAAGAGAAGCGAAGATACGATCAATCCGAAGATGCCCACCGGCACGGTGGAAGTCGTCGTGGATGAGCTGCGTATCCTGAATAAGGCAAAGACGCCGCCCTTTTATGTGGAAGACGGCATCGACGTCGATGAGAACGTCCGCCTGAGATACCGCTATATCGACCTGCGTCGGCCGGAGATGCAGAAGCATCTCATCCTGCGGCACAAGATCACCCATGCGATGCGTTCTTTCCTGGACGACCACGGCTTCCTTGAGATCGAGACGCCGATGCTCACGAAGAGCACTCCGGAAGGCGCTCGTGACTACCTGGTGCCGAGCCGCGTCAACCCGGGAAAATTCTATGCGCTGCCGCAGTCTCCGCAGCTCTTCAAACAGCTCCTCATGGTATCCGGCTTCGAACGGTACTTCCAGGTAGCGCGCTGCTTCCGTGATGAAGATCTCCGCGCAGATCGTCAGCCGGAATTTACCCAGCTCGATATGGAGCTCTCCTTCGTCGATCAGGACTACATCCTGGACCTTATGGAACACATGATGCAGAAGGTCTTCAAAGACGTGCTGAACATCGATATTCCGATCCCTTTCCAGCGGATCAAATGGGACGATGCGATGAACCTGTACGGCTCGGATAAGCCTGACCTTCGCTTTGATATGCATTTCTATGACATTTCCGATCTGCTTCGGGACTGCGATTTCCGCGTCTTCCGGAGCGTCCTCGACAATGGCGGCGTCGTGAAGGCGATCAATGTCAAAGGCGACGCGGATATTCCCCGCCGCGAGCTGGACGGCCTCGTGGATTACTGCGGCCATTACGGCGCAAAGGGCATGGCCTGGATCGGCTTCCTGAAGGACGGCGGGCTGAAGTGTCAGATCACGAAATTCCTCGGCGAGGAAAAGATCCGTGAGATCGGGAAATTTTGCGAAGCGGAAGAAGGAGACCTCGTCCTAATCATCGCCGACAAGCCGAAAGTGGTGGCGCAGGCGCTGGGCGAGCTCCGTCTGGAAATGGGGCGCCGCATGAATCTCATCGATCCGAATGCATTCTGCTTCCGGTGGGTGACGGACTTCCCCATGTTCGAATACAGTGAGGAAGAAAAGCGCTACGTGGCAGAGCACCATCCTTTCACCGCGCCCCGTGATGAAGACGTGCAGTACCTGCTGACGAATCCGGAGAAAGTCTACGCGAAAGCCTACGATATGGTCCTGAACGGCGTCGAAGCCGGTGGCGGCAGCCTCCGCATCTATCAGGAAGAGCTGCAGGAAAAAGTCTTCCAGGCTATCGGCATCAGCGAAGAAGAAGCAGAAGAAAAATTCGGCTTCCTTCTCGATGCGTTCAAATACGGCGCGCCGCCGCATGCAGGCATCGCGCTCGGTCTTGACCGCCTCGTGATGCTCATGCTCCACTGCAAGACCATCCGCGATGTGATCGCTTTCCCGAAGACCCAGAGCGCCATCGACCAGATGACGCAGGCGCCGAACGTCGTGACGGAAAAGCAGCTGAAAGAACTGCATATCAAAGTCGATATCAAGAAAGAAAAAGATCTGCTGGTCTGACAGGAAGATTCTCCATTACCTTGTGTAGTGGGGGATCTTTTTCGTGGGAAAGGAGAACACCATGTTTGATGAAGAGGCGCTGTTTCAGCGGTTCAGGACGTATGCGGAGATCGAAACGACATCGGATGAATCTTCGGCGACGTCGCCCAGCGCAGCATGCGAGTGGGACCTTGCAAGGCATCTGTTTGAGGAACTGAAGCGGATCGGGATGAAAGAGGCGGCGCTCACGCCGGAGGGATATGTGACGGCCGTGTTGCCCGCCAATGGAAAGTCCGCGTCGGTCTTTGGCCTGATCGCCCACATGGACACGAGCCCGGAAGCGAGCGGCGCGCATGTGAAGGTTGAGCGGCATGAGCAGTATGATGGCGGCGTCCTTATGCTGAATGAAAAGACCGTGCTGGACCCGAAGGAATTTCCTGAGCTTCTGCGGTATAAAGGGCAGACGATCCTTACGTCGGATGGCACGACGCTCCTCGGTGGGGATGATAAGGCGGGCATCTGTGCCATCGTGTCGGCGTGCGAGTATCTGCTGTGCCATCCTGAACGGAAGCACGGGGAAGTGCGCGTGGCGTTCACACCGGATGAGGAGATCGGGCGGGGAACGGCACATTTTCCGCTGGAGTCATTCGGCGCGGACTATGCGTACACCGTAGACGGCGGCGAGCTGGGAGAGCTGAGCTATGAGACGTTCAATGCCTGCGGAGCCAAAGCCGTCTTTCATGGCGTCTCCGTCCATCCCGGTGAGGCAAAACACAAAATGAGAAACGCAGTGGCTCTGGCAGCCGAGTGGCTTGCGATGCTGCCTGCCGGCGAGAGGCCGGAGTACACCGAGGGCAGGGAAGGCTTTTATCATGCCCTTTCCATTCGCGGTACGGTGGAGGAGGCCGAGGTGGAGCTCATCCTGCGCGATCACGAAGAAGAAAAGCTCGACCGCCGGAAGGATGTGCTGCGCGCTATGACCGCTGTGATGAACGCGAAGTACGGCGCAGGCGCAGCCGAGCTCCGATTGAAGGATTCGTACCGCAATATGCGTTCGTATATCCTTGCCGCATTTTGAGATCGTGGAGCGGGCCGCTGCGGCGATGAAGCGCGCCGGCGTCACGCCGAAGCTCACTGCGGTGCGCGGCGGGACCGATGGGGCCGAGCTGTCGGCACGGGGCCTGCCCTGCCCCAATCTGTTTACGGGCGGGCACAATTTCCACGGCCGCTATGAATATCTGCCGCTTCCTTCGCTCGTCAAATGCGCGGAGATGCTGGTGGAGCTCATCTGCGGCGGGGAAGCGTGAAGGGCACGTCTTCTGCGAAGCGGGCCGAATGATGCGTGAGCTCGCGTCAAGAATGAGTCAAACTTGTAAATTTTGTGATTTTCTGTTACACTGTAGCCAAAGAAAGCCCTGCTGTGCACGTGCAGCTTACATATTTTGAACCAACACCTTTACATAGGGAGTTTAAGCTGAACAGCAACGTCTATGCCTTTCGGGGATCGACCGAATTGTTCACGAGGACACCCACCTGCAGAAATGCAGACTCAAAATAAAGCGATTACGACATGGTGGGGATTGAGAGACCAGCCGCTCCGGGAGACCTGTGAGCGGCTTCTTTTTGCCCAAACGGCCCGGAACGGGTATAATACATAGAACAAATATTCACAGGAAAAGACCGGAGAAAATGGAAAGGAAGGAGAGCGGAATGGATTCCTTGTTTGATGCGCCCAAGGGGCAGCAGAATCGATTCGCACCGCTGGCTGACCGGATGCGCCCGGCCGATCTCAGTGAGATCTGCGGCCAGGAAGCGGCTGTGGGGAAAGGGACGTTTCTGTATCAGATGATCGAGCGGGACACGCTGCCGTCGCTTCTTCTCTTCGGGCCGCCCGGGTGCGGCAAGACGACCATCGCATCGGTGGTGGCGCAGATGACGAAGAGCCGCTTCATCAAGATCAACGCGACAGCCGGAGGCATCAAAGAGGTGCGGGACGTCGTCGAAAAGGCGAAGGAAGAGATGGCCTATTACGGCCGCCGCACCATCGTCTTCATCGACGAGATCCACCGCTTCAACAAGGGACAGCAGGATGTGCTCCTGCCCTATGTGGAGGATGGGACCTTTGTCCTGATCGGCGCGACGACGGAAAATCCCTATTTTGAGATCAATGGACCGCTCCTGTCTCGGCTTCGCCTGATCCGGCTCATGCCTCTTGATGAGGAGGCGCTCCTCGGCATCCTTCGCCGGGCGCTTGCCGATGAGGAAAAAGGCCTTGGAACCTACCATTATCAGACATCGGAAGCGGTCCTTCGGATGATCGGAAGCTTTGCCGGCGGCGACGCGCGGATGGCCCTGAATCTCCTGGAGCAGACCGCGGCCATGGTGCCGCCCGGCGGTACGCTGACCGAAGAGGCTCTGCGCCAGGTTGCCGGGGAACACCTGTCATTGTATGATAAAGACGGCGATTATCATTACGATATTGTCTCGGCCTTTATCAAAAGCATGCGCGGCAGCGATCCCGATGCGGCGCTCCATTATATGGCCCGTATGATCGAAGGCGGAGAAAAGCCGTCATTCATTTCCCGGCGCATCATGATCTGCGCGGCGGAAGACGTGGGACTCGCCGATCCGCAGGCCCTGCAGGTAGCGGTCGCAGCGGCGCAGGCGGCGGAGATGGTGGGTTTCCCGGAAGGGCGGATCCCGCTGGCTGAGGCGGTGGTCTATATCTGTCTCGCGCCGAAGAGCAACAGCGCCATCAATGGCATCGACGGGGCGTGCGCAGACGTGCGCCGGAAGAACAGCTGGTCGATCCCGCAGTATTTGAAAGACGCCCATTACAGCGGCGCGGCGAAACTGGGGCAGGGCATCGGATACAAATATCCCCATGATTACGGCGGATGGGTGGCGCAGCAGTACCTGCCGGACGAACTGAAAGATGCTGTCTATTACCGGCCCATCCAGAACGGAAGGGAAAAGGAGCTGAGCCGTCAGTGGAAAGAACGGCGGAATCAGACCTGAGGAGGAAAAGAGTGAGAACGAAAAAAAGCTCACGGGGAAGAAAAAAGAAGACTACATCATCATCCATCCAGAAATATGAGATCACGGGCGTCGTTTTTTCCCTGTTCGGCGTGTTTCTCTGTGTCAGTCTGGCGGGACGGGACGCCGGTCTCTTTGGAAGCTGGATGCGGGATACGCTGCACTTCCTTTTCGGCATGACGGCAGTCATTCCCAGTCTGTTTCTCATCTATGTGGGAGGCCGGTATATCTATCGGGGAAGCGGCTTTCCTATCACGAAGAAAGGGCTTCTGTGGACGGCGCTCTATGTGCTGCTGCTCTGCTGGCTCCATCACTGGTATACTGTCCCCGGCCGGGAGCTCGATGTGGACGCGGTCTTTCAGTACGGCGGAATCATCGGCGGCGTGGTCACATGGGGACTCCATATCCTCTTTGGCGGCGGCATCGGCACGACGCTCGTCCTGCTGGCACTTTCCGTATCCGGCGTGCTCCTCATGACCCACTGGTCGCTCACCAGCAGCGTGCAGGCGATTGGAGAAAAGACGGAAACGAAGATGAAGCACGTCCATACGGCGATCAAGGAGAAGAAGGCCGCCTGGGAGGAAAAGAAGCGGCAGGAAGCGGAAATGGAGGATGTTCCGGAAGAGACGGAGCCGCCGAAAGGGTTCCTCTTCCAGAAAAAGGAAAAGAAAGAAGAACCGTCCGTACCGGTGATCCCTGAAAAGGTACCGGAACCGGAGGAGATTCCGGAAGATGGGACCGCGGAGCAGGAAGAGACGGTTCCGGCGGCAATGGAGGAACAACCGGAAATTTCGGAGGAAATGCCGGAGGAGGAAGCGCCGGAAGGACCGGCGGGAGCAGCGCTAGCTTCAGAGCCGGACGAGGCCGCTGCCGCATCGGAAGCCGCAGAGAAAGCACCGGCGTACCGGTTTCCGCCGCTTTCGCTCCTCCATGAAGGAAAGCAGTCCTCCGGTTCTGTCATGGATGAAGCACGGAAAAACGTGCAGATCCTGGAGTCAACGCTTCGAAGCTTCGGCGTGACAGTGCGTATCACCGATGTGAGTGTCGGTCCGACGGTGACGCGGTATGAATTGGAACCGGCGCCGGGCGTCAAGGTGAGCCGCATCACCAATCTGCAGGACGATATCGCGCTGCAGCTGGCGGCGACTCATATCCGCATCGAGGCACCGATCCCCGGCAAGTCCGCCGTGGGCATCGAAGTGCCGAACGGCAAGACCGCTGAAGTGGCGCTCCGCGATGTGCTGGAAGACAGCCGTTTCAAAAATAAAAAAGGCGGCGTGCCGGTGGCGCTCGGCAAAGACATCACCGGGAACGTGATCGTGACCGATCTGACGAAGATGCCCCATCTTCTGATCGCCGGGTCGACCGGCAGCGGGAAGAGCGTGTGCATCAATACGATCATCATGAGCGTCCTCTTCCATGAACAGCCTGAAGAGGTGAAGCTGATCCTGATCGATCCGAAGGTGGTGGAGCTCTCTGTCTATAATGGCATCCCGCATCTTCGCATCCCTGTCGTGACGGAGGCAAAGAAAGCGGCGGGCGCACTGCACTGGGCCGTGCGGGAGATGGAGAACCGCTATCAGCAGTTTTCCTATGCCCACGTGCGCGATATCGGCGGATATAATAAAGTCAATCCGGAGCAGAAACTGCCCTTTATCGTCATCATCATCGACGAACTGGCAGATCTCATGATGGCTGCGCCGGACAGCGTGGAAGATGCGATCTGCCGCCTGGCGCAGAAGGCGCGCGCCGCCGGCATCCATCTGGTCCTGGCAACGCAACGTCCGTCCGTGGACGTTATCACTGGGGTCATCAAGGCCAATATCCCCAGCCGCATCTCCTTTGCAGTGTCTTCTCAGGTGGATTCGCGGACCATCCTCGATATGGCCGGCGCGGAAAAACTGATCGGGAAAGGGGATATGCTGTTTAATCCCATCGGCGCGCCGAATCCCATCCGCGTGCAGGGCGCTTTTATTTCCGATGAGGAAGTTGAGGCAGTCACATCGTATATCAAATCGGAGAGCGTGCCCGAAGCGGTGACGTATGAAGCCATCGACCTGGATCTTCCGGAAAAACAGGAAAAATCGCAGGATGTGGAGCAGGAAGATGAGCTCCTGCAGGAGGCGGCAGAGTGGATACTGGACACGAAAAAAGCGTCCGTCTCCATGTTGCAGCGGCGGTTCCGCATCGGGTATACCCGCGCCGGGCGGCTCATGGACACGCTGGAGCAGATGGGCATCGTCGGTCCGGCGGAAGGGGCCAAGCCGCGGGATATCCTGATGACCCGCGAGGAAGCGGACGCGCGTTTTTTCCATGAAGACGAAAACTCGTAAAAAGGTGTAAGATACGAATGAGCAAAGAATCGGCAGGGGCGCTGCTGAAAGCGCAGCGGGAACAACTGGAGATGGATCTGGAGGCGGTCTGCCGCAGGACGTACATCCGGCAGAGCTATCTCGAAGCCATCGAGCGGGGCGAATATCGGGCCATCGGCGACCCGGTGTACGTGCGAGGCTTCATACGGAACTATGCCGGCGCGGTGGGCCTCGACGGTGACGCGCTGGTGCGCCTGTTCAATGAAGAGATGGACGCCGGGAGCAGCGTGGCCGTCGCTTCCGGAAGGAACGATGAGACGGAAGAAAAAGCGGCGCGCGTGCCCTCTGCCGTGCGGACGGGGAAACGGGGCAGGCGAAGCGGCCGCCGGCCGTTCACACTGCTGGAGTGGTCGATCCTTCTGATCGCCGCAGCGTTGGTCGCAGCGTTCTGGATATGGCTGCTGTATTTGTGAGACAGAACAGAGAATGAAAAGAGGTGGGGCTATGCGAAGATGCGGCGCGGTGCTGGCTTTCCTGTTGGTGACGGCGGCGGTGTTTTTTGCCCTGCTCCGCTATGGGGAGATGCGGGAGGAAGCGCGCCGGGAGGCGGCAAAGCCGACGGAGACGCTTCTGATCTATACGGATCTGCCGCAGAGCGCCGTGCAGGCTTTCGATTCGTCGTCTGTCGGGGAATACGGGGCCCGGCTTGCTGTGCAGGAGATGCACGGCGGGCAGATGATCCTGGAGGCGAAGAGCGGTCATGCACCGGATCTTTATATCGCATCTCAGCGGACACTGGAAGCGCTGAAGCGGGAGGGGCTGCTTGAGCCGCATACATCCGACCGTACCGACACGGTGCTGAACGCCTGCAAAGACGAAGATGGGTACTGGACCGGCGTGTGGATGAACCCGGCGGTCTTTGCGGTGAACGTGGACTTCGCGGCGCTCCATCCGGCATTTTTCTACACCTGGGATGAAGTGCTCGGACGGCAGAGCGTGCGCCTCAGCATGACAGACTTCATTGCGGCGGAATATTCGGAAGACAGCCTCATGGCGCTAGTAGAGCATTTTGGCCGGGAAGGAGCATTCCTCCGCCTGCAGGCAGCATCCGGGCATATCGTGCAGTATGGAAAGTACCTGTCTACGCCGGCACAGATGGCGGCCATGGATAAATGTGATATCGGCATCTCCGATCTGGATGAAGCGCAGAAAGTACGGCAGGAAGGGTTGCCCATCCGGATCATTTACCCGGAGGATGGGACGTTTTACTATTTGTATGGCGCAGGTGTAGCCGCGGGAGGTCCTCATGGAGCGCTGGCAGCTGATTTTCTAGACTGGCTTCTCGACTCGGCGAGCCGGGAGGAACTGCTCAGCCAGAACGGGTATTACTTCGTCTACGTGAATGACACGCGCATGCCTGAAGATGACGTGAAGAGGAAACTCGATTTCTGGCCGCTGGAAAAACGGTATACAGAGGAAGGGAAAAAAGCGCTGCTGGATCAGTGGCTGCAGGAGATTCGATTTGGAAAGGGTTAACAGCATGAAGAAAAAGATTGGATTCATCAGCCTCGGCTGCTCCAAAAATCTGGTAGACACGGAAAAGATGCTCGGTCTCCTCGAGTCGGGCGGCTACGAGTTGACAGACGATCCGGAAGAGGCGCAGATCCTCATCGTCAATACGTGTACGTTCATCGACGCGGCAAAAGACGAGTCGGTACAGACGCTCCTGGAAGCGGCGGAGTACAGAAAGCACGGCGTCTGCGAGCGCCTTGTCGCAGCAGGGTGCCTCACCCAGGAATTTCAGGCAGAACTTGCCCGGGAGATCCCTGAGATCGATATCCTCCTGGGGACCAATTCCTGGCAGCGCATCCTAGAGGCGGTGACGCAGTCTTATGAAAAAGAAGGGCGCATCCAGTTTTTCGACACCGTGCCCTGCGTGCACGAAGAACTGATCCCGCGGCAGCTCACGACGCCTCCCTACATGGCCTATGTGAAGATCGCGGAAGGGTGCAGCAACGGGTGTACGTTCTGCTATATCCCGTATGTACGAGGGCGCATGCGGAGCCGGCCGATCCCATCGGTGCTGCACGAGGTGCGGGAGCTGGCGGCGCGGGGCGTGAAGGAGATCAATCTCATCGCTCAGGACCTTTCCTGTTATGGGCTCGATCTGCGGGATGGCACAAATTTGGCGAGTCTGCTCCGTGAGATGGTGAAGATCGAAGGCGTCCACTGGATTCGTCTGTTTTACCTGTATCCGACGTACTTCACAGATGAGCTGCTGGAGCTCATCGTATCGGAGCCGAAGATCTGCAAATATGTGGATATCCCGCTCCAGCATATCAGCGATGCCGTGCTGAAGCGTATGAACCGCAGGGATTCTTCGGAGAGCATCCGCGCACTCCTGCGGAAGATCCGTGCAGCCCGCGTGCCCATGACGGTGCGGACGACGCTCATGGTAGGTTTCCCCGACGAAACGAATGAAGATTTTGAAGAGCTGCTTCGGTTTATCGAGGAGGTCAAATTCGACGATATGGGCGCTTTCATGTTCTCTCCTCAGGACGGCACGCCCGCGGCCAAAATGGATGGACAGGTGCCGGAGGAGGTCAAGGAAGAACGGTATCACCGGTTGATGGCGGCGCAGGCGGCCATTTCCGAGGAGAACGATCAGAATGCCATCGGCAGGGAGACAGAAGTACTGGTGGAAGAGCTCATCGAGACGGACGACGGCCATGTGCAGGCCAAAGGGCGGACTGTCTTCCAGGCGCCGGAGGTAGATGGGAATGTCTATGTCGATCATCCGGGCGACGCCGGGCCCGGCGATTTCATCCGCGTGCGCATCACCGACGGCTATGCCTACGACCTGATCGCCGAGCGGATCGGATGAGGCGATCATGATCATAGAGATCATTACGACGGGGACGGAGCTCCTCCTGGGAGAGATCGCCAATGAAAACAGCCAGTGGCTCGCTTCGTTCCTGAATGAACATGGCTATACGGTGGCCTATATGACGACTGTGGGGGATAATCCGGAGCGGATGTGCAGCGTCTTTCGCGGAGCGCTTCGCCGGGCCGATCTCGTCATCACCACGGGCGGACTTGGTTCGACGCAGGGCGATGTGACGAAGCGGGCTGGGGCCGAAGCGCTGGGGCTGCCGTTCGTGCTGTTTCCGGAGGAATCGGCTCGTCTCCGAGCCTATTACGAAGCGCGCGGACGGACATATCTTCCGGCACAGGAGCGGCAGGCCTGGTTTGCGGAAGGGGCGGAGCTCCTTCCCAATGACGCCGGTTCGGCGAGCGGGTGCGCGGTAACGGCTGGCGGCCGCACGCTGATCCACCTGCCGGGACCGCCCTTTGAGATGAAGCAGATGGCAGAGCACCGGATGATGCCATGGCTCATCGCGCACTTCGGCGATCAGGGCGTGATCCGGTCGCTCGTCCTGTCGATCGAAAATGCCGCCGAGGTGGACGTGGAAAAGACGATCATGGACCTCGTAGAGGCGCAGTCGAACCCCACCATCGCGCTGTATGCGCGTCCCGGATATATCGCCGTGCGCCTGACCGCCAAAGGGCAGAACGGGGAAGAGGCGATGGAGCGCATCCGGCCTGTGGCAGAGCAGATCATGGAGCGCCTTCCCGCGCTGCGCTATAATTTAGAGGAAGACGCCCGGCGGGATCTGGTCGACCTTCTGACGGCAAGGCGCCTGACGATGAGCGCAGCTGAATCCTGTACGGGCGGGCTCATCGGGAAACTGATGACGGACTGGCCGGGGAGCTCGGCGTACTTCATGGGAAGCGCCGTGACCTACTGGAACAGCGCAAAGGAGCATCTGCTCCACGTGGCGCCGGAGACGCTCGAACGGTTTACCGCGGTCAGTGAAGAAACGGCCCGGGAGATGGCCGAGGGAAGCCGCGCGCTCTATGGCGCAGATCTTGCTGTTTCGACCACCGGCTACGCCGGTCCCGGAAAAGGGGAGCGGGGCGAGCCGGAAGGACTGGTATATATCGGTGTGTCCGGCCCGGCAGGCACGGAAGTGCATCGGGAACTGTTTCTCGGGTCCCGGAAGAGCGTACGCTACGGCGCGGCGGAAAAGGCGCTGTTTTATGCTGCGGAATACATTCGCGCCCATCGTCTCGGTGAGGCGTCCCGCGAAGAACGCGGTGCAAAGGAGGAAGTATGATGGCAGGTATGCAGGCAGGAGCAGACAGACAGAGTGCAGAAAGAAAGAAAGCATTGGAGAGTGCCCTGCATCAGATCGAAAAGGAGTTTGGCTCCGGGGCGATCATGAAGCTCGGCGATATGGGGGCGCGGATGAATCTGGAGGTGATCCCCACCGGGTCGCTCGCGCTCGACGTAGCCGTGGGCATCGGCGGGTATCCGCGGGGCCGCGTCATCGAGATCTACGGTCCGGAGTCTTCGGGCAAAACGACGCTGGCACTGCACGCCATCGCGGAAGCGCAGAAGATGGGCGGCGTCGCCGCGTTCATCGATGCGGAGCATGCGCTCGATCCCATCTATGCGCATCACCTGGGCGTGGATACCCATGAATTGCTGATCTCGCAGCCGGACTGCGGCGAGCAGGCGCTGAGCATCTGCGAACAGCTCGTGAGGAGCGGCGCTGTGGATATCGTAGTTATCGATTCCGTGGCGGCGCTCGTGCCGAAGCAGGAGATCGAAGGCGACATCGGTGAGCAGTCCGTCGGTCTTCAGGCGCGTCTCATGAGCAAGGCGCTGCGGAAGCTCACCGGTGTCATCAGCAAGTCCGGGACTATCGTCATCTTCATCAATCAGCTTCGCGAGAAGGTAGGGATCATGTTCGGTAATCCGGAAACGACCACCGGCGGGCGGGCGCTGAAGTTCTATTCTACCATTCGCATCGAAGTGCGCCGCGCCGAGGCCATCAAGAACGGAACGGAGATTATCGGGAATCGCACGCGTGCCAAAGTGGTGAAAAACAAAGTGGCGCCGCCATTCAAAGTGGCGGACTTCGATATCATGTACGGGGAGGGCATATCCAAAGAGGGCACGCTTATCGACATGGCCACGAACATGGGCATCTTGCAGAAGAGCGGTGCCTGGTATTCCTACAAGGGCACGCGCATTTCTCAGGGCCGTGAGAATGCGAAGAAGTATCTGAGAGACAATCCGGAGGTCGCCGCCGAGATCGACAAGATCATCCGCGACACGCTGGTGGCGGAGCCGGAAGTATTCGAAGACGGCGTCATCGCCGCATCCGATGAAGAAAAGTGACCGTACCGCTTACGAGGCGGCGCTCCATCTGCTGGGATACCGCGCGCAGAGCGAGCAGGAGATGCGAACAAAGCTGAAGCGAAAAGGGTATGGCCCGAACGATATCGAAGAGACGGTGGTTCGCCTGTATCGGGAACGCTATCTGGATGACGAAGCGCTGGCAGAGGAGATCTTCTCGCTGTATCAGGAGAGCCTCCTCTACGGCGACAGGTACATTCAGGGCAAGCTTCGCGCCCGTGGACTTATGTTGGAGAAGCATCTCTCCGCAGAAGAGGAAACGGAGAAGGCGAGGCAGGCGCTACGCGCAAAAGAAACGATCATTCCCGGCTTTCGGGAGAATTATCGGCGCGCAGCGGGATTCCTTCTGCGGCGCGGCTTTTCTCCATCCGTGGTGTCGCTCGTTCTGGACGAGACAGAAGATATGGAAGAGACTTAAAAACAGACGGCGGCGGTGAAAACGGCTGCCGTTTTTGCGTGCCCGGACGCTGCGAAAACTGCCTCCACAGCGGCGGGCACTTTGGTTTTTCAAAGGTAGAGGTTCTGTTTGCCTTCTTTGGATTGGGAAGTGGGTGGGGAGTGCAAAGCAGTCTTACCGTCTTGCGGGGGCGGAAGAAATGGCCGCCTTTTTTCATTTGAAAAAAGGGAGAGCTTTTTCTGTGCGGAGAGCTCTGCTGTCTCTTTTGCGATGGGGAGAGGCGGCGCAGTCTCGCAGGACGAAGGGATGAAGAGACGGTTCAGCCTGGCAGAGAGATATTGCGGCCGTTGTCATGGCGTTTTCAGAAAGTCAAAATATTTTTTGATTTTTGAACTTTTATTATTGACTATTTGACCATTTGACTTTATAATACGGGTGTAGTCGGGCGAAAGGAAAGGACCGATTCCCGACAGTAACATGTGCCGCAGGGCACAGGATAAGGCAGTGATACTATGGTCAGCAGCATATTGGCGGACAGGATCGAGCGGTTCATTCTGAATCAGCTTAGAAAGCAGGCCACGCCGGTGGTCATCCTGAAGCGGAAAGAAGTGGCGGAGCTTCTGGACTGCGCGCCGTCTCAGGTCACCTATGTGATCAATACCCGATTCGGGCCGGACAGTCGGTTTCATGTAGAATCGCGGCGGGGCAGCGGCGGTTTCATCCGCATTTCCGCAGAGACCGCGCCGCAGGAGAGGACGTCTCAGGCAAAGGAACAGGCACCGCCGGGCGACTCCGCTCCGGGGGCCCTCATGGATCCGTATCTGCGCATGCTCGTGTCATCGGGGTCCATCACCATGAGAGAATACCTGATGATGCGGGAGTTGATGAATATGTTCATGGAACATTGCCCGGCCGACCGCCGGGAGCACGCCGCCAGAGATGCGGCGCACCGGATCAGCCGGATCATAAAGGAGGGAAAATAAATGCTTTGTGATCGTTGCCATAAAAGAGAAGCGACGGTGCACTTCACGCAGATCGTGAACGGGCACCGGACGGAGGAGCACCTTTGCCCGGAGTGCGCGTCGCAGAGCCGTGTCATGACCAGCAGTGCGTTCGGCGGCATGGGTTCGTTCATGCATTCCATGTTTGATGATTCTCTCTTCAGGGATCTGTGGAGCGATCCGCTGAGCCAGCTCCGGGATCTCACGTGCCGTTCCTGCGGGACGACGCTCGATACGTTCCGGAAAGAAGGCGAGCTGGGGTGTCCGGATTGCTATGAAACGTTTCGGGATAGCCTGAAGCCTTTCTTCCAGAAGACGCAGGAAGGGACGAAGCACATTGGAAAGACGCCGGATACGCCGGCGGAAGAAGCGCCGGAAGCGGTCTCCCCGGAAGTACAGCGGCTGAAAGATAAGCTCGCGGCGCTCGTAAAAGAAGAAAACTATGAAGAGGCCGCCCGCGTGCGGGATGAGATCAAGCGCCTCACGGAGAAAGGAGAGCATCATGACGGCCAGTGAACTGCTTGAAACGGCTGTGCCGCCGTGGGTCTCGGAAGAGACGCCCACGCTCCTCTGGGTGCGGCTCCAGCTGTCACGGAATCTTGCGGGCATGCACTTTCCGCAGAGCGCGGACGTGAAGAGCCGAAGCGAAGTGCTCCAAAAAGTGAAGCGCGCCGTCGAGGCTTGGAATGCAGGCGGCGGAGAGACTCTTACGGGATTTTCCCTGTCGGCCTTTTCGCAGAATGAGAGGTCGCTTCTGGAAGACCGCCGATTCCTGCCGACGCATTTTCCCAGATACCATGACCAGATGATGCTCTTCGTCAATGAAAAGGAAGACACATCCGTGCTGGTCAACGGGTTCGACCATATTCGCATCCAGTGCATCCAGTCCGGCAGAGAGGCAGATCGTCTGTGGAGGAAAGCGTCGCAGCTGGAGACTCGGCTCGGCGAGCACTTGGAATATGCTTTTGATAAAGAATTCGGCTATCTCACCGCCTCACCGTACCGCACGGGAACGGGGCTCCGCTTGTCGGCCGCCCTGTTTCTGCCGGGGCTCGTACGGAGCGGTGCACTCTCCCAGATAGGGGAAAAGGCGGCGCGGCTCGGATTTTCTCTGAGAAGTCTCTATGAAGATGTGGACGGAGCGTATCCGTACTGCGAGCTCATGAATACCGTGACGCTCGGCGTGTCGGAACGGACGCTCACCGAACGGATGGAGCAGCTCCTCCGGGATATCACGGAGGCGGAAGCCATCGCTTGGAAGAAAGTCTTCCGGGAGAATGAGATGAAGCTGAAAGATCAGATCTGGCGCGCGATGGGCACGCTCAAGTACGCCCGGCTCATCGGGCGGCGGGAAGCAGCAGAATGCGCGGGCTTCCTGGCCATCGGCGCCGAAGAAAACATGTTTCCAGTCAAAACGCCCGGCTTTTTCGGCAGGCTCCTTCTGACCGTGTCGCCCGCCTATGTGCGGGAAGCGACGCACAAGGAAGGGCTGGACGAAGAGGAAACGGATCTGTGGCGGGCTGTCCTGCTGCGGGATCTCGTGAAAGAAGCCGGATTTTGATAACAATTGATCATCGATTCCCGAAAAGGAGGGAGTAAGAATGGATAATCGGTATACGGACGGCGTGAAGCACGCCTATCAGTTCGCAGCGCAGGAAGCGGTGAAACTGGGCAGTGAAGCGCTGGATTCGGAGCATCTGCTCCTGGGCATCGCTCATGAAAAAGACAGCGCCGGCGGCAGGGTCCTGCAGTCGGTGGGCGTGACAGTGGAAGCGGTCGAGCCGCTTCTGGAGGGCCTGTATCAGCGGAGCTTTTTCAGCCGCGGAGACAGCGTGTACGTGTCGCCCCGGGCCAAGCGCGTCATGCAGATGGCCGTGGAAGAAGCCAACGAAATGGGGAATAATTACGTCGGTACGGAGCATGTGCTGCTGGCGCTCCTCCGCGAAGGCGGCGTGGCGGTGCAGGTACTGCAGCATCTCGGCGTGACGCAGGAAAAACTGCAGAAAGCGTTCGAGACGGTCCTATCGGAGAGCGGCAAAGGCGGCAAAGACGAGAGCCTCGGTGATCTGGCGGATTTTGCGGTAGATCTCAATGAAAAAGCCCGTCAGGGCAAGATCGATCCGGTCATCGGCCGCAAGGAAGAGATCAGCCGGGTCATCCAGATCCTGTCCCGCCGGAGCAAGAACAACCCAGTGCTCATCGGCGAGCCGGGCGTGGGCAAAACGGCCATCGCTGAAGGGCTCGCTCAGCGCATCGTGGATAATGATGTGCCGGAGATCCTGAAGAACTGCCATGTGATCTCGCTCAACATGTCCTCCGTAGTGGCAGGAACGCAGTACCGCGGCCAGTTTGAAGAGCGGCTGAAAAAAGTGATCGACGAAGTGAAGAAGCACCCTGACTGGATCCTCTTCGTGGATGAGATCCATACCTTGGTGGGAGCAGGCGCTTCAGAAGGCTCCATGGATGCGGCGAACATCATGAAACCGGCGCTGGCGCGGGGCGAGCTCCGCTGCATCGGCGCAACGACGCTCAAAGAGTACAAGAAATACATCGAAAAGGATGCCGCGCTGGAGCGTCGGTTCCAGCCGGTGAAAGTGGGCGAACCGACGCCGAAGGAGACCGTGGAGATCCTCGAAGGGCTCCGCGACCGCTATGAAGCGTTCCATAAGGCGAAGATCACCGACGAAGCCATCCACAGCGCAGTGGAGCTGTCGAACCGCTACATCACGGACCGGTTCCTGCCGGACAAGGCCATCGATGTGATCGACGAAGCGGCGGCGAAGGTCCGCATGGAAGCTTCCTCTACGCCGGAAGGACTGCGTAAGAAAGAGGAAGAACTGGCGAACGTTCTCAAAGAGAAAGAAGCGGCCGTTTCCAGTCAGGACTTTGAAAAGGCCGTCATCTACCGCGATCAGGCAAAGAAGCTCACCGAAGAGGTGGAGGGCCTCAAGAAGAACTGGAAAGGCGCCGATCAGGAACACCTCACCGTCACCGCGGAAGACGTGGCGGAAGTGGTGAGCAAGTGGACCGGCGTGCCGGTACAGAACCTCAAGAAGAGCGACTCCGAGCGGCTGCTCCACCTGGAAGACGAGCTGCACAAGCGGGTCATCGGCCAGGAGGAAGCGGTACACGCCGTGGCGAAAGCCATCCGCCGGGCCCGCGCGGGCATGAAAGACCCGAGACGGCCCATCGGCTCCTTCCTCTTCCTGGGATCTACGGGCGTGGGCAAGACGGAGCTCGCCAAAGCGCTCGCAGAGTGCCTCTTTGGCAGCGACAAGTCGCTCATTCGCTTCGACATGTCCGAGTATATGGAGAAGCATGAAGTATCCCGCCTCGTCGGCGCGCCTCCCGGATACGTCGGCTATGAAGAAGGGGGCCAGCTTACTGATCAGGTGCGGAGAAATCCTTACAGCGTCATCCTCTTCGATGAAGTGGAAAAGGCGCACGCCGATTTCTTCAATATCCTTCTGCAGGTACTGGACGACGGCCGTCTCACCGATGGGCAGGGACGGACGGTGGACTTCACGAACTGCGTCATCATCATGACGAGCAACCTGGGGTCCATGCACCTGAAAGACCAGATGAAACAGCTGGGCTTCAAGACTGATGAAGGCAAAGAAAAGACGGAGGACGACTTCGAACATACGAAGGAGATCATTCTCTCTGATGTGAAGCGCGCCTTCCGGCCGGAATTCATCAACCGGATCGATGAGATCATCGTCTTCCATCCGCTCTCTGCGGAAGACCTCAAGAGCATCGTGAAGCTCCTCCTCACGAAAGTGCAGAAGAAGCTGGATCAGTTCCACATCAAGATGGAGCTCACCGAAAAGGCAGAGGTCCATCTCATCAAGAACGGCTCCGATTTTGAGTACGGCGCCCGTCCGCTGAAACGGACCATCCAGAAAGAGATCGAAGACCCCATCGCCGAGCTCGTGCTCCAGGGGGCGTTCAAAGACAAGAAGACGCTCCGCGTCGATGCGGACGACAAAGATGCGCTCACGTTCCACGCGGAATGAACGCACGGAAAAGAGACAGAAATGGCAGCACCATTTCTGCCTCTTTTTTCGTCTCCGCGGCGTGTGGCGGCCCATGCTATAATGTGAATAAATTCTATACGTCATTTTCGGAAGAAACGAGGGATATACATGGACAGAGAAGACTTGGACAGAGAGCTGGCGGAAAAGGGCGGCGCGATGCAGACGCAGAACCAGGGCGGAAAGCATACGAAGCAGTGGCTCGCTGCCGCGGCGGCCGCGCTCCTCATCGTGGGATTCGCAGGAGGCTGCACGCTGGGCGATCTGCCCTTTTTGAAGTCGCCCGGCACGGAGAGCAACTACAAAGTGCCGGAAACGAAATCGGAGGAAACGTTTGAACTGCCGGCCATTCGCAATACGGCCGTGGTGGAAGCGGTGAAGAAGGTGGGGCCCGCCGTTGTCGGCATCACGACCCAGATCTATGACCGCGACGTGTTCAATCGTCGTATCGAAGTGGGGCAGAGCGTGGGTTCCGGCGTCATTTTCGATAAAAAAGGCTACATAGTCACGAACAATCACGTAGTGGGCGACAGTGAGAAGGTCAACGTGTGCCTCTCCAGCGGCGACACCGTGCAGGGAACCGTCGTTGGGACGGACGCGTCTACCGATCTTGCGGTGGTCAAGATCGACGGCAGCGACGATCTGCCCGTGGCGGAATTTGGCGACTCTGACCACCTGCAGGTAGGCGAGACGGCCATCGCCATCGGGAATCCGCTGGGTCTCGAATTTCAGGGGACCGTCACCGTGGGCGTCATCAGCGCGCTGAACCGCACGCTGGATGACATGGACCTGCGGTTCAAGCTCATTCAGACGGATGCGGCCATCAACCCGGGGAATTCCGGAGGCGCGCTCGTCACGGCGGACGGCAAAGTGGTGGGCATCAACAGCGCCAAGATCGCCAAGGAGGGCGTAGAGGGCATGGGCTTCTCCATCCCGATCAATCAGGCGCGCACCATCATCGAAGAGCTCATCCAGAACGGCCGCGTGACGCGGGCTTACCTCGGTCTCTATGGCGCGGATAAGGATATCGCCGCCCGCTACGGCTATCGCTGGGACAGCAATGTGAAAGGCGTGCTCGTCATGCGTGTGGCCGGCAACAGCCCGCTCTCGCTCTCCGGCATCCGCCCGGGGGACTACATCACCGCCGTAGGCGATAAGGAGATCGAGTCCGTGCGGGATATCCGCGATGTGCTCGATCAGTACAAGCCGGGAGACACCCTTTCCATCACCTACGTCCACGATGGGCGGACGGTCCGCACGGAAGTGCTTTTGAGCGAGGCGCCGCAGGACTAAGATGCGATTTACCATAGCTGGCATTGGAAAGATCAAGGAAAAATGGATGCGCGACGGCATCCAGGAGTATGTGACGCGGCTCGGGCCGATGGCGAAGGTACAGATCATCGAGCAGGATGAGGAAAAGATGCCGGCCGCGCCTTCGGAAGCCATTAAGGAAAAGGTGATGGAGAAAGAAGGCGAGAAGATCCTGAAGTATGTGGGGGAGGGAGATTACGTCATCCTTCTCGATACTTCGGGAAAAGAGCTCTCTTCGCCGGCGCTATCGGAACTGCTCGCACGGCAGATGACGGCGGGGAAGAGCCGCTTCACATTCCTCATCGGCGGGCCTTTTGGAAATGGCCGCAATCTTCGGGCGCGGGCAGATTTTCGGCTCTCGCTTTCGCCCATGACGTTCACGCACCAGATGGCGCGGCTCATTCTGGCAGAGCAGCTGTATCGGGCGATGAAGATCATGCGCCACGAACCGTATCATTTGTGAGAGAAGAGATCAGGCAGCGATGCCTGGTCTTTTGGCAGGGGCAGCGGGCGGACGAGTTTCAAAAAAGCGGAGCTCTCCAGCGGCAGAGGCGATTTTAATGAGAGGAAGGAGGAAGAACGATGCAGCAGGTGATCTGGTATTCGTCGCCTTTGGGAAGGATGCTTCTTGCAGCGAAGGAAGACGCACTGACAGGGCTCTGGTTCGAGGGGCAGGCGCATTTTGGAGCGGCACTTGGGGCAGAGCGGGAAGAGGAGGAAACGCCTGTGCTGACCGCAGCCAGGCGCTGGCTCGATGCGTATTTTGCAGGAGAACGGCCCGGAGACAGCGTGCCGCTCCGTCCCGCCGGGACCGTGTTTCAGCAGGCCGTGTGGGCGTTGCTCCGCCGCATACCGTACGGTGAGACGATGACCTATGGCGCGATCGCGAAAAAGATCGCCGCAGCGCGCGGCCTTTCCCGCTTTTCGGCGCAGGCCGTAGGCGGCGCTGTGGGGCGGAACCCCATCGCGGTCTTCATTCCCTGTCACCGCGTGGTGGGGGCGGACGGAAGCCTGACCGGTTATGCGGGAGGACTGGCGCGGAAAGAAGCGCTGCTCCGGCTGGAAGGCGCGGACGTCGCGGCTTGCTCTGCGCGGAGAGTGGGACGCTGAAGACACCGCCTGCTGCCGACGCGCGTATGCCCTCGATTTATGGCGTTTCGTGCAGAATAGGTATTGGAAGACCGAGGCAGGGTCCCGTATACTCATAACAACGAAACGGTAGGAGAACGATATGAGACGACAGTGGAGAGCGGCGATGGTCCTCGCCGCAGCGGCCAGCCCGTTTGCTGGAGCCGCCGCGGCGGAGCCTGTGGTGTATACTTTTGCGCCGGTGATCGTCACCGCGACGAGGACCGTGCAGGAAGCGGAGGATGTACCGGCTTCGGTGGAAGTCATTTCACAAGAAGAGATCGCGCAGACCGGTGCGTACAATGTGCGGGACGCACTGGCGGCGGAGACGAATCTCCTTTTCAACGGATCGCTCTACGGCGGGCACAATGTGATCATCCGGGGGATGGACACGGACAAATCACTCATCCTCATCAATGGACGGCGCGTGGCCAATGAAGCGAGCGCCGCCGGTCTGGGCAACGCCATGGCGCTCGATCGGGTGAACCTTTTCAATGTGGAGCGCATTGAGATCGTCCGCGGACCGGCGAGCGCGCTCTACGGCTCGGAGGCGATGGGCGGCGTCATCAATATCATCACGAAGACGCCGGAAGCGCCGTCGCTCTCCACAGGCGCGGAGATCAATTCAGAAGACCGTCTCAACTGGTGGCATGCGGATACGGGGAAGATCGGCAAATTTTCCGCGTCTTTCGACGCGAAGTTTGACAAATACCGGAGAGATCTCATCCCGGCAGACAGCTATGGGAGCGGCAATGATACGGCGCAGACCTACAGCGCGGCGCTGCAGTATGCATTCAGTGAGAACAGCCGCGTGCAGGCTTGGGCAGATTATTTCAGTGAGCACATGAAGAGCGAAGGAGGTGGGGAGGGCGACTTCACGTCGCGGGATTACCGGCAGGAAAATTACGGCATGAGCTGGGACGGGAAAAGCCCGAAGAATACCTGGCAGGTCGAAACGTATGGGAGCCGCTTTTGCTGGTCCGGTGTCACTGCGGCAGAGAGTTATGATTTCAATCGGGATCAGAACCGGCTCTGGCATCTCGGCGCGCGGGACACGATGCGGATCGGTGCGCATCATCGGCTGACCTTCGGCGGAGAATATGAGAAAAATGTCATACGCGGCACGGGACTTGGCGCTGCGGGAGACGGCGTGCATACCGTGTGGAGCGAAGGGCACGGCAAGGAGGCATCGGAGCGCTCCATGGACAGCTGGGCGGCGTATGCACAGGATGAGATGACATACGGCAAGTGGGTCTTCATTCCCGCCGTGCGCTACGATCACCACAGCGAATACGGCGGTCATACGTCGCCGAAGATGGGCGTGACGTACCGCGCAGGCGACCATTTCCGCGTGAAGGCCAATTACGGAGAAGGATTCAAAGCGCCTGGCGTGATGCAGCTCTACTATGATATGCGGATGTGGATGGGGCCGGCCGGCCTGGTCCATCTTGTGGGCAATCCCGACCTTTCATCGGAGGAGTCGACCAGCTGGGATGTGGGCTTTGAGACGGAGTTCGGCCGCGGCTATGCATCACTCACGTATTTTGACAATGATGTGACGGATCTGATCGATTCCCGGTATCAGGGAAGAGAGGCAGACGGCTACAGCCGGTATCAGTACATCAACGTGGATCGGGCCCGCATCCGCGGTGTGGAAAGCATGCTGGGATGGCATGTCACGGACCGGCTGGAGGCGAAAGTGGTATCCACCTGGCTCGACGCGGAAGATGCGACGAACCACACCGACCTGCCTCAGCGAGCCGACTTTTCACAGGTCTATCAGCTGCGCTACGACGACCACCGGGACACGGGGTGGAGCGCCATGCTGTGGGACCAGCTGTATGCGGACTATGCCTACGTATCGACCCGCACGGGGCCCACGGTGACAGCGGGAAAGACCAGCTACAACGTGCTGAATCTCACGGTCACGAGGAGATTCAATAAAGACAGCCGCATCTATGGAAGCGTGAGGAACCTCCTGGACAGGGAGGCGGAAAACTGCGATCTGGACGGCCGTTTCTGGTCCGTAGGCATCGCTCATTCGTTTTAAGCATTTTCCTCGGCTCCAGGTCTTAACTGATGAGAAAACATCATGTAAAATAAATACAGAAATAGATTTTGTGGCAGGTTATCAAAGGAAAGAAGGGAAGCTTATGGCCGCCAAAGAATATAGAGCCAAGGATTTCATGGAAAAGTATGTGTTCACCGTACCGCCGGACATCACCATTCATGAACTGATCCGCGCCTTCGTGTCGCACAATGTGGACGCCGTCCCCGTAGTGGATGAACACAATACGCTCCTTGGCATCGTGTCCGAAGGGGATCTGCTGTATAAAAAGGTGCGCCCGCGCATCCCTCAGTTCATCGATATCCTGGGCGGGACGATGTACTACTGCGGCTATGGCCGCTACACGAAATCCTTCCGCAAAATGCTCGCGACGGAAGCTTCAGAGATCATGACGCGGGACGTGCGCTGCGTCACGCCGGAGACGGAGATGAGCGTCATCACCACGCTCATGGTGGACGAACACTTGAAAGTCGTGCCGGTCGTGTCGGACCAGAATAAACTGGTGGGGCTGATCACGCGGCATGATATCCTTACCGTCCTGGCGCTTCGGGAGAAGGAAGAAATGGAAGAAGCCGGAGAGGCAGACGGTGAAGAGGAAGAAAAAGAAGAAAAATGAGCAGAGAAAGGGCGGGGCCTCCCGCCTTTCTTTTTTGTGAGGGCGAATTGTCAAATCAAGTGCAACACTTCATTGTGATAGATTTCATAAGGTGTTTTGTATCCCAGACATTTCCTCGGACGATGATTCAGCTCATCCACCTTGCTTTGAATATACTCATCCGTATATTCCAGGAAATCTG
>CASEBK010000034.1 GCA_949286115.1 uncultured Veillonellaceae bacterium | reverse complement strand
GTGGTAGAGCACCACCTTGCCAAGGTGGGGGTCGCGGGTTCGAGTCCCGTTTTCCGCTCCACAATGGCGGCATAGCCAAGCGGTAAGGCAGAGGTCTGCAAAACCTTTATCCCCAGTTCGATTCTGGGTGCCGCCTCCATTCGCACTCATACCCCCGTTTCCGGGGGTTTTATACCATCCTGCCGGGGTGGCGGAACTGGCAGACGCAAGGGACTTAAAATCCCTCGGAGCGTGAGCTTCGTACCGGTTCGATTCCGGTCCTCGGCACCACCAATGAGCGGCTCTCTTCGGAGGGCCGTTTTTGCGTGTGCAGAAAACAGAGCCGGGGAGAGCCCTCCTATAAAACGCAAAGTATATGCCAGTATTTGTATGAAGTACTCTATTCTTGCCGATTTGGAACTGCAGTAGACACTCAAACGGCGCGCATGGTACAATGGGAAAAAATCCGGAAGCCCCGCTTCCGCAGCTGCAAAGGAGAACTATATGGAATACCGCATCGAACATGATACTCTGGGCGACGTGAAGGTCCCCGCTGACCGGAAATGGGGCGCACAGACCCAGCGCTCCCATGATAATTTCCGCATCGGACGGCGCATGCCCATGGAGATCATCTACGCTTTCGCCGTGATGAAGAAGTGTGCCGCCATGGCGAATCAGGAGCTTGTGGGACTGGATGCGGACAAGGCCGGGGCCATCTGCGAGGCCGCTGATGAGATCCTTGCCGGCCGCTGGGATGAGGAGTTTCCTCTCGTGATCTACCAGACCGGCTCGGGCACGCAGAGCAACATGAATCTCAACGAAGTCATCGCCCATCTGGCCAATGAAAAGCTGGCGGCCCGCGGACTGGACAAAAAGGTCCATCCCAATGACGACGTGAACAGATCGCAGTCGTCGAACGACACGTTCCCAGCGGCCATGCACATCGCGGCGGTGAAGGCGCTCCATGAGTCGCTCTACGGGCCGCTGGATGCGCTCATCCAAACGCTGGATGAGAAGGCCGCTCAGTATCAGCATCTCGTGAAGATCGGCCGTACGCACGTGCAGGACGCGGTGCCGCTCACATTCGGGCAGGAGATCTCCGGCTGGTCGGAGATGCTGAAGAAGTGCCGCGCCATGATCCGGGACGGCGAGAGGTACCTCCTGCCGCTGGCGCTCGGCGGGACGGCGGTAGGCACGGGACTGAACGCGCCGAAGGATTTTGGCCGCCGCGTGTCCGCGCTCATCGCAGAGGAGACGGGACTGCCGTTCACGGAAGAAGAAAACAAATTCTACGCGCTCACCGGGCGGGATAATTTCGTGTTCGTCCACGGCGCGCTGGAAGCGCTGGCGGACGACTGCATGAAGATGGCCGACGACATCCGGCTTCTGGCGAGCGGTCCCCGGTCCGGTCTGGGAGAGCTCTCCATCCCGGCCAACGAGCCGGGCTCGTCCATCATGCCGGGGAAGGTGAATCCCACCCAGTGCGAAGCGCTCACCATGGTGACCTGCCGCGTTCATGGCAATCAGGCGGCGATCTCCCTCGGCGCATCTCAGGGGCGGTTTGAGCTCAATGTGTACGCCCCGGTCATCGCAGATGCCTTCATCGAATCGGTGACGCTCCTCGGCGAGGCGATCCACTCTTTTGATGTACACTGCGCCCGCGGTATGGAGCCCATTGAGGCACGGATGCAGGAGCTGGTGGAGAACTCGCTCATGCTGGTGACGGCGCTCTCTCCTCATATCGGCTATGAAAAGGCGGCGGCCATTTCGAAAAAAGCTTTTGCGGACGGCACCTGCCTCCGTGCGGCGGCCAAGGCGCTGGGCTATGTGTCCGAAGAGGACTATGACAAATACGTGCAGCCGGCGGCCATGACGAATGTGGACCGGTAACGATATCGATTTCGCATAAGAGATCATTCGCCCATGAGTTAAATGCACATTGAGCGGGCTTTTCCCGCCGTTTTCGGCGTCTGCCGCAGCGGTCAGCGCGGAGTCGGCGGAAAATGTCCCGAATGAAACTCTGTGTCCCATGAGGGCAGAAGGCGGCCGCCGCAGGTGACCGCGGGGGAATGAAAGGGGATTTGTCCGTATTTCTGCGGATTTCCGAGGAAAGAAGAAAAAGCGTCTCTCCGGCGCAGCGATCAGCCGGGCGGGACGCTTTTCTGTCTTCATTTCCGGCTGGGACGAGAAACGTCCAGCAGGACACCTCTTCTTTTGTCTCTCTTTTGTTTGTGTTACAATAATGAAGTTGAAATCGAACGCACTTAAAGATAAAAATGCAGAAAGCCGGGAGAACGCCAGGGTTTCTGATTTCGTGTGCGTGGACGAAGGAGGAACTATGAGTCGGATAGCGGTCATCGGAAGCTGCAATGTCGATCTCACCGTCGAAGCGGATCGCCGCCCCGGCGCAGGCGAGACCGTCATGGGGCGGCGCCTCGTGATTTCGCCCGGCGGCAAAGGCGCGAATCAGGCCGTCGCGGCGGCCCGTCTGGGGGCGGAAGTATGGATGGTAGGCTGTGTGGGCGATGATGCGAACGGGCGGATGATGCTCGATACGCTCTCCCGAGAAGGGGTCCACACGGACTATGTAAAGGTCCTCTCCGGCGTGACCACCGGTACGGCGCACATCACGCTCGCCGAGGGCGACAACAGCATCATCGTAGTGAAAGGCGCGAACGATTGCGTGGACGAAGCCTGTGTGGACGAAGCGTGGGAGACCATCCGGAGCTGCGACATGATCCTGCTCCAGCATGAGATCCCGCTCGAAACGAACGGCTACATCGTACGCCGCGCCGCTGCGGAAGGGCTCAAAGTGCTCCTAAATCCGGCGCCGTTTGAGAACGTGCCGGAGGATGTCCTTGAAAAGCTGGCTTACGTCACGCCGAACGAACACGAAGCGGCGCTCATGTTTCCGGGGCTCTCCCGGGAGGAGATCCTGTCCCGCCCGGCGTGCACGGTGCTCATGACCGTCGGGAAAGAGGGCGTGCTCTTCGGCGGCGAAGAAGGGCCGGAGACGGTGCCGGGCTTTACCGTACCAGTGGTGGATACCACCGGCGCAGGGGATACGTTCAACGGCGCGTTCGCACGGGCGGCCGCGGACGGCCTGCCTCTTCGGGAAGCGGTGCGCTTCGCCAATGCGGCGGCGGCGCTTTCTATCGGAAAGATCGGCGCGCAGGGCGGCATGCCCCGCCGCGAAGAAGTGGAGGAATTGCTCAAATGCAGAAAATCGGGATCTTAAACAGTAGCATCGCCAAAGTGCTGGCGGATATGGGACATACGGATCAGATCGTCATCGGAGACTGCGGTCTCCCCGTGCCGCAGGGCACGCCGAAGATCGATCTCGCGCTTCGTCTGGGCGAACCGAAATTCATCGACGTAGTGCGGGAAGTGGCGAAATACATGGAGATCCAGAAGATCTACGTCGCTCCGGAGACGGAAAAGGAAAATCCCGAGCAGTGGAAAGCACTTCATGACGTGTTCCCGGAAGACGCCGTCGAGTGGGCGGTCCTTTCAAGCCACGAAGAGCTGAAAGCGATGGAAAAGACCGCAAAGGCAGTCATCCGTACCGGCGAGATCACTCCGTTTTCGAACGTGGTGCTCGAGTCGGGCGTCATCTTCTGATACAGCGCGCAGCGTCAAAATAAAGGAAGGAAGAGTATTGAGATGGAAATCGACATGAAAGGGATCTGCAAATCCTTCGGCACGAACCAGGTGCTGCGCGGCGTCAATCTGCATCTCCGCTCCGGGGAAGTCCAGGCTCTCATGGGAGAGAACGGCGCAGGCAAGTCCACGCTCATGAACATCTTGACGGGCATCCACAAAGCCGATGCCGGCACGATCGAAGTGGACGGCAAGCCCATGGTCTTCCGGAACAATAAGGATGCGGAGGACCACGGCATCGCCTTCATCCATCAGGAGCTGAACATCTGGCCGAACCTGTCCGTGCTGGAGAATCTGTTCCCGCTGAAGCGGCCGAGAACGAGATTTGGATTCATTGATTTCAAAAAAATGCGGGAGATCGCCGAGGCGAAATGCAAAGAGATCGGCATCGATCTGCCGCTGGATGAGATCGCGGGAAACTGCTCCGTAGGGCAGCAGCAGATGGTGGAGATCACCCGGAGCCTCCTGCTGGACGCGAAAGTGGTCATCATGGACGAGCCCACTGCGGCGCTCACCGAACGCGAGACGGACTGCCTCTTCGATGTGATGCGCAAACTGAAAGCTCAGGGAGTGGCCATCATCTATATTTCTCACCGCATGGAAGAAGTCTTCGGCAACTGCGACACCATCACCGTCATGCGCGACGGCCAGACCATCAGCAGCAAGCCGGTGGGCGAGACCACCATGAGCCAGATCGTAAAGGACATGGTAGGGCGGGAGATCTCCGAATACTACCCGCTCCGCACGGTCACTCCGGGCGAGGAAGTGTTCCGCGTGGAGCACCTCACTCAGCCGGGCGTCTTCCAGGACGTGTCCTTCTCCGTGAAGAAAGGGGAGATCTTCGGCGTGGCCGGTCTCATGGGCGCGGGCCGTACGGAGATCATGCGGGCGCTCTTCGGCGTCGATCCCCATAAGGAAGGCAAAGTCTTCCTTCACGGCAAGGAGATCAACATCAAAAATCCGCTGGACGCCATCAAAGAAGGATTCGGTTTCATCACGGAGAACCGCAAGACCGAAGGGCTCATCCTCGATTTTTCCATTCTGAAGAATATCGCTCTTCCCAGCGAGAATACCTTCGCCAACTATAACTGCATCAATTCCCAGAAAGAATACGAATTCTGCAAAGTCCTTGCCGACAAGCTCGGCGTCAAGACCACCGACATCTATCAGGAGGCGAAGAACCTCTCCGGCGGCAACCAGCAGAAGGTCGTCATCGCCAAGTGGATCGGCATGCATCCGTCGCTCCTCATCCTCGATGAACCCACTCGCGGCATCGACGTAGGTGCGAAGAAGGACATCTACGATCTTATGAATGAGCTCACCGCCCAGGGCGTCTCCCTCATCATGGTCTCGTCGGACCTGCCGGAGATCCTCGGCATGAGCGACCGCATCATGGTCATCCACGAAGGCCGCGTCGCCGGCATTCTCTCCCGCAAGGAAGCCTCGCAGGAGAAGATCATTACACTTGCAACGGGAGGAAATTGATCCATGAATTCTGCAAAAGCCAAAAATCTGCTGAGAGAGATGGGACCGCTCATCGGCCTCGTCGTCCTCTTCATCGTCATCGCGCTGCTCAATGACCGCTTCATCTCGCCGTCGAACCTGAGCAACCTGCTCCGTCAGGTATCCATCAATGCGCTCATCTCCTTCGGTATGACCTTCGTCATTTTGACCGGCGGCATCGACTTGTCCGTCGGGAGCATCCTGGCTCTCTCCAGTGCGCTTCTGGCCAGCATGATGACCTCCGGCATGAATCCGGAAGTGGCCGTCATCGTGGCTGCCTTCATCGGCCTTCTCCTCGGCGCGGTGAACGGCATCATCGTCGCCTACGGCAAAGTGGCCCCCTTCATCGCAACGCTTGCTACGATGACCATCTACCGCGGTGCGACCCTCGTCTACACGAACGGCAATCCGATCAGCGGACTCACCGATGACCCCATGTTCCACGCGCTCGGTCAGGGCGACGTGGCAGGCATCCCGGTCCCGGCGATCCTCATGTTCATCGCTTTCTTCGTGCTTCTCTTCGTCCTGAATAAAACGCCTCTCGGCCGTCAGACCTACGCCGTAGGCGGCAATGAAAAAGTGTCCTACATCGCAGGGATCAAGATCAACCGGGTGAAGATCGTTTCCTACGCCATCACCGGCCTTCTCTGCGCACTCGCCGGCGCGGTCCTCACTGCCCGTCTGAACTCCGCGCAGCCCACCGCCGGCACCGGCTATGAACTCGACGCCATCGCGGCCGTCGTCCTGGGCGGCACCAGCCTCTCCGGCGGCAAAGGCCGCATTTCCGGGACCCTCATCGGCGCGCTCATCATCGGCACGCTCAACAACGGTCTGAATATCCTCAATGTGTCCAGCTTCTACCAGCAAGTTGTCAAAGGGATCGTCATTTTGCTCGCAGTTCTCATGGATCGTAAGAAATCGTAAGGAGGTCGTTTCTCTTGCTGAAAAAATTAGTCATCGCCTGCCTCATGGGCGCAGCCCTCGTATCCGTTGCCGGCTGCGGTTCTTCTGAAAAGAAAGAAGCCGCTCCCGCTTCCGGAGACAAAGCCATCACCATCGGCTTCGCCGTTTCCACCCAGAACAATCCGTTCTTCGTCACCATGGCCAACAGCGTGAAGGACGCGGCGGCCAAGGCAAACATCGACGTGAAGATCGTCGATGCGCAGAACGATCCGGCCAAACAGTCCAACGACGTGACCGACCTGATCGAATCCAAGGTCAATGTGCTCATCATCAATCCGGTGGACTCTGCAGCCATCTCCAACTCCGTCATCGCCGCCAATGAGGCAAAGATCCCGGTCATCACCATCGACCGCTCTGCCGACAGCGGTGAAGTGGTCACCCACATCGCCTCCAACAACGTGAAGGGCGGCGAAATGGCGGCCGAATACATCGTGAAGAAACTGGGCGAACGGACCCCCGTGGCCGAGCTCGAAGGCATCCCCGGCGCGTCTGCCACCCGTGAACGGGGCGAAGGCTTCCACAACATCGCCGATCAGAAGCTCAAAGTCCTGGCGAAGCAGTCCGCTGACTTTGACCGCACCAAAGGCCTCACCGTAGCGGAAAACATCCTCCAGGCCAATCCTGACGTGAAAGCCATCTTTGCACAGAACGATGAGATGGCTCTCGGCGCCATCGGCGCAGCGAAGAGCGCCTCCAAAGACATCCTCGTCATCGGCTTCGACGGCACGGAAGACGGCGTGAAAGCTGTGCAGGACGGACAGATGGCCGCTACCATCGCGCAGCAGCCTGACAAGATGGGCGAAGTCGCCGTAGAGACCGCGCAGAAGATCGTCAAAGGCGAAGCGGTAGAAAAGAACGTCGCCGTCGATCTCAAACTCGTGGAAAAACAGTAACAGAGCCTCCCAGACAACTTGAATCGCAAAGCCCCGGTCTTCACATGGCCGGGGCTTTTTATTGTGTCTGTGAGAGGCCTGACCTCTCCGGCGCCTCTGGCAGACCTTCGAAGTGCGTGCCCGAAGGGATCCCATGGGGCTGGCGAGCGCATATCATAGGAGAGCGCCTTTTGAAGAGACTTGTGGTAAAATAAAAACAGGTACAGTTTATTGTCTTGAGGAAGGGACGATCACCATGTTTGTAGCGAATCGTATGTCAAAAGATCCGATCACCATCACGCCGGACACGACGGTCACGAAAGCGGCGGCGCTGATGAAGGCTCATAAGATCAACCGTCTTCCCGTGCTGGAAGGGGGCAAGCTCGTGGGGCTCGTAAGCGACGGCGACATCAGCCGCGTGTCTCCTTCGCCGGCGACGACGCTTTCCCAGTATGAGATCAGTTCGCTTTTGGACGAGCTGAAAGTGAAAGACGTGATGTCGAAGCGAGTCATCGCCATCAATGCGGACGCCACCATTGAAGAGGCGGCATACCTCATGGAGAGAAACAACATCAGCGGCCTGCCCGTGGTGAGCGACGCGGGCGCCGTCGTGGGCGTCATCACCGCGCGGGACATCCTGCGGGCATTCGTCAATATGATGGGCCTGGCGGACGGTAAGACGCGCATCGCGCTCCAGGTCCACGACCGGCAGGGAGCGATGGAGGACATCTCCGGCGTGCTCGCCAAAGACGGTGTCAACATCGACAGCCTCGTCACGTATAAAGAAAATGAAACGGAATACGAGATCGTCATCCGCGGCGACTTCCCGGACCTGCGCCTCGCCTGTGCGCATCTGGAAGAACACGGCTACAAAGTCACGCACACCGTGGAGATCCGCTGAGAAAAAATTTGTTTTGAAAACGCCCCGCCTGTGAGAGGTATGATTGGCTCCTCACAGGCGGAGCGCTTTTTATGTGAGCCAAACGAAGAGAGCCCCTTTCCGCTTTTCAGGACCCTTATCACAGAGAGCCTACACGAAGAAAGCCGCCATGAGGAAGAGGGAGGAAACGGCAGGGCACGCCCGATCGCGCGGCCGCCGCAGAGCGTATCGGCGCTCTTCCTTCCCATAAAAAAATAAGACCCCGAAGGGTCTTATTTTTTTATGCTTCTTCCCAGCGGAGGATCAGGTATTCGCCCGTATCGACCGTGTCGAGGAGCCTGCCGTGATGGGTGCGGAGGAAATCGTCCTTTTCTTTTTGCCGCAGCAGGATACAGTAGGTCTGGTCCCCGTCGGCGGCGAGCTCTTCTTCCGTGAAGAAAGGCATGACGTTCTTTGCCTTCCAGCTGATGCCGTCAGGCTGCAAGTCTTCCTTGTCCTTTTCCGTGACGAGGCGGTCGATGGATTTTCCGCTGTAGAAGACGGTGGACGTGCGGTAGTCGCCCCAGAAAAGGACAGGCTCGCGGCCGGTATCCATCTGGGCCAGCGCGAGGCCAGCGGAAGCGCCGGAGAAGTGGAGCGTCGTGATGGGAGCGATCACCAGGGCGAGCGCTGTATAGACGGCGGCCATCACGACGCCCGTGCGGGCGACGGCAGTGAGGTGCGCCGACCAGAGACGGCCCGCGAGAAGAGCGAAAGCGAAGAGAGAGGGGAAGGTGTACGTAGTGTACTTCGTAGCGATGATCTGGAAGATGAGGATCACCGCGAAGGCCCACACGATGAAGAAGCGCGTCGCATCCGACATGGGGGCAAGCCCGTGGCGCACTTTCCACCGCTTCCAGAGGGAGACGGGGAAGAGAAAGCTCCACGGCGCGAAGCCGGCAAAGAACATCATGAGGTAGAACCACCATTTGTCCTGCCGCGCGTGCTCGGGAACGGTGGCGCGGAGGAAATTGTGGACGCCGAAGAAATTGACGAGGAAATCGGCGCCGTGCACGCGGTACATGAAGAAGTACCAGCTTCCGCCGATGAGGAGGAAGAGGAGCATGCCCCGAAAGAAATGCACGTGGGCCATTTCCCGGAGGTCCTTTTTCCACAGGAGGAAAAGGAGGCACGAGAAGCCCGGCAGGAGGACGCCGATGGGGCCTTTCGTGAGAACGGCCAGCCCGGCGAAGACGTAGCACAGCCAGTACCAGCGCCGGTCCTCCGAGTAGCCCAGGTAGAAGAAAGCCACCGCAGCGGACATGAAAAAGAAGAGCGTCGCATCGGTGATGATTGCTTTCGAGAGGAGCCAGAACTCGAGGGAGAAGCCCAGGATGAGCGAAGAAGCCCAGGCGGTCTTTTCCCCGTATACGCGGCGGGCGAACCAGAACATGAAGAGCACGTTCACGCAGCCGAAGACGGCGGAGGGGAAGCGGGCCGCCCATTCGTTGAAGCCGAAGACCGCGAAGGACAGGGACAGCGCCCAGTAATAGAAGATGGGCTTGTCGTACCAGTAGTGCCCGTAGATCTGCGGGGACAGCCAGTCTCCAGAGAGGACCATCTCCTTCGACGTGAGGGCGTAATTGGCCTCGGCGGTGTCCGTCACGGACAGGAGCGGATTGCCGATCAGATAGAGATAGGCCGACAGGAGCAAAAGAAAGAAGTAGGGGTGACGGCGGATCGTCTGGATCATGAGAAAAACCTCCCTAAAAATCAATGCCGCACTTTGGAATACGCCTCGAGTATAGCAGGGAGGCTTGTCAAATCTTTCAGGGAAACCTGTCAAATCGTAGAGGAATCGTTAAACAGAAGTTAAAGAGTGCGCGGTGCCTATTGAGATGGCGCAGGCGGCGCGCTACACTGTAAAAGGAAAAATATTTCAGCGGGAGGGGATACGGGCATGACCATCAGGCACCGTCTTCTGATCTCTCACTTCGTCATGTTCGCCGCGCCGGTGGTGATGCTCCTCATCACGATCTTCACAGCGGTGGGCGGGCTCTTCGTGTTCATCCAGAGCGGCAACCACGCCTACATAGAGAGCAGCGACCAGTACAACCGCGCGGCAGATATCCTGTACAACGCGGTCTTTCACGGCAAGCGGGACGAAGCGGAAATGGATGATGTGTCCGACTACAGCTGGATCATCGAGGTGCTCGCGCCGGAGCAGAATTTCGTCCTGCTCCAGAAAGAAGGGGAGCTCCTCTATGAGTATGGCAACGCTCATCTGCTGACGCTCTTTCCTGGACTTCCCGACCCCTCGTCGTTTCACGAGATGGAGCATTTTGAAAAAGGCGCATACGTGCGCATTGAAAATAACAAATACTGCACCATCCGGAAGCGCGTCGTAGGAGACACCCCGTATTATCTCTATTTCATCAGTCATCAGGCGCCCCACGGCACTGACGACCGGCTGGAGCACGTCACCCGCGGAGCGTTCCTCTTTCTGGGACTGGCGCTCCTCGCTTTCATCATCGCGACGAGCATCTTCCTGGCAGATTTCATGATCCGGCGCATCCTGCCGCCGCTCGAGGAGCTCCAAACGGGAGCGGAAAAGGTGGAGCAGGGCGACCTCTCCGTTCGTCTTTCTCATGAAGAGAAGGATGAACTGGCGCCGCTCTTCAAATCCTTCAATATGATGACCTCGGCACTGGAGGCGTCGCTCCGGCAGCGGGCGCAGGAGGAAGAGAACCGGAAAGAGCTCATCGCCAGCATGTCCCACGACATCCGCACGCCGCTCACAGCGATCAAAGCCTATACGGAAGGGCTCATTGACGGCGTGGCGGATACGGAGGAGAAGCGCGCCCATTATCTTGCGGTGATCCTGCGGAAAGCAGATGAGCTCAGCGTCATGGTGGATCAGCTGCTGCTCCTGTCGAAGATCGACGTGGGCGAGAAAGCGGTGCCGCTGGAGGAAGTAGCGCTGGACCGTTTCATTCAGGACGTGGTGGACGACAACCGGGACGCCTTTCTGCAGCGGGGCCTTGTCATCGAGTACCGGTCCGACGGAGCGGCCGCCATCCAGGGCAGTCCTCTCCTCCTGGAGCGCATCCTGATGAATCTCTTCACGAACAGCGCGAAATATAAAGACCGCGACGCGGGACGGCTCACGCTTACCCTCGAGAAGCGGGACGGCCGCGTGACGCTCACCGCCGCCGATGACGGGCCGGGCGTGCCGGAGGACGCGCTCCCGCATCTCTTCGAAGCGTTCTACCGCACGGACAAAGCGCGGAGCCGCACCGAGCGGGGCAGCGGCCTTGGTCTGGCCATCACGGCGCGGGCCATGGACCTCATGCACGGCACGGCGGAAGCGGAAAATGGCAGCCCCCGGGGCCTCGTGATCCGCCTCACCTGGCCGGAGATACGAAAATGATCTTTTTTTGATAAACGAAAAGCCCGGAAGACCGCGGCGGAAAGGAGCACCATGAAACGGATTTTGATCATAGAAGATGACAAGGAGATCGCCGGGATTGAGCGGGACTACCTGCAGCTCTCCGGCTACGACACCACCATCGCTGACGATGGCGTGGAAGGGATGCGGCTCGCCCTCACGGGCCATTTCGACCTCATCCTGCTGGACGTGATGCTCCCCGGCATCGATGGATTCGGGATCTGTCGGCGCATCCGCGGCGCGGTGGACGTGCCCATCATCATGGTCACTGCCCGGCGCAGCGACATCGACAAGATCCGTGGCCTCGGCTTCGGCGCGGATGGCTACATGGAGAAGCCTTTCTCGCCGGGGGTGCTCGTGGCGCGGGTGAAATCCCAGCTCGCGCAGTATGAGCGCCTCAAAGGCACGAAAAAGGACGACGCCATCCGCATTGGAGATATCGCCCTCGACCCGAGCCGCCACGTGGTGACCGTCCGCGGCGAGGAGAAAGCCCTGCCAAACAAGGAATTTCAGCTGCTGGAATTTCTCATGATCAATGCGGACCACGTGTTCAGCCGGGAGACGCTCTACATGCGTATCTGGGGCATGGAGCCCATCGGCAATACCGCCACTGTCCCCGTGCACATCAACCGTATCCGCGAGGCCATCGAAGAAGACCCGGCGAATCCGAAGCACATCCTCAACATCTGGGGCGTGGGATACAAGTTCAAACCGTAAACGAAACGGCCGCTGCGAAAGGCGGCCTTTTTCTTTCTCTCCTTTCTGCGGTATGATAAAAGAAAAAAGGAGGTACGACTATGGAGATCAGAAAGGTAACGGCGGTCTATTTTAGCCCCACCCACGGCACGCGGGCCTACGCCGAAGGCATCGCGGGAGCGCTCTCGGCGGAGTATGAAGCGGTGGACCTCACGCAGCGGGCGGTGCGCGAAAGGGAGCATGCGTTCGGCGCGGACGAGCTGGTCATCATCGGCGCGCCGGTGTACGCCGGGCGGCTGCCTGCGGTGGAGGACTTGTTGGCCCGCCTGCACGGTGAGGGAACGCCGGCGGTGCTGCTGGTGAGCTATGGAAACCGCGCGTATGACGACGCGCTGCTGGAGCTGAAAGACCTCTGCGAAGCGCAGGGCTTCCGGGCCGTCGCCGCGTCCGCGTGGATCGCGCCACACACCTTCTCCGCGAAGATCGGCGCAGGACGGCCCGACGAGAGAGACCGCAGGCAGATCGGTGAATTTGCCGAAGCGGTGCGCGCGCTTCTCGCGGCGGGCGTGCCGGAGGGAGCGCAGCTCTCCGTGCCGGGCCATCGTCCCTATTGCCCGGTGAAGGTCATGCCTTTCCATCCTGAGGCGGACGGGCGGTGCATCCGCTGCCGCCGGTGCGTCGCCGCCTGCCCCGTGGGCGCCATCTCGCCGGAAGCGCCGGAGAAGACTGACGCCGCGAAATGCATCGACTGCCTCGCCTGCGTTCACGCCTGTCCCGTCCATGCGCGGGACGTGTACCACCCGCCCCTTGCCCAGATCGGCGCGGGCTGCGAAGAGCATTTCCTCACGCCCCGAAAAGAACCGGAATGGTTTCTCATCGGAAAATAAATAATAAAACGGACACGAAAAAAGGCCGCTCCTTGAAGGAACGGTCTTTTCGCATGCTCATTCCGCGGCGTGCTTCGCCTTGTTTTTATGTACGAAGTAGTAGAAGGGGAGCGCCACGAAAGCGGCACCGAGACCCATGGCGAGCTGCTGGAGCGTCGCCTGCGCCAGGAGCCAGATACTGACCGCCGTCGCGATGAGTGGGATCACCGGGCCGAAAGGGATGCGGAACGCCCGCGGCGCGTCGGGCATCTTCTTCCGGAAGACCGGAATGGAGAGGCACGTGGGGATGTACTGAGAGAACCGGGATACCACGCTGATGGACGCGAGGAAGGTGAAGCTTCCCGTATAGGCGATGAGCGCAGCGATGACCGTGGAGATGATGATGGACCAGTACGGCGCGCCGTAGCGGTTCCGCTTCGCCACGAAAGCGGGGAGCATGCCCTGTTCGGCGAGAGCCAGGCAGCTGTGGGGCGTCACGAAGGACGAGGAGATGCAGAGGCTGCCGATGGAAATCAGCGTGCCCGCCGCGATGACCGCCGCGCCGAAGGAACCGGCCACGCGGCCGAACGCCTCCTGCACAGGGGCCGTCGTATCCGCCAGTTCATAGCCCATGATGCCGATGGCTACGCCCAGGAGCAGCACATAGATGGCAGAGACAGTGAAGATGGTGATGAGCGTCGCTCGGGGCAGGTTCTTCTGCGGATTTTCCATTTCCGCCGCCGCGACCGCCAGACTTTCAAAGCCAGTGAAGGCGAAGAAGAGCATGACCGCCGCCGCGCCGAATGTGCCCGGCGTGTATTCGCCGCCCGGGAAGAGAGGCGTGAAATTGGACGGCTCGATGAAGAAGATGCCCACGACGATAAAGAGGACGAAAGGCACGAGTTTCGCCACGGTGGCCACGTTCTGCACCACTTTATAGAGCGGCACGCCGAAGAGATTCACCGCGGCGAGGACGCAGAAGATGACCGTGGCGATGACATTTTTCATGAAGTCTCCCGAGAGAGACGGCGCGATGCCCGCCAGCGCGGTCGCAAAGCCCACGCCCATGGTAGAGAAGGCGATGACGCGGGTGATGTAGGTGAGGAAGCCCACTTCGTAGCCGATGAAATCGCCGAAAGCTTCCTTCGCATAGATATACGCGCCGCCATTATCCTTGAAGAGGCCGCTCGCTTCGGCGAAGCAGAACGTGATGGCCAGCACGAGGAACATGTCGAAGATCATGACGAGAAGGCTCGCCGGGCCGATGAGAGCCATGGCCTTGTTCGGCAGGAGAAAGATGCCCGAGCCGATGATGCCGTTCACGCCGAGGAGCACGATGCTCCAGAATCCCAGTTTATTGGTCCCCATATGAACACTTCCTTTCAGGCGGCTCTCCTGTGGGAACGGAGAGGGAGCGCCGCCTCTCTTTTATCTGCTGCGAAACGCTTCCGCCCGGGCGAGGAAATCTACGAAGAGCGCACGCATTTCCGGATGCTCTTTCCACATGTTTTCCGGATGCCACTGCACGGCCACGATCTGGTCGCTGTCGCGGGATTCCACGCATTCCACCACGCCGTCCGGCGCTTTCGCCGTCGCCCAGAGACCCGGCGCCACGTTCTTGATGGCCTGATGATGGCGGGAATTGACATACGCCCGGCTGCCGAGCGCGTGGGAGATGACGCTGCCTTCCTCGACGGCGATGTGATGCGTGGGATAACTTCCCGGAGCCGCCTGCGAATGACGGATATATGCTTCCGGATTCTGCGAGGGCAGGTCCTGATAGACCGTGCCGCCCATCACCGTATTGATGAGCTGGCAGCCGCGGCAGATACCGAAGATCGGCTTGCCCGATGCATGGAACGCGTGGAACAGCTCCGTTTCAAAGACGTCCCGTTTATAATTCGTGGTACCGATCTGCCATACCGGTTCCTCACCGAAGAACGTCGGGTCCATATCTGGGCCGCCGGGCAGGATGAGCGCATCGAAGAGCTCTGCGTAATCTTCGCCTTTCGCGCCTGCTACGTCAGGCAGTACGATGGGAAGCGCGCCCAGCTCGCCGACGATCTCCACCAGCTCGCGGGCCGTGAATGGAGCGCGGACCAGGTTCGTTACATCCGAGGCATACGGATAGGTGTCCGCCGTGATAGCAATACGTAATTTAGACATGAGATTTCCCTCCTGAGCAAAAGATTTTCTGCGCCCTTTACGCCTTAAAAGCGTTTAAGCGCGAAAGGACCATTCCCATTATACGCCCATCGGCAAGCCGCCTGCCCGGCGGGAACCAATGAAAAAGACCCGCCGCCCTTTTTCTTGGGCAGCGAGCCTTTTTCGTGATCATGACAAGAACAAAAGAAAACTCACTCCTCGATGACCACCGTGCTCACGGATGCCGCGCCTTCCGCGCTGAACGTGCCGGCCTTCTTGTCGTAGGTGAGGAGATAGTCCTGCGCATTGCCTGATGCGTCCGACAGGTGGAGCACCAGCTCCTTCTTCTGTACCTCGATAGACGCTTCCGTCCAGTCGCCCTCTATCGACGACGCATCGAAGGCCGTCTTGTACTTGCCGCCGCTGTACGACACGATGAGGCAGCCCGCCGGCGTGCCCGTGTCGATCACGTAGAAACGGCGGCCGTTTCCTGTATCGATCACCGGAAGCACCGACACGAGAGCGCTCGGTTCGCCGCCGTCCTGCTGGATGAAGCAGGGAAGCTGGAGAGAAAACGCATCCTCATCCGCATCGTCTCCATAAAGAAAATAAAAGGACGCCGCGCCTTCATCCGGCGAGACCGAAACGCGGAGCGACTGCTCCGAAGTGAGAGACACCCGCGCCGCGATGGTGCCGCCCGCCGCATAAAACCGATTCTCCGCGCCCGTCGTCCAGTCCGCATGCGCCGTGAGCGGCATCGCCAGCAGCGCACACGCCGCCAGAGCCAGGATCTGTTTCTTCATAAAAAGCGCCTCCTTTCGTATGGCTTACCTTCATTATAACGAAATCCAGAACAGAAAGAAATTCAACAGCGCTGTCCGCAATAAAAAGTAAAAATGAATTTATCCGCCAAAACAGAAAAGCACCCGAAAGAACTCCAAAGCAGGTTGTGTGCGGTGGGGACCGCTCCGCCTGCCTCGTTTGGCGCGCGTTGTGATGGAAGCTCGCCCCGATAGATTCGAATCCATTCACATCGCGATGTGGGTCTGCACCTTTATGAGGGGATACACCCCTGTCGTGATACATCCCGCAAATGAAAGAGTTCCAAAGCAAGCTCCGCGCGGTGGGGACCGCTCCGCCTGCCGCATTTGTCGCGTGTCGTGATGGATGCTCGCCCCGACAGCTTCGAAGTCATTCAAGTCGCGATGTGGGTCCGCACCCTAGTGAGTCTATACGGAACCAAAGGGGATGCGCATTTGAAAAAATGCGCGACACAAAAACCGCTGGTTCAGGACATCCGCCCGTTGGAACGAAGGTCGACCCGCAGGGGAAGGTTTTGGAGCCGATGCCGCCCGGAAAAGGCGACTGTTTGAGCGAAGCGAGTTTCGCCTTTTCAGGCAGCGGCTCCAAAACCTTAGGCCGGAGTGACCGGGCGGCGGTTTTCCTTCCTTGCTTCGTTCCTTCCTTTGACCGGTCAAAGGAAGGAATGAAGCGACCATGGGGCTCGTGCTCCTATGACGGGCACAGTCGTACATGAGAGATACGCTCTCTTTGTGATGTAGGTCCGCATTAGAATGTGAGAAACGTTCTCTTCGAAATGGAAGTTTGCACCGACAGCTCCGATACCCTGTTCCATCGTGATGTGGGCCCGCATCGTAATGAACGAGAAAGTTTTTTTATCCTAAATGCCCCCGCACCGACAGCTTCGAAGTCATTTAAGTCGCGATGTGGGTCCGTATCGTAATGAAAAAAAGACGTTTCTATGAAAAATGAACTCTTAATCCGATTTTATACATAAAGACTCCTCTTAAACGAAGAATAGAGAGGAAAAGTGTATATTACTGTTTCTTTTACGACTGTCTTTACAAAGAAACCCCCATCCCCCCTTGACGCGCCCCGCCCATCCGTGATAAGCTTACCCACGTCGCACGAAGCGACGGGGCTCCTGAAGTCCTTCTTCTAAAAAAGAATTTCAAATCCCCCTTGACAGAGCAAACGAAATTTGCTAAGATGTCAAAGTCGCACCGAGCGGCTGGTTCT
>CASEBK010000033.1 GCA_949286115.1 uncultured Veillonellaceae bacterium | reverse complement strand
CCCCCCCAACCCCAACATTGTCCACCCCCCCCCACTCCCCCCCCCCCGCGAGGGGTGCGACGCAAAAAAATCTCTTTTTTTCATATTGCCTATCGCATTTCAATCCCCGCACCCCGCGAGGGGTGCGACCGGTTAAGCGCTGTCTGATAGTCAGACGCCGCACGAATTTCAATCCACGCACCCCGCGAGGGGTGCGACATTGGCGTTCTGCGGTCTCACGTGGCCTTGTCGTCATTTCAATCCACGCACCCCGCGAGGGGTGCGACAAAAATCCCCTTTTTTTGGATATTTGCCTATTGTATTTCAATCCACGCACCCCGCGAGGGGTGCGACTCCCCTATAGAGAAAGGGGACCCTCCCCTATAGAATTTCAATCCACGCACCCCGCGAGGGGTGCGACCACCGATAGTCGCCGCCCATTCGCTCTCCGTCTGTGATTTCAATCCACGCACCCCGCGAGGGGTGCGACATGGCACGCCCGAAAAATCCCACTGCGGCAATGAATATTTCAATCCACGCACCCCGCGAGGGGTGCGACAGTATGGTGAAAATCTTTCGATTTTACCGTGTGCGGCAGGTTCATTTCCGCGAAGGTCAGAAAAGCCTGCCAAATCATCGGGAAAAATCCCCGATTTCTCTCCTGTGAGCTTCTGCTTCGCGCTACAAGATCATGGTGTCGTTGAGATCGCTAACCGCTTTGCTGCCCACGTGGATGACTTTGCTCTGATAGCGGTTTCCCAGGTTATAGAAGCGCAGGCTGTCGGCCGAACGGTCGATGATCTCGGTCAATCTTCCTCTCAGCTCCACGAACTGTGCTTCATCCAGAGAACATTCAAAGACGGAATTCTGCACGCGCTGTCCGTGAGCCATGCAGCAGCGGGCGACCTGACGGAGACGTCTTCGGCCAGCCGCGCTCGTAGTATTGACGTCATATGTCACTAATATCATCATCATATCACTTCCATAGGAAAGGCGGATAGCCATCCAGGTCCCCTCTCAGGTATCTGGCGAGCAGAAGCGCCTGCACATAGGGGATGAGGCCCCAGAGGATCTTCTCTTTTAGAAACGGATGCGTGATCGTTTCTCTCTTCCGTTCCTGCCAATGGGACAAAAACGTTCGCCGGCCTTTGTCATTGAGCCAGACCGCGCCGTCTTCCATCTGCCTGAAATCGCCTGCCTGGATGATCCGGTTGTTGATGAGCGTCAGCGCAAATCGGTCGGCATAGATGCTGCGCAGTTCTTCCATCAGATCAAGCGCCAATGAAGCGCGCCCCGGCCGGTCCCGATGAAGGAATCCGGCATAGGAATCTAGACCGACTGCCTCCAGTGCGGAGGCACAGTCATGGGCCAGAAGGGTATACGCGAAGGAGAGCAGCGCATTCACTCGATCAAGCGGCGGTCTTCTGGAACGCCCTGCAAAGGAAAAATGTTTTTGATCTGTCAGGATCAGCTGCCCGAAGAGTGAGAAATACATCTGGGCCGCATTGCCTTCGATCCCGCGGAGCTCATCCAGCGATGTGGTTCTGGCCGCTTCCCTCGCGGCATCCAGCAGATCCGCCGCATATGCTTTGAAAAGCTCTGTGTCGACGGAAAGAGGATGGTCCCGTGCGCCCCGCATGAGGACCGCTCTCGCATTGTAGATCTTGGCTGCGATCATGGGCGCCGCCACGGCGCAGCTTTTCGCTTCATCTTCCGATGTGCGATACTGCTCTTTGTGGAGGAGGATATTGCCGCGAATGATCCCACCCGTCCGCGCCAGGAAGCGGCCGTTCTGGTCCAGGAAACAAAATCCGATGTTCCGCCGCACGCAGGCACCCAGCAGCGCCGGGCTGGCTCCTCTGTAGCCGAAATACAGAATATTTTCCAGATTCAGCAGCGGCATCCGCCGGAGGATCTTGCCCTCTTTCCAGGCCGCTACATTTTCGTTCTCCAGGGAAAGATAGATATCCTCAGATGTCACAAAGAGCGTATTCAGCAGTTTCCTCATGACACCTCCCCCAGTTTCTCTTTCAGATATGCCGCCGCGGATGGATCTCTGCATAGTTTCGGCAAACAGATCTCCCTGAGCGAGCAGGACTGACATTTTTTCGATGGCTTCACTTTCGGCGTGCTTCCCCGGCGAAAGCAGGCGTGCATCTCCTCTGTCGTCTTTTGAACTTCCTCCCGCAGCGCTTCGGAGAACTCGACAGACCGTCTCCGCCGTATCTCGTGGTAGAAGAGATCGCCGGATGGTATCCGGCATCCCAGCATCTCTTCCAGACACATGGCCTCCAGACAGAGCTGGAGCATATCCGAATGGTCGTCCTTGTCTCTGCCCCGCTTGTATTCCACAGGACGCACGTCCCAGTGCCCGCGATGGCCATGCAGGACCGCGCCGTCTTCCGACTGACGAAATTCCACCACATCGCACTGCCCTGTCATTCCCAATTCCCGGGAAGCGACACGAAGCCCCCGCGTCACGAGAATGCCCGGCCGCTTTTCAATGAAGGAGTCTTTGTGCGCATTTCCGTGAATGAGCTGTCCCTCCGCGGTGAGCCGATTCTCCGCCCACTGCTGCTCGATATGGATGAGCGCCCACTGTCTCCGGCAAAAGACGAAATGCTGGATGCCGGAGATCATGAGGTACTCATCCTCTTCGTAGCTCATACCTTTCTTTCACAGGTCACGCCTGTCGGCAGATCTTCCGTGTCTATGGTCACTTCATAATCGCTGTAGCTGCGCGGCGTTTTATCCGCGTCTTTTCTGGTCACGTGCACCCGTTCGAAGAGCTTGTACGCCGGTGCATTTCCCAGTTCGCTGTCGTGCTTGAATACGATCAGCTCCCGCACGGCCATGTTGCCCCGGGCCGCCGAATGATCGTTCTCAAACATGTTTATGATCGCCCGCCAGAGAAGCGCCAGATCGTCTTCGGAGAAGCCTGTGACTTTTCGGGCAAGATTCGCCGATACATAGCCCTCTGCGCGATACAGTGCATATGGCACGATATATTTTCTGCCCATTTCTGTACTCTTGTTCTGTGCGTCCTTTTCCGTCGTGATCGCCACACGTGTGATAGTGATCTCCTGCGGTGCGACGGGATCGATGCTGCGGGCAAAGCCGAGCTGCACCGGGCCTCTCACCTGACCGCAGTTCAGCGCCCCTTTCACGAAGGTCGTCATGACAGCGCCAAACGTACGGATATCATAGAAATTGGAGCACATGAAATCCCGGATCTTCCGGTCCGCATCAGGGTCTTTCTTCTTGATCGTTTTGATATCATCGGCCCCGATGTAATCCAGCGCTTCTTTATCGCTCTGCTCCAGCGGCACATTTTCCTTGATATAGATCCGATAGCCTTCGGCGCCTTCTTTTTCTGCTTCCACATAGTTGCGGATCTTGCGCTTCAGGCAGACGTCCGTCACGAGCCCCAAGCCCGTCTCCGGATCGACACGGGGCATATTGCCTGCGTCCGGGTCTCCGTTCGGATTGCCGTTTTCCACATCGAAAAGAACAATGAAATCATACCGATTGTGAATCACTTCTGCCATTTCAGTTTTCCTCCTTCTTTCCCGCATAGCGTGCCTGCGTTTCCTGATAATAACCGAGCACGAACGCCCCCTGTTCTTCCAAAGACAGCCGCTTCGGCAGCGGCGTGCCCTCATCAGGCATGGTGATCTTTTCCATAAGACCGCCCAACTTCTTCTTAAAATAGATGCTGATCTTCTGATCATCTTTCAGCTTGTCCAAATGGGCATTGGCCAGTTTGAGCAGCGTAGGAAAGACCGATGCAGGCGTCGCACAGGCCGAGTTGAAATACCGGTCTTTGATCGTCGTATTGATCTTTGGATTCGCCTGCTGCTGGATGTTTTCCAGCACGGCAAAAAGCCGTCCCAGCACATAAGAAATTTCCGTACAATTTTCATTGACTGCCATAGTGATCTCCTTTCCCCATCTCTGTGACTTATTTTTCAAAAGATACGCCTTGATGAAAGCGGCTTTTGTATGACTGATCTTCTCGATCTTTTTGCCCTGTCCTGTTCCATCGGAATCTTGATCAGAAAAAATGCGGAGCATGATGTTCTGGAAAACGGCTTCCGGATAGGGCAGATCAGCAAAGACTGTGCGTAGCAGACTGCCTGCCAGAAGGGGCGATGCGGACGCGTCCTTTGACTTCGGATTGGCCGTAGCTGCCAGCGTTCTCCACAGGGGGATCATGCCGGACTCCCAGGCAGGTCCCTCCAGTTCCATCCGTTCCTGATGTGCGGCGATATTTTGAACAGAGCGTCCGAAAGTATTCGTTAAAAAGAAACGGACCGCGACCCGCGCCGCATTCGGCGCTAGTCCCAGAATGTAAAATGGTTCTTCTGGATCGATGGCAACGCCGTTCAGATCCGATGCTTTTCCTTCTTTCAGGTCTTTCATGATCTTATCCAGTTCCCGGTCTCCGACCGTCGCCGTCTCTCCGCTGATGAGCGCGCCGAAAACATCCTGCGGCGCTTTCTCTGCCTGCTTTGCCCAGTAAACGACCGTCGTGTCGCCAAAAGCTTTGACGTGATCCCGGTCTGCCAGAAGCGCATTCAGCGCTGTCGTATAGGCAAAGGTCGCCTTCTCGCTGACCGGGGCATTCTGTCCCTGCTCGCCGTCGTGGCCGTAGGAGCAGAAGGAATCGCCATTGAATCCCACCAGCGTGGCGCCGGAAGACTGTGCCCCCCGCACTCCTTTGATCACGGGGTGAAGCCGGGCGATCTTCTGATGCTCTTTCCCTGTCACCAGGCAGGTGCCAAACTGCGCGCCGTCTCCGCCATCATTCTCTCGATAAGTCTCCCAGGCCTCTCTGATCTGTGCATCTTTGAGCACATCTTCGTCTTCTACAAAGAACAGGCAATTTCCTGCGCTCCAAAGATCCTCCAGAACCGCCTGTACGGCGGGCTGCTCCAGTGCATGGTCCGGATCCCATGTATCAAAGAATCGGAGGATCGCATGGGCCGCCGGTGATCCACATCCATCGAGCACTGCATGATGCAGAGAGCGGGCGGCTTCAAAGCAATCCTTTGCCCGTTTCGGTTTTTCCCGATCCAAGCCGAGAAAATATATGATCCCATCACAGAGAAAATTGGCTTTGATACCAGATGACCGTTTGACCTGTTCCGGCACCAGTACGCTTCGCGGCACCTCTACCTCTTTTTTCCCGCGCTGTACCCGTTCGCGGATGGAAAGTATCCGTTCTAGACGCCCCTCCGCATCAAGCTCCAGCCGGTGGGTCACCTTGGCCGTGCTCCAGCCTTCTTCCGCCGCTTTTCCTTTCTGGCACAGCGCTCCATATAATTCTGTCAACGACTGCAGAATCATTCGTGCACCTCACAATTCCGGAGATCCAGCACTCCATTGACTAACTTCGCACGGAAAAACTGTGGACGGATATGGGACGGATCGCTGTAATCCATATCATAGAGCATGTATCCCAGGTCCCGATCGATCGGATAGGGAATGATGGTCTCATCGTCCTCGACAAGCCGGAATCCGGCAGGGAATTCCCGGCATCCCAGATACGGCTGATGGTAACACTGCCCTTTCTTTGCACGCCGGCGGAGGATATCCTTGAATTTCCCAGGATTGTCTGTAGCATTGGCCTTGTCCGTCATCTCAAAATGAAGCGTGATGCAGTACCGTACATCTTTCAGCACTTCTGCTGCCCGCTGTTGGATATCCGTCTTTGTCAAAAGGTAGGTCTCTTTTCCGCTTTTGGCTGCGCTTATCGCTGTGGAAGCGGACAGCTTCGATTTCACTTCGTTGCGGCGGATATTCGTGAAGCGGATCGGCGCCAACACGGCGATCTCATCGATGACATAGCGGAGGCCTGGATGCCAATAAATCGCCTCTACAAGCCCGCGTGCAGCTGACGGAGTCATGCAGTCGTAAGACACACGCTCGACCTTCATTTCTGGTCTCGTAAAGCATCCATAGTTTCCCCAGCATTCGATTCGTATACCGTAGCGCATGTTCTCTCCTTTCTATTTTCATTTTAGTTTATGGGAATTATATATTAACTCCATCTACATCAATGATAACACCTAATTTTGTTTTTGCAACAAGAAAATTGCCACCCAGCGAAAATTTTGCTAAGATACAGGCGTCATCCAGCGGATGTGGATCGAAATATTTTCGTTTTATGGGGCATTATCAGTAGTGCAGAAAGAGGAGCAGGATCGTGCTGCTCCTTTTTCTGTATGTATTTTACCATTCAATGCCCATGCCCTCGCTCTGTGCGGTGAGCATGCCCAGTTTTTCTCGGTCGTACAGCGTCTCATCTATGAGCACGGCCAATTCCGTATCATTGGGCAGCATCTCCGCCTGCCCGTTGGCGATCAGTCGAGAAAAAGGCGACTCATATTTCGAAGAATAGTTCACGTTCACGATATACTGCGCCGCCCGGCGAAGCAGATCCCGTGTACGGATTCCCAAGCGAAGACTTTCAATGATCCTGCGCGCCTCCTCATCATAGGGAATGAGCACTGACTTTGTGTGTGTATCGATTAGATGGAACACCTGCCCGATCTCCCGATAGGCACGCTTTTCTGCCAGCTTCTCGATCTCTTTATCATCCAAACTGCTGTGCTCACCAAAATCCTCCGCTTCATAGAGCTGCTTGAAATAATAGCGTATCGCTTCTGGAGAAGAGATATCAGCAATCTTGTTTTCCGTCTTTTTCATCAGTTCTCTTTCCATCTGCATGAACGTAAGTCCCGCACTTTTTTCCGTTTCAAACAGGTGTGCGACGCTCTTCGCCAGCGGCCTCCTCCCTTCACGGTTACACCGACCGGCTCCCTGGATCAGACTGTCCAGACCGGTCTTTTCCAGATAGACCACGGGAAAATCGATATCTACCCCCACAGAGATCACACTGGTAGATACGACACGACAGGGCCTTTCTTCTTTGAGGCGCATTTTCATCTCTTGGATGACCTGCTTCCGGTGCGCCGGGCAGAGATTCGTAGAAAGGTAAAAGGTATCCCTGTCATCCAGTCTGTCTGCGATCTCCCGCGCCTCTGATTTCGTCAGCGCAATGCAGAGGGCCTGCGTATGCCCGCGCATGGCCTCCGCCACGTCATCATAGGTAAGACGTCCGTCATTCTCAAAGCGCACGCGTCGGAAAAAGTCGTACAGTTCTGGGATCCCGGTCATGATCTCCGTAGGCGGTCTTTTCATATATTTTGCCAGCTCCGGCTGCGTCGCGCTGCACAGAACGCCGGTGCAGCCAAAGCGCACCGTCAATTCCTCCAGCGCTTTCAGGCAGGGCTTTAGGAAATTTCGCGGCAGCATCTGCGCTTCGTCAAAGATGATCACGCTCTCAGCAATGTTATGCAGCTTCCGGCACTTCGACGTGCGGTTCGCGTACAGCGATTCCCAAAACTGCTCGCTCGTCGTGATGATGATCGGCGCATCCCAGTTTTCTGAAGCCAGCTTTTTCTTTTCCGCTGTTTCGTCTTCATCATCATATTCGACACTGCTGTGACATTCCAGAATATCCTCCTCACCGAGAAACGACCGAAATACATCCGCCGTCTGCTCGATGATAGACAAATACGGGATGACATAAATGATCCGACGCTTGTGGTGGATCCGGGCATGGCGCAGCGCAAACGCAAGCGACGAGACCGTTTTCCCGCCTCCGGTGGGCACTGTCAGAGAATAAACCCCCGGCGTGCTCTCCCCCATCTCGATGCAGCGCTGTAATATCTCACAGCGTTTCTCATTAAGTGCATTGCCCGGTGACAGGTAGCCTTTGTCATTCAGCGCCTCAAAGAAACGGTCATGGAGCTCTTCTATGGCATGAAAGCGGCCCCGTTCCACGACACCGCCGGACATGAAAGCTTCCGTATCAAGAAAATCGGCATCTACTAAACAGGAAAAGAGCATGCGCGTAGTCATCATCTCGTCCATCACATCCATAGGGCCTTCCGGAAAATCCGCTTCCCCCGGGAGATGCGCCAACCGTCCGCAGGTCTCACAGGTCTCTCGATCCTTCAAACCCTTTTTGATCCGACCGCATAGGGTGCCATCCTTTTCCGTATCAACACCGCTTCCCAGGTCTGGAAGCCCCGCATGATGCCCGGCCACGCAGAAAGCACCGGCCAATTTCATCTGCGGCGAATACTTTCCCAGAAACAATGCCACGGCCCCCGGCGTGGAATGGTCTACCCGCCCCCGGTATTCTCCGCGGATGTACTTCTGAAATGATGACTGGAACTTTCCTGAATCGTGCGCATATCCCACAAGTTCTCCGGCCTCGCCCAATCCCATGATCGCGCCAAAATCACGAGCCAGCGCCGCCGTATGCGCCAAATGTTCTTCCACCGTCTGCACTCTTTCCCCGTCCTCAGAGCGATGTGCGATATAGAGCTTTTTATCCATGCTCTCCCTCCTTTTCAAGTCCCATTTCAATTTCATTGTAACTTATTTATCAACACAAAAAAAGAGACCCGCTAAACAGATAAACCAAGCCCTGAAAAACAGCCCGGCGAATGTACAATGCAGGTAAAACTCTACCCGTCATAGAAATGGCCTGCCGGTCTCCGTTGCGGTCAGGATGTTCCAACTCTTTTCGTAAACGGGAGATCGCCATGTACCATGATTTTCATCTGAAAAGATACCGGATATCTTACGAGAACTGTCATCAAAAGATGTCTCACTTGATCTGACGAATCATAATACAAAAGAAAAGCTGCCCGGCATATGCCGGGCAGCTTTGTGGTACGCTGTCTCAATATTCTTCGTAAAGCGGATATTTCGTGCAGAGCGCCGCTACGCGGGTCCGCGCATTTTCTTTTACTGCCTCATCTTCCGGCGCTTTGAGCACAGAGCAGATGATGTCGGCGATCTCGCGGAAGTCTTCTTCTTTGAGTCCTCTCGTAGTGAGTGCCGGCGAACCGAGGCGGATGCCGCTCGTCACGAAGGGCGAGAGTTTTTCAAAAGGAATGGTGTTCTTATTGCAGGTGATGCCCACATCGTCCAGGACGCTCTGGGCGATCTTGCCGGTGATGCCAATGCCCGTGAGGTCCGCCAGAAGCACGTGCGTGTCCGTCCCGCCGGAAACGACGCGGATGCCGTTCTTCTGCAGTTCATCAGACAGCACCTTTTCGTTTCTGCGGATCTGCTTCGCATAGTCCTTGAAGGAATCTTCCAGATCCTCGCCGAAAGCGACGGCCTTCGCAGCGATGACATGCATGAGCGGCCCGCCCTGCATGCCCGGGAAGACGGCTTTGTCGATGGCTTTCGCATAGGGCTCGCGGCACATGATGATGCCGCCTCTCGGCCCGCGAAGCGTCTTGTGCGTCGTGGTGGTCACGATGTCTGCATAGGGCACCGGGCTCGGATACTCGCCGCCTGCGACAAGACCTGCGAAATGCGCCATATCCACCATGAAGATCGCGCCCACTTCTTTGGCGATGGCTGCCATCCGCTCGAAATCAATGATGCGGGAATAAGCGCTGGTGCCGCCGATGATGAGCTTCGGCTGGACCTCCTTCGCGGTCTTTTCCATCGCATCATAGTCGAGGAGCTCGTTATCTTCCCGCACGCCGTAGGGCACGACGTGGAAATAGTTGCCGGAAATGTTGACAGGACTTCCATGCGAGAGATGCCCCCCATCGGTGAGGTTCATCCCCATGACCGTGTCCCCCGGCTTCAGGAGGCCGTAATAAACGGCAAAATTGGCCTGCGAACCAGAATGAGGCTGCACGTTCACATGGTCAGCACCAAACAGTTCCTTTGCCCGGTCGATGGCCAGCTGCTCTACCTTGTCTACATATTCGCAGCCGCCGTAGTAACGCTTGCCCGGATAGCCTTCGGCATATTTGTTCGTAAGGACGCTCCCCTGCGCCTCCATGACCGCATAGCTGACGATATTTTCCGATGCGATCATTTCCAGTTTGTTTCTCTGACGATTCAGTTCTTCCTGAATGGCGCTGTATATGGCGCTGTCATCTTTCAGATGTTTCATCATCGTTTTGGTCTCCTTCCAAAAGAGAAATCTTTGAGAAAGCCTGAATCTTTCAGTCTCTCTTCGGCCGTCTCATGGACGCCCTATATTGAAATCTGGACCGCCATTCCCCCGGGCAGCCGGTCTCAACCGCTTCAGCTCCGGCTGTAACGGGCCCGCTCTCCGCCGATGAGCGGCGGACGCGTGCGGGCTGCGACGACGAGCGCGCTCCCTACGTGATCGTGCTTCAGACGCACCGGCACTGCCACGCGGCGAAGATGCATACCGATCATCGTGAGGCCGATATCCAGCCCGCCCTGTGCCTTAACTTCCGCTGCGACCGCCGGGTCCTTGAAATGTTCATACGCATTGGTCGCAAAAGCGCCGCCTGCATGGAGCCAGGGCACCACCGTCACCTCTTCGAGGCAAAAATGCTCCAAGGTCTCCCGCTCCACCACGAGCGCCCGATTCAGGTGTTCGCAGCACTGGAATGCAAGGCGGAGCCCATATTCGGCGGCCACTTCCATGAGCGCCGTCACGACGGCCGTCCCTACCTCATACGAGCTGTCTTTGCCGATATGCCCGCCGCGGATCTCACTGGAAGAACCGCCGATGACGATAAGATCTCCTTTGCGAAAATGCGCGGTCTCGATCAGTTCGCAAAACGCTGCCCGAGCCTCCCCCGCCAGATCTTCATGCATGATGTTCCCTTCTTTCAATATCGGCGATCTTATCGATGCGCCGCTGATGACGGCCGCCTTCAAAAGGCGTCGCCAAAAATTCATCCAGGATCATTTCAGCCAGTCCCGGTCCGGTGACGCGCGCCCCCATGCAGAGCACATTGGCATCATTGTGCGCTCTGGTGAAATGCGCAGAAAACGTCTCGCCGCAGAGCGCCGCCCGAATGCCGTTCATCTTATTGGCGGAGATGCACATCCCGATGCCCGTGCCGCAGATGAGCACGGCACGATCCACGGCCCCTTCCTGCACGAGGCGGCATGCTTTTTCCGCAAAGTCCGGATAATCACAGGACGCTTCGCTGTCCGTCCCGCAGTCGGTAAAAGAGATCCCCTTCTCTTCCAGATGCTGCTTCAGCGTTTCCTTCAGACCATATCCGCCGTGATCGCTGGCAATGGCAATGTTCATGGCTGCCCCTCCGTTTCCGTTTAATCAGGTACGCTATTTCCTGCTATTTGTATACTATTTTGCAGTTTCTACAATGATATGATATCCTGATGCCTTCGTCAAGCGGTTCATGATCGCAAGGCCGAGGCCGGTCGATGCGATGCCCTCTCCGATGATCTGCTCGACCGGATGATCATTGAAATAATGGAGACCTTCAAACAGGCGATGAGCCATGCTCTTCTCATCGCCCCGGCGGCCCCAGATGAATACCGGCATACCCACAGGAAGCTTTGCCGCTGTCTCTTCGCTCACAAAAAAGCCATAAGTCTTATCCTTTTTTTCTGCAAAGGAGAGAATGGCGGCCTCCGTTTTTTCCGCATCGCCCGTGTAGACCGTGAGAGGCGCCGCCGGCGCATAGTGGCGGTACTTCATCCCCGGCGCTTTCGGATGCGCGCTGCCCGACTGAATGCCCGGATCGATCTCTACCGGCGCATAGGCTTCAAGGGCTTCTTTTGCAAGTCCCCCCGGCCGATAGATCGTGATACGTCCGCCGGCGCAGGAGACGATCGTCGATTCCACGCCGATGCGACAGGGCCCGCCGTCGATGATCGCGTCGATCCGTCCGCCAAGGTCATGCATCACATCTTCTGCCGATGTCGGACTGGGCCGCCCAGACAGATTGGCGCTCGGCCCGGCGATGGGCACGCCCGCCGCGCGGATCAGCGCCTGCGCCGCCGGGTGGACGGGGCAGCGGAGCGCTACCGTATCGAGACCGCCCGAGGTCTCTGCGGGGATGATATCCTTCTTCGGTACGACCAGCGTGAGCGGTCCCGGCCAGAAGTCCGCCATGAGACGCCGTTCAAGAGGCGACAGCTCTCTGGCGAGCTGCTCGGCCTGTGCGGCGTCCGCTACGTGTACGATGAGCGGATTGTCCGAAGGCCGCCCCTTGGCCGCGTAGATTTTCTTCGCTGCTTCCCCGTCCAGCGCATTGCCGCCGAGGCCGTACACCGTTTCCGTAGGAAATCCCACAAGTCCTCCCCGGCGGATCACCGCGCCGAGTTCCTTTACTTTCTCTTCAAAATCTTCCGCAAATGCGGAGACCATTTCCGTTTTCATACTTCGCCTTCTTTATCGTCTGGCAGCGCCGCCGCAGCGGGCCGTTTGCCCCATACCGCCCGGTCGATGCCGCCGTAATCCCTGATGCACTGTACTTCCGACAGGCCCCCCGCCGCAAAGAGCGCCTTCACTTCTTCTGCCTGATGGATCCCCACCTCGGCGGCAAGGATGCCTCCCGGCCTGAGATATCGTACTGCTCGTTCTCCCAGGATGCGGTAGAACCGAAGTCCGTCCGGCCCGCCGTCCAGCGCGAGCGCCGGCTCCCGCCGCACTTCCTGCGCGAGGCCTTTGATATCTTCCGTAGGAATGTACGGAGGATTGCTCACGATGAGGTCAAACGTTTCGTTCGTATTCACCGCCTCCAAAAAATCTCCCTGCCGGAAAATGATCCGATCCGCCACGCCTGCCGCTTCTGCGTTGCGCTGCGCCACAGCAAGCGCCTCAGCAGAAATATCGACGGCTACCGCCCGCGCTTCCCGGCAGTAATAGAGAAAGCTCACCGCCAGAGCGCCGCTCCCCGTGCCAAGATCCAGAAGGGTGACATTGGGCAGGCTGCGGAAACGCTGGATAAGCTTTTCCATCCATGCCTCCGTATCAGGACGCGGCACGAGCACATGCTCATCAACGGCGAAATCGATCCCCATGAATTCTTTTTTCCCGATGAGGACCGCCGTACAGTAACCGGCGGCGCGGCGCTGAATGAGCTCCCGGTACCGGGCGAGCTCCGCTCTGTCCATGATCTGATCGAAATGGGTGTACAGATAGATGCGCGGCTTCTGCAGCACGTAGCCCAAGAGGAGCTCTGCGTCGAGCCGTGCCTCATCGATGCCGTGGGAACGAAAATATCCCGTCGTCCAGGTGATGAGCCGCTGAATGGTCCATATCTCCGGTGCGTTCATACCGTTTCCGCCTCTTTCATCCGGGCTGCCATGTCCGCCTCGATGAGACCATTCAGGATCTCATCCATGTCCCCGTTCATAAACTGATCCAGTTTGTAGATCGTCTGCTTCGTGCGATGATCCGTCACCCGCCCCTGAGGGAAATTATACGTACGGATGCGCTCTGAGCGGTCTCCGCTTCCTACTTGTCCTTTCCGGTCAGCCGCCGTTTTGGCCTGCGCTTCGTAGAGCGCTTCCGCATAGAGGCGCGACTTCAGGATCTGAAGCGCTTTTTCCCTGTTCTGCCTCTGGCTCCGTTCGTTCTGACAGGTCACCACCATGCCCGTGGGCAGGTGTGTGATGCGGATGGCCGAAGACGTTTTATTGATATGCTGTCCCCCTGCGCCGGACGACCGGTACACATCGATGCGCAGATCGTCCCGATTGATGTCGATATCCACACCGTCGGCTTCCGGCAGAATGGCCACCGTCACCGCCGACGTGTGGATGCGCCCGGCGCTCTCCGTGTCCGGCACGCGCTGCACACGGTGAACGCCGCTTTCAAATTTCAAAAGGGAATACGCGTTTTTCCCTTGGATCAGGCACGTCACTTCTTTGAAGCCGCCCAGCTCGGTCTCATTGGCATCTGTGATCTCTGCTGTCCACCCTTTGCGTTCAGCAAACTTCAGATACATGCGCAGCAGATCTCCTGCGAAGAGCGCGGCCTCTTCTCCGCCGGTCCCCGCGCGGATCTCAAGAATGACGTTCTTTTCATCATTGGGATCTTTCGGAAGCAGGAGCCGATGGAGCTGCCGGTCCAGTGCTTCCATTTCCGCTTCCCGCTCTTTCAGGTCCTCCTTGGCCAGTTCGTGGAGCTCTTCCTGCCCATGATCTCCCAGAATGGACCGGTCTTCTTCCGCCGCTTCCTGTGCTTCTTTGTATTTTCGATACGTCATCACCGTCTCTGCCATATCGGCATGCTCTTTTGAAAGAGCCCGCCATCTGGCCTGATCCGCAATGACAGACGGATCGCTCAATTCGATCTCCAAACTCTGAAAGCGGGACTCCATCCCCTCCAGGCGATCGGTCTGCATTGATGTCTTCCTCCTTTAGCGCGGTCTCTTCTCTTTGATCTGCGGGCAGGCCGCGCCTGCGTCCGTCAAAGAAAGACCGCCCTGTCATTTCACATTCAAAAAATCTTCTAATAGTATAGCACACGGCAGCGCCGCCGAAAAAAGGGCATAAAAAAACAGGGCGATGGCCCTGCTTCTTATTCTGCGGTTCTGCCGTAACGTTTGTTGAACTTTTCGATACGGCCGCGAGCTTTACCGAAACGCTGCTGTCCCGTGTAGAACGGATGGGACTTGCTGCTGATATCGATATTGATCAGCGGATATTCGTTGCCGTCTTCCCACTTTACGGTCTGGTTGGACGTAGCCGTAGAACGGGTCAGGAAGGAATAGTTAGCGCCGATATCGCGGAACACGACAGGATGATAATCCGGATGGATCCCTTTCTTCACTGCTTGCACCTCATTTCACTTACTTAAGATAATTCGTGAACAATTATACCAAACGGCCCCGGGGAATGCAAGGAACGAAGCAGAAAATCCCATAAAAATTCCATGCGGCTTCCGGCCGTTTTTCGGCCCCTGCTCTCAGCCTTCTGCCATGAGGCCGCGCAGCTTCTCCATGAATGTGCGGCTGTCGTTATAGCCGATGATGCGGCCTTTCTCCATGCCGTCGCGGAAAAGGATGAAGGTAGGCACGCCCACCAGCTGAAACGGCTCTGCGAAGTCTTCCATGGCATCCACATCAACGCGGCAGAAGGTCACTTCTCCCGCCATTTCTTCGTCTGCCTTTTCCAGCACGGGCGCCATCAGCTTGCACGGCCGGCACCATGTGGCGAAGAAATCGAGAAGCACCCAGCCTTTGGCGCTGCCGACCGTTTCATCAAAATCTTTTTCCGAATGAATGTCGTAGATCATGTCTGTTCTTCCTCCTGTCATCGTCCGCCGTGCGGGTCCGCCAGAATGCTGAATACGTCCCGCCGCAGGTCGCTCCGCGCCTCCACGCGCACCGGCCGGAGCATGGTGCTCGCAAGATACCACTCTTCTTCCGCCGTTTCAAGGAGCTTCGCCACATCGGGATGGCACTCGATGACGAGCGGATACGGAATGCCCCCGCGGGCTTTCTGCTCTTCCAGCGCGTAATGGATACGAAGGACCACCGAAGCGGCAGAGAGCACATATCCTGTTCCGCCGCAGGCAGCGCACGGCTCGTAATAATTTTGAAAGAGGCGGTGGGCAGTGCGCTTCCGCGTCATCTCCACGAGTCCCAGTGCAGTCATGCCCACTACTACCGTCTTCACCCGATCTCCCGCGGTCTCCCGGCGCAGGGCGGCGAGAAGCGCCTCCTGCTGCTCCTTCGTGTCCATGTCGATGAAATCGATGAGGATCATGCCGCCGATGCCGCGCATGCGGATCTGCCGGGCAATGACCGCTGCCGCTTCCCTGTTGACGAGAAATGCCGCTTCACTGTGAGAGATGCCTTTCCGATGAAACGAACCGGAATTGACATCGATCGCGGTGAGCGCTTCCGTGTAGTCGATGACGATCGAGCCGCCCGAAGGCAGCGGCACTTCCCGCTGAAAGAGCTCTTCGATCTGCCCTTCTACATGATAGCGTCGAAAGAGCGGCGGCGCTTCATGACGCACCCGGCCCGCACCGGGCAAGTGTTCTTCTTCCATGAGACGGCCCAGCCGTTCGGCTGTCGCTTCATCATCTGTGATGACCGCACCGATGTCGTCCGTCAGGAAGTCTCGGATAGACCGGATGGAAAGATCGCTTCCGCGATAGAGGAGCGCCGGCCCCTTTTCGACTTTGGCACGTCGACGAATGACCGCCCACTGGGATGCCAGGCGCTCGATGTCCTGGACCGACTCTTCTTCTCCTGCGGAATCGGCCGCTGTGCGCACGATGAGTCCAAGTCCCTCCGGACAGTGTGCCCGGGCCGCGTCTCGAAGTACCCTCCTCTTCTCTTCGGAGCGGATCTTTTTCGACACGCCGATATAGGCCGAATCGGTCAGGAGCACGGAATACCGGCCGGGAAGGCTCACTTTGCCGGTCACGAGAGGCCCTTTTGTGGGTGTGCTGTCTTTCACCACCTGCACGAGCACTGCGCTCCCTTCCGTAGGAAGACGGCCGTTTCCCGTCAGGCAGTCGCTGTTTCGAAGGAATGCGTTCTGTCCTGTGCCCAGATCGACGAAGCAGCCTTTCACGGCGGGCACGACGTTTTTTACGATACCTTTGTAAATACGCCCCACCAGATCTTCCTGTCCGGCCCGCTCCGCCAGATAATCGACGAGCTCACCGTCTTCTTCTACGGCGAGCCGCGTTTCCTCCGGCCGCACGCTCAGCAGAAGGCGCTTCATTTTTTCGGCTCCTCTTTCAGCACCGGAAAGGCGGCTTCATCAAACGGCGTGAGCCGCACGCTGCCCTCACGATGGTAGGCGCCGCACCGTCGGCACACGAATTCGCCCGGCGTCCACGGCATATGGAACGATTCGGCAAGGAGCTTCCAGATATCCCTGGGCTGCACCGTCCCTGCGCGGGTGCGGAGGAGCGAAAAATCCACATAGGCCCGCTGCCCTTCCACGCGGACCGCGATCGGCTCGGTGAGCATGGGCATCACATCCATCTCCCGCACCTTCTTCGGCGTCACCCGCTGATACAGGAAGGAGTCAAGGCCGTTGAACCTTGCCGTCTCCGCTGCGATCTGCGCCTCATCCACCACGCCTGTCACAGGGCCTTCCGCTTCATAGCAGTCTTCATTGAGATAATTGATGAGCTTCGGCCACTCCGGCGCCGCCTCTTTCACGCCGCGGATCTGGATGCCCCGGAGAAGCTGCGGCGCCAGACGAGCCTCCACCTCTTCCGGCGTCAGATCTCCTTCAAGGCGAAGCTCAAGATAGATCGGGTCCGCCGCGACGCCTACGCCGAGCGCCGCATCGAGCGCGATCTTCATGTGCGGATTGAACCCTTCGGAGAACGCCGCGGGGATGCCGGACCGGAGGATCGCCCGCTCCAGTGTGCGAAGGAAATCCAGATGTCCGAGGAAACGGACTTCCTCACCTTTCGTGATAGACAAAAACAGCCTTTTCATGACCTTCATTCTCCTTGTGATAATCCACCAGCACCGCCGGCAGCGCCGGGCACACCGCACACCCGTTGCAGGGATGGCGTCGGCAGTCTTCCGTCGTGATGCCCCGCTGTGCGAGCCGCCATTCTTTCCGAAGGAAATCATTCGTCACGCCGCACTGGATGTGATCCCAGGGCTGCGCCTCGTGGAGGTCCCGCTCCCGCGCTGCATAAAGATCGGGATCGATGCCGCAGTCGCGGAACGCTTCCATCCACCGGTCGAAATCGAAAAATTCCGTCCAGCTGTCGTACTCTGCGCCCCGTTTCCACACCGTCTCCAGCACGTCTGCGAGCCGCCGGTCTCCCCGGGCGAGCACCGCCTCGATGTAGCCTGTCTTCGCGTCGTGATAGGCGAATTTGATATTTCGATTCGTGAAGAGGCTCCGCAGATACTGCTGCTTCCGTTCGATCTCCGCCACGGAGCACTGCCCCATCCACTGGAAGGGAGTAAACGGTTTTGGCACGAAGCTCGCCACGCTCACCGTGATGCGGCAGCCCCATTTGCCTGTCACCGTGTGGTACAGCTGATAGATGCGCTCCGCCAGGTCTGCGATGCCCGCCAGATCCTCATCCGTTTCCTTGGGCAGCCCCATCATGAAGTAGAGCTTCACCTTGCTCCAGCCGTTTTTGAAAGCATTGCCGCAGGCGCTCATAATATCGTCTTCGGTCACGTTTTTATTGATGACGTCGCGGAGACGCTGCGTCCCTGCTTCCGGCGCGAGAGTGAGACCGCTCTTCCGCACCTGCTGTACCTTCTTCGCGATGTCGATGGAAAAGCTGTCCACGCGAAGCGACGGCAGGCTCACGCTCACCCGACGGTCTTTGAAGGTATCCATGAGATGATCTACCAGCTCCGGCAGGCGCGAATAGTCCGCCGAAGAGAGCGACATGAGCGAGATCTCGCTGTAGCCGGTATTTCGAATGAGTCGATCGGCGATCTCCTGCAGGTTCTCTTCCTTCTTTTCGCGGACCGGCCGATAGATCATCCCCGCCTGGCAGAACCGGCAGCCCCGGCTGCATCCGCGGAACATTTCCAGCACCGCCCGGTCGTGTACGATCTCGATGTGCGGAAGGATCGGCGTATCGTCGATGGTCACATGATCGAAGTCCTGAATGATGCGCTTGTATACGGGAAGCGCCGCGTCTTCCGAAAGAGCGCGAATGCTGCGGAAGCGGCCGTCCGATTCATACGATGCTTCATAGAGAGACGGCACGTAGATGCCGCGGATATGCGCTGCCCGGCGGAGACATTCCTGCCGTCCGCCCGGCCGGCCCTCCCGCTTCCACATCTTGTAAGTCTCGATGAATTCGCCTATGGATTCCTCCGCCTCGCCGATGAAAAAGAGGTCGAAGAAATCCGCCACAGGCTCTGCATTGTATACGCAGGGACCGCCTGCGACGACGAGCGGGTCCTCCTCCGTTCTGTCTTTCGTACGGAGAGGGATGTGCGCGAGCGCGAGCATGTTCAGCACGTTCGTATAGCACATCTCATAGGGAAGCGTAAAGCCGAGCACGTCGAAATCCCGCACCGGGCAGCGGGACTCCAGCGTATACAGCGGCAGATGTTTCTCCTTCATGAGCGCTTCCATGTCCACCCACGGCGCATAGACGCGCTCTGCCAAAGCGTCGCTCCGCTTATTGATGACGCTGTAGATGATCTTCAGCCCCACGTGGCTCATGGCCACTTCATACACATCGGGAAACGCCAGCGCCACGCGGACGTCCGTGTTGTCGTGATCCTTGACGACGCTGTTCCATTCACCGCCGATGTATCGGGCGGGCTTCTGGATGTGCATCAGCCACACGGGATCGATGTAAACCTGTTTCATATCGTCTCCTATATTCCGGCGCAGGGCGCCTCTCTGACTGCCGAAGGCGTCAGTTGAACATGAGTTTTTTCCGCCGCAGATAGATATTCATGAGGATCCCCGCACAGATCATATTGACCATGAGCGCGCTCCCGCCATAGCTGATGAAAGGCAGCGGGATCCCCGTGACCGGCATGATGCCCAGCGTCATTCCCACGTTGATAAAGACCTGGAAGAGCCACATGGAAAAGATGCCGCACGCGAGCAGACTGCCGAAGGCATCGCCCGACGACCGGGACACCACGATGGTGCGGTACAGCAGAAGGAAGTACAGGAAGAGCAGGAAGATCGCTCCTACAAATCCCAGTTCCTCCCCGATGACGGAAAAAATAAAATCGGTGTGGTTTTCCGGCAGGAAATTGAGCTGGCTCTGCGTCCCTTCAAAAAGGCCCTGCCCGATGAAGCCCCCGCTCCCGATGGAGATCTTCGACTGGATGACGTGATACCCCGAGCCGAAGGGGTCCACGTCCGGATCGAAGAGCACAAGGATACGCGTCTTCTGGTAGTCATGGAGCAGGAAAAACCACAAGATGGGGAAACATGCCACGAGCGCCAGGAGCGCCTGCTTCACGATGCGCATGCTGAGCCCGGAGAGAAAGAGCATGCCAAAACAGATTGCGGCGAACACAAGGCTCGTCCCGAGGTCCGGCTGGATAAAGACCAGAACGAACGGCGGCAGCATCAGCCCCGCCACGGGGAGCAGGCTCCGCCACGTGCGAAAGCCCCCTTTGTGCTCCGCCAGCATCCGTGCCAGGCAGATGATCATGAGCACCTTGGCAAACTCCGAAGGCTGCAGCGTAATGGGGCCGAGCTGGATCCACCGCTGCGCGCCGAGAGCGCTCGTCCCGGCGACGCGCACCACGATGAGCATGAGACAGTTGATCACATAGAGCGCCGGAGCCCATCGGTACAGCAGCCGGTAGTCGTAGCGCATGAAGAACGCGGACAGCCCAAATCCCAAAAGGAAGAAGACCCCCTGCCGGGCAACGAAGTCGAAGCGCCCTGCATAATCCACATCGTTCACATGGGTCGCGCTGCCGATGATGAGGATGCCCAGCGAGGCGAGCGCCACGATCGTCAGAAGGAGGGTGCCGTCGATTCTCCGCCAGTAGTACAGAAAGTTCATGGCTTACCTCCTTCTCCACCGCGCCGCGATCTGCCGCTGGCGCAAAAGGAGGGACGAAGCCTTTGCCGGTCTCTCTCCTGCCGGCAACGCATTTTCTTCCGCTGCCTTCTGGAGGATCGCCTGCCACCGTGCAGAAGGATAGAGCGTCCCGCCAAGGAATGACTGCAGCACCAGCTGCACGGCCTCGCGGAACGCGCCGCTTTGGCAGGAAGCGAGCCGCCCCTCCTGCGCGAGCCGGTCGGCTTCCGCGCTGTATGGCACTGCGCCGGCGATGGGAAGTCCTGCTGTCTCAGCCGCCATCTCTTCAAAAGAGACCGTCGCGGCCTTTCCCGTGCGGACCTGGTTGAACACTACGGCCGCGGGCTTTTTCCCGCGGAGAAATTCCGCCGTGCGGTGCACGTCATGCAGAGACGCGCGGGACGGACCGGCCACGAGGAGCCACTGGTCCGCCGTCTTCTCCGCAAAGCGAAGGCCCTTTCCAAGGCCCGCGGGACAGTCGATGAGGATATAGTCATACCGCCGGGCCCCTTCTTTCAGCACCGCACTGAGATCTGTCTTTGAAATATCCTTCCAGTCCCGATCATCCGCGGCAGGAAGCAGGTCCAGTCCCGGTGCGGCGGGAAGCACTGCCTCCTGCCAGGCACACTTTCCCCGCGCCAGGTCCCATGCGGTGCGCCGCACCTGGCCCTCGAGCCCCAGAGGGATATCCAGATTCCGGAGACCCATATCTCCGTCCACCAGAAGCACGGAGGCCCCCTTTTCAGCCAGCGCCAGCCCGAATGCCGCGGCGAGGAACGTCTTGCCGACGCCCCCTTTCCCGGAAGCGAGCGCGATACATCTCATTGTCCCTGCGCCCCCTTTCCTGCAGCGGCCGCCTGCTCCGCCTGCGCTTTGGCGAGCTGCGCCGCCGGACTGAATTCTCCCAAATGGAAATACGCGTCGAGGATCTTCTTCGTCACCGGTGCGGCAGAATCCGACCCGAACCCACTGTGTTCGAACATGACGAGCACCACGATCTCCGGTTTGTCAAAGGGCGCGTATGCCACAAACCAGCCGTTATCAAGACCGTTCGTCTCTGCCGTCCCGGACTTTCCCGCCACAGGGATGGGATATTTCTCAAAGAGGAAACCGCCCGTGCCGTCCTTGCCCATGACGCTCCGGAGCGACTGCTGGATGATCGACAGGTTCGCCTGCGAAATGGGCAGTGTTCCCACCTGCGTGGGCGAAAAGACTTTGTTCGGCGTGCCATCCAGATTGTCCACGCGGCTCACGAGATACGGCTGGTACCGGAAACCGCCGTTGGCGATCGCCGCATAGACCATCGCCATCTGCAGCGGCGTCGTGAGCGTATAGCTCTGCCCGATGGCCGCGTCGAACGTCTCGCCGAGGTACCAGTCTTCCTCAAAGACCTTCCGCTTGTATTCCTCGCTCGCCACGTTTCCTTCCGATTCGCCGGACAGGTCGATGCCCGTCTTCGCGCCGAGGCCGAAGGCGCGGGACATGGCGGCGATCTTGTCGATGCCGAGACGGCGTCCGATCTCATAAAAATAGACGTTGTCCGACTTTTCCATAGCTTCTTCGAAATTGATCCACCCAAAGGCCTCGCCCTGCGCGTTTCGCTTGTCGATGAGCCAGTGCTTCCCGCTGTCGTAGATCTTTTCCTGTGGGTCCAGCACCATCGCTTCGAGCCCGGCGGCGCTCGTGATGACCTTGAACGTAGAGCCCGGCGGATACATCGCCGTGACCGGCCGGTTTTCCAGCGGGTGGTTCGGATTGTTCAGGATGGCGTTCCATTCTGCAGACGTGATGCCCCGGCTGAACTGGTTCGGATCGAAGCTGGGCCAGCTCACCATGGCGAGCACCGCCCCGGAATTGGGATCGACCGCCACGACGGACGCCCCCGTCGGATTGATCTTGTTCTGCTTTAAGATGGCCACCTGCTCTTCGATGGCCTGCTCCGCCACTTCCTGAAGGCGTGCGTCGAGCGTGAGGCGCACGTTATGGCCGGAAACGACCGGGTCGCCGCTGAAATAGCGCACGGGCTGCCCTGTGGCGTCTACTTCCACATGGCGGGAGCCATTCTTCCCTTCCAGATAGGAATTGTATTTATATTCCAGTCCCGTCCGCCCGATGAGCGCGCTCGACGTATAGGGCTCGCCCGCGGCGTTTCGGTCATCTGGGCCGGCTTCGCCCACATAGCCGATGACCTGCGCGCCCGCATTTTTCAGCGGATAGATGCGAAGGGGCTGGCTCTCGATCTCCACGTCGGGAAATTCCGCTTTGCGCTCGGCGATCCGGCTCACCACGTCGAGCCCCACGTCGTGCGCCAGCGGCACCGAGCCGAAAGCCGTCTTCTGGTCCTCCAGCTTTTTCAGGATCGCCTCCGGCGGCATGCTCAGCAGCTCTGCTACGGCGGAGAGCTCCGCCGGTGGGAGCTTCTCCTGCTTCCGGTCCACGGGGATGACCACCGTATAGGTCGGGCGCGATCCGGCGAGCATGATGCCGTTCCGGTCGTACATGACGCCCCGGGACGCCTGCACGGGCAGCGTGCGGATGCGGTTCCCGTCCGCTTCCGCTTTATAATAAGAGCCCTCCACGATCTGCATGTAGAACAAGCGGACACTCAAAATCGCCAGGAGAAGCACCGCGGCATACATCATCTTCGCATACCGCGACTCCTCCCGGTTCTTGATGAGCTTGCTCAGCATGCCGGGGATCGATCTTTTTTTTACCATCTTGGCTCCCATTCCCGTTTCATATTCCAAAGCAGCGGGTGCAGGAATACCGCCGCCGCCACATTGGCCGCGATCTGCGGCAGAGCGCTGTGCAGCGCGTATGCAGGGATCTCCACGCGGCCGCCGGCCAGCGTCACCACCGCCCCCACGAAGACGAGATACACCGCCGTGCCCGCCGCTGCCGACAGTACGGACACCAGCCATTTCCGATTGTACCGCTCTCGCATGAAGAACGCCGTGAGGAGCGCCGCCATGAGGTACGGAAACAGGTGCAGGCCGAAGAAGTTGCCCGTCACGATGTCCTGAGCGATACCGCCGACGACGGCAAAAGACAGCGCCGTCTTCCTGTCATAGGCGAGCACCGCGATGATGACCGTCACGAGCCACAGATCAGGCTGCCACAGCCCATTCAGCAAAAGCGGCATCACTGAGCCCTGCACGAGGAAGAGCCCCAGACACAGCGCCGTCCATTCCAGCCGCGACATCACGGCACCCCCGCCTGTTTTTCATTGGGATTCATGGGCGGTTCCTTTCTGGGCGCTGTCGCGTCGATATCCTCCGGCATCGTCCTTTCGAACTGGCTCATGATGACGAACACTTCTTCCAGCCGGCTGAAGTCTGCCGCCGGAACGACGCGGGCCTCTCTTGCAGGCGTGGACGGGTCGTCCGTCACTTCGCTCACCTGCCCGATGAGAAGTCCCCGCGGATATACGCCGCCATAGCCGGATGTAACGAGCGAATCTCCTTTCAGCACGTCCGCCTCGCGGGACAAATTCACGAAAGACAGCGTCCCCGGCTGGCTGCCGCTTCCCTGCACGAGGGACACCACCCGCGACGCCGGCCGCTGCACGATGGCCCCGACGGACGTGCGGGGATCGGTGATGAGCTGCACCCGCGCCGTATCCAGATACACCTCGCTCACAAATCCTACCAGACCTTCCGGCACGATGACCGGCATGTATTTCACAAGGCCGCTCGCGCTGCCCCGGTCGATAACGACCGTATTCGTCCAGGTGCCGTACTCCCGGGCGATCACCGTTGCGCCGAGGAGGGAGAACTGGGTGTAGCCCTGACGGAATCCGGCGAGCGCCCGCAGGCGGATATTTTCCGCCAGGATCTCGCTGTACGCCGTCTGTTCCGCCCGAAGCGCCCCATTTTCTCTGCGCAGCGCATCCAGCTCCTCCCAGTTCGACCAGATCTGATCGACGATATCGATGCCGGTCCGCCCCGCCCAGGCCGCGCGGCTCACACCGTATTCGAAAGGAGCGGCCGCTATGGAGAGAGGCTGAGACACGAAAGGCACGGACTCTCTGTGGCGCCAGAACCAGCCGCACAGCCCCATAAAAGCGAAGATCATGATCGTCAGAAAGATCTTCCGTTTTCCGAAGAAGAACAAAGTTTACTCCCTTCCGTAATACATTTCTCCATTTTCGATGATATCCGGCAGCTTCCGGGATTCGTTCAGCGCGGCAAGGCACCCCGCCGCGACGACGCTCTCCGGCTCGTCCGGCACGAGGACCGGCACCCCCACTTCGGAAGCGATCCAGTCACCGATGCCCGTCAGGAGCGCGGACCCGCCCGAGAGAAGCATGCCGTTCTTCAAAAGGTCCTCCGCCATCTCCGGCTGTGCCGTGCGGATGACCCGCTTGATGAGCCGCGTCACCGGCAGGAGCAGGAGCTGCATGATGGGATAGAGCTCGCGCGCAGTGAGCGCCAGCACCACTTCCACACCGTCTTCCGCCCGGCGGCCCCGCACGTTGATGGCTCGCTCTTCTTTCGGCTTGACCACGCTGGCCATTTCCCGCTTGATGGTCTCCGCCATCTCGCTGCCGATCATCACGCGGTATTTTTCCATCAGATAGGTGCGGATACCGCTGTCGATATTGTGCCCGCCGAAAGGGATCGCCTCTTCCGCCACGATGCCGCCGCAGGAAAAAAGGCCGCAGTCCGTCACGTCCCGACCGACCACCGTCGAGAGCGTCGCCTCAGAGAGGGCGAGCGACTGCTTCGCCCCGAGCACGGCCGCCGCCGGCGCAGAGATGAGGTAGACGTGCTGCGCCCCCGCGTGGAGCACTGCGTCGATGAGCGCATGACGTACCACCGAGCTCGTTCCGCTCGGCACAGACAGCATGACCTGCGGCCGCGTCACCGCCCGATGCAGCACCTTTTCCAGGAAATATTGGAGCATCCCTTTCGTCAGCGCATAATCTGCAATGACCCCGTGCTGTACGGGCCATTCAAGGCGGTATTTCTCCGGCTCCCGATGGTAGCGCACGAGCGCATTCACACCGAAGCCCGCCGTGCGGCCGCTGGCATTGTCGATCACGGCGACACTGTTTTCCGACAGCACCACCCGTCCGCCTGCATACATGCGCACCTGCGAAGATCCCAGATCGATGCCGATCCGGCTCATCACTCCCGAAAAAGATTTCATGTCTCCTGTCCTTCCTGTTTACGTACCATTCATTGTACCACATCGCATCGAATCCGGCAGAAAATTCCCATAGCCTCCGCGCCGTCTGCTGCGCCCTGCCGCGATCTGTCCGCCGCTCTGGTCCTCCGTCTCGTCCGCCTCCTCTCTGCCGCTCTGCAACGCTTAGAAAAAAGGCTCTATTCCTTTTCCTGTGCCGCTGGACGATGCAGGAGGTGATGCGAACATCCCCGCGTCATATCTCACAGGCGCGGCCTCTTTTCATTGGAAAGGGCCCCTTCATTATAAAAACACTTTTACTGCCGCTTCTCCTGGAGGTGTCAACTTCCCTTCTGACTCCTGCCGCCACGCAAAAAGCACCTGCCTCCGAAGAAGCAGATGCTTTGGCTGTGACCACTCAGAAGAGACGGCGCAGGAGATGACGGATGCGGCCGTCGCCGTATTCCGCATTCACGTCGAGGTCCTCTTCGATGCGAAGGAGCTGATTGTACTTTGCCACTCGTTCCGTGCGGCCCGGCGCGCCGGTCTTGATCTGTCCCGCGTTGAGCGCCACGGCGATATCCGCGATGGTGGTATCTTCCGTTTCGCCGGAACGGTGAGAGATGACGGCGGAGTAGCCCGCACGCTTTGCCATTTCCACCGCGTCGAATGCTTCGGTGAGCGTGCCGATCTGGTTCACCTTCACGAGGATGGAGTTGCCCACGCCTTCGTGGATGCCCCGGGAGAGACGCTTCGTGTTCGTCACGAAGAGATCGTCCCCCACGAGCTGGATGGAACGGCCCAGTTCACTGGTGAGGAGTTTCCAGCCTTCCCAGTCTTCTTCGCCAAGACCGTCTTCGATGGAGATGATGGGATAATTGCGGAGCAGTCCTTCATAGTAGGCGATCATCCCTTCCGCGTCCTTAGCGGTGTGATCGCCGGTGAGATGATAGAGCCCGTCGTCCTGAAGGATCTCGGAAGCCGCCACGTCGAGCGCGAGCGCCACGTCTTCGCCCGTGCGGTAACCTGCCTTCTCGATGGCTTCGCAGATCACTTCGATAGCCGCTTCATTGGACGGCAGATCCGGTGCGAATCCCCCTTCGTCGCCCACCGCGTTGGACAGGCCCTTTGCTTTCAGCACGCTCTTCAGCGCATGATACACTTCCGCGCCCATGCGGAGCCCTTCGCTGAAAGAAGCTGCGCCGACAGGCATGATCATGCATTCCTGGATATCCACATTATTGTCCGCGTGGGCCCCACCGTTCATGATGTTCATCATCGGGATAGGCAGGATGTGCGCGTTCGTGCCGCCCAGGTACTGGTACAGCGGCAGGCCGGCCGACTCTGCCGAAGCATGCGCCGCCGCCAGCGACACTGCGAGGATGGCATTGGCCCCGAGGCGGCTCTTGTTCTCCGTGCCGTCCAGGTCGATGAGAAGATGATCCAGCCCGCGCTGGTCAGACGCTTCGAGACCGACCACTGCATCAGCGATCTCCGTATTGACGTTTTCTACTGCCTGAAGCACGCCCTTGCCGTTGTAGCGGCTGTCGTCGCCGTCGCGAAGCTCCGTCGCTTCATAGAGGCCGGTGGATGCGCCGGAGGGAACGGCCGCTCTGGCGAAGGTGCCGTCTTCCAGCTCCATATCCACTTCGACGGTGGGATTGCCTCTGGAGTCCAGGATCTCTCTTGCATGGATGTCTAAAATCGCTGCCATTTGTATGTCCTTTCTCAAGCTTTCGCTGTGTTGTAAATGGAAATGAATTCATCTGCCCGAAGGCTGGCGCCGCCGATGAGCGCGCCGTCGATATCCGGCATAGCGAGGAACGAGGCGATGTTGCCGCTACCTACGCTGCCGCCGTAAAGGATGCGCACACCGTCTGCCGCCGCGCGGCCGAAGAGGCGGAACACGCATTCCCGGAGCCAGCCGCAGGCTTCTTCCGCTTCTTCGGCGGTCGCCGCCTGTCCGGCCCCGATGGCCCAGATCGGTTCATAGGCGATGACGAGCCGCGCCGCTTCATCCGCCGCAACTTCCGTGAGACCCTTTTCGACCTCCCGCTCGACTACAGATGCCGTGCGGCCGTCCTGCCGTTCGCCGGCGGTCTCTCCCACGCAGAGGATGGGCGTCATGCCCGCGTCAAGCACGGCCCGCACTTTCTGTCCTACGAATCCATCCGTCTCGCCGAGGAGCTGCCGCCGCTCCGAATGACCGCAGATGCACCACCGGCACCCCAGCGCCGTAAGCATGGCCGGGGAGATCTCTCCGGTGTATGCGCCGGACGGTGCGGGATAGACGTTCTGCGCGCCCCACTGAACGAACGTCCCGCAAAGGAGCCGCTGCGCCTCCGAGAGCGCCGTAAAGGGCGGGCACACCACGAGATCGGCCGCGCCGGGCTCCGCCTTGGCCACCACCTGCAGCAGAGCGGCCGCCGCATCCCCGGCACCGTTCATCTTCCAGTTCCCCGCGATCAGCGCGCGTCTCATTCCGACTCCTTATCCGCCAGGACCGCGATGCCGGGAAGTACCATGCCTTCCAGCATCTCCAGAGACGCGCCGCCGCCGGTAGACACGTGGGACAGTTTATCCTCGATGCCCAGCTTGTCCACCACTTCTGCCGATTCGCCGCCGCCTACGACGGTGGTCGCATCGAGGTCAGCCAGCGCTTTGGCGATGGTAAATGTACCTTTCGAGAAAGGCTTCATTTCGAAGACGCCCATCGGTCCGTTCCAGACCACGGTCTTCATTTTTTTCAGCGTCTCCACATAGAGATCGATGGTCTTCGGGCCGATGTCGAGCGCCATCCATGGATCGGTGAATTCCTTGGCCGTGAGGACTTTCACGTTCGCGTCTTCGGCGAAGGCATCCCCGGCAGTGAAGTCCACCGGCAGAAGCATCTTCGCGCCGAGCTTTTCCGCCCGCTCCATGAGGCCCCGCGCCTGATCGAAGCGGTCTCTGTCCTGAAGAGACTTGCCCATATCGTAGCCTTCGGCTGCGACGAAGGTGTTCGCCATGCCGCCGCCGATGAGGATGACGTCTGCTTTTTCCATGAGATTGGCGATGACGTGGATCTTGTCGCTGATCTTCGCGCCGCCGATGATGGCCGCAAAAGGCCGCTCCGGATGATCGATGACGCCGTCCAGGAAATCGATCTCTTTCTTGAGGAGCAGGCCCGCCGCCATGGGAAGGAGCTTCCCTACGCCTACGACGGACGCATGCGCCCTGTGGGATACGCCGAACGCGTCATTCACTGCAGCGTCGCAGCCGTGAACGAGCGCTTCCGCAAATTTCGGATCATTTTTTTCTTCTTCCTTATGGAAGCGGAGATTCTCCAGCAGAAGTACTTCGCCCGGTTTCAGCGCTTCCTTCATCCGGTCTGCTTCCGGGCCGATGCAGTCGGAAGCGAACTGCACGGGCCGCCCCAGGAGGTCCGCCAGACGCTCGCCGGCTTTTCTGAGCGACAGCTCCGGCTTCACCTCGCCTTTCGGCCGCCCCATGTGGCTCGCCAAGACGACGGCCGCGCCGTGATCCAGCAAGTACTGAATGGTCGGCACCGTGGAGCGGATGCGCCGGTCGTCCTTGATGGCGCCGTCCGCCTCGTGGGGCACATTGTAGTCCACGCGCATGTAGACGGTCTTGCCTTCCACTGGGATATCGTACACAGTCTTCTTCATGGTCATAATCCTTTCGATGCTACAAAGGCCGCGAGATCGGCGATCCGGCAGGAATAGCCCCATTCGTTGTCATACCAGGCGATGACTTTTACCAGATTGTCGTCCACCACCATAGTGAGGTCGCCGTCGACGGTGCTGCTCACGCTGGTGCCAAGGAAATCGCGGGATACGAGCGGCTCGTCCGTATAGGCGAGGATACCTTTCAGCTCCCCTTCTGCCGCTGCCTTAAGCGCTGCGTTGACTTCTTCTTTTGTGACTTTACCTTCCACTTCGCAGGTGAGGTCCACCAGAGACACATCCGGCGTAGGCACGCGGATGGCCAGACCGTTCAGCTTGCCTTTGAGTTCCGGAATGACGATGCCGATAGCCTTCGCCGCGCCGGTCGAGGTGGGGATGATGTTCTCCGCTGCCGCTCTGCCTCTGCGGGGATCTTTCTTGTGCGCCTTCTCCAGGATGGCCTGGTCGTTCGTGTAGGAATGCACCGTGGTCATCATGCCGCGGCGGATGTGGAACTTTTCATTGATCACCTTTGCCACCGGCGCCAGGCAGTTCGTCGTGCACGACGCGTTGGACAGCACGTGATCCTTGGCGGGATCGTAGTCCCCTTCGTTCACGCCCATGACGATGGTGGCATCGTCGTCCTTGCCCGGCGCAGTGATGATGACTTTCTTCACCGTGCCGTGGATGTGCTTCCCTGCACTCTCGTGGTCTTTCAGCTTGCCCGTCGATTCGATGACGATCTCTACGCCGTAGTCCTCCCAGGCCAGATTGGCGGGATCTCTGTCATGGAACACATGGATGCGATGACCGTCGATGATAATGTCGTCGCCGTCCACCTGCACGTCTTTGTCGAGCCGCCCGTGGACCGAGTCATACTTGGCGAGATACGCCGCTGTCTCCGCGCCGCTCGGATTATTGATCGCAGTGATCTCAAAATCATCGCGGTCCAGCATGACGCGAAATACGAGACGTCCGATCCTGCCGAACCCGTTGATGCCGATTTTTGTTGCCATTTGCATTCCCTCCTGTACATTGGAATCCGTAAATGTGATCTATTTTTTACGACGGACGAGCATGTAATTTTTCTTCCGCCGCGATACGCAGTATTTCCCGACAGGCTCCCTCGTCAGTGACCAGAGTGCCCCTCACGCCGGCCCGCGCCATGGCAAGGATGGCTGCGCCCTTTGACGCGCCGCCGGCGGCGATGATGACGTGGGGGATGCTCTGCAGTTCTTCCAGTGCGATCCCCACATTGTTCATGCGGTAAAGGACATGACCTTCGATATCCGCATAGAGCCCCAGCGCCTCCCCGCAGGCGCCCGCCGTAAGGAGCCGGTTCTTTCGTCCCGACTCCAGCTGATGCCGCTGGGCCATGCGGTTCGCCTCTCCCACGCCGATCGCCAGAATGTCCGCCCGGTGAATGAGCGCTTCGATCTCCACGAGATCCGGTGACTCCTTCCGCAGCATATCGATCAATGCCGGACTGAAACCATCGGGGATATGGAGCATGCGGTATGTGCCGCCGATCTTTTCCGCGGTCACCGCAGCCACCGTGTTCGCCTGGTACTCGATCTTCTCGCCGAAGCCGCCCCGAGCCGGTACGACCGTCACATCCAGAGAAAGATGAGGGAGCGCCGCCGCAAGGGCCGCCATCGTAGTGCCGCCGGACACAGCAAGGATCTGTCCGCTCTTCAGACGGCGGGACAGCGCGAGCGCCGCTTCCTGCCCCACATTCTGCTTCACAGCGGGATTCTGATCCATATCCCCGTGAACGAGGATGACCTGCTTCATGGAGAGCACCACCATGAGCTGCCGCTCCAGCTCTGCAAAAGACGGCCGCTTCAGAAAATACCGCGAGAGCGGAGCCAGCACCATTTCTCCCTTCGCCGTGAGACGGATGCCCACCGGCTGGATCGTCACCAGCCCGGAGCGCTCCATGGCCTCCACATGGCTGCGCACGACCCGCTCGGTGAGCTTCGTCTGCACCGCCAGGAGGCGCCGCCCCACCGGCTGCGACAGAGCGATCTGCCGGAGCAGCTCATACCGCTCCGCCGCCTGCTCCATCATCTCCGGCACGAGCAGCGCCATCAGTGAATCTTCTTCCAATCTCTCGCCTCCCATCCCGGAGGACATTTTTTGTCCCATCAGAGTTAAAATAACACCTTCTTGGATGTTTTCAGTATATCATATTTCCCGTTCCTTCACAATCGAGGCTGCCTTTATTTGCTTCCGCCCCCGCCATGCCGCCCATCTCCCTCTTTTCAGTTGTCCTCTCCATCCTTTTCTCCCGTTTTGCGCTCGTCACGCCGGGTCCTGCGCTTCCTTTACTTTTATATAAAATGCTTCTATAATGCGAATGTAGAATCATTTGCCGTTTATGTGCAAAAAAATCATTTTTAACAGCCGATCATTTAGGAGGGATCGATATGTGGAAAACCAAATTGACTGAACTTCTTGGCATCGATTATCCGATCGTGCAGGGCGCGATGGCGTATCTGTCGGAAGCGACGCTCGTCTCCGCCATGTGCCATGCCGGCGCGACCGGCGTGATCGCCACCGGCGGCCTGCCCGTGGATAAAGTGCGGGAACAGATCCGCAAAGTCAAAGACATCACGAATAAGCCCTTCGGCGTCAATCTGATGCTGCAGTCTCCGAACAAAGACGATATCGCTCAGCTCGTGTGCGATGAAAAAGTAGCTTTCGTCACCATCGGCGCAGGCAATCCGGTCCCCTATTTCGAACCGCTTCAGGCGCACGGCATCAAATGCATCCCCGTCGTACCGAGCGTAAAGCTTGCGCGGCGCGTGCAGGGCAAAGGTGCCGACGCCCTCGTTATCGAAGGCATGGAAGCCGGCGGCCATGACGGCAAGCTCACCACCATGGCTCTCATGGAAAACGTCATCCCCGAGATCGAGATCCCGGTCATCGCCGCAGGCGGCATCGTAGACGGCCGCGGCATCGCGGCAGCGCTCGTCATGGGCGCGTCCGGTGTACAGATGGGCTCCCGCTTCCTCCTCGCGGAAGAATGCATCCTCCATCCGAATGCCAAAGAGGCCATCATCAACGCCGTCGACACCGACTCCACCGTCACCGGCTTCACCCGAAACGACAGCGTACGCGGTCTGAAAAACAAATGGAGCGAAAGCTACCTTGCCCGCGAATATGTGGGCGCTCCGGAAGAAGAACTCATGGCCATGGCCCGCGGCACCAACTGGAAAGGCGCGATGGAAGGCGACACCGAGAACGGCTTCGTCCTCGTCGGCATGTCCCTGAACCGCCTGAACCGCATCCAGCCCGTGCAGGAGATCATCGACGAACTCGTCACCGAGACCGAAGAACGGCTCGCGCTCGCAGGCAGCCTGCTGAAATAAGGATCATTTCTCAATGCATTGAAAAGGAGGAATCGCCATGTATACACTGCATTCTCAGAGTTTCAAAGGCATCACCCCACAGATCGATGAAAACGCCTTCGTCGCACCGGGCGTCCATCTTTACGGTGACGTCCGCGTCGGCGCGGAGTCCAGCCTCTGGCCCGGCGTCGTCGCCCGCGGCGATGTGAATTATATCTCCATCGGCAAATGTTCCAACGTGCAGGACCTCTCCTGCCTCCACGTGGCCGACGACCATCCGTGCATCATCGGCGACTATGTGACCATCGGCCACTGCGCCTGCGTCCACGCCTGCACCATCGAAGACCACGTCCTCGTGGGCATGCACGCCACCATTCTCACCGGCGCCAAGATCGGCCGCGGCTCCATCATCGCCGCTGGTGCGCTCGTCCTCGCCAACCAGGTCATCCCGCCCCACTCCCTCGTGGTCGGCGTCCCCGGCAAGATCGTCCGCACCCAGGACGTCATGCAGAAGCTCCACGAACAGGCCCTCAAATACAAGTACGAATGGGCCATCCAGTACGGCGCGAACCCGAACATCGGCGGCGAACAGTTCGACGGCTCCGCAGTCTTCTGATCGTTCTTCATACAAAACAAAACAGGCAGCCTGCCCCACCATAGGCAGACCGCCTGTTTTTATTTGCATCAATCACAGAGCCTCCTTCCCTTTTGCCAAAGAAGATGTCCTTTCTAAATTTTGACCCGTATTCGAACCGCGATGTCCCACGCCCAAATTACGTGTCTCCCCATCCTGCAGAGCTGCGGCGGCCCCCATCTTTCCAGCCGTCATGTTTCATCTAAAGCAGGCCTATGTGCTCCCTGTCATTTCCCCGTCGTTTCTTCCCATACAGGCTTTTATTCCGCATTCATAATCCGCCGCATTCTCAAATCATTCCTGGTGCCCCGACTTCGTCTCAGTGTTTCATTTCATCCCATAAAACACGAACCACACGGTACGCCCCATGCCGCCTCCTCGCACCGGAAAAAATGCGCCGCCCGGCGTTTTGCTTAGCAGCTATTCTCTCTTACAACAAAGCTCCAAAATCGCGCTGGACGATCGAGCCATCAGCCGCTCGTCTGCATCAGGCAATTTTGTGAGCCTTTTTATTTGAGTTCTTTAATTCTCACTTATTTTTATCCTCCCATTTCACCTACGTGCTCCGTGAGGAGTGCGACCGGGGATCTCACACGGCAAGGCCCGCCTTCCAGTTATTTCAATCCACGCACCCCGCAAGGAATGCGATGGGAAGGGGAGCGGCAACGACGCCCACTGGATACAATTTCACCCCACACATCTCGCGGAGGATGTGACTCGCGGACGGCGTCAATACCTGACTCGGCATTCATATTTCAATCCACACATCCCGCGGGGGATGTGACTGTCTGCTCATTTGGGGAGATCTGCTTGGCGTTGGCAGGGAGGATTTCGCGAAGCGGTTTTCTGCTATGCGAAAGATTGTGATTTTATGCTGATCAGGCCTCTGTTTACCGCTGCTTTGCGCGAATGGGGATTGTCCGTCTATAGGGCGATGTGAAGGAGCCTGGCCAGCTGACGAGCGGGGCCGTCTTCGTTATTGGTGAGGGGGAGGATCTCTTTGGCGGCGGCTTTGGCTTCTGGCTCAGCGTTTGCGACGGCGTAGGAGAGGCCGGTCATGGCGAGCATGGACGCGTCGTTTTCTGTATTTCCGAAGGAGACCATCTCTTCCGGCACGATGCCCCAGCGACTGCCCAGGCGGCGGAGCGCGCTGGCCTTGGATACGCCTTTTTTATGGATGTCGAGAAACATATCGCCGGGATGGACCATCTCGACGATGTCTCCATAGTGCGCCTCCAGGAAGATCCTGATGGCTTCCCGCGCGGCTTCGTCTTCTTCCACGACGATGAGCCGCGTCGGTTCTTTGGCAGGATGATAAAAGCGGTCTCCCAGATAGACCGCCGCTTTGGACCGGTATTTCCGGCAGCGTTCTTCGGCTTCCGACGGTGCGGGCAGGCAGATCTTATCATCGATGTAGGACTGGATCAGCCATCCCTTCTCCCGCCCGTCGCGAAGGATCTCTTCAGCCGTGCAGAGCGGTATCCCTTCGCGGCAGAGGATGCGGCCGGACTCGGCCAGACCGATCCAAGCGCCGGTGTAACAGATGACCGGCACGTCGCCCAGACCGAGCAGCCATGCTTTCTCCCGGGCGGAGTCGAACATGCGCCCTGTGGCGACGACGATCTTCACCTGTTCTGCCGCTTTCCGGATCACCGCCTTTGAAAAATCTGATATGGTCATGTCGTCGCGAAGCAGCGTCCCGTCCAGATCGATCGCCGCCAGCCGTATCTTCATCGTCTCTACCGCCTTCCCTATTCACGAAATATTTCTTTCTTTTCATAATTATATTATAATGAATGCCATAACAGAAATCATGGATGGCAATCTTTTTGCCCAAATCATTCATCAGGTCGTGCTTATGATCCGCTATCGTCTTCTTCTCGTGCTCACCGCCGCGATCTGGGGCTTCGCATTCACCGCGCAGGTCGTCGCCATGGATGACATCGGCCCGCTCACGTTCAATGCGGTCCGCTCGCTCATCGGCGCGGTGTCGCTCGTGCCGGTGCTTCTCTGGACTCATCCGTCGCCTCCAGCGAAGAGAGCGTCATTTCCCTGCTGGCTCGCCGCATCCCTCGCGGGCTGCATCCTCTGCGGCGGGATGGTGCTCCAGCAGTGCGGCCTGCTCTATACGACGGCATCCAAGGCGAGCTTCATCACGGCGACATACATCCTGCTCGTGCCCATCTTCGGGCTTTTTCTGGGCAATGTCCTCCGCCTCAATCACGCCGTCGGCGCCGTGCTGGCCATCACAGGCGTTTACCTGCTGTCCGTCACAGAAACGTTGACCATCGGCACGGGGGACCTGCTGGTCTTTCTCTGCGCCGTCTGCTTTGCCGGCCACATCCTCTATCTGGATTATGCATCGGCGCGGTACAATCCCGTGGAGATCTCCGCGGGGCAGTTCCTCGTGTGCGGCCTGCTCAATCTGGCCGGCGCGGCCGCCTTTGAAACCGTCGACCTCGGAGCGCTCTTTGCCGCGTGGCAGCCGATTCTCTACACGGGGATCTTTTCCACCGGCGTGGGATATACCCTGCAGAGCATCGGCCAGAAATATCTGCCGCCTACGGAGTGCTCCATGATCCTCAGTCTGGAGATGGTCTTCGGCGGCATCGGCGGTTTTCTTTTCCTCGGCGAAACGATGACCGCCCGGGAGCTTATGGGCGTGGCCTGCATGACCGCCGGGGTCTTCTGGTCGCAGCTCCCCAGCCGCCCGCTGCTCCGTCTTTGCCGCCATTCCTGAGTTTCTATTTGAAAGGAGTTTCTTCATGAAATTAGTCATTGCCGAACCTCTTGCCGTCTCTGACGCGCATCTTCGCGAACTTTTCAGTCCTCTTTCCGAAGCAGGCTGGACCATCGAGACTTACGTCGACCGCCCGTCCGATCAGGCGGAACTGGGCCGCCGCCTCGCTTCTGCGGACGCCGCGGTCATCGCGAACTATCCCTGTCGGGCAGAAGCCCTCGCCCAGGCGGCGCAGCTTCGTTACCTCTGCATCGCCTTTACCGGCGTAGACCATGCAGATATCGCCTACTGCCGCGAGCATCACATCGCCGTCTCCAACTGCGCCGGCTACTCCACGGAAGCCGTCGCCGAGCTCGTCTTTGGCATGGTCCTCTCCCTCTGCCGCTCGCTGCCGCAGGCAGACCCGGCCGTGCGCAGCGGTCAGGGCAGCGCAGGCTTCCTCGGCACGGAGATCGCCGGCAAGCGCTTCGGCATCATCGGCACCGGCGCGATTGGCCGCCGCACGGGAGAGCTCGCCCGCGCCTTCGGCTGCGATGTGTGGGGATGGAGCCGCACGCCAAAAGACGATGCCATCCATTACACCGATCTGGACACGCTCCTTTCTACCTGCGACATCGTATCTATCCATCTGCCGCTCACGGAGGAAACGCGCCGCCTCATCGGCACACGGGAGCTGGCGCTCATGAAGCCAACAGCACTTCTCATCAACACCGCCCGCAGTCCCATCGTAGACGCCGCTGCGCTGGCTGATGCGCTGAAAAACGGACGCATCGGCGGAGCGGGCATCGACGTGTACGACACAGAGCCGCCGCTTCCCGCGGACCATCCGCTCCTCTCGGCGCCGCGGTGCCTTCTCACGCCGCACATCGGCTTCTTCAGCCGCCAGGCCATGGAGCGCCGCGCTGCCATCGTATTTGACAATATTCAGGCATGGAAAGACGGCCGGCAGAAAAACGTCATCTGCTGACCGATACAAAAAAAGACGGACAGGTTCATTCCCGTCCGTCTTTTTCTTTTGCGACCCTTCGCAGATACAGCACCTGCACGGGCGCGCCGAATGCCTCTGTCACCGGTCCTTCCTCAAAGCCCATTTTTCGATACAGGGTTCGTGCCGCCTGCCCTTCCGGCACGCCTGCCCGATGAGTCATCACCGTGACCTCTCCCGGTCCGATCTCCTCCAGCGCCGCCCGAATCAGCGTTTCCGCCGCATGACAGCGGCGGCATCTGCTTCGCACCGCCAGAAAATCCAGCGACCCCGGCGACAGGGTATACAGAAGCACGCCTGCCAGCGCCCCGTTCATCCAGCAGGAAAGCGCCCGCCCGGCCTTCATATACCTCAGCAGCGTCTGACGATGCGCCCGCATCCCCTCCTCCGTCTCCAGACCGGGGAAATACGCCCGCACCTCCTCTGTGAGCATCATCCACGCCTCGATCTCCTCCAGGCCGCTCCATCGTACATCCATGAGCGTCTCCTTTTGTCACGAAAAAAGATGCGTCCAGGTAGGACACATCTTCTTTTTCATTACGCATTCTTTGCTGCTTCTGCGAGCTTCGTGAACGCTGCCGGATCGTGGATCGCCAGTTCGGAAAGCATCTTGCGGTTCACTTCGATGCCCGCCTTGTTCAGGCCTGCGATCAGCTTGCTGTACGTGAGGCCGTTCTGACGAGCTGCCGCGTTGATGCGGATAATCCAAAGCTTGCGGAATTCTCTCTTCTTCGCTCTGCGGTCTCTTCTTGCATAGTAGAGAGCCTTCATGACGAGCTCGTTCGCCTTGCGGAACTGTGCGTGACGAGCGCCTCTATAGCCCTTTGCCAGTTTCAGAATCTTTTTATGTCTTGCGTGGTTCGTAAGTCCGCTTTTTACTCTTGCCATTCTTCAGATCCTCCTTCTCTTAGCCGTTCGGCAGCATTCTCACTACACGCTTGTAGTCAGACTTGGAAATCATCGCTGCTTTTCTGAAATTTCTCTTTCTCTTCGGGGATTTCTTTTCAAGAATGTGGCTGTGGAATGCTTTGTTTCTCTTGAACTGACCGGAACCGGTTTCCGTGAAGCGCTTTGCTGCAGCGCGGCGAGTTTTCATTTTCGGCATAATAATCTCTCCTTTATCAAGCTTTCGGCGCAATGACCATCGTCATATTGCGGCCTTCGATTTTCGGCGGCTTCTCGCGAACAATCGTGTCTCCGAGCTCCTTGACCACACGGTCCAGGACTTCTCTGCCCAGTTCGGGATGCGTCATCTCGCGGCCGCGGAACATGATGGTCACCTTGACCTTGTTGCCGTCCGCAAGGAAACGCTGGGCATGCTTCAGCTTTACGAAGAAATCGTGATCTTCGATATTCGGACGAAGTTTGACTTCTTTGATCTGGAAGATCTTCTGTTTCTTCTTGGCTTCCTTATCGCGCTTCTGCTGTTCATATCTGTACTTGCCGTAGTTCATCATGCGGCACACCGGAGGCTTGCCGTTCGGCGCGACCTCCACGAGATCAAGTCCTTTTTCCTCGGCCAGACGAATCGCATCGCGAAGAGCCATGATCCCCAACTGTTCGTTTGTATCGCTGACGACCCGGACCTCGCGGGCGCGGATCTGCTCATTGATACTGAGTTCCCTACTTATTCTTTTCACCTCCGAAAAAGTTTTCATTGCAAGGAAAAGCGGACAGCCGAAGCCGTCCGCCATGAATTCATGCGTGACCTTAGTAGCGCGAGCCTTGTAAGGTGAGAAGCGGATGACTTCTTCTTGCAATTGATACGTGTAAAAGTATATAGGGAAATTCCCGTTTTGTCAAGAAATCCCGTGCGGCCTGCTCTGTATTTTTTTCACAGGCCGCTATCTGTCATCATACCACACCTGCGCGCGGTGTCAGCCTCCTATACATCATGGATGCCGCCGCGCTATAGGAAATAGGCATACACGGCAAAGCCTTTTGACGAGCGGCGGGAAATTTTATAAAATAAACGGTAAAGGAGGCGGCTGTCATGGTCCATCACGATACGACAAATCATAAATTCACCATTGAAAATCCGGAAGGCATTTCCTGGCTGGAATACAAAGAGGATGACGGGGCTGTCACCGTGCTCCACACGGTCGTGCCGTCTGCGCTCTCCGGACGGGGGCTGGCAGGGCAGCTTGCCGGCGCCGCCTGGGACTACACCCGAAGTCAGCATAAAGAGATCCGTTCAGAGTGCTCCTATATGACTGCATGGCTGAAGCGTCACGACAAAGCGTGACTCCTTTCCCGGCCTCATAAAAAAAGAAGCAGCCTGTGCTGCTTTTTCTTTGCCTCTGTTTCCTGCCGCTGCCTTTTGCAGGCGGCATTTCTCTGCGGATGGTCTCTCATGTATACTTCTTCTCTCTTTCAAACGCCCGCTGCGTTCAGCAGCATCCGGGACACGCTGGAAGATATCACGCTCCACTTCACCTACCTCATGCGCCTCAAATCGCAGGCGCTCTATGAGCATTCTGTGCGGGTCGCCAACTTTGCCGGAGCGACGGCGCTCCACATGCGCCTGCCCGCCAATGAGGTGACGCTCATCCACTATGCGGGACTCCTTCACGACATCGGACTCCTCACGGTGGCTAATCGCGTGCTCTCCCGCTACCCCAACCTGTCTACGAGAGAATACCAGCAGTACAAGAAGCATCCTGACCTGGGCGCGAACATGCTGGAGACGAATCCCGCCTGTCAGGACCTCATCCCCTACATCCGCTTTCATCACGAGCGCTGGGACGGCGGCGGCTATCCGAAGCACCTGAAGAACGTGAACATTCCGCTGGGCGCGCGCATCCTCGCCATCTCTGACTATTACGACGGCACCATCTACTCCGCGCCGGATTTTCCCCAGCGGACGAAGCAGGACGTGACACAGGCGCTCTTCAGCGGCTCCGGCAGTCAGTTCGATCCGGAAGTCGTGATCGCCTTCCTCCACGTGCTGTATCCGTAATCTCTACGAAGGCCCTATAAAAAGGCCCCGAGTCATTCCAATGACCGGGGTCTTTTATCGTGCGCCGCTCGCAGCGGTAAATCCCATCACGGAGACGGCGCCCGCCCGGCGCAGTTCCCGCGCCGCCTCCCGAAGCGTCGCCCCGGTGGTGTAGACATCGTCCAGGAGCAGGATGTGCCGCCCCGCCACACTGCGGCCGCGGTTCACATGAAAAGCGTCTTTCACGTTCTGCTGCCTCGCCTCTCTGTCGAGCGTCGACTGGACCTTCGTGTCGCGGAGCCGCACCAAAAGCTCCGCATCGTAGGTCTTTCCCACGCGTTTCATGAAAGACGCAAAGATCACATCGCACTGGTTGTAGCCGCGGCTCTTCTTCCGCGCGCGGGAGAGCGGAACGGGCGCGGCCAAATCGTACGCCGCGAGCCGGTCCCACCAGGGGAAACGCTCCAGCAGCATGGGAAACGCGCGGCCCAGAGACTTCTCCCTATTATATTTCAACCGGATGATGCAGGCCCGAATGCCTTCGGTATAGCGGCAGCAGGTGTAGCACCCCTCCAGCGCTCCGCTGTGGGAGCCGCTGATAAGCCGAGGCTCCCAGAATTTCCGTAGGCACGCCTCGCACCACGGCCGCTCCGCCTCCGTCATGCGTCCGCATCCCGGGCAGCAGCAGGGAAAGACCAGACTGAGCAGCGCCTCTCCCCAATTCACGGCTCCGCCTCCCCTGCAAGGAGCGGCAGGAAGAGACTGCACCGCCCGGCAGTGCGATGGTTCCTCACCGCTGCGGCGAGCGCGCTGCCTGAAGTGATGAGGATGGTCCGCCGGCTCGCCCGCGTCACGCCGGTGTAGAGCAGGTTCCGCTGGAGCATCATCCGCTGCGACGGAAGCAGCACGAAAATGACCGTGTCATACTCGCTGCCCTGGCTCTTGTGCACTGTCACCGCATAGGCGAGCTGCAGGTCCCGCCGTTCGTCCCCTTCATAGACCACTTCTTTTTCCGGAAACTGGACGAAGACCTTCGGCCCAGCGGCAGACCACACGATGCCGATGTCCCCATTGTAGACGCCCTTCTCATAATCGTTCCGCGTCTGCATCACCTTGTCCCCTTTGCGGAAGCCGCGTCCCTCTATGGCCCCGCCCTGGACATAGCGCTGGATGGCTTCGTTCAGATGATCCACGCCGCAGAGCCCTTTGTACATGGGAGAGAGCACCTGCATGTCCCATTTCCGCGCGTCTTCTTCGTAATGTCCCTCGCGGCACAGGTGCATCACCAGCTGAAAGGCCTCTTCTTCGCTCTCCGCGAGACAGATCTGAAACTCGCCCGCCATGTCCGGCTCAGGCAGACGTCCTTCCCGGATGCGGGCAGCGTTCTCGATGATGCCGCTCCCTTCCTGCTGACGGAAGATATGCTGAAGCCGCACCACAGGCACGTCCCCCCAGGCGATGAGGTCTTTCAGCGGCGCCCCCGGCCCCACCGGCGGGAGCTGATCCGTATCCCCTACGAGGACGAGCCGCGCTCCCTCCTTCAGTGCGCAGAGCAGGCGATAAAAGAGGAGCATGTCCATCATGGAAGCTTCGTCCACGATGATGAGATCTTCCTTGAGCGGCTCCGACTCATTCCGCGCAAAGAAGGTCTTATCTCCGTGCCGCTCCGCTTCGAGCGCCTTGTGGATCGTGTCCGCATTGCGTCCGCTCGCCAGCGACAGGCGCTTCGCCGCTCGGCCCGTCGGCGCCATGAGGCGCACTTTCTTCCCGTGCTGCTCCGCCGCCGTGAGGATCGCCTGGATGAGCGTGGTCTTCCCCGTCCCCGGGCCGCCGGTGATGATGAGAAGGCCCGAGCTCATGGCAGACTCCACGGCCTCTTTCTGCTCTGCCGCCAGCGTCAGATGATGCTCCCGTTCAAACTTCTGAATAGCCAGCACAGCGCTCCCCAGGTATGGCGCGCGAAGGAGGAGCCCCACCCGATGCCGGGACTCCGTCTCCGCTTCATAAAGCGAAGGCAGGTACAGAAAGAGCCGGTCCCGCCATACGACGGACGGCAGCTCGCCGATCTCCACAGCGCTTCGTCCCGCAGTCATCACCAGTTCCCCATCCAGATGCAGGAGACGCGCCGCCTCCTGATACGCCGCGCCGGCAGGCACGCAGCAGTGCCCCTCCATGGAAAACGTGGTGAGCACGTGAAAGATGCCGCAGAGGATGCGTTCTTCGTCCTGCGGGCTGATGCCGCTCTTCATGGCGATCTGGTCCGCCATTTGAAAAGTCATCCCCGAGACCTCCCTCACCATGCGGTACGGCTCCTTCTCCAGCACGCGCATCAGGCCGTCGCCATAGCGCTTCTGCAGCACCGCCGCGAACCGGGAAGGCACGCCGGCGGACTGAAGGAGGAGCACCACCTGCCGAAGCTCTGCCCCCGCCGCATAGGACGCGCGGATCTGTTCCAGCTTCTTCGGCCCGATGCCCGGCACGGAGAGAAGCGCATCGATCTCCTCATCCATCACGGTGAGCGTGCGGCTCCCGAAGGTGTCTACGATGCGCCGGGCCATGGCAGGACCGACGCCGTCGATCTCGCCGGAAGCGAGGTACTGCACAATGTCTTCCGCCGACTCCGGCCGCACCTCCGCCATCGACTCCGCTTTGAACTGCATGCCAAAACGGGGATGCCGCACCCAGCATCCCCGAAGAGCGACCGTCTGTCCCACCGAGGGCACGCCTACTTGCCCCGCCGCGGTGACTGACTTTCCGCTCTCTTTTTGTTTCAGCCGAAAGACAGAAAATACGCCGTCCGTGCTGTGAAAGACCACCGCCGAGACGGTGCCCTCGATCTCCTCTGTCATGACCGCTTTCCTTTTTCCGCGCGCTGCCGCTCCTTGGAGATATCCATGAGCAGCTGATACCACCGCTGGAAATAGGGCTGATCCGCTGCATCCTCAAGGAGCGCCGACAGCTCCCGAATGTTCTTCTCCTCCCGCGCCGCATCATACACCGGCATGCCGCTCTTCATCTTGCAGAGCGCCACTTCCCGAGACAGGGCCATACGCTTTTCAAACAGCGCGACCATGTCTTTGTCCACTTTGCGGATCTCTTCTCTCACTGCGTCCAGTTCGTCCATGAGCGCCTCCTGTCGGCAAATGACTGCCAGGTCTTACTGATTTCTGGCGTGAAGGTCGGCCAAGATCTCCATCACCTTTTCCTTGCACGCATCGAGCGGCACTTCGATGGTCTCGCCGGTCCGACGGATGCGGATCTCCACATTGCCCGACTCCTGCCATTTCTTGCCGATGGTCACGCGCACCGGATACCCGATGAGGTCGGCATCTTTGAATTTGATGCCCGCCCGTTCATTCCGGTCGTCCAGCACCACTTCATCGCTCTTCTCTTCGAAGGCATCGTAGAGAGAGCGCGCTGCCGCCATGACCGTTTCATCCTTATTGTTTGCCGGCACGATGACCGCTTCATACGGCGCGATCGCCACGGGCCAAATGATCCCGTCATCATCGTGGCTCTGCTCGATGGCCGCTGCCATGGTGCGGGATACGCCGATGCCGTAGCACCCCATGACCATGGGCTGCGATTTCCCGTTCTGATCGAGATAGGTGCAGCCCAATGCCTCGCTGTACTTCGTGCCCAGCTTGAAGACCTGCCCTACCTCGATGCCTTTCTTGATCTCGATGGGGGCGCCGCACTTCGGGCACACGTCGTCTGCATTGATCATGCGGATGGTCTCCACGCGGACGTCACCAAAGTCGCGGGCCGGATTCACATGGATATAGTGCATGTCTTTCTGATTGCCGCCGCAGCAGGCGTCCTGCATCTCCATGACGGATGCATCCACGACGATGTCGAAATCATCCGTGCGGTGAAGTCCGATGGGGCTGATGTAGCCGGCGGTGAGGCCGCACCGCGCCAAGTCCTCATCCGAAGCCATGGCGATAATGGAAGCGCCGTAGATGTTCTGGAGGCGCACTTCGTTCACTTCGTGGTCGCCGCGCACCATGGCGAGCACCACTTTGTCATCCAGCTTATACACCACGGCCTTGACGGACTGAGACACCGGCGCATGGAGGTAATCGCACACCATTTCGATGGTATGCTGACCGGGCGTCGCCACCAGTTCTTTTTCCTTATCACTGCGCACCGCACAGGGGAGCGTGTTCGGCACGACTGCTTCCGTATTGGCCGCGAAATCGCAGTGCGGGCAGTACGCCACATCCGCTTCGCCCGAATCGGCAAGCGCCTCAAATTCGTGGGTCGTGCTGCCGCCGATCGCACCGGAATCGGCCAGCACGGGCCGGAAATGAAGGCCGCACCGCGTGAAGATGCGGGTATACGCGTCGTACATGAGTTTGTACTGGCGGTCGAGCCCTTCCCAGTCCTTATCAAAGGTATAGCCGTCCTTCATGATGAATTCGCGGCCGCGCATCAGTCCGAAACGGGGACGGAGCTCGTCGCGGTATTTGTTCTGGATCTGATAGAGGCTCACAGGAAGCTGCTTGTATGAGCTCGTGTCCATGTGGACCAGCGTGGTGATCATTTCCTCATGGGTCGGCGCGAGGCAGTACTGACGGCCGTGACGATCCTGCAGGCGGAACATCTCGTCGCCGTACACCGCCCAGCGGCCCGTCTGCTGCCAGATCTCCGCCGGCTGGATGATGGGCATCTGGATCTCCTGCGCACCGGTCTTGTTGATCTCCTCGCGAATGATCGCTTCGATCTTCTGAAGTGTGCGCCATGCCAGCGGCAGATACACGTAGATGCCGCCTACGATCTTGCGGATCATGCCTGCCTTGAGCATATATTTGTGGCTGATGACCACGGCCTCTGCCGGGATCTCTCTGAGCGTCGGGCTGTACAATCTGGATGCTAACAACGAAATCTCCTCCTGTATGGCCTCCTTCGGCCTCTATGCAATGATAAAAATGAAATCTTTTTTATTATAAAACTTTTGCCCGTCCATGGAAACAAGGCGCGTGCAAAAACTATGCCTGCCGCGCCTCTTCATACCGCCGGATCTCATTCATGAGCACTTCCACGAGCTCCCCTTCGGGCACGCTGCGGAGCACCTGGCCGCGGCTGAATAGAAGGCCGCTGCCTCTGCCGCAGGCGATGCCGAAATCCGCCTCTCTGGCTTCGCCGGGACCGTTCACCGCACACCCCATGACGGCGATGCGAAGCGGCGATTTGAACTCTTTCAGCCGTTCCTCCACTTCTTTGGCGATGTGGATGAGATCGACCTGCGTTCGCCCGCAGGTTGGGCAGGAAATGAGCACCGGCCCGTACTGCGCAAGGCCGAGCGCCGACAGGATCTCTTTCGCCGCGCGCACTTCCTTCAGCGGATCGTCTGTGAGCGACACGCGGGTCGTGTCGCCGATGCCATCCAAGAGGAGCGCTCCGATACCGATGGCGGACTTGATGGTGCCCCGGTATTCGGTGCCCGCCTCCGTCACGCCCAGATGGAGCGGGTACTCCGTCTCCCGAGAGAGGATGCGGTTCGCCCGGACCATCATGGGCACGTCCGTCGATTTCACGGAGAGCACGATGTCACGGAAGCCTTCCTCCTCCAGGATGCGTACATGGCGCATGGCTCCCTCCGCCATGCCTTCCGCCGTGGGATGTCCGCCGTACGCATCCAGAATATCCTGCGGCAGCGATCCTGCATTGATGCCGATACGGATGGGAATGCCCACTTCCTTTGCCCGCTCCACCACTTTCACCACGTTTTCTCTGCGGCCGATGTTGCCGGGATTGATGCGCAGACCGTCGATGCCCGCTTCCATGGCGGTGAGCGCCAGACGGTAATCAAAGTGGATATCCGCCACGAGCGGCACAGCGGTGAGCTTTCTCAGTTCTTTCAGCGCTTCTGCCGCTTTCTTATCCGGCACCGCTACGCGCACGATGTCCGCACCAGCCGCACCGAGCGCATTGATCTGCGCCGCTGCCCGCGCCGTATCGATGGGATTGATCGTCCCCATAGACTGAATGGAAACGGGGGCACCGCCGCCGATTCGCACACGGCCCACCGAGACCTGTCTTGTCTGCTTCATAGTCGTCTCCTTTATTTCCGCGTAAGAAATACAGAGGCCGCGCCGCTACCTGGCAAGCGCGGAAAGATCGTTGAACGTCGCAAAAAGGAACATCCCCACGAGGATGGTGACGCCCACGGTCTGGATATAGTACAGCGCCCGCTCCGACAGCTTCCGGCGGAACAGCGCCTCCCCGATCGTAAGGAAGAGCAGCCCGCCGTCCAGCAGCGGAATGGGAAACAGATTCAAAATACCAAGATTCAGGCTCAGGATGGCAAAGAACAGCAGGAACTGCACAGCCCCCACCTCCGCCACAGCGCCCGCCATGCGCGCCACGCCGATCGGCCCGGCCACATCAGAAGACTGACCGGTAACGATCGCCCCGAGGCCGGTGACGACCGCTTTCACCACGAAGAGGCACCGGTCCGCACCGAGCGCCGCCGCTTCGCCAAGGCCCACGGGTCGGCTGTCCAGCGCGGGAGTGATCCCCACCATGGCACGGCCTTCGCCCTGCTCTTTCGGAATGACGGAGACGGAGATCGCCGCATCGCCCCGCGTGAGCGAGAGCGTCACCACGCGATTTCCCCGTGTGCCGAGAAGTCCTGCCATGTCCGTCCACTGCGACACGGCTTCCCCGTCCACCGCGTCGATCCGGTCTCCCGGACGCAGGCCGGCCGCAGCCGCCGGCGAATCCGGCAGCACCGTGCCGATGACCGGCGTATTAGGAAACGACTGCACGCCTACGGCGAGGAACAGTCCCGCAAAGATGAGGAACGCAGAAAAGATGTTCATGAGCGAACCGGCAGAGATCACCAGCAGGCGCTGCCACACGGGACGCTCCGTAAACGCCCGTGGATCAGTCGATTCGCCCGGCGCCATGCCCATGATCTTATTGTACCCGCCCAGCGGGATCGCCCGGAGCGAATACATCGTCTCGCCCCATCGCCTGGACCAGAGCTTCGGTCCGAAGCCCACTGCAAATTCCTCCACCTTCATGCCGGTGAGCTTGGCCGTCATGAAATGGCCGCCTTCATGAATGAGCACGATGAGGCCGAACAGGATAATGGGCGCCAGGATCGCCGTCAGCATAGTCTGCGCCTCCGGATGGACGCCCGCGCCGCTTCCCGCGCGCGATGGTCTGCGTCCCACACGTCGTCCAGCGTCCGCACGGGCGATGTCTCCCACTGATCCAGCACGTCTTCCACCACGCTGAAGATATCGAGAAATGAGATCTCTCCCCTCACGAAGGCCGCCACTGCTTCTTCATCCGCTCCGTTGAGCGCAGTCGTCGCCGTGCCGCCGGCTTTCCCCGCATCCACCGTCAGGCGGAGCGAACGGAAGACCGTCTCATCGGGCTCGCTCACGAAGATCGAAGCGATGCGGCCCCAGTCGAGAAACGAATGAGACGGCGAAGGAAGCCGCTCCGGCCAGGTAAGCGCAAACTGAATGGGAAGGCGCATATCCGGCTCGCCGATCTGGGCGATGATGGAGCCGTCATCGTACTCCACCATGGAATGGATGAGGCTCTGGGGCTGCACCACCACTTTGATCCGGTCGTAAGGCACGCGGAAGAGCCAGTGCGCCTCGATGATCTCCAGTCCTTTATTGAACATGGTGGCCGAGTCGATGGTCACTTTCCGGCCCATGTGCCACGTGGGGTGCTTCAGGCAGTCTGCCAGCGTCACCTGCGCCAGCTCTTCCCTGGACCGTCCGCGGAAGGGACCGCCGGAGGCCGTCAGGATGAGACGATGCACGCCTTTCCTGTCCTGCCCGAGCAGGCACTGGAAAATGGCGCTGTGCTCGCTATCCACGGGACGAATGGTGATGCCCGCCCGATCCGCCGCCTCCGTCACGAGCGCGCCCCCGGTGACGAGCGTTTCCTTGTTGGCGAGAGCGATCTCTTTCCCCTGCCGAATGGCTTCAAGCGTCGGCGCAAGGCCCGCGATGCCCACCACAGCCACTACCACGAGGTCTACGTCAGTGCGGCGCACCGCTTCGAGAAGCGCCTCTTCTCCGATGAGCACTTCTGCAGGACCGTCATAGCGCGCGCGAAACGCCCGCCCGGCCTCCGGATCTGTCACGGCGATACACCGGGGCTGAAATTCCTCTGCCTGCGCAAGGAGCACATCGACGCTGTGATGGGCCGCCAGCACGGATGCATGAAAACGGTCTTTGTGCAGACGGAGCACGTCCAGCGTCTGCGTGCCGATCGAGCCGGTAGAGCCAAGTACTGCGATCTCTTTCATAAGAAGCTCCTCATCGCCACGAGAGAGGACAGCATGAGCGGCGCTACGAAGAGCAGGCTGTCAAAGCGGTCCATCATACCGCCGTGGCCGGGCAGGATGTTTCCCGAATCCTTGATGTCGCACACCCTTTTGATATACGACTCGAAAAGATCTCCCAGCGGCGCGGCGATAGCCACCATCACCGCAAGGAAGAACGCCTCCAGGAGCGAAAAATCAAAGTACGCCGCATACAGGAGGCACATCACAATGCATCCTGCTGCGCCCCCGGCCAGTCCTTCCATCGTCTTGTTCGGGCTGATATGGGGCGCCATCTTGTGGCGGCCGAGATTTTTGCCCGCCGCATAGGCAAAGGTATCGCTCGACCAGGTGCCGATGAGAGCGAACCACAGAAGGAATATCCCGCTGTGGATCGACGCCGCCCCCGGCAGGAGCAGATCGTCGCCGCCGCGGAGATAGAGGAACGAGCCGAAGCCCACGCCAAAATAGAGCGCTCCCAAAACAGTTGCAAAGAGCGCCCAGATATCTTTCCGCTCGATCACCAAAATGAGGAAAAGCAGCAGGATGAAACAGCACAGCACGGCCGCCGCAAAGAGCGGCAGAGAAGAAGACGCCGCCGCGCCAAGGATCACCGCGATAGCCGTGAGCGCCGGGCCGGTGTACACATGGGTGATCTTCTTCATCATCCGCGCATACTCCATCCATGCGAGCCCCGCCACGACAAAGAGCGCCGCCGTGAGGGGAATGCCGCCCGCCGTCACCAGCACGATGACCGCAGCGATGCCCACGATGGCGGTAAGGATGCGCGCCTTCATTGCGCTACCTCCTCATTGAGCCCGCCGAAGCGACGGTCCCGCCCGCCGTACCATGCGACGGCTTTATGCAGCTCTTCCACCGTGAAGTCCGGCCAAAGCACCGGCGTGAAATAGAGCTCGCTGTAGGAGATCTGCCACAGGAGGAAATTGGAGATGCGCGACTCCCCGCCCGTGCGGATGAGCAGATCCACGTCTGCCGCATCGCTCGGGTAGAGCCGCTCTCCGATGGCCTCTTCCGTGATGTCCTCCGGCGAGAGCTTCCCCTCTTTTACCTCTTCGGCAAGCTGCCGCGCGGCATGAACGATCTCGTCCCTGCCGCCGTAGTTGATGGCCACGTTCAGGATGAGGCCCGTATTGTCCCGGGTATCCGCCTCACAGGACTCGATCTCCCGGCGAAGCCCTTCCGAAAGGCGGGACCGCTCGCCCACCACATGGAGCTGCACCCCGTCTTTCATGAGGTCCCGCAGCTGCTCGAACAGGTAATCTTTGAAGAGCTCCATCAGGAAATCCACTTCCGGCTGCGGCCGTTTCCAGTTCTCCGTGGAGAACGCATACAGCGTGAGCCGCTCGATGCCCATATGCCCGGCTTCCCGGACGATGGTCTTCACATTTTCCGCGCCGGCTTCGTGCCCGAAGGTCCGCTCCCGGCCCTGCCGCTCCGCCCAGCGTCCATTTCCGTCAAGGATGATCGCCACGTGCCTGGGACAATTCTGTTTTTCCGACAATCTGCTTTCCCTCGCCATATCTTTCTGCCAGAGCCGCCGTCACATCGCTGCCGTAAGCCATGCGCGGCATGATGACCGCCTGAGGCCCGCTCCGCACCAAGTACAGGAATTCTTCCTCCAATGCATAATGACGGCCCCGGGTGCCGGAGACCGTCCCGCCCGGGAACGTCTCCGCCAGCTTGAGCCGTACATTTTCATCAAAAGGCATCCCTTCGAAAAGAGCCTTTTCACTCATACAGACATGATCTCTTTGATCTTCTTTTCCGTGACCGCTTCCACTTCTTTGATCTTCTGGTCGGTCAGCTTCTGCACCTTGTCTTCCATCTCCTTGATGACGTCTTTGGAGACTTCGCTCTTCTTGCCTTCCTTTTTCAGAAAATCATTGCCGTCACGGCGAATATTGCGGATGGCCACTTTGCCTTCTTCCGCCTTTTTATTCACCACCTTGCACAGATCCTTGCGGCGCTCTTCCGTGAGCTGCGGGATCGCCATGCGGATGATGTTGCCGTCATTCATCGGTACGAGGCCCAGATCAGACTGGAGGATCGCCTTTTCGATCTCCTTGAGGAGGCTCCGATCCCAGGGCTGCACCACGAGCATGCGCGCTTCCGGCACGGACACCGTCGCCACCTGCGTCACCGGCGTGGGCGTGCCATAGTATTCCACGCGCACCCGGTCGAGAAGGCTCGCCGTCGCCTGACCCGTGCGGATCGAAGAGTATTCCGCCTTCAAGGACTGGATGGACTTATCCATTTTTTCCGTCAGTTTTTTCAGTTCTTCTTCGTACATCGTTTATTTCCCTTCAATCAAAGTGCCCAGCGTCTCGCCGAGGCACGCTTTCACGATATTGCCCGGTACGTCGATATTGAAAACCACGATCGGGATGGCATTGTTCATGCAGAGCGTGATGGCCGTGTTGTCCATGACTGCCAGACCGCGGGCGAGCACTTCCCCATAGGTCAGATGGGTGAACATCTTCGCTTCCGGATGGAACTTCGGGTCGGCGTCATACACGCCGTCGGTCTGCTTCTTCGCCATGAGCATCACGTCCGCTTCGATCTCTGCGGAGCGGAGCGCCGCTGTCGTATCCGTGGTGAAGTACGGGTTGCCCGTGCCGGCGGCGAAGATCACCACGCGCCCTTTTTCCAAATGGCGCACCGCGCGGCGGCGAATATAAGGCTCGGCGATCTGCCGCATCTCGATGGCCGTCTGCACCCGCGTGGGAATGCCCAGCTTTTCCAGCCCGTCCTGCATGGCGACGGAGTTGATCACCGTAGCCAGCATGCCCATGTAGTCTGCAGAGACGCGGTCCATGCCGCCGGCGCTCCCTTTGAGGCCTCTCCAAATATTGCCGCCGCCGACGACGACCGCCACTTCGATGCCCGCTTCGCACACCGTCTTGATCTCGCCGCAGAGACGGTTCACCACTTCCGGATCGATGCCGAAGCCCTTGTCGTTCGCGAGCGCTTCCCCGCTCAGCTTCAGCATGACTCTCTTGTATTTCTTGTTCTCCATACCGAATCCCCCGTTCTCTTTACCGCGCTCCTGCGCCCATTTTCTCCATCATAACCGAGTCCCCCCAGAGATTCAACCGCCCGGCAGCGCTTTGACGCCAAAAAATAAGAGAACACGAAACTGTGTCCTCTTATTTCTGGGAAATACCGAATCAGCCAGGCACCGGCAGGGCGGGACATGGCTGCCGCGCCGGGCCTTCCGGGCCGATTGTGGAGTTCCTCTGCCGCAGGGGGCGATTATCCGTTGATCTGCTTCTGGATCTCTTCTGCGAAGTTTTCCTGCTTCTTTTCGATGCCTTCGCCGAGCTGGAAGCGGGCGAAACGGGCCACTTCCGCACCCTTGGATTTCAGGAGCTTTGCGATGGTAAGGTCGCCGTCTTTGATGAATTCCTGATCGAGCAGGCAGACTTCCTTGTAGTACTTGTTGATGCGGCCGATGACCATCTTTTCGATGATCTTTTCCGGCTTGCCTTCGTTGCGGGCCTGTTCGGAGAGCACTTCTTTTTCGTGTTCCAGCTCAGCCGCCGGCACCTGGCTCCGGTCGAGATAAGACGGGATCGCCGCTGCGACCTGCATCGCCACGTCTTTGCCGAGCTCTGCGTCGCCGCCCTTCATGTCGACGAGGACGCCGATCTTGCCGCCGCCGTGGATGTAGCTGTAGACCTGACCTTCTGCGCTTTCGAAGCGTTCGAAACGGCGCACGGAGATATTTTCACCGATCTTGGCGATGGCTTCGGTCACGAGGTCTTTTACCGTCTTGCCTTCCATTTCGGAAGCGAGGAGCGCCTCTACGTCCGCAGGAGCCGCCTCTGCGATCTGCTTGGCGATGGACTTAGCCAGCGCCTGGAAGCTCTCGTTGTGGCCTACGAAGTCGGTCTCGCAGTTCACTTCGACGATGACGCCCACTTTGCCGTCTTCAGAGACATAGGAAACGACCGCGCCTTCCGCTGCGATGCGGCCTGCTTTTTTCGCCGCCTGGGACAGGCCCTTCTCGCGAAGGATGTCTACGGCTTTCGCCATATCGCCGTCTGCTTCCGTCAGAGCTTTCTTGCAATCCATCATGCCTGCGCCCGTGGAGGTACGCAGTTCTTTTACCATACTTGCAGTGATCGCTGCCATTTGATGACCTCCTGTTGGTGTACTCGGGATGCCGCACATAAAATTAGAAATCCTGCCGCTGCCGTATTGCGCGGCGGCACCAGAATTCCTAATCTCACGGCTCTGATCCCCAAAATGATATCAGATACTATTTATTATTCCTGTTCTTCCGAAGCAGCGGCCTCTTCAGCAGCTTCTTCTGCCGGAGCTTCCGCTCCTTCTTCCTGCTGGCCCTGACGGCCTTCGAGAACGGCGTCAGCCATCTTGCTGGTGAGGAGCTTCACCGCGCGGATCGCGTCGTCGTTAGCCGGGATCGGATAGTCGATCAGGTCGGGGTCGCAGTTCGTGTCGACCGTCGCAACGACCGGAATGTGCAGCTTACGCGCTTCAGAAACGGCGATCTCTTCTTTCTTGGAGTCGATGATGAAGATCGCGCCGGGGAGCTTCTTCATGTCTTTGATGCCGCCCAGGTTCTTTTCCAGCTTTTCCAGTTCACGCTGCATGAGAATGACTTCCTTCTTCGTGTACTGGGACGTAGCGCCTTCGGCGAACATCGCTTCCAGTTCTTTCAGACGGGCCACACGGGTCTGGATGGTGCGGAAGTTGGTGAGCATGCCGCCCAGCCAGCGTTCATTCACGTAGAACATGTTGCAGCGGAGCGCTTCTTCCTTGATGGAGTTCTGCGCCTGCTTCTTCGTGCCTACGAAGAGGATCGGCTGTCCGTTTGCTGCGACTTCACGCAGGAAAGCGTACGCTTCTTCGACTTTCTTCACCGTCTTCTGCAGGTCGATGATGTAGATGCCGTTCCGTTCCGTGAAGATGAACCGGGCCATCTTCGGATTCCAGCGGCGAGTCTGATGACCGAAATGTACGCCTGCTTCGAGTAACTGTTTCATGGATACGATTGCCATAACTTTTACCTCCTGTTATTTGCCTCTGCCGGCCTCCTCCCCCGCAGCCACCGGCGGCAATGGAAAAATTTTTGCCCCGGCACAGATGCAGGATCCGCGCGGCATGTGTATTCATGCTTTCCCATTCTATCAAAGGCCGTGCGAAAGCGCAAGACGGAAGGCACGCAAAAATTTCCCTTTCTTGAGGCAGCTCCGCATCCGTGCTATCATAGGTCAAACACCGGCAGGGCCGCCGCGCCCGCCGACGAAAGGAAGGATCTTCGTGCAGTCTGAGACGCCCGCGCCTGCGAAAAAGAAAAAACTCCACATCGAATGCCTGCGCATCCTCTGCATCTGGCTCGTCATGTTCACTCACTCGTCCACATCGGGCTTCTCGCTCTATCTGGCCCAGCAGGACTCGCCGTGGTTTCCGCTCTACCTTCTCGTCCCCTTCTGGGTGAAGACCGCTGTGCCCATCTTCTTCATGGTCTCCGGCGCGCTCCTTCTCGGCCGGGACGAACCGGTCTCCGTCATCTTTCGAAAACGGATCTGGCGCTTCGTACAGGTGCTCCTCGTCTTCTCCTTCATCAACTATCTGTTCTTCTACGCCGTGCCGGAGTGTCACTTCAGCGTGCTCCGCTTCCTCTCCATCACGTACACGTCCAACATGGCAACGGCGTACTATTTCCTTTACATTTATATCTCCTTCCTGCTCATGCTGCCTCTCTGGCGGGCGATGGTGCGGAACCTCACGAACGCGCACTATCTCTATCTCATCGGGCTCAATCTCTTCTTTGTAGGGTGCGTGCCGGTCTTCTCCTTCCTCCTCTACCGCGGGCAGGCGGAGATGAACGGCTTCCTCAATCCGCTCCTTGCCATCAGCGAGCCGAGCTTCTACTTCATCATCGGCTACTGGATTGAAAACGTCCTGCCGGAGGCGTGGCTCACGAAGAAAAATCTCATCCGTCTCGGCCTTCTTGCTGCGGCGGGCACGGTCATCGCCGCTTTCATGACCTGGTTCTACGGGTACACCGCCGGCGCGCTCACAGAAGCGATCTCGCAGCGTTTCTACGATTCGTTCCTCTTCCTCAACACGGCCTTCGTGTACTGCCTCTGCCGCTGGTGGTTCCTTCATCACAGCGTCTCTCCCGCGTGGTCCCGGCGCCTCGTGTTTCTCGGTGGCCTCTCCTTCGGCGTGATGCTTTTTGAAGAGATCACTCGTGCGGTGACGCACCGCCTGCTCACTCAGGTGCTGCTTTTCCATTTCCCATCGTTCCCCTTCATCGATGCGGTGCTCTGGATCACCGCCGCCTTCACACTGGGTGCGGCCATGACATGGGGTATCAAAAAGGTCCCCTATTTCAAAAAACTCATCTGAACGCAAAAAGGCCGCCGGAGCCGATGACTCCGACGGTCTTTTTCTATGACGTGAACTCGATCAAAAACTGAACAGCGACTGGAAGAACTGCACGACGCCGTCCCACCAGCGGCTGATCGACGCGAGGAAGCCTTCCTCTTCGCTCTTCGCCTCACCGCTCTGCACGGAAGAAGCGCTCTGGTCTTCTGCGGCGGCCTGGCTGTGCCCGCTGAACCAGAGCCACGGCCAGAGGGAAAAGCCGTTGAAAAATCCGCCAGTACCTCCGGTGAACTGATTCTGCGTGGTCTGACTCCGCCCTGCCTGCTGTCCCGGTTCCGCCGCGGCCGTGCGGCCGGTGTTCCGCTTGCCATAGTCTTTTGGGTCGATTCCCTGATCGATCGGCTGCCGCGGCTGGGTCCGCTCCTGCTGCGGCGCGGCGTAGGGCGTCTGCGCTGGTCCTGACGACGGTCTCGGCGCGGTGCGCGTAATGGATGCGCCGCCCATGCGGCCTCCCCCGCGGCCCCGGGCAAGCGCCGGCGAAGCACACGCGGCGAGCGCTGCCGCCAGACACAGAGCCGCCGCCCACTGTTTCTTATTCATGGTATTCCTCCTCATTTATTTCTTCGGCATCTTTTTTGCCATCTTTTTCGCATCCATGAAGCATACGAGCACGCCTTCCGGCTTCTTCTGCACATAGATGCTGGTCTTCTTTCCCAGCCACAGCGCCGAATCATCATCTTTCTCATCGGGCGCGCCGCACCGCCTCTCCAGATACGACGTGTACGCCGCAAAAGCCTGATCCACTGCCTCGGCACTCTCCAGCGCGAGCGGCACGTTGATCTGCACCAGCTTATCCTTCTCAAAGGCTCCCGTCACGACGAGCGGGCCGCGGATGCCCATCTGCTCTGTGAAATCAGTAAAATTCACCGCATAGAGCGCGCCGCCGCCCAGCGTGTCCTCCAGATACTGCGTGGCATAGCGCTCGCTCACCTTTTTCGCCGAATCGCCCCAGTGCATATCGCCGAAGCCTTCCGGCTCATCCGTATAGGCCGCTGCGTCGGCTGCACTGAAGAAAAGACAGCCCGCCGCCACAAGTCCTGTGATCGTTCGTTTCAGTTTCATTGCGTCATCCTTTCTGTAATCTGTATTATAACAGATTACAGAAAATCCTTTTAAGCGGTATCTCTTTCGCTGAGCCCCTGCAAGATGATCATGAATGCCACGGTCCGCACAACACAGTGAGGATTGTATCCGTATCGCCATCAGTGAAACGACTTCTCTGATCAGAGAACAGCCGATAAAAAAAGCCGAAGACATGTATGCCTTCAGCTTTTTGCATGTGTATTATTTTTCGTCTGCCTTTTTCGCGTTTTCCGCAAGGCCCGGGAAGTCGAGCGTCGCGAAGAGATCGCACAGCGTCTCGTTCCGGCGGATGCGCGTCACCGTGCCGTCTGCATGGAGCAGGAGCTCCTGATGGCGGAGCTTACCGTTGTAATTGAATCCCATGCTGTGCCCGTGCGCACCTGCATCGTGGAGCACGAGGAGATCGCCTGTCTCGATCTTCGGGAGCTTTCTCTGGATGGCAAATTTGTCGTTGTTTTCACAGAGAGAGCCTGTCACGTCGTACACCTCCGTGGCCGGTTCCTTCTCCTTGCCCACCACGGTGATGTGATGATAGGAGCCGTAGATCGCCGGACGCATCAGGTCGGCCATGCAGGCGTCGAGGCCGATGTAGTTGCGGTAGATATGCTTGTAATGAATCGCCTTTGCCACAAGGTAGCCATAGGGGCCGGTGATGGCGCGGCCGCATTCGAAGGAGATGCGGGTGTGGTCGAAGCCCTGCATCATTTCTTCATAGAGTTTCTTCGCCCCTGCGCCGAGAGCTGCGATGTCCACCGGTTCCTCTTCCGGCCGGTAGGGAATGCCGATGCCGCCGCCGAAGTCGATGAAGCTCACCGTCACGCCGAGCGTATCGCGGATCTCATTGGCCAGATCGAACATCATGCGGATAGTGCCGAGGAGCCCGTCGAGCGCGAGCTCGCAGGAGATGACCATGGTATGGATGCCGATGTAGGTGATGCCCTTTTCTTTTGCCCAGGCCACACACTGCATGAGCTGCTCCCGAGTCATGCCGTACTTCGCTTCTTCAGGCTTGCCGATGATGGCGTTGCCCCGGGCGAGCTCCGGTCCCGGATTATAGCGGAAGCAGATCTTTTCCGGCACGATGCCGAGCCGCTCCAAATCGTCCAGATTGGAGATGTCATCCAGATTGATGATGGCTCCCAGTTCCGCCGCTTTCAGAAATTCGCTGTCCGGCGTGTCGTTGGAAGAAAAGACGATGTCGTCGCCGGAAAGGCCCACCGTCTCCGAGAGCACGAGCTCCGCCATGGAGCTGCAGTCCGCGCCCACGTTTTCTTCTTTAAGAAGCTTCATCAGCCACGGATTCGGCGTCGCCTTCACCGCGAAATATTCATGAAAATCAGGATGCCACGCGAACGCCTGCTGAAGCGAGCGGACACAGCCGACGATTCCCTTTTCGTCATACAGATGAAAAGGCGTGCCGTATTCGGCGGCCAGCTCCCGGATCTTTTCGTCGCTGCAAGGCAAAGTTTTGACAGACATAGTTTTCCCCCTCCGATGTGACTTAGTGGATGTAGTATAACATTGATTTTTTTCAAAGTAAATGTGCAAAGAGCCGCCATTCCCCATGGGGGAGGCGGTCCTTCTTTGGCTCATATGAACTTATTTCTTCGCATTTTCCACAGCAAGCGCGCTGTATTCCTGGATCCAGTTCGGGATCTGGTCTTTGTTCTCTTCGATGACCTCGTTCACGAGCTTCACCATATCTTCATTCCCTTTCGGAATAGCGACGCAGGAGGAGCTCTTGACGTTTTCAAATTTTACGCCCGAATCGGCCAGCTCCGGATTCATGATGAGGTACTGCTGTGCCACGACTCCCTGAGATGCCACGGCATCAAGCTTACCGTGATCCAGCTCGATGAGCGTATCGGGAATACGGTCAAGCGCGACCACTTTGGATTCCGGGATCTGCGTACGGGCAAGATCTTCCTGGAGCGTCGACTTCTGTGCGCCGATGGTCTTGCCGCGGAAATCTTCCAGCGTCTTGTACTTGCCTGCATCTTCCTTGCGGATCAGGAGGATATGCGGACTGTGCATATAGGATTCAGAAAAATCGACGGCTTTCCGCCGCTCGTCCGTCGCGTTGATCGCGGAGATGGCGATATCGATCTTGTCGGCCGCGATAGACGAGAGCAGCGCAGAGAAGCTCATATCCTGCACGACGAGCTTCACGCCAAGCTTCTCGGCGATCTTCTGACCCAGAGCCACATCGATGCCCACCACCGTTTTATCGCTTCTGGACGTGTCGATAAATTCATAAGGCGGGAATCCGGAGGACGTCCCCATGACGAGTGTCCCCTTCTCTTTGATCTTCTTCATCAGGTCGCCCTGCTGAGAAGAAGGCTGCTTCGCACTGTCAGCCGGCTTGTCGCCGCCGCACCCCGCAAGGCCCAGTGCCCCTGCTGCCAGAAGTCCAAGGAGCGCCGCCTGTACTGCACGCTTCATAGTCATACTTCCTTTCTGTGCCGTCAACGCATGGCTCTGACCGCACACTTTCATTCACAGCACTGCCGCATGAGCGCAAGCAGTCTATTATTTCTTTGCATTCTCTACGGCAAGCTTGCTGTATTCCTGGACCCAGTTCTGGATATTTTCCTGATTTTCCTCGATCACTTCGTTGGCGAGCTTCACGAAATCTTCATTCCCTTTCGGAATGGCTATATTGGTAGAGCTCTTCACTTTTTTGAACTGTACGCCCGAATCAGCCAGCTCCGGATCCATGATGAGGTACTGCTGTGCCACGACTCCCTCGCAGGCCACGGCGTCCAGCTTCCCCTGATCCAGTTCGATCAGCGTATCCGGCAGTCGCTCCAGAGCCACCACTTTCGCTTCGGGGATCTGGGTGCGCGCCAGCTCTTCCTGCAGGGTCGTCTTCTGCGCGCCGATGGTCTTGCCTCGGAAATCTTCCAGTGATTTGTACTTGCCAGCGTCTTCTTTGCGGACCAGCAAAATGTGCGGGCTGTGCAGATAGGATTCCGAGAAATCTACCGCTTTCCGCCGCTCGTCGCTCGCGTTGATTGACGCGATGGCGATGTCGATCTTGTTGGCTGCGATAGAGGAGAGCAAGGCCGAGAAACTCATGTCCTGTACGACGAGCTTCACGCCCAGCTTGTCGGCGATCTTCTGCCCCAGCTCTATGTCAAGACCGACTACCGGTTTGTCCGGTTTGGACGTATCAAGGAACTCATACGGAGGGAACCCGGACGATGTCCCTACGATGAGCGTCCCCCGCTCCTTCACCCGTTTCATGAGGTCTCCCTGCTGCGCCGTCTGAGGCGCCGCTTTCTCTTCCGCTTTGTCTCCGCCGCATCCGGCCAGCCCCAGAACGCCCGCTGCCAGAAGGCCGAGGAGCGCCGCTTTCATCATGCGATTCATAGTTACCACTCTTTTCTTATACACGATTTACCGCACAGCTTTGATCTTGAATTTCCACTCCAGCGCGCGCAGCACATTGGATACGGCGAAGGTAAGGATGAAATAATACACCGCGACGATGACCAGCGGCGGGAACGGCTGGAAGCTGATCCCCTGAATGGTGGTCGCCGTATACATCAGGTCAGCCATACCGATGACAGAGACCTGCGAGGACTCTTTGATCAGCGTGACGAACTCATTGCCAATGACGGGCAGGATGTTTTTGATCGCCTGTGGGATGATGATGCGCACCATGGACTCCCATTTCGAGAAGCCCAAAGACATCGCCCCTTCGAGCTGTCCCTTGCCGATAGACTGGATGCCCGAGCGAACGATCTCGCATTCATACGCGCCGGAATTGATGATGAGCGCCAGGATACCAGCGGAGAGACGTTCAAAGTCGACCCCCATGATCTGGAAGCTCGGGAAATGAATGCCCAGAAACGGTAGACCGAAGAACACCAGCGAGATCTGCACCAGGATCGGCGTGCCGCGGATGATCTCCACGTAAGCTGTAGCAATGGCCTGAAGCACCTTGATCCCGGAGATCTTCATGAACGCCAGGATGATGCCCAGGAGCAGGCCGAAAAAGCACGACATGATAGAGATGACGATCGTCACCTTGATGCCGGACATAAATATATCGTTGTATTTGACCGCAGTGTCAATGACCATATCCATAATAGCGCCGGACCTCCTTAAATATCCGCATGCAGCAGGCGCTTCAGGAACGTCTGCGTCCGTTCTTCCCTCGGATGGGTGAAAATATCCTTCGGGTCGCCTTCTTCAACGATGTAGCCCTTATCCATGAAGACCACGCGGTCCGCCACCGACCGGGCGAACTGCATCTCGTGCGTCACCACCGCCATGGTCATGCCGCGCTGCGCCACTTCCTTCATGACTTCCAGCACGTCGCCGACGAGCTCCGGATCGAGTGCCGACGTCGGTTCATCGAAGAGAAGCATCTTCGGCTTCATCGCCAGCGCCCGTGCGATGGCCACGCGCTGCTGCTGCCCGCCGGAGAGCTGCTCTGGATAGAAATCGGCGTGGTCCTCCATGCCGACCTGCGACAGGAGCTCCATCGCCTGATCCCGCGCTTCCGCTTCAGGCGTCTTCCGAATATGCATCGGCGCGTACATCACATTTTTCAGCACCGTGAACATAGGGAACAGATTGAACTGCTGGAACACCATGCCCACGTCGCGGCGGAGCATCTTCACGTCTGTCGAAGCGTCGATCTTCTTTCCTTCGAACCACAATTCCCCGGCGGTGGGCGTCTCGAGCAGATTCAGACAGCGAAGGAACGTGCTCTTCCCGGAGCCGGATGGTCCGATGATCGTCACCACTTCGCCATTTTTGATCTGCATGCTGATATCTTTCAGCACTTCGAGCTTGCCGAAATTCTTTTTGATATGCCGGATATCATAGATGATCGTATCTTTCTCGCTCATATTTGCCCTCTCCTCATAAACGTATACCGCATATTAGCATATTTATTCATATCTGTCAATCTACTAAACGTCCCGCGCGCAGGAAGCCTCTCAGTTTCTCGGCACAGAAAAGGCGCGTGCCGCGGCATCTCCCGTCTTCCGCTGCTGCGGCCTCTTCTCTTCACGGTGAAATTTTATGCATCCTGTCATGATCAAAGTCCCAAAAAAGACAAACAAAAAAGCCCTACCTGAAAAGGGCCTTTTTGCTTACGGAAATACAGGAGAAAGAAAATGAGGGGGTTCATGGATCAATCCAAAACTTGCTCCTGAAACGGATCCGGGATACCGTCTCATCCGTCCATGAGAAATCCCGCATGCTTCATATTTCTTATGGATGGATAAGAACCTGTTATCCTTTACGCTTATCATACCATAAGAAATAGAAATAATCAACCTCAGGCACTCCGCACATGCCGCCGCCACAGCGTAGGCATAGCGATGGCCGCCACGATGAGTAGGATGCCTCCCGCCTGGACGGGACCGAACGTGGTGTGAAAGAGCACATACGACAGAAGGACCGACGCCACTGGCTCCACCGTCGTGGTAAGGCTCGCCTGATCCGCTGAGAGATAGGCCAGCCCTGCATTGTAGCAGATGAACGCCACCGCCGTGCCGCATACGACGATGACGAAGAGGTCGGGCAGAAGCTCCGCATGGAAGAAGTCAAGAAAATTCAGATGGTCCGTCATGAGCCACGAAGCGACCGCGCCGAAGAGCATGCCCCACGTGAGCAGGAACGAATTATCCAGCCGCCCGGTGAGGTGCTTGGGAAAGACCGCCGCCACGGCGTAAAAGACCGCCGACGCCATCGCCCAGAAAAGACAGTCCTGCGACACGGAGAGCGCGTCCAACCGTCCGCCAGTGACGAGGAAAAACGTTCCCAGGATGGCCATGACCACCGCGAGCGCCGAGCCCGGCTCCGGCCATGCCCGCTGCCGGAACGCCAGCCAGCAGATGACCATGGCGGGACAGGTATACTGCAGGACCGTCACCACCGCGGCGTTCCCCAGGTCGATCGCTTCAAAGTAGGCGAAGTGCATCGCCATGAGCCCCACGAGTCCATAGAAGACGATCTGCCCCCAGAGCCGCGGTTCCCGCTTCATCACGGCCCAGTTCCGCGCCCAGTGCCCGCGGGAGAGCGTCACTGCCGCCATGATAAAGCTCGTGCAGAACATGCGGAACGCGGTGAGATCCATCGCGTCAAGCTCGCTGTGCGCAAAGAAATGCTGCGCCGCCACGCCGCTGCCCGCCCACATCACGCCGGCAGTCATACAGAAAAATAAAGCCAATTTTTCCACGCGCCTTCCCTCCTTGCATGCCTGCATTGTATCATATCCGCCGATGAAAAAGAAAAACGCAGCGCCCGCTGCCTCTAAAAAAAGCCGCGCGCCCGCATCCCGCCGCCGGAGAAAAAGAGCACGCAAAAACCGCAGACATCTCTGTCTGCGGCTCATCGTCACTCTTCATCCGGTTCGCCGAACTGTTCCTGGATGGTACTGATGAAAGCGCGGAGCGTCACCAGCCAGTCCAGCACCTGCTCCTTCATGTACGGCACGGCGGCGCGGCCCTTGTCTGTGATGCTGTAGATGCGCTTGCTCCGCTTGTCCGGCGAATCCCACCGGCTCTCTACGAAGTGCTTGCTCTCCATGTAGCGGAGCACCGGGTACAGCTCGTTCGGATTCGGCCGGTACACATTGTTCGTGCGCTCGTAGATCTCCCGCTCGATGCGGTTGCCGTAGTTGCTCTCCTGCGTGAGGATATCCAGCACAAACGTCGCCGTGAGGAGGCGCTTCCACTGACGGCGGCGCGCCAGCTCATCGATCTCTTCTTTATATTCCGGCACGGCCGTTTTCACTGCTTCTTCCATTGCGTCCTCCTCCCCTCACCGACAGACTCGCCCGATGATTTCAATTAATTTCATTATAAATGTTTTCCATTATAAATACAATCCTTTTTATTAATTACATTACTGCGCGCCTATCTCATAAAAGAAATATCCCCCGCCTGCAGCAGCAGACAGAGGATATTCCTTTTATCATAAAATGCAGTAATGACGGCCATACCGGTCCGACTCACGAAGGCCGAGGGCCCATTCCCCAGCGCAGATGACTTCTTCCACTGGGATCGTCTCGATGGGCACATAGCTTCCGTCACGAATGGTGCGCGCCACGTGGTCCTGCTCCATGGGAAGATCGCTCGATGAGAGCGCGCATGACCGCTTCCCCAGTGGATGATGGAGCCGGGCATTGCTCGGACCAAAGAGCGCGATGGTAGGCACGCCGCGGCTGTCGAAGACGTACATGGGACCGCTGTCATTGGTGAATCCCGCCGCGCACCACGATGCGGCCGCCATGAATTCGCCCATGGAGAGCGCGCCTGCCGCGATGACTGCGCTGTCTTTCTCTTTCATATGAGCCAGCGCCTCTTTGATGAGCGGCTTCTCGCTCTCCACCCCGAAGAAGACCGGCCGCCATCCCCTGGCCGCGAAATGATCCGCCACTCTCCCGTAGCGCTCCGCAGGCCAGTTTTTCTCCTTCGTCGAGCTCCCTACGGAGAATCCGATGAGCCGGTCGCCCCGCTGGATGCCCTGCGAGGCATAAAAGCGGGCTGCCGCCTCTTCCCACGCAGGAGAGGTATAGGTGCGAAGACCGCTGTGCGATGTGTCGGAGACGCCTACGTCTTCCAGCACGCGGAGGTACTTTTCTGCCGCGTGGCAGTCCTTGCGCTCCACCAGAAGCTCCCGATCCATAAAGAAATGGTCGATCCGCGTTCCCGCCTCGCCGGTCCAGCAGCGGGGCCGCATCGCCAGCGCCATGAGAGACGTGCGGGACGTGCCGTGGAGGACGAAGAGGATGTCCGGATGCAGGCGTCCCAGTTCCTTTCCCTTGCGCCAGGTCGCGCAGAGCCCTGAATGCCGGCGGTCAACGGGGACGATCTCATCGATATTCGGATTGTACTGCACCGCGTCGACGAAGCGCGCATCCGCGACGAGCACGATGCGCGAGCCTTCCGCTTCTCGGCGCAGCACTTCGAGGAACGGCGAGATGGATACCATGTCGCCGAAGTAAAGCATGTAGAAAATGACGATGGTCTTCTGCTTCAGATCGAGTGCGTCTTTCATTCTTCCTTCTCTCCATGGTCCCGGATGCGTTCGATGGTCTTCGTGGTGGAGTAGCCGTCTACGAAGGGCAGGATCTCCACGCGCCCCGCATATTCCCGGCCCGCCACTTCATCGGCGCGGTAGTCGCCGCCTTTGACGAGGATGTCCGGCCGGATATGAGACAGGAGCTCCCGCGGCGTGTCTTCCCCGAAGAGCACCACGTCGTCCACGAAGCGGAGCGCTGCCAGCATAAACGCCCTGTCCCGTTCCCCGTTGATGGGGCGCTCCGGCCCTTTCAGCCGCCGCACGGACGCATCAGAGTTGAGCCCCACCAGCAGATGATCGCCCAGTGCCGCCGCCTGCTGGAGATAGGTCACATGGCCGCGGTGCAGGATGTCGAAGCAGCCATTCGTGAAGACGATGGTCTCGCCCTTCTCCCTCCATCGCGCGGCTTTTCGTTCTGCCTCCTCCCAGGTGAGCGGCCGATAATTTTTTCGAAGGTCCCGACCTTCGCTCTCCCAGGCGTCGAGCACTTCGTCCCGCTTCACCGGATATGTCCCCACGCGGGACACCGCGATGCCTGCCGCCGTATTTGCCAGCTTGAGCGCCGTCTCGGAGTCCTTGCCCGCTGCGAGCGCCGCCGCGAGGACCGCCATCACCGTATCGCCCGCGCCGGACACATCGAACACATCCTGCGCCATGGCCGGGCAGTGGATGATCTCTTTCGCGCCGATGCTGGTGATCCCCTTTTCCGATCGCGTCACGAAGAGATATTTCAGATGATACTGTTCCCGCACCATCACCCCGGCCCGCTCGATGGCCTCGTCCTCATTGGGGATGGATGCACCGCAGCAGTCAGACAGTTCTTTCAGATTCGGCGTGATGCCATACGCGCCGGTATATTTCCGCCAGTCGCTCCCCTTCGGGTCCACCAGTACGGGAATGCGCCAGCTGTGCCCGCAGCGGATCACGTCCTGCGCGAGCTCCGGTGTGATGAACCCCTTGCCGTAGTCGGAGAGGACGATGCAGTCCAGCCCCGCTTCGTGCCGCTCTTCCAGCCAGGCCAGCACCGCGGCCCGCCCTTCATCGTCCAGCAGCACCTTCCGCTCAAAGTCAAGGCGGAGCATCTGCTGCCGCGCGCCGAGGATACGCATCTTCGTGATGGTACTGTATCCGCCGCGGACGATCACGCCCCCGTCGTCTATGCCGCTCTCCGCAAAGAGCCGCTGCAGGATACGGCCGCTCTCGTCATCCCCGCGCATGCCCGTCACACAGACGTGACAGCCCAGCGCCGCCAGATTGGCCGCCGTATTCGCCGCGCCGCCCAGCACGGCCCGCTCGGCCTCTACCAGGTTCACCGGCACCGGCGCTTCCGGGGAAATGCGGTTCACACTGCCGGACACATAGCGATCCGTCATGATATCTCCGATGACCGCTGCCCGGATAGCAGCGACCTGTTCTCTCAAAAAGATCTCGCCTTCCTGCTTCATTCTTTCACCTGCTCTGCCTCTTCTGTATCCTGCCCCACTGCCTTCCGAAGGAGCGCGTCCCACTGATCCCACACGACGTCCGGCCGGTAGGCCCGCATGGCGAGCCGCGCCCGCAGCCCCTGATCCCGGCGCAGCGTACTGTCGCTCATGAGCTTTTTGAGCGCCGCTGCGAAAGGCTCCGCGCCCTCCTCGCAGAGGAAGCCCGATCTCCCGTCTTCGATGAGCTCATTCACCGCCGGGCAGTCCTTATACCCCACAGCAGGGATGCCGCAGCTCATCGCCTCGGAGAGCGCCAGCGGAAATCCTTCATGATGACTGGGAAAGGCAAAAATATCTGTCTTCTCCCACACGGACTTCATGTCCTTCGTCGTGCCGCAGAGGCGGACTCGCTCCGAAAGACCGGCCTTCCTGATCTGAGCTTTGAGAGACGCCACGTAAGGCTTGTCATACATGGCCCCCCAGAGCTCCACCTGCCAGTCGGGATACTCCGCCGCCAGAAGCGCGAACGCTTCGATGAGAAGATGCTGCCGTTTCGTGCGCCCCGTGAGCCGCCCCACGGTCGTGATGGTGTGCACCTTCCGCGCCTTTCCCGGGTCCGCATTCACTTCCGGCGCATCCACCGCATTCGGAATGGCCACGAAGCGGTCATAAGAAAGATACCGCTTCGCCTTCTCCACGAAAGACGGCAGGAGCGCCTGAATGTACGCGCTGCGAAGGAGCGCCTTCTTCTCTTTCTCCGGCGCGCCTGTGAAGATCTCCTCCGGGTCATTGTGCAGCATGGAGATGACGGGGCTCTTCGTGCTGACGCCCTCCAGAAGCAGCCGTCCCGTCGGCTCCCGGAAGGAGACGATCACATCGGGCTTCTCCCGGGACAGGATCTCCCGGAGCGCCGGCGCGGCCTTTGCGAGCATCCGGTAGTTCCGGTCCCGCGCAGCAGAGCGGCTGAACGGACGGACGATCTCTCGGAGCGCCCTGTCAAGAGCGGAGGGACGGACCGGTGCCATACCGCTCACGTGATAGAGATTGTACACCCGCACGCCCCCGGGCAGCGCAAAGAAAGGTTTTCCTTCTTTCTCATCGGCAAAGACTGCCGTCACCGCGTGTCCCCGCGCCTGCATGGCCGCCGCCATCTTCGCCAGTACGTTTTCGATGCCGCCGCTGTAGCCGACGTATTTATGGAAATCTGCCAGTAGGATATTCATGGTCATTCCCGCCTTTGGAGTCAAAATTCTTTCCCCATTATACCAAAAACGACGCGCCCTTTCAGGACAGGCGGATAAAAGAAAAAGACCCGGCACATACCGGATCTTTTCATTCATGGTGGAGACGGAGAGGATCGAACTCTTGACCTCCTGCATGCGAAGCAGGCGCTCTCCCAGCTGAGCTACGTCCCCATGACTTCGACGTTCATGATTATATCATGAAGCCTCCGTCCTGTAAAGTCACTTCTGCAAAATTCCTGCACGCCTCACCGGCCTTCTTCCGCGAGGATCTTCTCCGCGGCGCCGAGGATGGCAAGGACCGCATGTTCAAAGGTAAGGCTCCCCTGCAGGTAGAGCGTGTACGGCGGGCGCACCGGGCCGTCTGCGGAGATCTCGATGGTCGAGCCCTGCACGAAGGTCCCCGCCGCCATGAGGATGGGGTCCGTATATCCCGGCATCGGTCCTGGGATGGGCTTTGCGTTCGAATCGACCGGTGACCAGCTCTGAAGCGCCTCCGCAAAGAGACACATGTTCTTCTCCGAGCCGAGCTCGATGGCCGTGATGAGATCGCTCCGCAGATGCCCCGGCTCCGGCGACACGCGGAAGCCGAGCTTCGTGAAGACCGCCGACGCGAGCTCTGCCCCCATGACGGCCTGGCGCGTGATGTGCGGCGCCAGGAAGAGCCCCTGGAAGAACGGCCGGTAGCTCGCCGCATAGGAGCCCATTTCCGCCCCGAGGCCCGGCGCGGTGAGCTCCTGCGCGCAGCGGTCTACCAAGTCTGCCCGGCCGCAGATATAGCCACCGGTAGGTGCCATGCCGCCGCCGGCATTCTTGATGAGCGAGCCTGCGGTGATATCCGCGCCCAGCTCGATCGGTTCCTCCCGGCAGGTAAATTCACCGTAGCAGTTGTCTACGAAGCAGATCGCCTCGGGATTCTTCTTCTTCACCGCGGAGATGATGGCGCGGATGTCCTCCGGGAAGAGCGCTTTCCGGTCCATATAGCCGCGGGAGCGCTGGATGAGCACGAGCTTCGTCGTCCCGTCTACGGCATCCCGAATAGCGTCCAGATCATAGGTGTCCCCGCGAAGCGGCGCCTCTTTATATTTGACGCCCCGTTTGGCCAGACTGTGCGGCGCGTCTCCGGAGATCCCGATGACGCTCTGCATCGTGTCGTACGGCGCGCCCACCGCCGAAAGGAGCGTGTCACCCGGGTCCGTGAGCGCCAGGAGCACCGTCGCCAGCGCGTGCGTGCCCGAGACGAACTGCGGACGCACGAGCGCCGCCTCCGCGCCGAACACCTCCGCCCATATCTCCTCCAACTTCTCCCGCCCTGGGTCGCCGTAGCCGTAGCCGTTCGACGGGGCGAAATGGAATGCCGACAGCGCGTGCCTGCGGAAGGCCTTCAGGACCTTCCCCGTATTGTACAGGGAGATCTGTTCCATCTCCTGAAAAACGGGGCGCAGCTCTTCCAGCGCCTCCTGATAGACTTTTTCCAGTGTATCCGTCATATGTCTTCTCCTCTCAGCGATTGTCCACCGTCTCCGGATTCATGTCGTGCCGCAGCAGGCGGTACCGCGCCATATCTTTCCACTCTGTGCCGGGCCGGCCGTAATTGCAGTACGGGTCGATGGAGAGCCCGCCCCGCGGCAGGAAGCGTCCCCACACCTCGATGTACCGCGGGTCCAGCAGGCGGATGAGGTCGTCCATGATCATATTCACGCAGTCCTCGTGAAAATCGCCGTGATTGCGGTAGCTGAAAAGATAGAGCTTGAGCGACTTGCTCTCCACGATGAGCTTATCGGGAATATAAGAGATATAAATGGTGGCGAAGTCCGGCTGTCCCGTCTTCGGGCAGAGGCTCGTGAACTCCGGACAGTTGAATTTCACGAAATAATCCCGGTCGGCGTGCACGTTCGGCACCGCCTCGAGAAGTCCCGGGTCGTAATCAAAACTGTATCTCGTCTTCTGGCTGCCGAGCTCTGTAAGCGCGTCCAGCCCTTTGCGCTGTTTCATGGTCTGCTTCCTTTCGTTCAAACATACGCCACTTATTATAGCGTACCGCCCGCGCGGTGAAAAGAAGGCGCGAAAAAAGAGCTTCTCCGAAAAGAAGCCCTGTATATTTGCTTATGAAAGTCATTCCGCGCCCAAATGCCTGCGCTCAGAGACCCAGCGCGAGGCGCCCATAGACGACCGCTGCCGTGACGAGCACGATGACCGCGAAGAAGAGATAATCCATCCCCTTCGGCGCGACGCTGTCCATGAAGGTGCGGCGTCCGCCGCCGAAGCCGCGCAGCTCGAGCGAGAGCGCCATAGTCTCGCTCCGACCGAGGGAACGGAGCATGAGCGGCCGCACGATGGACATGTAGCGGTGAATCTTCTTGAAGAAATTTCCTTCCATCGCAAGGCCCCGGCAGGCTTGCGCCTCCGCTACGGCCCGGTTCTCTTCGATGAAGTCAGGAATGAACCGGAGACCTGCAGTGAACATGAAGGCGTATTCGTAGGGGATCTTCATCTGCTGCACCATGGAAGCGGTGAGGTCCTGCAGACGCGTCGTCCCAAGGAGATAGATGAAGAGGAGCGTCATGTCCATCATGCGGAGCGCCGCCACCACGCATTCCTCCGCCGCGCCGCCGCCGACGTATTCGATGAGACCGAGGAAAAAGGCGAAGATGCCCAGCATGACCACGGCTTTTCCGTTTTTGAAGAGCTGTCCCGCCGCGAGGAGGAGCAGGAGCTCAGCCCCCATGAGGACGGCAAGCGCTTCCGGACGGTGCAGCACCAGCGCCCACACCGCCGTGCCGCCGGTGAGCAGTATTTTCGTGATCGGCACCAGTTTCGTCATCATTTCATTCCCCTCACTTTCCGATACATCTCACAGAAGGCCGCCATGTCTTTGCAGTATGGTCTGCCGGGGAGCGCGTGTCCCAGCCGCACCGATGCGGGACAGGCGAGGCCCCACGCCTCGGGCCGCCCAGACGCGAAGAGCTCCTCCGGCGGGCCGTCGAAGGCGACGCTGTGATCTGCGATGACCACGGCCCGCGTGCATTCGCCCGCTACGATGTCCATGTCGTGCGTCACGAGGATCACCGTGATGCCTGCGTCTTTCATCTTCGTCATCAGCGCGGAGAGACGTTTTTTCTCCCGGCCGTCCTGGCCGCTCGTGGGCTCGTCGAGCACGATGTACTCCGTGTGCATGGCGAGCGCCGACGCGATGGCGATGCGCTGCTGATCGCCCCGGGAGAGCGTCCGCGGGTACTCGTCGGCGAAGCGGTATACATCGGCCTGCTTCATCGCTTCGTCCACCGTCTCCCGGAGCTCCGCCCCGCGAAGGCCCTGCTGATAGGGGCCGAACCCCACTTCCTCCCGCACGGTGGGCATAAACATCTGCCGGTCCGGCTGCTGGAACACATAGCCGATGAAGCGGCTCCGTGCGGCGGCATCCTCGGCCGTCACGTCCTGCCCGCCGTAGAGGACCGCGCCGGAGGAAGGCTTTTCGAGCCCCGTGAGGAGCCGCGTGATGGTGGTCTTCCCGCTGCCGTTCCGCCCAGTGACCGCCACGAATTCTCCCCGGCCGAAGGAAAGGTCGATGTGCCGCAGGATCTCCGGCCCTTCTTTTCCGTAATGGAACGATACGTCTTTCAGCGTCAGCATGGCGCTCCCTCCTTTGCCATATTTCTCTTCACAGAAGCAGCGGCGTCCTTCATGCTGAGGAAAGGCCGCTCAAAGGTCTCGCCCTCCGCTTCAAGGTCGAGCTGTGCTCGGAACAGATCAGGGATGGCCTCTTCGTAGATGCCCTGCCGGTACATGGCACGCATCACCTCTTCCGGCGTGCCGTCGGCAGCGATGCGTCCCTCTGCGAGGAGAACGAATCGCTTCGCGTAGGGGAGCACCGCCTCCAGATGATGCTCCGCCACGACGACGGTCATGCCGTAATCCCGGTTGAGGCTCCCCACGAGCTCGTAGAAATCGCGGATGCCTTCGGGATCGAGCGCCGACGTCGGTTCGTCGAAGACGAGCACCTTCGGCTCCTCGGCGAGCACCGCCGCGATGGCCAGCCGCTGCCGCTGCCCGCCGGAGAGCGTCGAGACTTTCCGCTCTTCCAGCCCATCCAGATGGACTTTCGTGAGAGCCTCCTTCGACCGCCGGGCGATCTCCTCCGGCGGAAAGCCGTGATTCTCCAGGGTGAACGCCATTTCCTCGCCCACCGTCATGGTGACGATCTGCGCGCCGTAATCCGCCAGGATGACACCGATGCTTGACGCGAGGTCCGCGATGCTCGTCTGCGTCGTCGCGCGGCCGTCGGTGAAGACCATCCCCCGCATGGTGCCGCCGTAGTAATGAGGCACCGCGCCGATCATCGCCATGAGGAGCGTCGTCTTGCCCGCCCCGTTCGGACCGGTGACCACTACGAAGTCTTTCTCCCGGATCTGGAGCGTCACATCGGAGAGCGCTGGCGCTTTGGAAAAGGGATAGGTATACGTGAGATGCTCCACCGAGACCACGCCGGGCTGGCTCTGGGCGAGCGTGAGGCCGCTGTGGTCACTGTCCTTCTCCTCCGTGTCCGCCATGTAGTGCATGGACTCGAAGAGGCGGAGCGCCGGGAAATAAAGGAAGGGAGTGATGATCCCGTTGCCCACTGCGACAAGCACCACCGCCGGCATGATGCCGTAGAGGAAAACGCTCATGGGGATGCCCATCACCAGCTTCAGAATCGTCACGAAGACCGTGCCGGACACCATGGTGGTCACGAAGCCGCAGAGCATGGGCCGGATAGAGAAGCGTCCGATGCGGATAGGCGGCACCTTGTGAGCGAAGAAGCCCGCCACATAGGCCCCGGCGAATTCACTCGCAAAGTCACCGTAGGGAAATGCAGACTTGCTCGTGAAGACCTCCATGAGCGCCGCCACCATGCAGATGCCCAGGCACTGGCGGAAGCTCGGCTTCGTGAGAAGGATGGCTACGCAGTACGTGGCGATCATCCAGTTCGGCGTGAAGCCTGCGATAGAGGGAGATACCAGATGCAGGATCATCCCGATGGCCAGCATCAGCGTCGATACAGTGAGCCAGCGGAAGCGCCCTCCTCTCGCTTTCGTAAATACAAGCTGTGATACATCCTTCACCGGCTCCATGCGACTCGCTCCTTTCTGTTCCTGATCACTAAAAAACCTTTCATCCCCCTGCACGAATGCAAAGGGACGAAAGGTCAAACTTCCGCGGTGCCACCCTGATTGGCTCTTTCAAGCCCGGCTCACGATATACATGATAGTATACGCTTTCCTCTAACGGTGAAAGTTCCGTCAGCTCCTACCCCGTTTCCGGATCGGGCTGCCTCTCACGGGCCCATTCCTCTGACGACCGCACACCGGACTCCCACCAACGCCGGCTCTCTGCGCTGCCTGCCATCAGGCTACTCTTCCCGCTCACTGAGTTTGCTTTGAAATTAGGATAAGTATACCATCCCCCCTATTCCCTGTCAACTGCGTCTTACGGCGAAGCCCACCGGTCCAGCCGGTTGATCTCAAAGTCCTCTTCGATCTGCACGAAGGCCGGCAGGTGCATAGGATCTTTTGTGAAGCCGAAGAGGTGGGAGGGGCAGCGGCAGTCGGTGCAGCCGAAGCCGGGGACGATCCAGTCGGCGATGCGGGAGACCGCCGCGGCGAGGGCGTGCTCAAGGTCCTCTGCCGTGCGGATGGGGATACATCCTGTCCACTGCGCTTTCTGCCGGAGGTAGTCGATGTGCCAGTGCATGCCTTTCCGCAGGCGGCGGTGGCGGGCGATGCGCTGGTCCAGATTCTTTTTCGCCGAGCCGACGTAGACGTAGTACCCCGTGGGGAAATGGCGCGTGCCGAGGCTTCCGATCTCGATATCCTGCGCCTCGGACAGGCGCAGCACGAGGAGATAGTCGCCGCGATTCCCCGCTTCCCGCTCCAAAATGGCAAGGGGCGAAGGAAGGAGGCGCACCGACTGCGGCGCCGTGAAGTCGGGCGTCCACCGGAGCGCCGCGGCCTTCCAGTCGATATGGGGCGCGGAGGCGCAGAACGCCTCAGCGAAGTCAGGATCGGTGTGATAGTCCGGGAGGAACCACTGCGCCCGGTCCCACTGGACGAGGATAAGGAGCCCCGCTTTCCCTCCGCTCCGCCCGATCTCTCCCAGATGCAGGATATGCTTCCGCCCGCGGGCGGTCACCGCATCGGGAAACATCGCGCCGCGGCGGCCAAAGAGCGTGCACGACTTCACTTCCACGGGAAACTGCTCTTCTTCGTTTCCTATGAGAAGGTCGAAACGGCTGTCACCCATCGTGACTTCCCGCCGGAGCACGCGGTAAGCTTCCCAGCCGGGGATGCGCCCGCCGTCGATGAGCGCGGCGGCAGTGTCGTTGGCCCGGGACGTGTCGAGGGGAATCGCCTCTCCATCCCGCTCCACGCCCACCACGCGGTACGCCGTACGGCTCCCCTCTTTCGCGTGGGGCGCGGCGTAGAGGACAACGCCCGGAAAGAGGAGCTCCCGCATGCGCCCGGGGTTCGGCATATGCGCCCTGACGATGGTCCCGCCGATGTCCATGAGGATGACGAAACGGTTTGGCCGGCTCACGAAGCGGCCTTTGACGATGGATGGATATGCGATCATAGGAGCCTCCTTTTCATTTCTTTCATTGTATCATCCCGCGAAAACGGCGCACGCAAAAAGCAGAGCCCGCAGACTCTGCTTTCTTTGTGATAGCGTCAGACGTTGAAGCGGAAATACGCCACGTCTCCGTCCTGGATCTCGTAGTCCTTGCCTTCGATGCGAAGGAGCCCCTTCTCGCGGACGGCATTGAAAGAGCCGCACGCCATGAGGTCGTCGTAGGGCACGATCTCCGCGCGGATGAAGCCGCGCTCGATGTCGGAGTGGATCTTGCCCGCCGCCTTCGGCGCTTTCGTGTGGGCGTGCACGGTCCAAGACCGGCATTCGTCGGCGCCGACGGTGAAGAAATTGATGAGGCCCAGGAGCGAATAGGCGCTGCGGATGAGACGGTTCAGCCCCGGCTCAGTCTCGCCCAAGTCGGCGAGGAATGCCTTCGCTTCTTCCGCGTCCAGCTCGGACACTTCCTGTTCGATCTCTGCCGAGATCGGCACCCACTTCGCGTTTTCCTTCTCCGCTTCCGCGGCGGCTTTCTGCACGTAGGGATTGGCCATCGGGTCGGCGATGTCGTCTTCCGACGTGTTCAGCACGTAGAGCACCGGCTTGAGCGTCAGGAGGTTCAGCTCCTTCAGCACGTCCATATCGTCTTCGGTGAAAGTGAGCGCCCGCGCCGGCGTGCCGTCGGAGAGCGCTTCATAGACACGCTCCAGGAGCGGCAGCTGCGCCTTCGCCTCTTTGATGCCCGCCTGCGCGAGCTTGGCGGTCTTCGTCTTTTTCTTATCCACGCTCTCCAGGTCCGCCAGGCAGAGCTCCGTATTGATGATGTCCATGTCCCGCACCGGATCGACGGAACCTTCCACGTGGGTGATGTTCTCATTTTCAAAGCACCGCACCACGTGCGCGATGGCGTCGGTCTCGCGGATGTGGCTCAGGAACTGGTTGCCCAGGCCCTCGCCCCTGGACGCGCCGGCCACGAGGCCCGCGATGTCCACGAAACGCGTGAAGGCGGGCGTCGTCTTCTTCGGATGGAACATGTCCGCCAGATCATAAAGGCGGTGGTCCGGCACTTCCACGACGCCTACGTTCGGCTCGATGGTGCAGAACGGGAAATTCGCCGCTTCTGCGCCGGCTTTTGTGATGGCATTGAAGAGCGTAGACTTGCCCACATTTGGCAGGCCCACGATGCCGATCTGTAAATTGGTGCTCATAGTGTCTCCCCCTGCCGCGCATCCGCGGCGTCATGACAGCAGGAAAGCACAGCCCCTGCAGGCTGCGCCTTCTTTCTGGTATATCGACCGATCATTTCCGCGCGGCGAGCGCTTTCTTCATGCGCTCCACCGCTTCCGCGGTGAGTTCCGGCGTATTGAACGCGGTAAGGCGCACATAGCCTTCCCCGCAGGGGCCGAACCCGGAGCCGGGCGTGCAGATGATCTGCGCTTCATTCAGAAGGAAATCGAAGAAATCCCAGCTGGTCATACCTTCCGGCACAGCGAGCCATACGTAAGGGCTGTTCGTGCCGCCCGTCGCAGAGAGGCCTGCTTCCTTCGCGCCTTCGAGCATCACCTGGGCGTTCTTCTTGTAGATGTCGATGGTGGCGCGGATCTGCTTCTGCCCTTCTTCGCTGTACACCGCTTCCGCCCCGCGCTGCACGATGTAGGACACGCCGTTGAACTTCGTGCACTGGCGGCGGTCCCAGAGCTTGTTCGCTTCTACTTTTTCGCCGGACGCGGTCTCGAGCATCAGCTCATGCGGCACCACGCAGAAGCCGCAGCGCACGCCGGTGAAGCCCGCCGTCTTGGAGTAGGACCGGAACTCGATGGCCACTTCCTTCGCCCCTTCAATCTCGTAGATGCTGTGGGGAATGTTCTCATCAGAAATGAAGCATTCGTACGCCGCGTCGAAGAGGATGACCGAGCCGGTCTGCTTCGCGTAGCGCACCCACATGGTGAGGGCTTTCTTATCCATTGCTGCCCCGGTGGGGTTGTTCGGCGAGCAGAGATAGATGATCGCCGGGTCGTGCACCGGAAGGGTCGGCTGGAATCCACATTCCTCATAGCAGGGGAGGTACGCAATGCGCTCGAACGCGCCGCGTACGAAGCGGCCGCTCCGGCCGGCCATGACGTTGCTGTCCACGTACACCGGGTAGACCGGGTCCGTCACGGCGACGATATCATTGATGTCGAAGATCTCCTGGATATTGCCCACGTCGCACTTCGCGCCGTCGCTCACGAAGATCTCCGATGGGTCGATGTCGACGCCGCGGGATTTGAAATCATGATCCACGATGGCCTGACGGAGGAAGAGATACCCCTGCTCCGGACCGTAGCCGCGGAACGTCTCCTTATGCGCCATCTCGTCTACCGCTTTGTGCATCGCCTCGATGACGGCCGGCGCGAGAGGCTGCGTCACGTCGCCGATGCCGAGCGAGATGATCTTCGCATCGGGATGGCTCTCCTGATAGGCGTTGGCTCTTTTTTTCACTTCTGCAAAGAGGTACGACCCCTGCAGATTCAGATAAGCTTCGTTGCAATGTGCCATATGATTCACTCCTGTCTCAGAAAATTATATTTTTCATTGTAACATAAACGCCCTTCGTTTTTTACTGTTTTTCCCGGTTCCGCCCTTTTATTTTTTGCCGCCGCGGCTCTCGCCTCCCTTTCTTCCATGCCGCGCCCGCCGGGAACAAACCTGAAAAGTCCATCACTTCGTGAGATGAATCTATGATTTTATATTGATTTATTGTACAATAAATGCAGGATACAGAGGCAGAGCCGCGCGCTCATCTGTCTCCACAGTCTTCGGAAGAGCGGAGCATCTCTCTCCGAAGTCTGCGGAAGCGCCGTCTCTGCCTCTTTTCTGCGGACCTGACGCAGAACGTACAACATAAGGGGGGATCTTTTTGAATCTGATTTTTGCAGCCCTCGTCACGATCTGGGCCGGCTGGCTCATCGTCAAGCGCTACAAGGCGCAGACGGTGCTCTTCATGGCGGGCGGCATCATGCTCGCCGGCTCGGTCATCATGGGATACGGCACCATCCTGCCGGAGGGCAAAGGCACAGGCCTCATGGGTTTCGATCTCTTTGAACTCATCCGTTCTCTTTTTGCGAACCGTGTGGCGGGCCTTGGCCTCAACATCATGGCCGTAGGCGGTTTTGCGCGGTACATGGATAAGATCGGCGCGAGCAATGCTCTCGTCAATCTCACCATCGCGCCGCTCCTTCGGCTGAAATCGCCGTACATCGTCATGAGCGCCTGCTGGGTGCTCGGCATGTTCCTCGGTCTGGCCATCAACAGTGCCTCGGGCCTGGCGATGCTTCTCATGGTCACCATGTTCCCGATCCTGGTCGCGCTCGGCGTCTCCCGCATCGCCGCTACTGCGGCCATCGCGACGACCCTCTGCCTGGACTGGAGCCCGGCCGATACGGGCACCATCCTCGCGGCGGAGATCTCCGGCCTCAATCCGGTCGTCTACTGGCACACCTATCAGATCCCGATCGCCTGCATCGTCATCCCGGTAGTAGCGGTCGTCCACTATTTCACCCAGAAGATCATGGATAAACGCGACGGCCACGTGGTGCGCCCCATGCGCTCCGACGACGTGACCGTCCATGCGGAGAACGAGTCTGAGCAGGAAGCGATGACCGCGCATCCGCCGAAACTCTTTGCGCTCCTGCCGGTCATCCCGCTGGCGCTCATCCTCATCTTCTCGCCGCTCTGCATCCCCACCGTGAAAATGAACATCATCATGGCCATGTTCATCGGGATGGCCATCGGCATGGTGGCGCAGCTCATCCGCACCCACAATCCGAAAACGGTCTGCGATGAGATCCAGGTCTTCTTCGACGGCATGGGCCGTCAGCTGGCCAACGTCATCACTATCATCATCGCCGGCGAATTCTTCGCCAAGGGCCTCACCACCACCGGCTCCATCGACGCGCTCATCAACGGCGCGCAGCACACGGGCTTCGGCGCGGCGGGCCTCACTCTCGTCATGATCGGCATCATCGCCGCATGCAGCATCATCATGGGCTCCGGCAACGCCCCCTTCTTCGCCTTTGCGAATCTCGTCCCTGAGATCGCCGCCAAGACCGGTGTGAACGCCGCCTTCATGATCCTGCCGATGCACCTCATCGCCAGCTCCGCCCGGGCCATCTCGCCCATCACCGGCGTCATCATCGTCGCCAGCGGCATGGCGGGCATCAGCCCCTTCGATCTGGTGAAGCGCACCGCCATCCCCATGGCCGTATCGTGCGTCCTCATCGTCGTAGGCAACTTCATCCTCTTCGGCTGATCGCAGACCAAAAAAGCGTGTACAGTCACATGTACACGCTTTTCTTTTGCGCCGGATCAGGGAAAGGCGTTTCCTCACATGGACGCTCCCGAAGGGCCCGCCCTTTTCCAGAAGCCGTGAAAGGCTCCCCTATTCTTCGGCTTCGAGCGTCCCCTCTTCGACGAGATACGCTCACAGGCCCTGTGAAATCGCAGATCCGCGACAGCTCTCCATCCTGCGACACTGGCAAAGCACGCCTGCTTCCAGCGATTCGAAGTGGGCAAAAGAAAAGACGGCTTCTGCCGTCCTTCTTCATACGCTTACAATTCGAACACCACGCGGCCCAGCACGTGATCCACTGGCACGGGTCCGATGAAGCGGCTGTCGCTGCTGTGATTGCGGTTGTCCCCCATGACGAAGACCGTCCCTTCGGGCACGGTGTACGTGCCGTCCATGGAGAATTCCATCGGCTCATGGATGTACGGTTCGTCCAGCGGCTCGCCGTTCCGCCATACCGCGCCGTCACGGAAAGCGAGCGTGTCGCCGCCTTTGCCGATGACGCGCTTCACCCACACGCTGTGCTCCTGCCGGTTCTTATTGAAGATGGCGATATAATTATTCATCGGCTCCGTCAGATCGTCCACCCAGGAGCGCTCCCGGCGGGTACGGCTGTCGATAATGACGATGTCTCCATAGTCGGGCATCTCCCGAAGCACGTGCATGATCTTCGACACGATGAGATACTGCCCGTCGTCCAGCGTGGGGTACATGGACTCCCCGGAGACACGCGTGGGCACGAAGAGGAAAATATGGATGAGCATCGCCAGAAACAGCGCGACGACGATGGAATAGACCCAATCAAAAACTTCCTTCATGACGCCTCCCAAACAAAAAAGCGGACACCGCCTGTGGCTTTATCCGCTATTTTAACAGATATTTTCCCGCTTTTACAGCTTGACCGCCGGTTTTTCTTCCCCGAAGCGGTGGATGGTGTCGATGAAGCGCACGGTCCCCGTCTTGTACCGGAGGAGCATGGTACTCGTGCGGCAGCCGCCGCCGAAGTAGCGCAGGCCCCGGAGGAGGTTGCACTCCGTGATGGCCGTGGCGGAGAAGATGCAGTCGTCGCCCTTGACGAGGTCGTCCAGCGTGAGCACGCGGCTCGGGTCGTCGATGCCCATCTCGTGGAGACGGGTGATTTCTTCGTGGTTGTGCGGCAGGAGCCGGGCCTGCATATCGCCGCCGAGGCACTTGAGGCCAACGGCTGCGAGCACCCCTTCCGGCGCGCCGCCGGAACCGATGACCATGTGGATGCCGCTCCCTTCGATGCCGCATTCCACCGCCGGCGCCACGTCGCCGTCCGTGATGAGGCGGATGCGCGCACCGGCCTCGCGGCATTCGCGAATGATCTTTTCATGGCGCTCCCGGTCGAGGACGACTACAGTGAGGTCGGACACGTCGCGGTCCATCCCTTCCGCCACGCGGCGCAGGTTCTCCGTGACAGACGCGTTGATGTCGATGCGTCCCTTGCCGCGGGGGCCGACGCAGATCTTCTCCATGTACATGTCAGGCGCATGGAGGAGGCAGCCTTTCGGCGCAATGGCCAGCACCGCGATGGCGCCGTCCTGTCCTTTGGCGACGAGGTTCGTCCCCTCTACCGGGTCTACGGCGATATCCACTTCTTCACCGCCTGCGCCTACGTGTTCGCCGATATAGAGCATCGGCGCTTCGTCCATCTCGCCTTCGCCGATGACGACGGTGCCGGAAATGGGCGTGAGCGCGAACTGGGCATGCATCCCGTCTACGGCGAGCTGGTCCGCTCCTTCCTTATCGCCCCGGCCCATGAGACGGCCGCTGCGGATCGCCGCCTGTTCTGTGACGCGCACAAATTCCAAAGATAGTTGTCTGTTCATCCGTATACCTCCTTGATGGGAACTGCAGGACTTCGAGTATTTCTTTTTCTGCGAATTTTTATTTATTGTATCATACTTTTTTCGGGATTGCAGTGTATACTTTTTCCTGCGCCGCCATTGACAGTCTCTCTTCCGTTTCCTATGATGAAGAAAAAGGAAAGGAGTCTCCCATGACCTCTCTCACGACTTTCCGTGCGCTTCAGTGCTGGGGCGACAGTCTCACCGCCGGCTACGGCGCAGCGCCCGGAGATGGCTGGATCGCCCGCCTCTCGCGGCGCTTCCCTGCGATCGCTTTCTACAACCACGGCGTATGCGGCCGTCTCTTTTCAGACATTCTATGCGACGCGTGGACCGTCGTGCACTACCCCGCGGAAGGGGAGGCGCTCTTCCTCATGGGCGGCACGAACGACATCCTCTGTGGCATCCGCTTCGATGTGCTCTGCCGCAAAGCAGAGGAAGAGATCCGCGCGCTCGCCGCCCACATCCCCGTGGTGCTCGGCGTGCCGCTCCTCACGACGCGCGCCTCTATCGCCGCAGGCTGGCAGGCGTCCTGGCAGCATGAAGAAAATAATGCCGAGCTTCGTCAATACGGCGGATTTCTCCGCGCTCTCGCGACAGACCTGTCTCTTCCCCTCATCGATTTCCAGCGCCTCTTTCCTTCCGGCGACCGCTTCTATGCGGACGGTGTCCACCCGAACGGAGACGGCTACGCCCTCATGGCGGACACCGCTGCCTCTGTGCTCGCGCCGCATTTCAAAGAGGCGCCCTGATCCTTCCCATGCAAAAAGCCCGGCTTTCGCCAGGCTCTTTTTCATGCGTTCGCTTCTTCGATGAAGCGCATCACTTCGTTCTTCTTTTTTTCGAGGAGCGCCCGGTCTCCGCGGGTCTCCATGTTGAAGCGGATGAGCGGCTCCGTGTTCGACGGGCGCAGATTGAAGCGCCACGTGCCGAAGTCGAGGGACACGCCGTCCAGATGAGACACGGCTTTCGCCTCCGGCCCGTACCGGTCCTCCACCGCACGAAGCACTTTCGCCACGTCCCGCGCGGGCAGATTGATCTCGCCGCTGCACGGGAAGAGTGCCTCCCGCTGCCGCACGAGCTCGGCGAGGCTCTTTCCCGTCTCGGAGACGAGCTGCGCCACGATGAGCCAGGGGATCATGCCGCTGTCGCAGTAGGAGAAATCCCGGAAGAAATGATGCGCGCTCATCTCCGCGCCGTAGATGCCGTGGACGCGGCGGAGCGTTTCCTTCATGAAGGCATGGCCTCCCTTCGACTCCGCCGCCTTCCCGCCGAGGCGCGCCACGATGTCCTCCGTATTCCAGAAGCACCGCGGGTCGTGCACGATGGTCTCCCCTGGATGGAGGCGAAGGAAATACCCCGCCAGGAGCCCCACCATGTAGTACCCTTCCACGAAGTGCCCTTCGTGGTCGATGAAGAAGCAGCGGTCGAAGTCGCCGTCCCAGGCGATGCCCATGTCTGCGCCGGTCTCTTTCACTTTCGCGGCGAGCGGCGCGCGGCATTCTTCCAGCATGGGATTGGGCACGCCGTGAGGAAACGTGCCGTCCGGCTCCATGTAGAGCTCTTCGAACTGAAACGGCAGATGGCCTTTGAGCTTTTCAAAAGCCAGCCCCGCGCAGCCGTTCCCCGCGTCCACCGCGATGCGGAGCGGCTTCATGCGGGACGTATCCACATAGGAGAGGATATGAGCGATGTAGTCGTCCATCACGTCTTCTTTGACGACAGTCCCCTTTTTCTCCGCGGCGGGGAAGCCGCCGGAGAAGACGAGCGCCTCGATGTCTTTGAGGCCCGTGTCGGCGCTGATGGGGATGCCCTCTTCCCGGACGAGCTTCATGCCGTTGTTGTCCATCGGATTGTGGCTCGCGGTGATCATGATGCCGCCGGAGAACCTGCCGTGGAAAACGGCGAAATACATCATTTCCGTGCCGCACAGGCCGATGTCCACCACATCGGCGCCGCCTTCCGTCAGACCGCGAATCGCCGCCGCGGCGAGAGCCTCTGAGGAGAGGCGGATGTCTCTGCCGACGGCGACCGTCTGCGGATGATACAGCGCCGCATAGGCTCGGCCCACGCGGTACGCCAGCTCCTCATTGATCTCGTCCGGCATGACGCCGCGGATATCATAGGCTTTGAAGCCGCTGTGGCTCATCGCGAGAGGTTCACTCATCGCCCTTCTCCTCCTTCGGCTCGATCCGGTCCAGCACCTTGGCGTAGCCGTCCGCGCCGAACTTGAGGCACCGCTTCACCCGGGAGATGGTCGCCGTGGAGGCTCCAGTGGTGCCTTCGATCTTGTCGTATTTCTCTCCATTCCGCAGCATACGCGCCACTTCGAGACGCTGGGACATGTCCCGCAGCTCGTTGATGGTGCACAGATCTTCAAAAAATTCGTAGCATTCGTCCCGGGATTCCAGATGCAGGATCGCTTCAAACAGCTGATCCGTCAGGGGATTGACCAGACGCTGATTCACACTCATAGAGACCTCCTCTGCCTTTCGGATAATGCACGGGCCCTCTGGCCCCTGAATCCTTTTCTTCTTTAATTCAGTATAATTATATCATCCTGACTGCGCGCCCGCAATGAACGGCTAGAGCCTCGCCGTTTTCCCTTTCTGATTTCCCTATTGACAATCGCTTAATGGTACTGTAAGATTGGTTTCAACACAACTTCATACGATTTCATCACGAGCAGCGGAGGGACTGGCCCAAGGAAGCTGCGGCAACCCCTCGCAAGAGAACCGGTGCCAATTCCAGCGGGATTTCCCGAAAGATGATGCGCTGCTTTTACTTTCATCTTTGGGATGAAAGTTTTTTTATTGAATAAGGAGTATGTAAAAGATGATCGAGCTGAAGCATATCAACAAAAGCTACGACGGCCATATCACCGCGCTCGAAGATATCAACCTCACCATCGAGGACGGAGAGATCTTCGGCATCATCGGACAGTCCGGCGCGGGCAAGTCCACCCTGATCCGCTGCATCAACATGCTGGAGCCCCCCACGTCGGGCGAGGTCCTCATCAACGGCAAAGACATGACGAAGCTCTCCCAGAAAGAGCTTCGGGAGGAGCGCAAGCACATCGGCATGATCTTCCAGCATTTCAATCTGCTCTCGAGCCGCACGGTCTTTCAGAACGTGGCCTTTCCTCTGGAGCTGGCCAAAGTGCCGAAGGCCGAGCAGGAGAAAAAGATCTCCGCCATCCTCGATCTGGTGGGCCTCACGGAGTATCGGGACAAGTATCCGGCGCAGCTCTCTGGCGGGCAGAAGCAGCGCGTGGGCATCGCCCGGGCGATCGTCTCCGACCCGGAAGTGCTCCTCTCGGACGAGGCGACGTCCGCTCTCGACCCGGAGACGGTGAAGTCCATCCTGCAGCTCCTGAAGCGCATCAATAAGAAACTGGGCATCACCATCATCATGATCACCCATCAGATGGAAGTCATCAAGCAGATCGCCGACCGCGTGGCCGTCATCGAGAAGGGAAAGATCATCGAAGAGAGCTCCGTGGTAGATCTCTTCACGAATCCTCAGACGGAGACGTCCCGGAAGTTCATCGGCTCCGTCATCTCCAATGAGCTTCCCGAAGCGCTCGCTCATATGAACATCACGAAGGAAAAGCTCCACGACGGCGACCTCACGGCGCTCCGTCTCTCCTTCCGGGGCGACGTGGCGGACGAGCCCATCGTGGCCAATCTCATCCGGAAATACGGCCTCGACGTGAGCATCCTCTACGGCAACATCGACTACATCCACGGCGTGCCCTTCGGCAAGCTCATCGTCACCATCGACGGCACCGATGAAAACATCCGCGCCGGTCTCTCCCATTTGGATAATCTTCCCATCGAAAGCGAGGTCATCGGCTATGTCCCCCATCATAACTAATCTGCTTCTCAAAAGTCTCGGCGAGACGCTGTACATGCTGGGCGTCTCCGCGCTCATCGCCGCCCTCGTGGGCATCCCCCTGGGCATCCTCCTGGTCGTCACAGAAAAAGGGGGCATCCTCTCCTGCCCGGCGCTCAATAAGCCGCTCTCGTTCATCGTGAACGTGGTGCGCTCCATCCCCTTCATCATCCTCATGGTGGCCATCATCCCGTTCACGCGCCTCGTAGCCGGCACGTCCATCGGCACCACCGCCGCCATCGTACCGCTCACCATCGCGGCCATCCCCTATACGGCGCGCATGGTGGAGACCTCCATCCGCGAGATCCCCTCCGGCCTCATTGAAGCAGCGGAATCCATGGGGGCCACGCCCTTCCAGATCATCTGGAAAGTCTTCATCCCCGAGGCGCTCCCCGCCATCATCGAAACCATGACCGTGGTCGTCGTCACCCTGATCGGCTCCAGCGCCATGGCCGGCACCATCGGCGGCGGCGGTCTGGGCGACCTGGCCATCCGCTACGGCTACCAGCGCTTCCAGGCCGACGTGATGATCGCCACCATCGTGGTGCTCGTGGTCATCGTCCAGGCCATCCAGTTCATCGGCAGCCATCTGGCCCGCCGCGCAGACAAGCGCTGATCCCTTTTGCTGTGTGTCCCGCTCCCCCTCACGGGCTCCGCATATAAAATCATTTTTTATAGAAAGGACCCCACATCATGAAGAAAAAACTCATCCTCGCCAGTCTCGCCGCCTTCGCCGCAGCGGCATGCATCGCCGGATGCGGCGGCTCCTCCGGCTCCGCGCCGGCGGCCAAACCGGAGAAAACGGAGATCACCGTAGGCGCCACCGCCGGCCCTCACGCGGAAGTGGTCGAAGCCGCCGCGAAAGAAGCAGAGAAGAACGGCCTCAAAGTGAACGTGAAGGAATTCTCTGATTACATCACCCCGGACCAGGCGCTGGAAGACGGCGAGCTCGATCTGGCGGTCTACCAGCACAAGCCCTTCCTCGACAATTTCAACCAGCAGGAAGGCGCGCACCTTACCGCCATCGGCAACGCCATTCTCATGCGCATGGGCATCTACAGCAATACCGTGAAAGACGTGAAGGACATCCCCGACGGCGGCGTCATCTCCATCCCGAACGACCCCACCAATGAAGGCCGCGGCCTCCAGCTCCTCCAGCAGGCCGGGCTCATCAAGCTGCGGGACGGCGCGGGCAATACGGCGACCCCCGCAGACATCACGGACAATCCGAAGCATCTGGAATTCCGCGAGCTCGAAGCGGCGCAGCTCCCGCGCAGTCTGGACGACGTGGACGCTTCCGTCATCACCATGAACTACGTCATGAGCGCCGGGCTCTCCCCGAAAGACCAGGGCATCTTCCTCGAAGCGAAGGACAATCCCCTCGCCGTGATGATCATCGCCGCCCGTGAGAAAGACAAGGACGATCCGGCCTATGCGAAATTCGTGAAAGCCTACCAGTCCGACTCGGTGAAGCAGTTCATCGCCGAGAAATACAAAGGCACCATCGAGCCCGCGTGGGACTGATCCCGGACCCGGGAAAAAAGCGTGAAAACACCCCCATTTGCCAAACCGCATGCATGTGGAATGCCAAATGGGGGCTTTCTCATGCCCGGAAAAATACGGAATGTGCCGCTCAGCGGCGGGAAAGCGCAGGCCGTCTGGGAGACCGGCTCCCTGCAGGCAGGCTTTCTTTTGAATGCCCCTTCCACCCGTATGGTCCTTTTCCGCTTATCCGACCGGGCTTATGCTCCTCTCCACCGGCAGTTCGCAGCGCAGGATCCGTCCGTTTTTCACCACTGCGGCCGGCGCGCGGTGATGCCAGATCGCATGATACACATCCGGCTCGTCGAGAATGACGAGATCCGCATCGCCCCCGGCGCACAGCTGATGATGTTTCATCCCCAGTACCCGGGCCGCGCTGACGGTCACCATGTCGTACAGATGCTCCATATCTTCAAATCCAGTCATCCACAGCAGATGACTGGCCAGGAAGGCGACTTCCAGCATATTGCATTCGCCATAAGGATAATAGGCGTCCGCGATATCATCCTGCCCCAGCGCCACAGGGATCCCTGCTTCGATGAGATCTTTCACCCTCGCATGCAGCGGCCCTGTGTGCGGATCGCTCACAAATCCGATGCCGGCTTTTTTGATCAGCGCCAACAGCTTGCGGAAATAATTCTCCGGGTACAGCGCCATGGCGCGGCAATGCTGCGCCGTCACACGTCCCTGCCATCCCATCTCGATGCTTTTGAGGCAGAGCATTTCGAGCGTCCGTTCCTCTGCGTCTCCCACGTCGTCCAGAAGCATTGAAATATCTTTATTCCAACGCTTCGCCAGGGCGCAGGCGCTGGCCACATGCCGCTCCTCATCCTGCTTCGTATACTCCATCCACGGGATGCCGCCCACCACATCGGCGCCCAGCTCCATGGCCTGCTGCATCAATGCCTCCGTCCCCGGTTCTCTCTGCCAGCCGTCCTGCGGGAAAGCGACCACCTGGAGTTCTACGCGGTCCCGGTACGTCTCCCGCGCGCGCAGGAGCGCCTTGACGCCTTCCAGCCTCGCTTTGCTGTCCACATCGGCAAACGCGCGGATGTGCGTGACCCCATAGCGGACCGCCAGGTCGCAGGCTTTCTCCACGTTTCTGTAGATCCAGCTTTCGTCGTAAGCCGTCTTGAAGGCGGAGGCCTTTTCGATCGCCGTCATCGCTCCGCCCATACCGCCGTGCTGGTATTCCTGCAGCGCCTGCTGGCCTGCCATTTCCAGCGTGTAGACTTTGCACAGATGCAGATGCCCATTGACAAACGATTCCGTGACCAGCCGCCCTTCTGCATCGAGTTTCACTTTCGCGTCTCCGCCAAGCCCCGGTCCGACAGAAATGATCCTGCCTTCCGTGATGCCGATATCCGCCAGCGTATGATTTCTAAGACGCGCATTTTGAATGATCAGATCATAGGCCATTTCCGATATCTCCTTTTCGTTTCCATCCATTCATAAAAAAAGCGGCGCTCCACTGGATGATGGGACCGGAGCACAGGACCGTGACGACGGTGCACAGACCGAACGTCCCGCCCAGCAGCAGTCCGGAGACCACCATCAGGAAATCCAGACTCATGCGGACACGGCTCACCGCCCAATGATTCTTCTCCGCCAGGGAAAAGGTCAGCGCTTCATAGGAGCCCCTCCCCAGATCGGCGGCGGCATACGCCCCGGTCCCGGCGGCAAAGATAACGATGCCCGCCGTCATGAGAGCCAGCCGCATCCACAACATGTCCGGATAGACATGAAGCGGGTAAAACACATCGACAAATCCGCTGTAAAGGATCTGATAGACTACCGTCCCCAGCCGGATCTGCTTTCGGTCATAGACCAGTGAAAATCCGATCATGGCCGCTGCCACCAGAAAGGAAGCCTGTCCGAGCGATATCCCGCCTGTCAGGGCCAGTCCCTGCCACAGCACGACCAGCGTGGCGCCCCCGAATCCGGCGCCTGCGGCCAGCGTAATGCCATAGGCGGATACGATCGAGCCCAGTGTGAGAAGCACGCTCCGGTAGATCAGCACTCTCTTTTTCATTCCATCTGTTTCCCTCCTGATTCCCATTGATAAAAAAAAGACTGTAAATTTGTCTGTTATGTTCAGAAACAGAAAAATTTATAGTCCTGAAAGGCCGGACGCCATGATTCAATTATTTGATGCCCAGATCCTGCCGAAGTCCGGGCAGCCGCGCAGACGCCCGGGCAAGAAGCTCTCTCCCTACGGCATTCACATACTCTTTTTTCTCCTCTTCATCGCCCCGGGTCAGTCTCCCGCCGCTCACGACAGTTTGTCCATTCACGATGACCCGATCGACCATCCGCGCGTCCCCGCTCAATACGATGCAGTCCGCCGGATCATAGCAGCCGCCCGCCCAGGAGAGCCGATCCCAGTCCAGGATCGTGATGTCCGCGGCCATGCCCGGCCGGAGGCTGCCGATGTCGTCCCGTCCCAGCGCCGCCGCGCCTCCGGCGGTCGCCATATACAGGATATCTTCCGTCGTGCAGGGCGTCTCGCCATAGCACAGCCGGCTGACCAGGTAAGCGGCCCGCATCTCCTCCATCATGTTGGAGGAATTGCTGCTGGCCGGTCCGTCCACGCCAAGCGCAAGACGCCGGACTCCCGCATCCATCAGCGCCCTGACCGGGCAGGCTCCGGAGCTCAGATACATATTGGAGATCGGGCAGCTCACGATGCCCGTGCCGGTCTCTGCCAGGATCCGCCTATCCGTTTCATCCAGCTGCACGCCGTGCGCATAGTAAAACCGCCGTCCCAGCAGGCCATGCTCCCGGAACCACTCCACCGGGGTACAGCCGAAATGCTCTTTCGTGTACTGCCATTCGAAGCGGCTCTCCGCCAGATGGCCATGGACCATCACGTCGTATTTCTCGGCAAAATCCAGCGTCGCCTGCAGGATCTCTTCCGTATCGTACTGGGCGATACTGGGGCCGATGCCCACCCGGCACATGGAGAACCGCCCGCGGTCATGGTACGTCTCCACCAGCCGGGCCGCTTCCTCCATCACCCGCTCCGTCGTATCCACCACCTCAGGCGGCACGACGCGGCTCACCTGCGAGTGATAGCTCCGAATGGGATGAAACCGGATCCCCAGTTCTGCTGCCGCTTCGATCTCTGCGTCCATCAGGCCGTGCACTCCGACCGGGTGCGGATACCACAGGTCATTGGAAGAGGTGCATCCCGTCTTAAGGCAGTCGCCAAGACTGGCATACACGCCTGCGCGGGCTGCGTCCGGCGTCAGGTATCGATAGATCTCATACATCACTTTCAGCCAGGGCTCCAGGGTGAGTCCCTGCGTGATGTGGATATTTCGGATCAGGGCCTGCCAGGTATGGTGATGCGCATTGACGAATCCGGGCAGTACGATCCGTCCCGCCGCCTCGTACACGCTGTCAAATACGCATCGCCCGCGGTATTTCTCTTCCAGTGACGGTCCGATCTCGAGGATCTCCCGCCCGGCATACAGCAGGTCGGCATGCCGATATCGGGTCCTCTGCTCGTCCATCGTGAGGATCCAGTCCGCATTCCGGATCAGACAGACCTGTTTCTCAGGAAGCGCCTTCCGGCCGGCTTCCTCACACCCGGACCACATAGCCCTCTTTCCGGGGCGCCGGCTTCGCCCCCGGCCCCGCCGGATACCCGAGCGCCATGCCGCCGATACCGCGAAGCGTTTCCGACAGTCCCCAGGCACGCAGCAGCGCCTTGCCCTTTGCGCTGTCGAACATCTCTTTTTCCCGATGGACCCACACCGAGCCGAGGCCGACCGCCGCCGCGGCCAGCATCATATTTTCCAGCACACAGCTCCCACCTTCCACACAGGTCGCCGCATCCTGTTCCGCCAGGACCAGGATGACGACCGGCGCCCCGTAATACGGATCGTCATGACCGCCCATGACCTCGGCATTCAACTCTGCGACCGCCTTCCGATCGTCCGGACGGGTCACCGCGACGATGACAGGCGACTGTCTTCCGCCGCCTGTCGGCGCCCAGGTCCCTGCGTCCAATACCGCGGCCAGCAGCTCTTCCGGCACTTCGTCGGGCCGGTAAGACCGGACGGCCCGTCTGGACCGGATGAGCGCCAGCCCTTCATTGTCCATGATCTCCATGGCAGCTCCTTCCGTTTCCTGAAAAATAAAAGCCGCACACCCCCGCTGGAGTGTACGGCGAAAAGAACTGAGGTTCAGAAAAATCCATACTGATTTTGTGGCCTTATCATAGCACAGGCATTCTCAAAAGGCAAGCGCCTCTTATTTCCCGAAGAGCGCTTCCTTCGCGAGCTTGTCCGCCAGCTCATTGTACCGCACGCCGGTGTGGCTCTTCACCTTGTGGAAATGAACGGCGAGCCGGTCCCGGATGCTGTCGTAATACGCCCGGAGCGCCTTCGTCCCGGGGCGGTTGGCCTGCCACTCACCGGTGCACCATTTCTCGAGCCCCGCGTAATCGTAGTACAGCTCGAGCCGGGGGATACCCCGCGCAAGGCACACCTCCATGGCGCGCCTGGCTCCGGCCACTTCGCCCGCCACATTGCGCATGGCCGCGTTCTCCGGGTCGATGAAGCAGCGGCCCTCGGTCTCCGTCTTTCCCTCGTACAGGAAGACCGCGCCGTAGGCGTACCGGTCCGGCAGGAAAGGCGCGTACGAGCCGTCCACATAGGCGGTGAGCGCGCCGGCCGCCTCCTCGTCCGCAGCCTCCGCCGCCTCGCCCGCAAGGTACGCTTCCGCCTCTTCCTTCGTATAGAATCCTTTGAACGCCGCGCCGGGCCAGCCCGTCACTTCCCGCTGGCAGTCCGCCCACGTGCGGTACAGCCCCGGATGACGCCCCGCCTTCACGGCGTACCACGATTTCTTTTTCGCCGCCATCTGTCCTCCCCGCCGGCCCTGCCGGCAAATTGTCTTTCCCCCGCCGCCGTGCTATGATGAAGGCGCAGGAGACCATGAGAAAAATTTATGGATGCGCGGCTGTCCGCCGCCGTCCTGTGTACCGATTATACAGAAAATCCGGGAGGTGTGCCAATGAAACTCACGACGCTTTTTCCCGCGCTCGCTGTCCGGAACTACCGCAATTTCTGGCTCATGCAGTGGGTCGCGCTCATCGGCTTCTGGCTCCAGCTCACCACCCAGCAGTGGCTCGTGTACGAGCTCACCGACTCGGCGCTCCTCCTGGGCCTCGTGTCGGCCATGCAGTTCACCCCGGCGCTGCTCTTTTCCCTCTTCATCGGCCTTTTGATCGACCGGCACAGCCGGCGGCTCATCCTCGCGGGGACGCAGCTTCTCTACATCGTGCAGGCCGCGGCGCTGGCGGTGCTCCTCTGGACGGGGCACGCCGCCTACGGGTGGATCCTCTTCTTTGCTTTCCTCCTCGGCTCCATCGACGCGGTGGACATGCCGGCTCGCCTGGCCTTCATGCCGAGCCTCGTGGGCAAGGCCCAGCTCCAGAGCGCCATGGCGCTCAATTCGGCCAATTTCAACATCACCCGCATGTTCGGCCCGCTGCTGGCGGCGTGGCTCCTCACGTACATCGACTACGGCTCCATGTTTGCCCTGAACGCGCTCTCCCTCGTGCCCATCTTCTTCACCTACCTCCTGATGAAAGTGGACGAGCCGCCGCCCGTGCGGGAGAAGACCGGCGCGCTCGCCGGCATCCGCGAGGGCCTCGCCTTCGCGAAGGGGAGTCCCGTCATCCGGACGAACCTCCTCTCCATGGCGGTGGTGTCTGGCCTCGTGATGAATTTCGGCACCTACGGGCCGCTCTTCGCCGATCGGGTGCTCCATGCGGGCATCAGCGGCTTCGGCTCCATTCTCTTTGCCATCGGCGCAGGCTCGCTTGCGGGCGGCCTCCTCTCCGCTGCGGGCCGGAAGGCGCGGAGCCAGCGCTTCCTCTTTCTGACCGCCGTCACGTGCGGCCTGTGCCTTGCCCTCGTGAGCCGCATGAGCCTCTACGGGCCGGCGCTCCTCCTCTTCGCCGCGCTGGGCTTCTTCGTCATCCTCTTCCTCATCCACTGCAATACGGCCATCCAGATGGCCAGCCCCTCGCAGTACCTGGGACGCATCATGAGCCTCTACTCCTTCGTCTTCCTCGGGAGCGCCCCTTTCGGGAGCCTCTTCGTCTCCTCCGTCATCGAAGCCATCGGCACGCAGGACGGGCTCCTTGCCATCGGCCTTCTGGAGACGGCGCTGCTCGCGCTCATCCACCTCCGCTCCGGCCGCGCCGCCTGATTTTTCCACGCAAAAACGCACCGCACGGGATCTCCCGCCGGTGCGTTTTTCACATGCTCTTATACTTTCGTGCTCTCCTCCAGCACGTGGTCTTCCGTCTCGAAGAGCGCCCGGGCGAAATCATCGGGGTCGAACTTCTGCAGATCGTCTTCCCGTTCGCCGAGGCCGATGTATTTCACCGGCACGTGCAGCTCCTCCGTGATGGAGAGCACCACGCCGCCTTTGGCCGTGCCGTCCAGCTTCGTGAGCACCACCCCGGTGAGCGGTACGATCTCGCTGAAGGACTTCGCCTGGCTCACCGCGTTCTGCCCGGTGGTGGCGTCCAGCACGAGCAGCGTCTGATGCGGCGCGTCGGGGATGACCTTCTTCACCACGCGGCTGATCTTCTTCAGCTCCTCCATGAGATTCACCTTCGTCTGGAGGCGGCCCGCCGTGTCGATGAGCACCACGTCCGCCCCGCGGGCCTTCGCGGCCGACACCGCGTCGAAGGCCACCGCCGCCGGGTCCGCGCCCTCGGCGTGCTTCACGATGTCCGCGCCGGTGCGCTCCGCCCAGATGGTGAGCTGCTCGGACGCTGCCGCGCGGAACGTATCCGCCGCCGCGAGGAGCACCTTCTTCCCCTCCCGGTGCATCTGGCTCGAGAGCTTGCCGATGGTGGTGGTCTTGCCTACGCCATTCACGCCCACGATGAGCCACACCTCGGGATGATGAACCGGCGCGTCTTCCTTCTGCGGCTCGCGGAGCATGTCCGCCACGAGCTGCTGCATGTAGGGCATGACTTCCTTCGTGCTGGTGATGCGGCCCTCCGTCACGCCCCGGCGGATCTGGCGCATGAGGTAGTCCGTGGTGCGCACGCCCAGATCCCCCGTGAGGAGCACCGCCTCCAGATCGTCCAGGAAATCCTCATCGATCTTCGCGTAGCCGATGACGACGGTCTCAATATTTTTGATGAGGCTCTTCTTGGTCCGTTCCAGCCCCTTTTTGATCTTGTCGAAAAATCCCATCTTAATCCTCCTTGATGTAGTCTTCCATGCGCACCGTGACGAGCGCGGACACGCCTTTTTCTCCCATTGTAACCCCTTGGAGCGTATCTGCATACTCCATCGTCTTTTTCCGGTGCGTGATGACGATGAACTGCGTCCGTTTTTTATATTCCTCCATCATCCGGCTGAAACGCTCCACGTTCGCGTCGTCCAGCGCCGCGTCGATCTCGTCCACGAAGCAAAACGGCGCCGGGCGATATGCCAGGAAGGAAATGAGGAGCGCGATTACCGTGAGCGCCCGCTCGCCGCCGGACATGAGGGAGAGAGGCTGGCGCTTCTTGCCGGGAAGCTCGAGGTAGAGCTCCACCCCGCTCTCCAGCGGATGGGCGCTGTCCGTGAGCGCGAGCCGGCCCGTGCCGCCGTGGAACATGAGCTTCATGATGCGCCCAAATTCTTCGTTCACCTTCTGAAACGCCTCCGTGAAATGGGAGGCCATGGCCGTGTCGATCCCCTCGATGACTTTCGCAAGACCGTCCCTGGCCTGTTCGAGATCGGCGATCTGTGCACGGTAGGACTGGAGACGCTCCGCTTCCAGAGCATACTCCGCCTCGGCGTTGGGGTTCACCGGGCCGAGGGCATCGATCTTCTGCCGCAGTCCGTCCAGCCGCTGGCGGATGTCCTGCATGTTGCCGGGCAGGCGCAGTGCCTCTGCCGATGCTTCCGTGAGGCCTGCCAGCTGCAGATGGGCCATCTCCTCTTTTTCAAGGCGTTTTTCTTCTTCGATGCGGAGCGCCCGCTCGGCGAGCTTCTTCTCAAGCTCCACCGATGCCGCCTGCGCTTCCCGATGCGCTCTGTCGCTCTCGCTGCGCCGGAGTGCGGTGACGTCTGCGGCTTCTGCAAGGGCGTCCCGCGCGTCCGCTGCTTCTTTCTGCGCCGCTTTCGCCGCTTCATACTGCGCGGCAAGCGCCTGTAATGCCTCGGCGATGGCTTCTCCTTCCACGCGGCACCGGGCGAGCTCCTTTTCCGCTGCCGCTTTTCCGTCCCGCTCGGCGGAGAGCGCCTTTTCCCGGCTCCCGGCGGATTCCTCCGCCCGGCGAAGTGCCTCTTCGGCGCGGGCGAGAGCCACCCGCCGGTCCGCCACCTGCGCCGACGCAAGGTCCGCTTCTTTTCGAAGCGCTTCGAGCGCATCTTCCGCCGAAGCGGTGGGGATCTCCCCCAGTGCGGCCAGCGCCGCCTCCGCAGCCTTCCGGTCCGCTTCGTTTTTCGCCGCTGCCGCCTCCGCCGCACTTTTTTCGCGCTCCGCCTTCGTCACAGCCTCGGACGTCGCGGCCAGTTCCCGCGCGAGCCCTTCCCGGCGGACTTTCGCCGCGGCTTCTTCCACATGGAACGCCTGCCAGGCTTCCCGTGAGGCGGAGAGCTGCTCGGAGAGCACCTCGCTCGCTTCGTTCTGACGTTTGCGCTCCTCTTCGAGACGAGCCGCTTCCGCGCGAGCGCGCTCGATCTTCTCCGTGAGCGCTTCGATTTCCTGCTTCCGACCGAAGAAGGTATTGCTCTTTCGGCGGAGCGAGCCCCCCGTCATGGAGCCGCCCGGCCGCAGGAGCTGCCCGTCCAGCGTGACGAGGCTCAGCCGGTATTTATATTTCTTCGCGATGCGCCTGGCCGTATCGAGGTCCTCCACGATGAGGAGCCTTCCCAGGATGGATTTCTTCAGTTCCTCGATGCCCGGCGCGCAGCCGAAAAGGTCGGAGGCGATCCCCCGGACGCCGGGCTCCCGCGCCGCCTCCCGCTCGGCCGCATCGGAAAAGCGGGGCCGCATGGCGTCGAGCGGGTAGAACGTCGTGCGCCCTGCATTGTTCCGCTTCATCCACTGAATGATCTCGCCAGCCGCAGCGGCGGTATCCGTCACGATGTACGCCACCGTCCCGCCGAGGGCCGCTTCCGCCGCGTCGGTGTACTCGCCGGGCACGCGGAGGAGCTCGCCGAAGGCCCCCCGGATATGAGACTGCCAGGGCTGATCCGCCTCGAGCACCGTGCGGGAAGCGTTGGAGAAGCTGGCGTGTTCTTTCTCCGCCTTCACGAGGTAGGACTGCTGCGACGAGAGAGACTCCGCCCGGGATCTGGCGTCGTTCCACCAGTTCAGCAGGCGGAAGCTCCGTTCCTCCCCCGCCTTCAGGGCGGCGTTCTCTTCCAGCCCCTTCTCTTCCAGCGCTTTCATCTGCGCCTGCCGCGCCTTCGCTTCCTCGCCGAGCGACGCCAGCGCCGTTTCCGCGCGCTCCCTGTCGCCGCACGCTCTCTGCCGCGCCGCCTCCGCAGATGAAAGCGCTGGAAGAGAAGGGGCT